>NZ_KV878783.1:4344694-4987739 GCF_001890765.1 Spirulina major PCC 6313 | reverse complement strand
GAATGAAAGGGAATTTCCATAAAGCTACACCTGAGTATATAGGAATTATTGATAGAAATCAATCGATAAAGAACCGAAAGAATTTGGGTATGAATATGGAAGGTGAACAGCAGAGAGATTAGCAAAGCATTTAGAGCAAGAGACTGGAATTGAATTGAGTTCTAGTCAAGTCAGAAGGATTCTAAAAAAACAAATTTGTGTACATTTGGTCAAAATACAGCTTAGAAGATCGTAAGGATTCAGGTAGCAGGGATGAGGGAAGGCATGGAGACTTGCTCAGGAGAAGCCGTCGCCATCAAAGCTTGTTTCAAGAAACTCAACACCGAACGCCCTTGAGTCCGACAAGTCTGAATCACACTCAGTTAACCTTGCCGTCTGGGCAAAACCTACCATCGAACGCGAGCCACCACAAACCTTACGCTTGGTTACAGCCAACCGCAACGAGCGTTCCGCACGATTATTATCCGGGGGAATTTCTGGATGGGGACAGGAAATACCACCACTGATTTGCCTTATCGCGTAGAGAGCGCAATAACAAGCCCGCCTCATGCCCAGCCAGGGGGAGCCAATGCTCCACAGCCGCCTTCACCTCATAGATAAAGCCCGCCGCCCATTGATGATAGGCAGCCCCATCCTCGGTTTCACGCCACTGACGATGCTGCTCAAAGGCTGTGTCAATCAAATCCAGGAATGCCTTCGCCAACTCTGGATTTTTCCATGCCTGAGCTTGCAGACTTTCTTGAAGTGCCGCCTTAGATGAGCCAAGCACTTCTGCTGGGCTTTCACCTCATAACCGTTGTACACACTGAAGTCATCAGAGACGAGTACACCATCAAAGCTTCGACCTAATAGGGTCTCTAATTCCGCCCTTGAACGAGTATCAGCGGCGTGGAAGAGGCAAAAACCCACCCCGCACACTACCCACATCCACTCTTTCACTCCCTTGACTAGCCATGGTGTTTCATCCACTTGGGCGTAGTCTTGGTATTTCACCCAGTTTCCCAGTTCCTCTACTGTCGGCTTAACGCTTTGGGATGCCCTTTCGTTGGTCGCTTGTAATGTCCCTACTCCCACGGTGATATTCCCCAGTTCCTCTAGGAATTCCTGCTGCTTTTCATAGCTCATGTGAGCGTAGTTCCCCAACCACACCAACAGGGATTGCAGTCCGGCTCCTAAGCTTTGACCTCCCAGCACTGGCGGCGGTAACTCTCCCCATGTTTCCTGTCCACATCGGCTACAACAGCAGCACTGCTGCTCATACTCCACTACTTCTATGGCGGGTTGGATTAACTCGGCTACTTCATGGCGGCGCGTTTTTCGGGGGACTGGGCTCAACTCTTGGCTCCCACAGTACCCACACACTTGTGCTCGCACCATTTCGTAGCGGTCTATTCTGCCAAACCCTTTGCGAGTTTTTCCCTGATGACCGGGTTGCCCACCGGGTTTACGCTTTCCTTGGCTTGGTGGCTCTTTTTCTGGGGGTTGGTGTTCTGAGCGTTTGTGGATGTCGCTTGATGGGGGTTTCGATGAACTCTCGCTATCGCTGTTGGCGTTGTTCTTGAGCCGCTCTATTTCCCAGACTAGTTGCTGAATAATCTCTTGTTGCCGCAACACCAGTTCCACCAGCACCTCTGATGATGCTTGTCTCAGTTGCTCTCGTTCGACGGCTGGGGGAATCTCGATGGGCTTCATTGTGCTAACCTAGCTGTTTTTTCTGATTTGTCAACCCCCCCCCACCTGAATCCTTACCTTTAAACTTATATAGCCTGAAATCCTTGCCTAAACGCTAATATACATAAATCCAATCTTTTGATGATAATAATTTTTATTGCAAAAAAATCGAATCAAGCAGGACAACTTAATTCGATTATAGGTATATAGTAATCCTGCTTGATTCGTAAAATAACTATTGTTGTTAGGCAAGGCTTTCAGTCATCTTTCTGTTCAAAAATCATGTCAGATTGCTATAGCCCTCTTTTGTCAGATCGGGTTCAAATACCGATTCTTTTCTTGGCTGTGATAGCGCAAGTTCGTCAAAATCTCCCAGAGTGACAGAAGCGGGTTATAGCAGGTTTTCAAACTTCTCAATCGGAACAGCACCAGAAAACACTTGACCTTGAAACATAAAAAATGGTGTGCCATTAATCTTCATTTGAGTCGCCAGATTTGTGTCTTCTGAGATAATTTCCATAGCATTGGCGCGATCGCGCTCAAACTGTTCTAGATTCAAATGTAGTTGACGTGCTGTTTTCAGATAAAATTCCTCCCCGAGTTGGTCTTGATTTTGGAATAAAGCATCATGAAATTCCCAAAATTGACCCTGTTGTTGGGCGGCATAAGCTGCTTTTGCTGCCGGGATTGCTTGGGAGTGAATCGAAGCCAATGGCAGATGTTTATACACCAACGTCACTTGATCCGAATGCTGCGCCACAAACGTTTTAATCGTGTCATGGGCTTTGGCACAAAATGGACATTGAAAATCAGAAAATTCTAATAAGATCGCCCGATTTTCGAGATCACCTGTGCGCGGTGAAGAGCCAACAATTCCATCGGGTTGAGTAATCAAGTCTTGAGCAAAGGCTTCTTGGGTGGCTTGGATTTGCTCACGTTGTTGGCGTTTGTAGTTTTGGACAGATTCCATGATGGCTTCTGGATGCTGTTGAATCACCTCTAGCACCTGTCGCTCAAAGTTAGCATTGGCTTGAGCGGGTAAGGCGCAAGACCAAACCAGCAAGGCCAGAGCAGCAACCATAACAACGGAACACATTTGAATGAACTTATGGGAAAAATAGAACATTACTGGTATGGATGCCTAAAAAAATATTTTCAGATTCATTATCTATCATTTAGCTTAGTACGCAAAAAAAAGGTGCATCTCCAGGGTAAGCGCAAGAAAATTGTGTCCAAAGTGTGCATTGGCTTTCGAGCGACATGAATATAATGAGAAGTCCTATTTTATCGTTCTCGCCTATGTCAATAGAGCCAATGTATTGACATAAATATACTTACTAAGTAGGCCAGGGTAGAAAAAGAGAGGTAGATTGAGAGATGTAAAGAGTGAGTACAAAGAACAGGTGTACTTATGGGAGCAAGGATGAGAGTATTTCTAAGCCCAGAGGAAGAAAGAACCCTGTGGGAGCTAAGGAAAGCAACCACAGTAATACAGAGAGTCAAAGACCGTGCAGAAGCTCTGAGACTCAGCCATCAAGGATGGTACGTCGAAAAGATAGCCCAACACTTGCACTGGAATGTAGGGACAGTGAGGAAAACGTTCAAACGTTGGCAGGAAAAGGGCTTAGGCGGACTCTGGGATGCACCAGGAAGAGGAAAAAAGAGCACCTGGACAGAAGCCGACATGGTGTACCTAGAAACCTGTTTGCGTGAAGAAAAGCGAACCTATAACAGCGTACAGTTAGCCAAGAAACTCAAACGATACAGAGGCATTAGCTTGAGCCCAGACCATCTGCGTCAGGTGCTCAAAAAAAGGGGGTGATATGGAAGCGGACACGTCAGAGTCACCGAGAGCGCCAAGACCCAGCAACGCGGGCGATTAAGCAAGCAGACTTAGAGATGCTCGAACTCTCTGCGGCAGCAGGGGAGATTGACTTGCTCTACGGCGACGAATCCGGCAGTTGTTTATGGAGTGCCGCCAGTTACAGCTATTACTTCCGAGGTGAGCAAAAACGACAGGAGCAGACTCGCAAGCGAGGCAAGAGGCTCAGCATCATCGGTTTGTGGCAGCCATTGGTCACCTTCATCTACTCTCTGGTTTTAGGCAGCTTTAAGAGCGATGACTTCATCGCCTTGATGAACCAGCAAGCCCAGAGTGCCGCTGACATCCTCTCGAAAACCGGACGGATAAGGGTCATTGTGCTGGACAACGGCTCCATTCATACCAGCAAGCTTGTTCAAGCCCAGATTGCTACTTGGCAAGCTCAGGGGCTTTATCTTTTCTTCCTGCCCCCCTACTGTTCAGAGATGAATCCTATTGAGTTGGAGTGGCAGCATCTCAAGCGAGATGAGTTGGTTGGTCAGATGTTTGAGTCAGAGAAGGAGTTGGCTTGTGAGGTCATTTTTGGACTTGATGCTCGGGCACAACAAAACGCTCACTCCACTGAATATGTCAATCTGCGACAACCTCAATATTCTGTTACATAGTTCACTCTTTCTTGCCTGAGCTACTTATTCTCAATAAGGTGGTTCTTATTGATTTTTGCGTTCACCCTGCTTCCTTTCCTCTATATACTTGATAATCTCTTCTCGCTTCTTCTCGACCTGATTGACTGACAAAAGAAGTGGTAGGGATAGCTAAAGAGGTTGCCCTGACTGAAATACAGAGAATTAAGAAATGGGAGTCAGTCCTCTAGAATTGAGTTACCACAACAAAACTCTGGAGAACTGTGAAAAAAACTCCCAAATTTACAATGCCCTGAAAACCTGGTTGGGTCAAGACATCCCCTGGGCGCATCTGAGCCACCTGACTACCTGCATCTGGATGGTCATCGCCGTCATCCAAACCGGAGCAGTCAACCTCACGAAATGGCTGCCGTATCTGCCCTGTCGAGGATTGTTTGCCCAAAGTAAACAGCGGCGAGTCCGACGCTGGCTGGGCAATAGCCGCATCAATATTCATCGACTCTACAAACCCATCATCAAAGCCGCCTTAGCCGATTGGCAGGATGAGGTGATGTACCTGAGCTTAGACACCTCACTATTTTGGGATGAGTATTGTCTGATTCGGGTGGCTGTGGTGCATCGCGGTCGTGCTTTACCCCTAGGCTGGCGTGTGTTGGCTCATCCCAGTGCCTCGGTTGCCGCCAACACCTACCGAGAACTGCTCCAAGATGTCGCTCGACTCCTACCGCAAGGGGTGTAAGGTGGTGCTGCTGGCTGACCGGGGCTTTGTGCAGACGGAGACTATGACGCTGGTGCGCACCTTCGGCTGGCATTATCGCATCCGCATCAAAAGCAATACCTGGGTTTGGCACTCTGCCAAGGGCTGGAGCCAACCAAAAGCGTTTCATCTCAAACCCGGTGAAGCCCTCTGCTGGCACAACGTCAAACTTCACAAAGGTGAATGGTATGGTCCGGTTCATGTCATTNTCGGTCGCAACAATGTCAATGGCGAGTTTTGGGCGGTTGTCAGTGATGAACCGACCCACCTCCAGACTTTTGCTGAGTATGGTCTCCGGTTTGATATCGAGGAGGCGTTTCTCGATGACCAGTCTGGGGGTTGGCACCTCCAATCTTCCCAACTTCGCTCAGTTTGTGTTCTTTCCCGTCTCTGCTTCATTCTGGCTCTGGCGACTCTCTATGTCTCAGCTCAGGGTCTTGAGGTTGTCCAATCGGGCAAGCGTCGCTGGGTTGACCCCCATTGGTTTCGCGGCAATAGCTATTTTCGTATCGGTCTTGAGTGGATTCGTACTGCTCTCCTTGAGGGCTGGCGCTTGATTCGGCTTGTTGCTTTCTTTTCTAATTCTGACCCTGAACCGGCTATGGCTTCTCGTCCTCAGCATCGGCAACGCTCTTATCGCCTTGAATTCCAGTTTTGCTCTTTTTCTTACTCCCCTGACTGAATCTTTTGTCCGTCAATCAGCTATTTTACTTTTTTACCCTTGCATATTAGTTATTTGATGATACAGTTTTTCGTACTGAGAAACTATCACATCAATAGCTAAGTTATTGACTATTTTTTGCCTAGCTTTTTGACCTAGATTTCTTCTGCCATCTTTCAGGTTAATTAATTCTCTCCATGCGTCAGCTAAAGCTTCTGGATTAGAAGGTGGAACAACTTTCCCTGTTTCTCCAACTAGCCAGGCTGAATCACCGATATCGGTTACGACGCAAGGAACAGCACAGGACATTGCTTCTCCAATTACATTTGGACAGGCTTCTCCGTAAGCAGAAGAGAGTGTTGCAATGTCTAATGCTGCTGTCAAACGAGGAATATCTTGACGTTCTCCTAGAAGATAAACATTTTTTACTAGCTCAAGCTCTCGGATTATATTTATTAGAACTAAATTGTTATTGTCAATATTTGTTCCACATAATAAAAAAGCAATATTCGTGTCAGTTTTTTCTTGAAGTAATAAATGAGCAGATTTTAAGAAAGTTACATGATCTTTTTGAGGATGAAAACGGGCTATTAGCCCTATAATTAGACAGTCGTGATTTAGTCCAAGTTCATGCCTAACTTCTTTATATGATTGCAGAGAAGGCTGAAAACTATTTACATTAAATCCATTCGGTATTACAATACTTTTTTGATTATCAAAACCAAATTCATGGTGTTGCGCTTTAGCAATTTCAGAGACGTAAATCGTGCTGTTAACATGAAAATCCAGTATTCTACCCAGTTGAATAACTAAAGCAGTCGTGATTTTCTCATATTTTAAAGAGTATAAAGAACTTTGCACATTCCATACAACAGGCACTTTTGGATACCTTAAAAGCTTTATAAATAGTGCTATCAAATTACCATGATACATCCAACCTTGGATAACATCAGGATTGATTTTCTTAATTGTTTGCCATAATTCATAAACCATCACAATAGAAAATGTATTAGATTTTAATCCTAAACAATAAATTGGTATATTTAGGGCTGCAATGCGATCACCCAATTCCCCTCTATCTATTAAAGAGATTACTACAGATTCAAATTGCTCTTTATCTTGATGAGATAAAAGCTTATATAGCATCATTTCTGCGCCACCTACATTTAAACCTGTTATAACATGGACGATTTTTAGAGAACTCATGCTGACAATAAACTCAAAGTTACGTTGAAAATGTACGGAAAAATTCATTGATTAGAAATTATGACATTAGACATTAATGGCTCGATGGAAGGATTTACTCACTTTTCACTCGCTAACCAATCAGGATTTTTCTTTAAGAGAAGATCAAAAGACTTTTTGAGTGATGCGAATGTTTCAGATTCCCACTCCCAGACTCCTCTATTTTCACAGAAAGGCTGAGCATCATATTTTAGACCTCTCGCTTCATGCGCTTCTTTTGACCAATACTTATTAACAATGCCCGACATGATATATGAACATGATTGATTAAGAGCACAAAGAACATGGCAACCATTAGAGTTAAAAATATTAGTCATAGCCAACTCATAAATTGCTTGGCGTTGGTATAAGTTAAATGCACCAGCAAAGAAGATGGGATAGCTGCATATTTGCTCAAGGTAGGATATATCTTCAGCATCTGGAATAAAAACGCTGGAAATTCCTAAGGTTTTTAAATGTTGACTAAATTCAATGTATGCTGGAATGTTAGAATTCCTTTCTTTTTGATATTGATAGTGACGGATAGTGAAGGTTACAAATGGACGATTTACTGCCTGACTTGAAAGCCAAAAATTGACTTTCTCTAAATCAAGAGTAGATGCTTTGAAACCAGAGAAATTTGTTTTTTTGCGCTCATAATCATAGACTTTATTATAGTCCATGGTTAGCAAAAACAACCCGCCATAATTTTCTGGATATATATTATGACGTTTTTGGCTGATTTCAATAATCAGATTTGGATCGTTGATCAGGCTAGTTGATGCGCAAGCCTGATATAACAATCCTAACGGCACTAAGATATTAGAGATTCGCTGCCTTTTTTGATAATCACCGATAACCTTGAGGTAGTCTAGTTTTTCTTCCCATGGTTGAGGTTCATCAATGATTGAGACAATGATAACGTGAAACTGATTATATCCTTTTTCTTTGAAAAAGCAGTCTGCTTCATACAAAAAGCATGCAAAGTCATAGCTCACAGGTGAACAACGAAGATCATACACTGCTAAAGGTGTACTTGAACAGTGCTTTTTACTTGTGAATCTCAATATTTTATGTATTTTGTTTGCGTGAGATCTAATATTTTTTTTGGTGGAACGTAACGCATTATATACTTTTGTATAACGCAAAGCATCATGTATTTGGGTTATACGAGATCGTAAAGAATTTGACATATTCAGCGTATTATTTGAGAGAATGAGCTGGTTGACTGACAAAAGTTGAGAGGTAGAAGTCGAAGTCTTGACTGAGAGGGTTTTTCAGGGGTCGAGGTCATAACAGGGGAGCCAGCGTTCTAAGCTTAGATACCACTCAAAACAACGAACGCTGTGAAAAAAACTCCCCCCTCTACGATGCCTTAGCCCCTTGGCTGAGTCAATCGGTGTCCTGGGCACATCGGGCGCATCTGACCACCTGTGTGTGGATGGTAGCCGCCTTGATTCAGCGCGGTGAAGTCAACCTAACCCGCTGGCTACCCTACCTGCCTTGTCGTGGGCACCAAGCTCAAAGCAAGCAACGTCGGGTCAGCCGCTGGCTACACAACAGTCGCATCAATGTCCATCGGCTGTACAAACCGCTGATTCAAGCAGCGCTTGCCACTTGGAATGAGGACTGTTTGTATCTGAGCTTAGACACCTCAATGTACTGGGACAACTATTGCCTGGTGCGTTTGGCTGTGGTGCATCGAGGCCGAGCCTTAACCGTGGTGTGGCGAGTATTGGAACACAAAAGTGCCTCCATCGCTTTCAGCGACTATCGAGAGCTGCTCTACCAAGGCGCGAACCGATTGCCCCAAGGGGTGAAGGTGGTGTTGCTGGCCGACCGAGGCTTTGTCCACCTCAAGGCGATGCAGATGCTCAGTCAAGAGTTGGGCTGGCACTATCGCATTCGTCTCAAGCGCAACACCTGGCTCTGGCGGGCTGGTAAAGGCTGGCAGCAATTGAAAGACTTCCATCTCCAACGGGGGGAAGCCCTTTGTCTACACACCGTCAAACTCCACAAGCAGGAGTGGTACGGACCGGTTCATGTTGCCCTTGGCTACAACAACATCAATGGTGAGTTTTGGGCAATCGTCAGTGATGAACCCACTAACCTACAGACGTTCCGCGAATATGGCTTGCGCTTTGATATCGAGGAAGCGTTTCTCGATGACCAATCTAGCGGTTGGAATCTCCAGAAATCAGAACTGCGCTCCGTCTGCGCTCTGTCTCGCCTCTGGTTCCTCCTCGCGGTCGCGACGCTCTATGTCACGGCTCAAGGGGTCGTGGTGGTGGAGTCCGGAGACCGTCGCCGGGTAGACCCCCACTGGTTTCGTGGCAACAGCTATTTCCGCATCGGTTGGGACTGGATCAAAACCGCTTTGGAGCAAGGTTGGCAGCTCATTAGGACGGTCTGTTTTTCCCAGGCTCGTGACCCTGAACCCGCTATGGCTTCTCGAAAACAACACGACCGTCGCACCTATCAAATCGAGTTCAACATACGCACATACCAGTATGACCCTGACTAAGTTTTGTCAGTCAACCAGGTTGGTTGGTCAGATGTTTGAGTCAGAGAAGGAGTTGGCTTGTGAGGTCATTTTTGGACTTGATGCTCGGGCACAACAAAACGCTCACTCCACTGAATATGTCAATCTGCGACAACCTCAATATTCTGTTACATAGTTCACTCTTTCTTGCCTGAGCTACTTAGAACAAGGTTTCTGTTGGAAATGGAAATTGCGGGTAGTGCATTAGATTATTGTGGGGAAGGAGAGGATATCCTGCCAACTCCAGCGATGGTCAGTCAATCCTGCTCGTTGTGCCGCCGTGCTCTTGTAGCGACTGTGCTGCCAGATCCAGTTGAAATAACTCACCACTAAACGCACCGTCACCTTTGTCTGCTGCCACAGTTTGCCAAACTTGTTCTGTCGTCGATGCCACCTACCCGTCTGCTGCCTGATAATTCCATTGGTACGCTCCAACCGTTGCGTTTGGTCTTTGCCAATGTAGTGCTCAATTTCCAGCGGCAGTACCCGCTCATATCCTCCCCAGTTGTCACTATTCCATTGCTGGCAATGGGTCTTTCCCTCCGTGCTCACCACCAGTTCTTCAATCAGTTCATCGGTGTGTTTCCCCACTCGTGCTGTCAAGATTAACCCGCTCGAATCTGCCAAACTCATCGCAATCCAGCAATCGCCTACTTCAACTTCTTCGGGCAAGCATTGTTTGTTTTTTTTTCACGAATGACCACATCTCATCAGCACTCACGTCCTCCGTTTCCACGCCCTGCACTTGGTCGTTATGAACCAGCAAAGCTTTAGCACTGGCGGCACGAATAATACTGACCACGGTGTTATAGGCTAATCCGCTGATGCGGCTGACTCCTCGCAAGCTAGTGCCTTCACTGTGGGCTTGAAGTACTTGCTCAATCTGCTCCGGAGTAACATGGCGATAGTAGTAGAGGGTGTCAAAACTCTCGGCAAAGGTTTGCTGGCAGTGAGGGCAGAAGTAGCGTTGATGACCATTGGGCATTTTGCCGTGTTTGTGGGTTTTGGGATGACCGCAGAGCCGACATTCCATAGTTTTAGTGCAGTGGTAACGATTCCTCTACTTTACCAAACCCACATCATTTTGACGCACTACCAAATTGCGTTTATATTAGTAATAAAGAAGTCAGCATATTTAAAGAATCCGAGTATGCTGAGATTAAACGTAATTCCCACAATCATGAAGATTTTACGTAAGTATTCAGGTCATGAGAATTTGGCTGTAAGCATTTCTCAGTATGGGTTTCAGCTATTTCGGGCTATTTTGTTATTCTCAATAAACAAGGCTGTAACCCCTAGTCTTGCGTACTTATTGAGAATGAACTGTTAGTTTAGAACTCACCTCGATTTTGAAAGCCTTGCTGTGACTGCGTTTCAAGTACCTGAATCCTTACGATTTTACGAAGCCGCTGAGGTTTACCTTCTGCTAGTAAAAGCTTTGCAAATGCGAGGTTGATGGCGATCGATGTAAGTATAAGTGCCAAAAATTCCCATTTCCACCACCCATAGAAGAAAAGTGAGCATAGTGTCAGCCAGCCAAGCGTCAGACTTTTATTCTCAACCTGGCGTGAAATCAGAAATCCGATAACGGTGACCGGAAGAAATCCAAAAATAAAAATATAGGAGTTGAAGAGCATCAGATAGTTTGTATTTAGTCAAAGAGTACGGATGCTTTGAGCTTAATTGACAATAGATCCTAACTCTAGGAATAACTCTTGTCTCTGTACAGGAGAATTTCCAACCCGCCCTACTTGAATCGCTGCGGCTAAGGAGCCGAGACAGGCTGACTCCCAGATGGTGCCACCCGCAACTAGGGTTAGGGCACTTGCGATCAACAAGGAGTCGCCTGCTCCGGCTACATCCTTTGGCGAGCTGTTGAGGGCTGGAACTCGATCTGTTAACCAGTTTCCTGCATCGCTGCTATGGTTACTATCGGCATCGGCATGAATAAGCAACCCTTCACTGCCGAGCTTCAGCAAAATATTGCGGGCGTAAGCTTGTTGCCGTAACTGCTCTGCTAGTACTACTAAACCATCTTCATGGTTACGGGTGCTGAGACGGGCTTCTCTCTCAGTAGGAGTGATTAAATCCATGCTTTGAAAGCGGCTGATATCTCCCACTTGGGATGAGGATTGACTGTCGGCTGCTATCATTACCCCAAGTTTTTGGGCATGATGAATGATTTGATCTACAAGAGGTTGGGGCAGACAACCGTAGTTGAAGTCGGAGAATACTAATACGTCGGTTTTATTAAGGGCCGCAACGACTCGGTCCAGAACTTTAGATTGCAGTTGAGTACTGATGGAGCCTTGGTGCAAATGGCTCACTCGCAGTAATGTTTTGCCCTTACTACGAAATCTCTGCTTAAGAGTTGTGGGACGACTGTCATCGCTGATGAGATGAGCCTTCACACCGTAAGATGTTAGTTCTTCTTGGGCAAAACTCTGGATACTATCGACTCCAGTGACTGAAACAAACTGTGCCTGGGCTCCCAAGCCAGCGGCATGAGCTGCTACGATACCAGCTCCACCTACGAAGCGGGTGGAGTCAATGGGGGTGACTACAATAGTCGGGTCTTCCTGAGACATGCCCAGGGGCTGGCAAGTGATGTATTCATCAATAATTAAGTCTCCAACTACACAGACTCTTACATTAGAAAATTTTTCCACCCGTCGTACCATATCTGCTTGGGTGAGTCCATGACGAGCCATGAATTCTTGGGGTAAATGAATAGTTTGCAGATTAGTCTGAGTGAATTCGTTGCGGATGAGATCCAGGGAAGAGAACGTTGCTTCGCCAGACCCGAACAGGAGTCGCCCGCCATAGGTCTGAAGAACGGTTGATTCAGGGTTAAATTGAGTTTCATGTTCTTTCCCTTTTACCACGATCGCGGGTTGCAACCGTTGCAGTACTTTGGTGATGGGTTCATCAATGATAAAGGCTTCATCAACCCAACTGTTGGCTTTGACCATTTCGAGGCGGTATTGCTCAGGCACATGAGCGGCATTAGCTGCGATGCGATCACTGTGTACGGCCACCACTAGGCGATCACCGCATTCCTTAGCAAACCTCAAGAGTCGCAGGTGCCCTGGATGCAGCACATTAAAATTACCAGAGACAAAAACAGTGCGGGGAGAAATCTTAGATTTTA
This sequence comes from Spirulina major PCC 6313, assembly GCF_001890765.1. Taxonomy (NCBI): domain Bacteria; kingdom Bacillati; phylum Cyanobacteriota; class Cyanophyceae; order Spirulinales; family Spirulinaceae; genus Spirulina; species Spirulina major. Next base: position 4,975,267 of record NZ_KV878783.1, on the reverse strand, counting down.
TCAATTTTTGTATTTCAATCTAAAGAAAAGTTTAATTATCACCGATTAGTCTAGACTAGATTGCCACCTTTATCAGGACTAAGAAAATATACTTTCAACAAGCCTGACTTGCTCTACTGCATCAGCAAGATTTGCTTCCGAATCAGGCCAATTCTGGCACAGATTGATAAAATTTTCGGCTTGATTCCTAAACGCCCAACTCCACTTTGGACGAACTATTTCTACCATATCATCAGTATCACCTCTACGAATCTGTAGAGTGCTTGGCACATTTTTAAGAAATGCCGGGCTAAGAGATAAATCTACTATTTGATCTCCAAAAACAAAACTAATACCCTCCATCCATTGGTTCAGTGAAGATTTTGCTGTACTTAGCTCAATAGCTACACCATCTGCGGTAGATAAAAGTACAATACCCTGCCCTTGTGAATCTAGGAGCGTTTTGACGACTGATAACTTTGTATTTAGAAGAATGCTGATTAAGTCAAGAATATGACTAAACACATTCAAGTACGATTCATAGACAGCAGAAGTTTTCTTATCTAACCAGCTAGGTCGCGATTCAAAATTACTGATTGTATTTTGGAGCATCTGTGTGGATTTAAAGTCTCCAAAGGGACTACAGTAAGAATCTCCCATATAGCAATATGCCCGAACCAATACTGGCGACTGTTCAGAGTCTTTAAGCACCTTCAGGTGTTGTGCAGCTTTTAAAACAGCAGAGTCATATCGCCTCATATATCCTACCTGAACGGGTAAATTAAGCTTGCTAGAAACTTCTAGTAGACTCAACCCTGTAGAATAGTTTAACGAAACTGGCTTTTCTGTGAAAACCATCTTACCAGCTTGCAAAGCATCAAAACACAAAGCACTGGTTAGGGGTCTAGGTACTGTGATGACAACAGCATCAATTTCGGGATCTTCAAGTAACTCTCGATGTGAATAATAAACTTTTGGTACCTCGTAACGCCGCCCGATTTTATCAGCAAGATCGGATTGTAAATCTGAAACAGCTACAATTGTACATCTGGCTACACTGTCAAATGAAGGTAAGTGGCATTGTTGAGCAACAAAACCCGTGCCTATAAAACCCAGTTTAATCATTGTTTTACCTGGTCAAACATCTTGAGCCAACTATCCAAGTTTTCAATTGTTACTTCAGCTACATTAGGCCACAAGCTAATAAACCGACCACCTAATTCCAAATAAGAAACATTATTTTGGATAATTTTTTTCGTGTGAATCCATGCCAAGACAATGACAACATCCGGCTTAGCCGTGTAAAGTTTTTGCGTAGGATGCACTGCAATAGATTCAAATACCCCGAACTTACCGCATTTGGAAGGATGATCATCCAAGACGTACTCAAGACAATTTTCTAGACCAAATTGGATAGCTAGAGTTGGCCCTGAGCGTGCAGCTCCGTACCCAACAACTTTAAAACCATTCGCTGTCCACATTTCTCTGTACTCTTGAATGCGAGTGACTTGTTCATAAATATGGGTAGAAAATTCTTCACCCCAATGACCATCAGTTAAGCCCATATACTTTTCATGATCTAACAGTTTTTTGATTTCGCTGTTAGTGGGATAGTCAGAGTACTGATGAGCACAAAAAAAGATTATTGATCCCATTTGAATGGGATTTCTTGTGAAGTTTATTAACTTCATATCGTAGGCTTCCAAGAAATTTTTGGCGGACGTAACTGAGTAGTGAATCATGTGTTCATGAAACACTGTTCCTAACAATTTTTTGTTGACGATATCACCTAAGTATTGAACCTCAAAACAAAAAATTCCGTTAGGCTTCAGCATTTGCTTTACGCCTCTGATCATCCCAGGCATATCAGGAGAATGAGCAAATACATTGAAAGCTGTTATAATATCCGCTGTTTGATATTCAGTGGGAAAGGACGCGATAACTGCATCTGAAAATAGTCCAATAAATGTCGGAATTCCTGACTCTTGAGCAACACCAGCCACTATATCAGATGGATCAATTCCATAGACGGAACAGCCCTCTGCTTCAAAACACTTAAGTAGAGAACCATCATTGCTTCCAATATCAAAAGCTTGGCATAAGGAAGGAAACCCGTAAGTTTCCTTATAAAAACTTACGAAGTCTTGGAAATGTTTTATGATTCCCCGTGTTTGTCCTGAGAAATAGGTATATCCATTCCATAAAAAATCACTTGCAATATCATCTTGGGTCTGTACAGCGCCACAATGATCGCAATGATAAATATCAATGGGGAAACGCATTTCTTGAGATGTAGGCGGAGTTTGAGAATAGTGCTCACCAACTGGAACAGGCTGCAAAGGTAGAACCTTTATAGGGTTTGGTGATTCACAGAGACGACAAGATAACCTACGAGAATGGATGTTCATGGCAATAAAAAGAGTAATGGCTTTAGCGATCACTTTCTAGTCACTCTAATTTTGTCAAGATACTTTCAGATGTAATGACAACATCTAACAACAAGTTCAGAGATTTACATCTCTTTTTTAGAGTAAGAGAAGTGGTCTGTTAATGTATTGCTCGTTACTTGTTAAGGGATCTTTGTATCCCTAACAATGCACTGGGAATACATTATTCTTATTCAAGGTTATCATACCAAGCTCTAGCAACTTGGAGTATACTCTGTTGTGTTGATATGAATTCAGGCTTGATCTGCGCCACTATACCAGATGGAGACATGCGCGTATCAAGAGGGCGTGATCGCATTCTTGGCAGATCATGTAGTGAAATAGAATGAACTAAATTCTTATCTGCATTCATTGCATCCGCCATAAGCATGGCAATTTCGTAGCGGGAAATACCATGAGGGTTACATAAGTTTAAGATTTTATTACCACAACTAGTTATTTGTAGCTCATGAATCACATCAATTATGTCATCAATATGTGTGGGGCAGAATAGCTGATCACTTGCCATACGCATTACTGAGCTAGACGTAAAATTTTTGGCTACTTCATCTAGCAATGTTCCATCTTTTTTTTGAGTGCCATATACTTTGCTAAGACGTAGAATGAGATAATTACTGACTAAACTAGGTAACTCTTGTTCTACAGTCAACTTTTGAAGTCCATATTGGGTTGTTGGTTTGGGAATATCACTATCTTTATATGGTGCAGCAGTTCCTTCAAATACATAATCTGTTGACAAAAAAATTATTGGTAACCCTAGATCTTCAGCCTGACGGGCAAGATCGAGCGTCCCTTTAACATTAACATCATAAGCTAATTGCTGATTATTTTCACAAAAAGAAATGTTGGGTTTTGCTGATGCAATCAAAACAGCTTTATGACCGGTTTTGATAAGGTTTAACGCATGAAGATCAGGACATCGGATATCAAAATGATGCAGAGTAGGTATTTTTTGAGAGAAAGTGGTTCCTATACAATCAGGAAATTCATTTCTGTAGGATTGTAATAAACGCCACCCAATGTATCCACTGGCTCCAATAATTGCAGTTTTTATCATAGTCATTTAATTACTGACTGTAGGGCACCTCGAACAAAAGATTTTCGTAAGGATTCAGGTAGCAGGGATGAGGGAAGGCATGGAGACTTGCTCAGGAGAAGCCGTCGCCATCAAAGCTTGTTTCAAGAAACTCAACACCGAACGCCCTTGAGTCCGACAAGTCTGAATCACACTCAGTAACCTTGCCGTCTGGGCAAAACCTGCCATCGAACGCGAGCCACCACAAACCTTACGCTTGGTTACAGCCAACCGCAACGAGCGTTCCGCACGATTATTATCCGGGGGAATTTCTGGATGGGACAGGAAATACCACCACTGATTTGCCTTATCGCGTAGAGAGCGCAATAACAAGCCTGCCTCATGCCCAGCCAGGGAGAGCCAATGCTCCACAGCCGCCTTCACCTCATAGATAAAGCCCGCCGCCCATTGATGATAGGCAGCCCCATCCTCGGTTTCACGCCACTGACGATGCTGCTCAAAGGCTGTGTCAATCAAATCCAGGAATGCCTTCGCCAACTCTGGATTTTTTCCATGCCTGAGCTTGCAGACTTTCTTGAAGTGCCGCCTTAGATGAGCCAAGCACTTCTGCTGGGCTTTCACCTCATAACCGTTGTACACACTGAAGTCATCAGAGACGAGTACACCATCAAAGCTTCGACCTAATAGGGTCTCTAATTCCGCCCTTGAACGAGTATCAGCGGCGTGGAAGAGGCAAAAACCCACCCCACACACTACCCACATCCACTCTTTCACTCCCTTGACTAGCCATGGTGTTTCATCCACTTGGGCGTAGTCTTGGTGTTTCACCCAGTTTCCCAGTTCCTCTACTGTCGGCTTAACGCTTTGGGATGCCCTTTCATTGGTCGCTTGTAATGTCCCTACTCCCACGGTGATATTCCCCAGTTCCTCTAGGAATTCCTGCCGCTTTTCATAGCTCATGTGAGCGTAGTTCCCCAACCACACCAACAGGGGATTGCAGTCCGGCTCCTAAGCTTTGACCTCCCAGCACTGGCGGCGGTAACTCTCCCCATGTTTCCTGTCCGCATCGGCTACAACAGCAGCACTGCTGCTCATACTCCACTACTTCTATGGCGGGTTGGATTAACTCGGCTACTTCATGGCGGCGCGTTTTTCGGGGGACTAGGCTCAACTCTTGGCTCCCACAGTACCCACACACTTGTGCTCGCACCATTTCGTAGCGGTCTATTCTGCCAAACCCTTTGCGAGTTTTTCCCTGATGACCGGGTTGCCCACCGGGTTTACGCTTTCCTTGGCTTGGTGGCTCTTTTTCTGGGGGTTGGTGTTCTGAGCGTTTGTGGATGTCGCTTGATGGGGGTTTCGATGAACTCTCGCTATCGCTGTTGGCGTTGTTCTTGAGCCGCTCTATTTCCCAGACTAGTTGCTGAATAATCTCTTGTTGCCGCAACACCAGTTCCACCAGCACCTCTGATGATGCTTGTCTCAGTTGCTCTCGTTCGACGGCTGGGGGAATCTCGATGGGCTTCATTGTGCTAACCTAGCTGTTTTTTCTGATTTGTCAACCCCCCCACCTGAATCCTTACCCTTGACCCAAATGTCTCACGTCTTGCGCGAAATTAGCCTCATTTTCACCGCCATTCCTTCCTTTAGACACACTGAACTCGGGACTGAGATCGAGACTTCTGTTGCCAGAACACATAGCGCTTGAGGTTGTACACCAAATTTTTGAAGCCCAGTTGGGCTTGCACTCGCGCTAGACCGACCGCCCGGACTAACTTGCCCCCCATCGTCATCACCCAAGACCCAAAGACATGCTCGACTTTGGCGCGGGTCTTGGACTTTTTCCGGTTGGAGGCTTTCTGCTCTTCTGTCAACGGTCGGTTGCGATAGGCTCGTTCGTGAATTTGACTGCTATGACCAAGGGCTTCCAAGCCGACTTCCACTTGCTCATCGCGGTAAGCACTATCCGCCCAAACCTCGTCGCCACCATTGTCCGGGTCTAGCACCGCACCTAAGGCTTGGGAGTCATGCACCGAGGCTTCGGTAATGCTATAGCGGCGGATGAAGCCATGCTTGGCATCGATATTGATGTGGTTTTTGTAGCCGAAGTGGTTCTGGCCGTTCTTTTTCGTCCAGCGGGCATCCCTGTCCTTCTGGGACAGTTTGTGGGGCTGCTCTCGCCAGGCTTCCGGGAGCTCTCCTTGTTTAATCTTCTGGTTCTCTTCTCGACTGTTGCGCTGGATTGGCACTGGAATCAGCGTAGCATCAATGATTTGACCCCCTTTCGCTTCATACCCTGCCTCTCGCAGGAAGCTGGCAAACTGCTCAAAGAGTTCCTCGATGAGGTTGGCTTCTCTCAGCCGTTGCTCAAACCGGTCTAGGGTCGTCGCATCCGGAATCTCTGCTTCTCCCGACAACCCCAGAAATCGGCGGAATGAGGCTCGGTCGTGCGCTTGGTACTCGACTTCCTCGTTGCTCAGGTTGTAGAGATGCTTCAAGATCAAGAGTTTGAACAGAACCACCACGTCGATGGCTTTGCGACCCGCTTTGCTTTTTCGTTCTGGGCGCGGCAGTTGGTCGAGCACTTGCCCCAAGTCCCGCCACGGTATCATCTCATTGAGGTCTTGCAGCTTGTCTTTGCGTGCTTCTAGCTGCTGCCGCCGCTTCTCAATTCTGCCGAAGCCTTTACCCATGGTTCCCTGCTCCTGTCTGCCTTGTCTCTAGTTTGGCGCAGAGCCTGCTCCTCTCGCGCTCGGTTCATGAAATCTTTCTATTTTTCGAGGTGCCCTGTGTAATATAAATACATCCTCAAGACCTAGTGTTTTATGTAGACGATCAGCAATTAACTTGGCAATATCAGGTCTAAAAGGCATGAGTACAGTATGTTCATTAGATAAGACAGAAGGGCTTATTATTGGCACACCTAGATGATAACTACCTATACGTTGTGAGTTTTCATCTACAAAAAATTGTGCCTCTTCAAATTCACCAAAAAGCCAAGATGAAGAAATACTTGAACCAAAAATACCGATCTTTTTTGTTGTATTTCCTTTGAACTCTAAAGATTGGTCTCGGATAGAATTCAAAAAATTTATATTTTCTTGAACCATTTCTTTGTTTGAATAGTAACTCGAATGATAATCATTATTAGGCTGATTTCTATCTCCTTTTTGCTTTTGCATCAAAACACTGATTTCTTTTGGTAAATACTTGGTATCTATAGATAAAATTTCAAATCCACTTTTTTGTAGAAGATAGGATAGTGTTTGCGATGTAAAAAAAGAGCGATGATCGGCTACTAATATGTCGAATGGAGCAGTTTCGAGAATTGGACCTTGTATGAATAAAAAGCCATCATCTGACAGATGATCGAGTATAATTTTTAAGGACTGACGTGGATTAGGTAAATGCTCTAGAGTATGGCTTAAAAGAATTAAGTCATACTTCTTAGTGTCTTCAGAAAGAAAATCTATTGAGCCTTGAATAAACTGAGTGTTAGGAATTTTTTCTACTGTTTTTTTTGCATTATCACCTATATCTAATCCAAACAATTGCCATTGAGGGCGATATTTTGAGAAGCTTTCTAAAAAACCTCCAGCCCCACATCCAATATCGAGAAAAGAACCTAAAAATGGTAATTCAAGAACATTATCTAACCAAGATAACATCAATTTAGATCTAGATGTGCTTTGACCAGTGAGACTATGAAAAATAATCTCCTCATTTTGTTGCAAGCCTTGATAAAACAACTGGTAGTTTGAGTAAATTTCTTCTGTTGTCTTCTTCCAGCCTGCACTTAATGGTCTTTGAACCATTCCGCAATCTTGACAAATCACTAATTGTCCACCTCTTTTATAGGGCTTGCAATCAGATGCAATCTGACGAAATGAACCAAAATCTTCAAATTCTTCGCATGTTCCGTCACAAACATGACACCGTGCTTCACTAACTTTCATGCTCATACTAACTTACCCACTATTATTGCTTAAATATCAAAATTTCTAGTTAATTCAGAAAAACGTAATGTAATATCAATGTTATTCATTCATCTATTTAAAGGATATTAAACAACGGCCTTTCACTTCCCCATTGCGAATTTTCTTAATTGCTTTGTTGATTTCACCTAAGTTAAATGTGTTTGTAATTAACTCTTTGAGTTTGATGCGATCCAAGCGAAATAAATTATGATATCGGGGAATATCAAGATGAGGGTAGCAATCCCCACCGTGAGAACCAATTAATACTTTGCCAAAGTGAAGTGGTAGAGAATAAATACTAATATCCTTACCTTTACGCGGCACTCCTACTAACACCACACGTCCCTGGGGTTTGGTTAACTGATAGCCTATTTCAATAATTGAGGGTTGTCCGGTGTTGTCAATAAAGACATCCAGACCAGCATTGCCCATAATTTCAGCAATTTTAGACTTAGGGTCTTCGTAGGAACTGTCGATCAGGTGGGTTGCCCCCATCTCTGCCGCCAGTTGCAGACGATTTTTGTGGATATCTACCGCAATGATAGGATAGGCACTAACCAGAACAGCCGCCTGTACCATATTCAGTCCAATACCCCCAGCTCCAAAGACCACTATAGACTCTCCAATCTTAAGCTTGGCATTGTTTTCGACCACACCAAAACCTGTCGTCACCGCACAGCCAAACAACGCAGCAACCTGTAAATCACTATCGGATGGAATTGGCGTACAGCGATTTTCGGACACGATCGCATATTCATTAAAAGTAGTCACCCACCCAGCATTAACATCACGACCCTGCCATTGGTACGTTGGGGGTGTCGCCTCAATCCCTAATCCTTTCCGCCAGTGTAGTACCACCACATCATCCGGCTTGACATGCTTGACCCCTGGCCCTACCGCCATCACCGTTCCTGATGCTTCATGACCTAGCAAATGCGGTAGAAAGCGATCTGGCCCCTTCGCTCCATCAATTTCTCCCAACTGGGAACCACAGATACCTGTATAGTGAACCTTTACCAATACCTGCCCCACATCAAGCTGCTGAGGTAGCTCAATTTCTGCAACTACCAGGGGCTGGCGCTGCTCTACCAAAATTGCAGCTTTCATTGTTTTTGGAATAGTCATGAAAATTTTATACTTACTCAAAATAGATAAACGAATAATCACCAGTGTAGCCCGTTTTCTGAAACCACCATTGCCACTCATCGGGAGTACAAAAAGCTTCGCAGGTGACTTGCCAGTACAATAGATTAGCTTTTTCTTCTTCAGTTCGGTAAGCCTCTACGCAAAGGTATTTATTGTTCTTACCGACCCGCTCCATTTCCTGCAAAGCTTGATCTAGGTCGTAGTTATGGAGATTATGCAATGTGGTAATGGAAATTACCAAATCGAAATAGTTATCCGGCCAGGGCAGTTGGGTGGCGTTACCCACTACTAAGCGATCGCGGATTTCCTCCTTGCTATGAGCAATGGCATAATCAGAAATATCTAGACCATACACCTCAGCATCAGGCACAACCTTGAGAAAATCGAATAACAAAAACCCCTTACCACAACCAACATCCAAAATGCGAGGGCGCTCTGGTAAGTCATAATGATCAACCATCGCTCGGGCCACTTTTTCCCAGCGACCCTCAAGATAACGATATCCTCCGTAGTTAATGCGGCGATCGCCATCCCAATAATCATAGCCCCACTGCTTCGCTAACTTAGCAGCCCTAGCTTTGGGATACTCCGAATCATTAACCCGAGCTAGATAGTCTCGACTGGTGCTTTTATGAAGAACCGACATGAAATCAACTAAGGCCATTAGTAATTTGGTAAATGTTGACAGAAATAAGTTTGGGCTTTATGCAACTGCACCTCTAGATGATCAGTCTGATCATCACCAGCATGATAGCGCCGCTGGCGATCTTGATCGCGAAACTCGTTCAGCAAAATACAGCACCACTTGAGACGATAAAGAGGTAAAAGTAAGCTTGCTCGCTCTTGAATTTGGGGCAACCAAACACTTAGTTGATTCCCAAAGACTTTGCTTTGGTTGACAGAAACAGGACATTGAGGTTGACTCGCGAAGTCACAGAGCAGCTTTGCTGGATCATCCCAACCTGCATATTCAAAATCCAGGAAATGGAGTTGATTCTCAACTTCTAATATATTGTGAAAGCCAAAGTCAGAAGGAGATAGCACTCGCTGTTGAAAATCTAAGGTTTTTGATAAATCTACTGCTGAGTATTGAAATTGTAGTTGCTGCTCTAGCTTTTTATAAGTCGGCCATAGATGCTCCGCAAGTAATTGATATGCCCCCAACTGAGAAGGATCGGTGCGGTTTACCAAAGCGATTTGCAAACTCTCTAAACGCCACTTTACCCGTTGTAGGTGCTCCTCTAGGCTAAAACAGGACTCAGACGCTGAGGGCAAAGAGCGGGCTGCTACCGAATAGCGATTTTGATTGATTTGCTCAATAAAATGGGCTGACTGCTGAATGTGGTTAGTCTCAATCGTAGTGACTGGAACACCAGGAATATAACTATATAAGGCAAATCCATTGGCTGCATCCTGGGCTAAAGGCTGAGGAACATTAGTTAAGCCTTGACTGTTGAGAAAGCTCAGAAAACCATATTCCGTGGCTAGGCGATCGCGAGGGTCTCCCGAATGACGGAAATATTGCTTTAGGATGTAGGTACAACCTAAGCCCTCAACCCGCCACACCCGGCTATTGCGTCCAGCCCGAATTCGCTCTAACTGGGGATTAAGCAAACCAAATTCAGCTAGTAGACTTTCTCCCGGAATTATTAATTTAGCCATCTCAGATTTTCGCTAGGCTAACTGCACCAATAGTTGAGGTACGTCACGCCAATGGTGAAACTGATGCCACCCTTCTGGTACTCGCACCTTACCCCCAGGAGCAAAGAGAATGGGCTGAACCGTTGCGGGCAACATTTCCAGAATCTCTGGCAAGTCATCGATATAGTGTGAGCAACCTAGCTCCACAATCCGCTTTACTTTTTCCTCCTTGGTTAACTCAAAGAATATCTGATTCCTGTTCCAGTCCAACCCTTCAGGGGAGAAAAACCCCTGATTGGTGAGCCAGCTACGAGCCGATTGATGTAGATCGTAGACTGGCCCCTGGTAGGGAGTGCGGGTTTTGTGGCTGACAATGCCCATAGACCAACCAGCCTGAGCTAAGGTTTGGAGGGACGGTAACACGCCGGGGAAAGATTCCGCTTCTGTAATGCGTACCCCATAAACCTCCCCCTGCATCTGAGTCCACTGATCCTCTAGATCTTGCTGCCGTAGGTAATCCCGAACACAGTTTTTCTGAGCAGGCAAATCGGCAGGAATTAACCCCCGCTCTAAAGCTACGCGATGAAACAAGCCATCATAGCAAATCAAAGTGTTATCAAAATCTAATCCGAGCATCATCAGCAGTCCCACCCCTGCACCAAACTCTGGATAATAGAAGCGGGATCTAAACCAATGGCAGCCCGAGCTTGTTGCTGATTGCCGCAGGCACTCAGAAAGCGATCAGGCCCAGCAAAACATCGCAGCTTGCGAAGATCTACTCCTTGAGTACAGCCCCACTCCAAAATAGCACTCCCTGCACCACCGGCAAGACCATGCTCTTCAACCACTACAATTTGATGATAGCGATTGAAAAGATCGGTGAGAAGGTTATAGTCAAGGGGCTTGACCGTATGGAGACTCACCAAACCAATGGATAAACCTTTCTCGGTAAGAATTTGAGCAGATTCCATTGCTATCGGCAGAACATTTCCTACACTAACCAAGGCAATATCTGTACCCTCTTGCAAGACAATTCCTTGTCCTATATGGAAGGTGGGCGGCTGATGATGTATAACTGGCTCTCCTTTTTTACCAATCCGAATATAGGTTGGTCGCTTCAATTCCAAGGCAGCGGTCACGGCCAAGCCAACTTCTACTGGATCGCCAGGACAAATCACATGCATATTCGGTAAAATTCGTAGGGCAGCAATATCATCCATTGAGTGATGCGTTGCTCCTAAATTGGCATAGGATAAACCTGCACCTGTGCCTACTAGAATTACGGGTAAGTCAGGGTAGCAGACATCATCGCGAATTTGTTCTAAGCAACGCAGGGTATTAAAAGGGGTAATGGTGTAGGTAATTGGCTGTAAACCGGATGCAGCTAACCCGGCGGCGATACCGGTCATTCCTGCCTCGGCAACACCACAGTTATAAAACCGGGTCGGATACTGACTCTTAAATCCATCAAACATTCGGTTGCCAATGTCCCCCGCCAGCAATACGAGGTCTGGGTTCTGAGTCGCCAGCTCAGTGACTGCTTTGGCAAAGGCATTTCTCATAGGACTCCTAGCTCAACTTTCGCGTCGAGTACTTCTTGTTCAGTTGGCACCCGATAGTGCCAGTTGTTGTCATCTTCCATGAAGGAAACTCCCTTTCCTTTGATGGTGTGGGCAACAATGGCATGGGGGCGACCGTTAGAGGGTTGGGTGAGTGCGGCGAGTAACTGGTCATGATCGTGGCCATCTAGCTCAGTCACTGTCCAACCAAAGCTCACCCACTTATCCGCTAGGGGGTCGAGTTGGAGAACTTCTTGAGAGCGCCCCGTGGCCTGCCATTTGTTAAAGTCCACGATCGCCGTCAGATTATCTAACCCCTGAGCAGCGGCAAACATCGCTGCCTCCCATACCGACCCTTCGTTACACTCACCATCACTCATCAGGACAAAGACTCGATAGTCTTGTCTCTGAATGCGAGCAGCTAAGGCCATACCGTTGCCGATGGGTAGACCATGACCTAAAGACCCAGTCGCTGCTTCGACTCCGGGCAGTTTGGGGGAAGGGTGTTCTTCCAAGAGTGAGTGTTGTTTGCCATAGGTGGGTAGTTGATCGGGGGAAATTAAGCCTTTCCAAGCCAAGGTGGCATAAAGAGCAGCAGCAGCATGGCCTTTGCTGAGGATAAAGCGATCGCGATCGGGGTGTTGGGGCTGGGCAGGGTCAATATTCAAGACTTGACCATACAGTACGGTTAAAATATCCACGCAGGATAGAGCAGAAGCAAGGTGAGCAGCCTTAGCCTGATGAGACATCTGCACTACATTTGCGCGCAGTTGGGCGGCAATGTCAGGGAAGTTTGGGATAGTCATGTGGTTGGGTTGGGCATCAATTTACAGTGTAATACCGGCCATCTAAACAGTAAGCTCTAGTTAATCATCAAGTCATTGAGTGTGGACATTTTTAGCTCCACAGCGCTTGTTAGAGTTTTACACCTACATGTATCGTGACGTTCTGAAGATCCGCTAACTGTGACACGCAACTTATACTTATCGTACCACCCCTTAAACATTCTTTTGATTATAGTTTTAATTATTAACTCACATGAAGATATAACATGAGTCCCTAATATTTTGAATGTTGCAAGATAATTACTTATTAATTTAGCATACCATGCAATCACCTTTCCATTAAAAACAATTCTCACACTTTCATATTGACTTATATGCTTGAAAATCTGATAAGGCTCTAAACAGATCGCGAAAGAGTAAAGTTTGGGGAAATTAACATAATCCAGAAATTCTTGACTATAAAAATAGTTAGACTCTCGAAAATAATCTCTCACTTTAAGCAGTGACTCAAGGTTAGCTATTAAAACAATATACGAATGATAAATAGATACTCTAAATGCACCCAAGCGCATAGATTCATCAGAAAACTGTATAAGAGTGTTTGGAAACAGACTTGGTATTTTATAGTCTGTGTATTCAGTGAAATGGAAGTATGACTCTGAAAAAGAACGATTTGAATTACTCTTAAGTGATTTGCCGACAATAGTAAATGGAAAATCGAGAGTATAATAAGAATTCAAAAGGCATCCTATAGCAAAACAAGAATAGTAATCTGGATTAAAGCTATCAAAGTATTTTCCAGTACGCTCTAGCAACTCATCAAATACTGAATGATGAACAAGGTTATGGTAAGCTCCCACAAATACATTAGGGATATGACCTGAAGCAAAGAACTGCGCCCAAGCAAGGTGGCAGTGGGACTCCTGCGAGGTACCGGAATGAGTCAAAACATAGTCAAATAAGCTAGCAAGACGATTACTAGGAACATTAGACCACCAGTAGTTATCAAATGTTTGTTGCTTAACCGCTTTAATAGAGTTCCTTTTAGCCCATTGAGCAACGGTCAGTGCTGTAGGAAGGACTGCGTCATCATCCCCTATTATAATAAGATATTCTCCATTAGCTCTTCTCACAGCATTATTCCAATTTTCAGTCATCGAGACAGGGTGTGTATGTTGATAATTAATACGATGTAGTAGCCCAATATCCTCTAATATAATGCTCAGACTGTTGTCATCACTACAATCTTGAACCAGCACTTCTACGTCTAATTCATTCCCTACTCGTCTTGCTAAGGCAATAGATTCACGAGCTGTTTCACACCTATTTTTAGTGGTTATTATAATAGTGAGCAGATTTTTTTTTAACATACAAAAATGTTATTAAAGTATTTTCTGTTGGTCTGCAAAATTAAGCTTCATTTATCCACAAATCTTAAAATCTTATCGACATTAAAAGGGAAAAGTCCATTGACTATGTTAGCTATTTACATTTGTCCATGACTTGATAGATTTTTTTAGCTTTTTAGACACAATGGAAAAGAATTTTGCGACTAATTTTAGTTCTTTGAATAGAAACACTTTGGAATACCAAATTATACTTCTATAACATAGCCATATAGATCGCTTTTTCGCTAAATCTTGAAACTTTTTTTCATACAGTTGCTCTTGCAATTTATCCTCTTTCGCCCTTGATATCAAGGCATATAGTTTCCAATATTCTGGTACAATGTCTAATTGTGGAGAAAAGTTGTTAGATAGATGATTAAGCAACTCATGAAGTTCCCGTATATTTTTCTTATTGGCTAACTCAAATCCTTGGCGGATCGCATCTTTTAAAACTAATGCAACTTCTAGTGATTCGGATTTTTTAGAAATATCCACTCTAGATACGGTCGAAAACTTAAAAGCTGCTGCCCTAAATTCATATTCAGTTGTGAATAAATCGATAACTGGTGATGTATCATTTTCAACAAGGACATTTGACGGGAGATCGGAAAGACTTAGTTTTTTTTCTAGAAGCTCACTGAATAAATGAGAAGTTTCATCCTGGTAAACTAAAGTTTGAGATGGCGACGCAAATGGTAAACGTGAAGAACCGTAAGGTATTTCATATACTTTACAAACATTCTGTGTGATTTTCGTAATGTAATAAGGGATATTCGTGAAATTAGCTACTGCGGCAAAACCAGAAGAAGCACCTATAAACAAATGCGATCGCTCAAACATACCGATTTCGTGGATAAGGGTACAACCCAATGTTCTTAAGCTGAAAACATTTTTGAGACGAAGTAGGGATAAAGGTTTCTCTGAAAGCCGCCCCAACAGAACGAAAATTACCTGTGGATACTTTTCTTCAGCTCGGTGAATAAAGTCAAACCACTCAAGATAATCAGAGTCCCGATTATAGGTCAAATCACCGCCAAATCCGCGATCGACTTTTCTGAGTCTAGGTTGTATTAAAACAACAAATTTATTTTTAAAAATACCAGAAAAAAGAAAATCTAAGTCTGAATTGGCAACCGAGGTTTTCAACTTAGGTATTTCTTGATAAGTATCATAGTATTGATTAATATCATTATGTGCTTTAACTTGGCAAATCAAATAATTATCTTTGTCTTGGTTAGAGGCTTTCTCCAGAGCAATTTGTTTGTAGCTCTCAACTTCATGGGTTTCTATATCTTCGTAGGTTTCTTGAGCAGATATACTTTTCAATAAATTATCAGGATCAGAAAAAATGTGTAGGTTACGTAAAAGCGGATGAGCCTGGAAGGCTGGATATAATTCGCTTAAGAAAATCTGATAATTATTGGGGCAGACGTGTTTTGTTTGAAGATTGATTGCATAGCTTTCGGAAGAAACTCGTATGTAAATATCAACATATCGACAATCTCTTTCTTTCGCTTTCATTGCAGTTTTTACACACCAGGTCATGACATCACCAAGTGCATAAGGCAGAAGGGCGAAATCGTAAATGGCACAATACGTCTTCATTACTTAAAAGTTTAAATTTCTCATGATTGTATTTCTTACCTATGTCTTCTAAAAGTCATTTTGTTTGATGTTAATGAACCCGCTTTAAATAGCCATCTGGAGCGACGGTGATTAGTAGCTTGTGTTGAATACTTTCGTCAATTTCAAACTCAGGATGATTTTTCAAATATTCCCATACGGCGGTTTTGGGGTTGTTGCCTGGCCCCCAGGGGCGATCGCCAAACATGTCATCGGGCAGGTCTTCAATCAGGGTATCAAATACCACGCAATAACTACCCACAGAGGTTAGCGGTGCATAGGCTTCTAGCTCGGCAAGTACATGATCATGAGTATGATTGCTGTCTAAACAAACAAGGATTCTTTGTTTTCCTTTGGATTTTTCTTTAACCTGCTCAATAATTTCTGAATCAATGCTAGATCCTTGAATCATTGAGATTCTTTTAAACATCGGATGCGCCTCGATCTCCTCCCGGTTGTGAGCGCGAATATCAATATCTAAGCCCAATACTTCTGCATCTTGGCAACCACCACAAATAGCATTGAGTTCTAGAATGGAAGCCGAAAAAATTAGTGATCCACCATGAGCAATACCCGTCTCAATAATTAAATCTGGCTGCACTTTCCAGATCAATTCTTGCATTGCCACCATATCCTGCGGATACTGGATAATAGGGCGACCTAACCATGAATAATTATATGTATAACCATTACGATTAGTTTCACGCGACCATATTCGAGACATAGCTTGAATATCTTTGTCCGCTCCAAGTCCCGTGATATTAGCTTCAACTTGAGATTTAAAAGAGTCTAATGGATTCACTGAATTTCCTTTTGGCTGAATGAGTTCTCAGTACAGGACAAAAAAGCTGAAACTCTTGATATACAAAGATCCTAGGCTAAATTACCGCAGATCCTTACTGAGTCTAACTTTCAGCCATTTTCAAGACCTGAAATCCAAAGTTTTGTCCTGTACTCAGGAATGAGTTAATCACTTTGTAATACAAGCATAGATAATATTACAGTCTTCAGGGTTTTGTTTACCTAGCTCATAAGATGCGCGACAAAATTCTGCTTTCCAGTCTTTTTTCTCGCCCCCAACTCGTCCCCAACCAAATCCACCTTCTTCCCATAGTCCATTTTCTAAGAACCAATTCATTTGAGGAGTAGAGAGAGACTTGTAAAATACGCCACCAGTTGCATTAACTTTAAGTCCAGCTTGCTCAATATCATTGCAGAGAGTTGACAGTGAATAAGAACGGCGATGTCCTACGACTTGAATATCGAAAGGTGAGAGTTCTTCGCAGTGGGTCAGAGTTCCCATCAATACTGCTAGTCTTCGATTTACAGCCAGTGCATTAGGTACATGAACTAATAAAATTCCATTGTCATTCAGCAAGCTCGCCGCTTTTTGTAAGACCCCTACTGGATCTACTACATGCTCAAGAATATTAAGCATTGTTATAGTGTCAAATTTTTGGCTAGTCTCAAATTCCTCAATCAAGCCCTCATGAAATTCTGCACTTGGTAGGTTTTCTTTGGCTAATGCAAGGTGCTGACTAGAAGCGTCTAACCCAACAACTATCTTAAAATCTGAAGCTAAAAGCGAAGTTAAAGTGCCATCGCCACATGGCATATCTAATAGGCTGTCACCACGGGAATGTTCTAAGCAAGCTTTCGCTTGGTAGTAGCCTAAAATGCCGTTGTAATCAGCAAACATTTTAGATCTAGCCCATGTAAATTCTTCTTGTAGTTCTTTCTCTTTTTTGGTATCCATTTTTGACTCAATTAGTAGAAATTTGAGATAGGAGAGATTTCAAACCTTGATTAAAAGGTGTTATGGGCTCCCAGCCCAACTCAAGATTAGCTCGCCCATAATTCATTGCAATTGATGCAACCTCCGTATTTACTTCTATTTGTTCAATCATACTAGGACTCCCTAACTCATCTCTAATCATTTCGGCAATTTGTAAAGTTGAATTTAATTGTCCAGTTCCTATATTGAGATTACCAATAAATCTAGACTTGAGAGTAGCAATGATGGATGATACAAAGTCATCAATATGGAGTAAGTCTAATTTTGGATTGCCATTCATATAGCGATGGGTAACTATTTTCTGTCCTTGAATTGCTTTTTTAAAGAAATTAAATATGAACTTAGGTTTATCAGACATTGAGCCATAAACTGGGCTAGAGCGTAACATAGCACAACGTAAGCCACGAGTACGACAACAATGCTCTATTAATAATTCTGAAAGGTATTTTGTTTCTCCATAAGGACCACGAGGCAACGCTGGTGTGGATTCGTCAACATGAATTGTGCCAGCATATCCAGAATAGATTTCCCAACCTGATGGATAAATCAAAGGAATATCTTTTGCAAGACATACATCAATGATATTACGCAACATTGTCAGAGTGTGCCCCATAGCAATGTTAGAAGTATAAACTCTAGGGTTTGCTAAGTGAACAATACAATCAATATTTTCTTCACTGGCTAATAGATCTAGCTTGGTACTACCAGCAACAATATCAATCTGTTCACGAGTTGGAGATATTAACCTAAATTCACTATTAATTAAAGCCTCTTGTAAAGCAGTACCAATGAATCCCCGCCCACCCGTGATTAAAATATTCCTATATTGACTGTACTTTGCTTTTTTAATATTTACGCCTAGAGCCTGACGGACTGCGTTGAGTGGGTCAAGCTTAATTTCTGCTTCGCCCGTAGCTTCTTGAACTTGACGTAAAGCTTGATTAAAAGGGATTTTTTCTAAGTTTACGATAATACCAACGGCGATGGCATTACTCCGAGACATTCCATAGTCACAACAAACTACAGTACGTTTACCTTGTGTGATTAAATCAATCGCCTGATGAATTTTATTTAAGATTGCATTGCTATTATTTCCAGCTTTATCCACAAGATCTCGAACATCAACAACAGTAATATCTGTAATACCCTGAACACCATTAAAAGCAGCCGTACCCAGCAATGGCGTAATCCAACGTATTGTCATCTTAAGACCTCTTCTGAAACATACTGCTCAGTTAAACTACGCAAGTACCAACCAGTCTGAATTAATGGTTTTTGAGGTTCTATTTGCAAAGCTAAATAACGAAGCATTATATCAACTTCATTAAAACCAGCTATAGCTCTAAGGTATGTTGATGCTGAAAATCGTGGATTAATCTCAAATGGCATAAGCTGCCCATTCCTGACTCTTGCTTGGATGTTAATAGGACCAGCACTATTAAGTGCTTTAGCTATATCCTCCGCTTGCTTACAAAGTTCTGGATATTCGCCTATATAGCCTTGTGAATAGCCGCTAGAAATGATACCACCACGCCCTCGATAAGCAACTGACAACTTCGCGCTTAATTCGCGTCTTAGAGCGATTGATCCAACAATTTTTTGATTGGGAAGAGATAAAACACCAATGGTAAATTCGCCTTCATTAATATCAATATATTCTTGAGCGATAGGTTCGCTTCCATTACGCTTAATAAACTCGGCATAAACCATTGCTTCCTCAACACTAACAGCAAAAAAGACGGAAACACTTCCACCCGTTCCTGTTGAAGGCTTAACAATACATGGCAATCCAATGTGATCTAAATCTGATTTACTTTGTATCGCAATAGTCTTAGGAATTAATATCCCTAACTCAGGCAATTTACCAAACGTTAGCTTCTTATTTGAGCAAATAGATATTAAGTCAAGTGAATTAGCGACTACATGAATATTAGCCTTAGCAAACATTTCCGTTTCCTGACTTAATATCTGCATTGGCTGTTCGCCACCGGGGATTAGCCATTTTATTCCAGCATCAACACATACATCTAGTACATTTCTCGCATAGCTGTTAGAGGATATATGATAGGTATCTGAAAAGTCATTTTCATACATACCATAAGCAGTAGCAGAAATATCACATCCAAATACATCATATATCTTCGCTAGTTTGAGAGATTTACAGATTTCTGTACCAAGGGAAGCTCCTCCAATACCAGCAATCATCACTTTGATTAATTGATCCATCTTACTTAGCTTTTTTGTGGATAAAATCTATTTACTATTTCTTGGGCGACTCGTTTAATATCTTGATTGCTAATATCATGATAACTAGGTAAGTTAATTGCTCTAGTTGGAATATTCCATGAATTAACATTTACTTCCTTACCCTCAAACATCAATAAATTTGATAGGGGATAAAAGAAAACTCTTGCGTCTATATTTCCTGATTTAAAAAGAGATTGTAGCTGTTCGCGAGTAATGCCAGTTTGTTTGTCAAAAACAATTGTGGGCATCCATGCACCGTTGGTTGTTCCCTCTGGCTCAGGATTCATTGATACACCATTAAGACACTCAAGGTGATCTTTATAAAATTTTAGAATCTCGCGTTTCCGATTGATTAGTTCATCAATACGTTGCACCTGAGCAAAACCGATCGCTGCTTGAATATTGGACATTTTATACTTAAAGCCAATCATATCAGCCCAAAACTGCTTAGTTTGCCCTCTAGCGCGTCCATGATTAGAGAGAGTTAGCACCGCTTCATATAAATCACCATCATTGGTGACAAACATACCACCTTCACCAGTGGTCAGTGTCTTTGTCCCGTGAAAGGAGAAACTCCCAAACTTACCCATACTACCAGACCGTTTACCGTGATATACCGAGCCGATCGCCTCTGCTGCATCCTCAATAACCGGAATTCCATATTTCTCGCCAATAGCCAGCAAACGATCCATTTCGCATAAATTGCCATACAAATGAACGGCAACGATCGCTTTTGTTCTGGATGTAATAGCAGCCTCTGCTAACTCAGGGTCAATGCACCAGCTATCAGGCAAAATATCTACAAATACGGGTTTTGCACCTAGGTGGACAATTGGGGCAGCAGTCGCAATCCAATTGGTATCTGCCAGAATCACTTCATCACCTGGCCCGATTCCTAACGCTGCCATACCCATATGCAACGCCCCCGTACAACTCGAAGTTGCGATCGCATATTTCACACCAAGATGAGTTTTAAATGCTTCCTCGAATCTACCAATATATTCATAACAGCGATCGCCCCAGCCATTACGAGCCGCATCTGTAGCATAGCCCACCTCTAGCTCCGTAATTGATGGCTTGGTGTAGTAAATTCGTGGCTTCATAGAATACTTATCTCTGGCACTGCTGTGACAAACTGGACTCCATCACTCTCCAATAAAGCATTTTGTTGACGCACCTCTGTAGCAATATTCCAAGGCAGAATCAACACATAATCCGGCTTCTCGATCAAGATTTGATCCGATGGAAGAATAGGAATATGATTCCCTGGCATAAACTTATTTTGTTTAGCCTTTGCCGCATCATAGATAACCGGCAACAGATCCGGCTTTACTCCGGCATAATTCAGCAACGTATTGCCCTTCGCAGCCGCTCCATAACCCAACACCCGTTGCCCTTTCTTCTTAACCCTCAACAAAAACTCTAACAAATCATGCTTAACTTCCTCTGCCCGCTGCTGGAAATGAGTATAGGCCATCGGGTTTTCCAAACCTGCCGCCTCTTCCGCCGCCAATACAGCATCCACCGCCACCGTAGATTGAGCCTGCCCCTGAATCGCGAACCACACCCGTAAACTCCCCCCATGGGTGGGCAACTCCTCCACATCTTCCACCACTAACCCGGCCTTGGTCGCGAGACGTTGCGCCACTCGCAAACTGAGGTAACTGTAATGCTCATGGTAAATCGTATCGAACTGGTTTCCCGCCAACAACCGTAATAGATGGGGAAACTCGATCGCTGCTCGCCCCGTTGGCTTCAGGAGACGGGCGATCCCCGTCATGAAATCATTGATATCTGGTACATGAGCTAACACATTATTAGCAACCACCAAATCAGCCCCACCTTCCACCAAACTACCGCTAGCAACTAACTCAGATGCCAACGAAGCCCCAAAAAACCGCTCCAGAGTTTCAATCCCTTTAGCCTTCGCTGCCATTGCCGTTGCCCGAGTGGGTTCAATGCCCAAACAGGGAATGCCTCGCTGCTGCACATACTGAAGCAAATAACCATCATTACTGGCAATTTCCACCACCCTATTGTGAACACCTAACCCTAACCGTTGGGTTGCTGATGCCACAAACCGTTCAGCGTGAGTACACCAACTGGTAGAGGTACTAGAGAAATAAGCATAATCCGCCGTAAACAACTCCGCCGCCGCCGCATGGGCAGGCAACTGCATTAACCAACAACTTGTACAAAGATAGACCTTCAACGGATAGGTCATCTCCGGTTCCAACAGTTGCGCTGCGGTCAAATAAGCATTACTGGGGGGTTGATGACCAAGATCAATTACCTCATGAATAAGGGGAGCACCACAATGGCGACAAGAATAAGTCATAGCTGAGAGAAAGAGGGCAATGAGCGATCGCGATCGCTCATTTCAGTAACGGGCAGAGGCCACGAAATCGCAAGCTGATCATCATTCCAGCGAACTCCAGTTTCGGCTTCGGGAACCCATGCCCCCGAATGTAAATAAAGCAACTCGCTGTTCTCGTCTAACACCTGAAACCCGTGGGCACATCCTTCAGGAATCAGCAAGGCGTTGGCTTTACTAGGACTTAATTCTACCCCATACCATTGTCCATAGGTAGGTGAATTTAAACGCAAATCCACCGCTACATCCCAAACCCGACCCCGCAAACAACGCACCATTTTAGCTTCACTGTGGGGGGCAGCTTGGTAATGTAGACCACGAATAGCACCTAACGTTTTCGTCAGACTGATGTTAACTTGAGCGATCGCCCGATCTCCCCAAGCGACTGCAAAAGCAGACTCTTGACAACGAAAGGCATTGAGAAAAGCACCTCGGCGATCATAAAAAGGTTTTCCCACCAACTCCACAACCCCTGAGATGGATGTAGGGAAAAGTTCAGTCATAATCCTCCCCCACATAGTAAGCCTGCCAATCCTCCAAACAACACTGGAACGCGGGTATCCCAGCTTCAACGCGACGATACCAATTCACCGTGCGCTCTACTGTTGTTGAAAAATCCCAGCGGGGTTTCCAGCCCAATCTTTGCCGAGCGCGATCGCTCACCAAATGCAATAACCTAGCTTCATGGGGAGCCACCCCAGAGATTGTTGCTAGCCACCGCCCCGGCCAATAGTGCAACAACGATTCAACTAAATCCTGTACCGACCGATTAGACTCTACATCTGGACCAAAGTTAAAGGGGCAAGCATAGGGATTCGGATTCACCGCATCGCAAGATTGCTGACTGTAAAGACATTGGGCTAACAACAGATAGCCACTGAGCGGTTCTATCACATGTTGCCAGGGCCGCGTTGCCGCCGGATTCCGCACCGGAATAGCCTGACCAGTAGCCAAAGCCCGCATTGCATCCGGCACAATGCGATCGCCAGACCAATCTCCCCCGCCAATGACATTCCCGGCCCTAGCTGTAGCAATAGCGAGATACGGATTTTGATGTGGGGCATTGCCACAAAAGCTAGAGCGCCAACTGGCAACCCCTAACTCCATCGCTGCCTTGCTAGCACTGTAGGGATCTTGCCCTCCTAAACCATCGGTCTCGCGATAGCCGTAAGGCCACTCTCGATTTTCGTAGACCTTATCTGTTGTTACCATCACAACAGCACAGGCATGTTGTAATGACTGGAGTGCAGCTAACACCCGTAAACTGCCTAAAACATTGGTATTCCACGTTCCTAAGGGGTCAACATAACTCTGGCGCACTAAGGGCTGGGCAGCTAGATGAAAAACGACTTCAGGTTGAGCGTCCTCTACGCAGTGTTTTAGGGATTCCTCATCATTAATATTGCCAATCCGGTGATGCAACTGACCATCAAGACAATCTGCTTTATTATCAACCAAGCTCAGAGCACTAAACAAAGCGGGGGTAGTCTCTGGGGATAGTGCATAACCCCAGACTTGAGCACCAAGTTGGAGCAAGATGAACGTCAACCAACTGCCTTTAAATCCGGTATGTCCGGTTATTAAAACCCGGCGATCGCGCCAAAATTCTAGATTGATCTGACCATAAGGCGGGGATGTATTGATCACCACAATTTCCAAGGAGCTGTACCTGCGGCCCAAAGTTCTTCTAAACGGGTGCGATCGCGCAAAGTATCCATCGGCTGCCAAAATCCTGAGTGTTTATAGGCAGCAAGTTGTCCATCAGTTGCCAACTGGGGCAGAATTTCTGATTCCCAACTACAACTATCTCCATGAATTCGCTCCAGTACCGTCGGCTCTAAGACAAAAAAACCACCGTTGATCCAAGCATTATCGCCATCAGGCTTTTCTTGAAACTGAAGGACAGTATCTCCTTCCAGATGCAACGCCCCATAACGCCCTGGGGGCTGGACTGCCGTTAAAGTTGCCTGTAGGCCAGAGCGACGGTGATGTTCAATCAACGCAGCAATATTCACATCAGCTACACCATCACCATAGGTAAAGCAAAAGGATTCCCCATTCAAATAGGGAAGCACCCGACCCAATCGCCCACCGGTTTGGCTCAATTCCCCAGTATCAACCAAAGTAACTTTCCAGGGTTCGCTCTTCCGTTGATGTACCTCCATATGGTTATCAATATCCATATGAAAAGTGACATCACTAGTATGCAAGAAATAGTTAGCAAAGTATTCTTTAATTAAATACCCCTTGTACCCACAGCAAATGACAAACTCATTGATGCCAAAATGGCTGTAAATCTTGAGAATATGCCACAAAATAGGCTTGCCACCGACTTCCACCATTGGTTTAGGTTTGAGGTAAGTTTCTTCAGAAAGTCGTGTTCCTAGACCTCCAGCGAGGATAACTGCTTTCATTAGTTTATTCGGCTAATTTCATTAGTTTATTCGGCTAATTATGTATTTCAGCCAATCTTCAGATATTTTCGCTAGATAACTTTCAAAGATTTAAATGCTTCATCCACCGCACCGTATAACAGAGATCGCTTTCCACCAATTCCCCAGATTCATATTTGTCGATAATTTCTGCGATCGCATCATCCACCGAATACTGAGGCTCAAAACCCGTAGCCCGCAGCTTATCTGAATTTTGCCGATAAGAGCGGGGATCATTCGACTCCGTAACAACGATCTCCGCCGCCACTCGCTTCTGTACTCGCTCTGCAATATCTAAAATCGAAATATTCTCAAATCCTGTATTGTACGCCCCCGATGGCAACTCCGGATGGGCAAGGAAATGACGATAGACATTCACCATATCCCGAATGTGGATATTGGGCCGAGTTT
This sequence comes from Spirulina major PCC 6313, assembly GCF_001890765.1. NCBI lineage: Bacteria > Bacillati > Cyanobacteriota > Cyanophyceae > Spirulinales > Spirulinaceae > Spirulina > Spirulina major. Next base: position 4,950,427 of record NZ_KV878783.1, on the reverse strand, counting down.
GCTGCCCCCCAAATACCGTAATCTTGCCATTCTTCAACGCCTGAAAAGTAAGCATATTCACACTTACATCCAAACGCATACGTGGTGATATCCCACACACCGTTGCAGGCCGAATACAATGCACCTGAAACACATCTTGATAGCTTAACAGCACCCGCTCCGCCACCATCTTAGTTTTGTTGTATACCGAAATCGGTACTAAACTGAGGTCTTCCGTCACCTGGGGTTCATCCTTGACCCCATACACACTACCCGAACTAGCAAACAAAAACTGTTTCACTCCAACCCGCTGGGCCCGATCTGCTAGTTGTTGAGCCGCCAACACATTTACCTCCCAAGACAATGTAGGGTTTAGATCCACCCCAGGATCATTGGCAATATTTGCGAGGTGAATAATTCGCTCAATTCCCTGCAACGGAATAGCATCCACCTCTCGCACATCCTGCTTTAATACTGTCAATCGAGGATGGGGCTTGAGGAAATTGCCAAACCATTGAGTATCAACCACCAACACTGTATGTCCATCTTCTAGCAACTGCTCTGTCAAAACAGACCCAATGTAACCACATCCACCAGTTAATAAAATATCCATGCTCAATGATTTGAATCGTCTAAATATCGAAAACTAAGGCTTATGGATGTACTCCATAGGCAGAGATTTTAATGTAGCAAGATTTTCATCAATCCAAGCTAACGTAGCAACTAAACCATCATCCAAAGAAACGCGATCTTGCCAACCCAACTCAGTACGAATTTTTTCACTATCTAATAAATAAGCCTGATCTTTTCCCAACCGCTCTTCTGTCACTGCTGTTAGCTCTTCAAAAGCCACCCCAGTCAAATCACAAATTTTCTGAACCAATTCTCGAATCGAAACAGTTTCCCATGTAGAAATGTGGTACGTTTGCCCAAGCACTCCTTCTAACGCAGTGCGATAGGTAGCATCCGCAACATCCTCAATATGGATAAATGAACGAATGGAATGTCCACCACCGTGAAGGGCTAATACTTTACCCAATCGAGCATAAAGCATTGCGCGGGGAATAATACGATAAAGCTGTTGGCCAGGGCCATAGACGTTAGCGGCGCGAGTAAACACTACAGGAAATTGATAAGCCTTAAAAAAGCTCATCAGGTGTAGATCGCAAGCTGCCCGCGAAACCGCATAGGGTGTACTCGGTGCAAAATGCAAATTCTCTTTAATCCAGCCTTCCGTACTACCATAAGCCTCCGGGGTTGTAATATGCACATATTTTTTCAAACTAGACAAATGGCGCAACTGATCATGAAGTTTAACTTGTGCAACCACATTAGTTTGATACCAATGTTCTGGTGTCTGCCAACTTTGAGCCACCATACCCTGAGCTGCAAAGTTAACCACATATTCCGGATCGAAGTCATGCAGGTACTCCATTAATTCCGGAAGTTGGTGATTTAAATCAATCTGCTGAAAGGAAAACTGCTCATCCCTCCCCAAGCCACGATAGGGTAAAAACACATCATTAGGTTCTGAAGAACGACTAATCCCTAAAACAGACTGTTGTTTCTGAATCAGATAACGGCAAAAATGAGATCCAGAAAATGAGTTGCTACCAATGACTAAAAACCGATGAATCATGCGCTTAACGAACTAAGGGCTATTTTGTCTTTTTGACTTGCAGCGTCTTCACCAATAACCTCGCAAAGCCACTGCATGCAAATATGACCCACAACTAACTGTATGTCCTCTGCAATTTGCATATCATTCACTGCAAAATGGATGGGAATTTGCGCAGTGGTTTTACACATTCCACCATCAAATCCGAGGATAGCACAAGTCACCATACCTAACTCATCAGCCACATTTAATGCCTGCACCACATTGGCAGAATTACCACTCCCTGACAATACAATTAAAACATCCCCCACTTCACCTTTGACCCTAAGTTGCTGGGCATAAATTTGATCATAACCGAGGTCATTGCCTAGGCAAGTCAACACTGCGGGATTAGCACTGAGCGCCTCTACTTTTAAACCAACACCAGCTTTCATCCCCGCTCCATAAATGAAGTCATTGGCTAAATGCACCGCATTACCAGCGCTGCCCCCATTCCCACATAAGTAAATACATTTGCGTTCTTGCCAAGCCCGCCTCAGTTGTGCAGCCAATAGCGGAACCTGATCCATCGCAGGTTGATTGAGAGCACAATGAAGACGCTCAACATAGTTATTAATATAGTTTTTCATCAAATTATGAGAGTTGACGGATAGCCATGTATAGAATCACACACAATTTAGATTGATCCACTTTCAGGTGGAGGCAAATGGTTAGCCATCATGTAGGCATCTAGCGTGCCAATATCAATAAAAGGTGCTTGAGTTTCATAGGTAAAAATCTGCCCTATCAAATACGGAATAATTTCTGTACTAAAATCAGTAGCACCCGAGAACTGCTTCCTCACTATAGACTGAAACTCCGGACTCAAGAGATAAATTGCACCGTTAGCCAAATTCCCAGGAGGATGAGCTTGTTTTTCATGAAAAGCAGTAACCACTCCTGCCTGATTCAAGCCGACGATGCCACAAGTTTCAGGACTAGGGGTACGGAACGTCATCATCGTGATTAAACAATGATCAGGACGGTTTTGGTGGGCTTGGCGAAAAGCCTGAAAGTCAGCCAAACAGTAGTTATCAGCATGCAGCAGCAGCCCATCTTGTCCTTCAAAAAAATCCAGGTTTGACACCAATGTGCCTGCCGTTCCTCGTAATTTTGGTTCTGAAACTAAAGTAACCTGATTTTTGTAATCACTATCTTTAACAAACTGCTCTACCAAGGATGGTAGATAGTGGGTATTGATCAAGAAAGGGCCAAAGCCTGCTTGGGTGAGTCGTTCTAACCAGATAGCTAATAAAGGTGATCCATGAATGGAAACAAGACACTTTGGTATTGTTGCTGTGAGAGGGCGGAGCCGAGTACCTAGTCCTGCGGCTAAAAGAATTGCACGCATCTTAATGAGTTCTAATCATACAACACAGTGATAAGGATACTGTTTTTTACTTCTGCTAAACTACTTTACACCTGCCATCCGTTGGAAAGTAGGCGAATTCTCGATTAACTCCTCATATGTTCCCTGGGCCACTACCCGCCCCTGTTCCAATTCCACTACATGATCACAACGCTCCACCGTACTCAACCGGTGGGCAATCAAAATAATCGTGAACTCCCCACTCAACCCATCAATCGCCGCCATCACCTCCCGCTCCGTCGCATTATCCAGGGCACTCGTCGCCTCATCAAACACAATCACCGACGTATTACGATAAAGCGCCCGCGCAATGCCAATCCGCTGCCGCTGTCCCCCGCTGAGGCGAATGCCTCGCTCCCCCACATAGGTCTCGTACTGAGCCGGCAACCCCAAAACAAACTCCTCAATCTGTGCTAGTCGCGCCGCCTTAGCCACTTGCCCCCGGTTAATCGCTGACACTGGTACCCCAAAGGCAATATTTTCCGCAATCGTGCCATCACTCAAAAAAATATGCTGCGGTACATGGGCCACCCCCTGCTGCCACTGACGCAATCGCTCCCCCTGCAACGGCTGACCATCCACCAAAATCTGGCCCTTTTCTGGTTCTAGCAACCCCAAAATCAAATCCGCCGTTGTACTCTTACCGCTCCCGGTACTCCCCACAAATCCTACTGTCGTCCTTGCTGCAATGGTTAGGTTTAGATCCTGCAATGTCCAGTCTAGCTCTGGTCGGTAGCGAAACCAGACCTCGGATAATTGGAGAGATTGGGTCAATTCCAGAGGTCGAGGCTGGGATTGAAAAGGGATTGGACTCACTGAGCGTTCAAGCCCTCGCAAAACCCGATCTAGGGCTGAATAATTGCCTTGTATTTGAGCTAAGGCAGAAAAAGACTGCTGTAACACAGGCAAGAGACGGTTTGCCCCCAAAGCTAAACTTCCTAAGACTGGAATGGCTTGGCTAAAATCACCATCACGCCCCAGGGTTAGAGCAAGAAGAGCGATCGCTGTCATTGCCACCGCCTCCACCGTGTAGCGTGGTGTGTATGGAACAATGGTGTTGTCAGCAATGGCACGACGAACCTTGCGATCGCACTGATCATAAACCGTCTGAAAAAAACCTTGAGAACTATTCAAAAGGACATCCCGAATTCCACCAATGCCTTCTTGGACTGATTTAATCCGATCCTGACCAGCTTCGGTCATAACCTGACTATTGCGCCGAAGAATTGCCTTTTGTTGGCGATATATCAAGCCGTAGGTTCCGCCTAGAACAACGGCAGAAATCAATACAACTTGACTATCAATTACTAATAATGCACAAGTCAAAGCAACAGTAGTTATACTGTTGGTGATAATAGCTAAACCAGGAATTAGAACACCCTGAGTTAAACTACTAGTATCTGTTGTAACAAGTTGAATTAAATCACTGCTATTTTGTTGGACATGGAAAGGATAGGGCTGATGTAGAGTGTTTTCATAAACTTGACAGCTCAAATTACTACCAATTACTGATCCCAAATGAGTCTGGTAATAAACCGTCACCAACTTCAGCCCATTAGCTATTAAAACAGCGAGGACAAAAACAATAGCCAGTACCGTTACCAGTTGATTGGCCGTGACGATCCGCAACGTAGTCAGCCAAGGCTCTAGCCGAGGATTCGTCAGTAACCGCTCCGCATTGCTCAACGCTCCCAAAAATGGAATGACTGCCCCCAGACTCACCACCTCACTGAGGGAAGATGCAATCATCAAAACCAATAGCATCACCAACTGTCGCCGCCGTCGGCCACTGAGATAAACCCAGAGCCGCCCCAAATCCTGCAAAACTGAAGGTGAGGTCACAGATCGACGTTTTTTAAGCATCTAAACATCCAACCAAAATACTACCGAACCATCCCAAAATCTCGCACCCCCGATCGCGCCCTGGCCTGCCGTCGTGTAAACTCTCCCACCGAAGGATTTCCTGTGGCATTAATGACCCCGGTGGCTTGCATCCATAATTCTCTCGGCGCTGACTGGATTTCATGGGTGCGATCGCTCCCTTGCCGTACATAGTACCAGGTGCTTTCTTGACATTCAGGACACCAAAAGGCTTCGAGCCATTCCCCGACTAAGGGGACAGCGGTATGGGTCGCCACTAACAGCAGGGCTGATAACCGACAGATGCCACGAGATTGTAATGTTCCCGCTGATTCCGTATAGAGAGAATACTTCTGGCTCACACTATCGAGATAGCAGCCATGGTGGGGACAATAGATTGCGCGGCGTTTTGAACGTTTGCGATTTCGGGCACACCTCTTCTGCACTTCGACCTCCGATTTTACGTCAGACAGGGGGTAAAGTTCCCCAGGGGACAAGAAGGCTGCGGGGAAGGAACTGAGATCGTGAAGACCGTCAAAGCTCGCTTCAATAGGAAAGTTTAAATCGTAACACTTGTGAAACCATACCGGATCTCTGCTCAAAGGGGAAGGGGGAAATGTCAAAATAGCAGATTCAACGCTGACCCAGCTTGAGAACCGGCAGGGTCAGGGTATGCTATGCCTAGATTTCAATCTCTCTGGCATTTTCTGAAACTATGGTGATGAATCCGGAACAGTCCCCAGTTTATGATGACGATGAAATTTCTCTAGTTGATATTATTCGGTTTTTTCAGCGTCGCTGGCGCTTGATCGGTGTGACGACGCTAGTGGTGGCGATCGCGGCTACGGCGACAACAGCCTTGCAAGCCACCACCACCTATCAACAAACAATCACGCTTGGGGTTGAACCCGATCCCTTGGATAGCCTGTTGACTCAATTAAACCCGGTTGAAACCCCTCGCCCAGCCCCTAAAACCCTGAGTCAAATTGGTCAGTGGACTGTGACAGCAGTGGGGACGGTGACACCAGATGCAGTAAGTATTAGTGCCGCTCCCTATGATGCCACGAGCAATACGATCGCCCTCACCCTGACGGCTGCCACTGCACCACCGTTAGAGGATCAGACAGAACCCCTGATGGCAGCATTAGCGATCGCGTGGCAAGACCCTCTGAATGAGAGAATCACCGATGAATTGAGAACGCTGGCTGTGCAGGATGCCCAGGTAAAGCAAGCGATCGCCAAGTTGGATGCGGCGATCGCCGTGACTCCCCCCGACAATATTGCTCGTCGCACAGCCCTCGAAACACAACGGGCAGAACTCCTGCGAGCCGAGGCTACACTGTCCTTTCAACAAGGATATTTCCAAGATATTCAGGACGATCTCGCTGACAATAGTGTGGAATTTTTGCCGCTGACTGTGATTGAGGAGTCGGAGATTAGTGCAGTGCAGCGATCGCCCCTCCAGATTGTGATCCTCTCCCTCATTGCTGGGTTTATGGTGGCTACCCTGGCGGCCATTCTGCTTGAACAATGGCCGCGCTTACAAGCCGAACTAGCGGCGCAACAAGACGAGAAACCTAAAGCGGGGGGAGTGCGTCCGGAGTGATGTACAGTGCTAGGAACAATTACGGGATGTGGAATTGATGGGGAAACGAGTTCGCCTACCGTCGGTCTATCGTTTAGCGCATTTTGGCTTAGATGGGTGCGTCGCCTGGCTGATGTGCTTAGTGGCATTTTGGGTCAGGTTTGAGGGTCAGATCGCCCCCCCCCATGTCACCCTGGCCTGGGTGTTACCGTTGGTGGCCATTCCCGGACGGTTATTCACCCAAACTTGCTTTGGCCTCTATCAGCATGTGTGGCGCTTATTTTGCCTCAAAGACTTCATTCGTCTCCTGAATGCAGTGACGTTTTACTCGCTGCTGGTCATCACCCTGACGCGCTTAATTTTGCCGCGTCTGGACATTACCCAAACCGGAATTCCATTGGGAGTGGCGGTGATTGACTGGAGTTTTTGTTTGATGGGGATGGTGGTGCTACGCTATGCGCGGCGGCGTTCGGTGCAGCAACCCTTTAGGCGACAGGCGACGCATCATCGCCGCACTAAATCAGTACAGCGGGTGCTGTTGATTGGTGCAGGCCAGGCCGGGGCGCTGGTGGTGCAGGAAGCGCGGCAAAATGCGGATTTAGCCCTAGAGATTGTCGGGTTTGTGGATGACGATCGCACCAAAGTCGGCCGCACCGTCGAAGGCGTGAAGGTCTTGGGCACAACTGCGCAGCTTGTGGAGATTGCCCAATACCATGGCGTTGCCGAAGCCCTAATCACGATTCCGTCTGCCCATCCTGACCAGATCCGGCGGATTTTAGCCTTGGTCAACTCAACCCCGCTCACCCTCAAAATCCTGCCCGGCCATGCGGAACTGCTGCGCGATCGCTTCCTCACCCCCCAAGCCCGCGAGATCCAAATTCAAGACATCCTGGGCCGGGCAGAAATCAACCTGGACTTTGGCGAGGCCTTTAACGCTCAACTCCCCTCCGCCCGCCAGCAAATTGAGCAGCGCACCGTTCTCGTCACCGGAGCGGGCGGCACGATCGGCTCGGAAATTTGTCGCCAAGTGGCCACCCTGCGACCTCACCAAATTTTGCTCTTGGGGCGCGGTGAAAATAGCATTTTCACCATTGAACAAGAACTACGGCGCACCTTCCCCGACTTGACGCTTCAACCCTTGATTGCTGATATTCGCCACCGCGATCGCATGACTGCCCTCCTGCACCAGTGGCGACCGGAGATTATTTTCCACGCCGCCGCCCATAAGCATGTGCCGCTGATGCAGCAGAACCCCACGGAAGCTCTGGAAAATAATGCGATCGCCTCCGCCGATCTTGCCCGTCTCGCCACCGAAGTCGGGGTGAAAACCTTTGTGATGATTTCCACCGACAAAGCCGTCGAATCGAGCAATTTTATGGGTCTGAGCAAACGCCTCGCGGAACTCTTGGTGCGCTCCTTTGCAACCACCGGGACAACACGCTTTTTGGTCGTGCGCTTCGGGAACGTCCTCGGCAGTCGCGGCAGTGTCGTCCCCATCTTTAAAGCCCAAATTGCGCGGGGTGGCCCCGTCACCGTCACCGATGCCGCCATGACCCGTTACTTTATGACCACCCCCGAAGCCTCGCAACTAGTGATTCAAAGTTTGGCGGTGGGTCAATCGGGACAAATTTTAGTACTAGACATGGGCGAACCCGTGAATATCTACGATCTTGCTGAACAGATGATTACTCTGGCGGGCTTCACACCGGGTCACGACATTCCGATCGCCATTACGGGGCTACGGCCAGGCGAAAAACTCCATGAATCGCTCTTCAACACCAGTGAGCAGGTTCTCTCGACAGCACACCCCAAAATCCGCGCCGCCTCTAGTCAATTCCCCACCCTCGACAGCAGCAAAGCGATCTATCACAAGCTCCAGCAGGCAACTCAGCACCCCCAGTATTCTGAGCAAGAACTGTGGCAATTGGCTCAACAATGCCGCCTGGATCTAGAAGCCCACCTCATTGACCAAGGCTCTCAAATCCTGTCGTCACCCTAGTGTCCGGTGGCGGTAGCCATGCTGATTAGGGTGGAGCAATACCGTCAAGGTACTGATCCACAATGTCCTTCGCATCACCCGCCGCTTGAATCGAGCCGTTGGACAGAAAAATACAGCGATTGCAGGATTCGCGAATAAAGTCCATCGAGTGGGAGACCACGAGAACGGTAACGTGATCTTGCCAAAACGCATCTAACCGCTTTTGGCATTTGCGCATAAAGCTTTCATCGCCAACGGAAAGGACTTCATCCAGGATCAAGATATCGGGGTGAACATCGGTGGCGATCGCAAACCCCAACCGCGCCGTCATCCCCGACGACAACGCCTTCACCGGCGCGAGATAGTAATCATTCAATTCCGCAAAATCTAAGATGGAAAACGCCCGCTGCTGCATCTCGCGGCGGGAAAATCCCAACATCACACCATACATCACGATATTATCGAACACCGATAATTCCACATCAAACCCCGCCCCCAACTCAATCAAAGGCGCAATATTACCCCGCACCCGTAACGTGCCGTGGGTGGGTTCTAAAATGCCGCTGATCACCTTCAGTAAGGTGGATTTTCCAGAGCCATTGGGGCCAATAATGCCGAGTTTATCTCCCCGTTCAATCACCAAGTCAATCCCGTCTAAAACGAGCTTGCGTTTTGGACGATTAAACTTTCCCTCTAGCACTGACAAGACTGTTTTTTTTAAGTCATAGGAAAACTCTTCTTGAGTGCGTCGCCAAAGGGAGACTTGATCCAGTCGAATCACTTCCTGCATTTACAATAAGTCCATAAAACGGGGTCGCCACCACCGAAAGCAAAGCCAGCCCATCAGCAGAAAGAGCAAGCCATACATCAAGCTCAGGAATACCTCAATGAGATTTGGCCCGCCTAGGTTTTGACCATAGCCCCAGATTGTGATCACTCGACCATCTAAGGCAATATCGCGAATGCTATCGATGATATCAATTAGGGGGTTTAAGGTCAAAAAGGGTTCGATAGCGTCAGGGATAATATCTTTGGGATAAAACACGGGGGAACTAAACCACAACACAAAAGTGACAAGTTCGTAGAAGTAAGGGAGATCTCGAAAAAAGACAAACAAGGCACTCACAAAGAGGCCAATTCCCGTGCAGACTAACACCAGGGAAACCAAGGGAAGCATGAGGGCTAGAACGTTTAAAATACTGTGCGATCGCACAAAGGTGACAATCGCTAACAGCGGAAACATCCCTACAGAAAATTGAAAGACATTCGAGGCAATCATGGCGACCGGAAACACACTCACCGGCAGCTTAATCTTATTCAGTAAAACACCATTTCCCACCACGCTAACCAAGGCTTGGGAGGTTGACCCGGAAAAGAAATGAATTACGCTCAACCCCGTAAAGGCGGCAAGCATATAGTCAACTAGAGAATCTCCATAATAAGACGAAAACACATCACCAAAAATCGCGGTGTAAATGCCGGTCATAATCAGAGGATTCAAAAGTGACCAATAGACCCCCAAGAGCGACCCCCGATATCGTGCTTTTAAGTTACGTTGAACCAACACATATAGAAGTTCCCAATACCGCTGTACCTCAGTTAACTGTGAGGTTTTTTTGAGCGAGATCGCCATAGGCCTCAATAAATCTTAGGAGGGTATTGTATCTTGACGGTGGAACCTTTGGCGAGTTTCAACAACAGAGGGAATGGGACGGCTCAGGACACCAATGCAGCAGTTTTAACCTGACGCACGAAGTTCGCCAGCAATTTTAATCCGGCGGTGGAGGATTTTTCGGGGTGGAATTGAACAGCGGTGATGTTTTGGGTGGCGATCGCTGCCGTCACCACTTGCTGCCCATGTTGCACCGTGGCCGCGCAGACCGCCGGATCAACGGGATCAACATAGTAGGAATGGACAAAATACACATAGGGCGATGGATCTAACCCTTGCCAACTCCAATGGTGGGGCTGGGTGAAGTTCAGGGTATTCCAGCCCATGTGGGGAATCGTTAAGCCGGGTTCGGGGCGAAAACGGCGGACATAACCGGGGATAATCCCTAATCCCGGTTCAATGCCTTCCTCTGACCCTTCAAAAAGTAAGTGGAGACCGAGACAAATGCCTAAAAAGGGCTTGCCGGCGGCGATCGCATCACGAATCGGCCCCTCCAAGGAACGCGATCGCAAATGCTGCACCGCTGGATCAAACGCCCCCACCCCCGGCAAGACGATCGCATCCGCCCCAAGAATTTCTGTCGCAGCACTGGTCACCACCGTTTGCGCCCCGGCTTCCGTCAACCCCTTACAGGCCGAGTGCAAATTCCCCATGTCGTAGTCAATCACGGCAATCGTCGCCATCTTCAAAATTCCTCAACGCTATTGCCTATGATTTAGGCATCCTAACCATCCATCTTAAAGGGACTCTTTCCTCTCGTCATGGCAAAACCGGAAGTAGCGATCGCGATCATCCCATCCCAAGACCACTTTCTCATGCAACTGCGGGACAATGTGCCCGGCATTGCTGCCCCCGGACAGTGGGGCTTTTTTGGCGGCCACCTCGAACCGGGAGAAGACCCCGCCACCGCCCTCAAACGGGAACTCTACGAAGAAATTTGCTATACCCTCACCAATCCCCCCGTTAAGTTTGGTGAATATCCCGATCAGCACGTCCAGCGCCATATTTTTGTCTGCCCTCTGACGGTTCCCCTCGATCAGCTTGTCCTCCAAGAGGGGTGGGATTTAGGACTAGTCAGCCCAGCCGCTATTCGACAAGGGGAGCAATACTCTCCGGTCGCGCAGGAAGTTCGTCCCCTCAGTGTGCTTCACCGTCAAATTTTGTTAGATTTTATGGAGAGTCAAAGAAGTTGAGAAACTGTCTATATTCCCTCGTCAAGGTAAATTCTGAGTAAGTTTTTCCGCATTTGTTTAAGCCATAGACTGGGCGAACGTTCAGACAATCAGAAAACTGGCTGATTCGTTCACTACGCCCTGAAGCTCTTGATTTATCCTGAGAATTAGCCTGTACCCGCCCCTGTGCGGTGATATTGGGCTACTCTTGCTCGATTCCGCCCCCTTCTTCGTCAAGTCGAGATTATGAACCGATCTGCCTTTAAACCCTCCGCCTTTTTGCCTTCTTTCCTCCTCAACAGTGCGATCGCGACCTTAGCCACCGCCTCAATGCTGGCCCCTGGCATTACCCCCGCAGTGGAGGCTGCTCTGGAGGATAGCCCCAAAGTGGTTATTGATGAAGTTTGGCAGATCGTCAACGACGAGTTTGTGGGCACAGACTTCGACATGAATGCCTGGCAGGCCACACGCCAGGAACTCCTCGGCCGACAGTATTTATCCCAAAACGATGCCTATACCGCCATTCGGGACGCGCTCAAACTCCTCAATGATCCCTACACCCGCTTCCTAGACCCCAGTGAATATTCTGACCTCACCAATCAAACCTCTGGCGAACTCTCTGGGATTGGGGTTCAACTCACAGTTGATGAACAGACCAGTTCATTAAAGGTGATTCAACCCCTAGAAGATTCACCGGCAGCGGCGGCAGGTATTGAGGCGGGCGATCGCATTCTCCGCATCGACAATCGCCCCACGGCCCTGATGACCGTCGAAGAAGCCAGCGAAATCCTGCGCGGCGAAGAAGGCAGCACCGTGCGCTTACAACTGGTTCGCCCCCAAAAAGGCCTGTTTGAAGTGACAATCCAGCGGGCACAAATTGAGGTTCCCGTCCTGCACTACAGCCTCCAACAGGAAGGCAACCTCAGCATTGGGTATTTACGTCTCGATGAGTTTAGCTCCCACGCCGCTGAACAAATGGAGAAGGCGATCACGGCCCTGGAAGCCCAAAACGCCCAAGGCTTCGTCCTCGATCTGCGGGGCAATCCGGGGGGATTGCTGTTCGCCAGTGTGGATATTGCGCGGATGTGGATGGAAACTGGCATGATTGTCCGCACGGTAGATCGTCAAGGGGGCGATCGCCAATACAGCGCCAACCGTACTGCCCTGACGGAACTGCCCCTCGTGGTGCTCGTGGATCATTACTCCGCCAGTGCCAGTGAAATTCTCGCCGCCGCGTTGAAAGACAACGGCCGGGCAATCCTCGTCGGCAGCCGGACCTACGGCAAGGGAACCGTCCAATCCGTCCATCAACTTTCCGATGAATCCGGCCTCGCCGTCACCATCTCCCGCTACTATCCCCCCAGCGGTATCACCATCAACAAACACGGTGTCACCCCCAATATTGAGGTGGATCTCAGCCGTGATCAGCAACGCCTCCTGCGGGCGAATCCGTCCATCCAAGGAACGCAGCGAGATCCCCAATATCAACGGGCGATCGCAGCCCTCCAAGAAACCTTTTTTGGCATGACCGTTCCGGCTCTGCCCGCACCGATCACCCTCAACGGTCAACAGCCTCGTTAGTCCCCAAAATCCCGCCCAATCCTGATCATTCCCATCAATCCGGGCAGGACAACGAGCGAGAAGCTCGCACTCCATCAGATTCCAGGAAAGGTAGTGTGAGCCTCCGGCTCACTCATCCCCATTCCAGTTCAAGACAACTCCCCATTCCAGTTCAAGACAACTCCCCATTCCAGTTCAAGACAACGAGCTAGAAGCTCGCACTCCACTGGATTCCAGGCAGGGGCGTTTGGGGTATCGCGCCGATTATTCGGTGATTTGATCGACGATTTCGGGACTGTAAACCCGTAGATAATTCCAATAATTGCCAAACACAGATTCCACATAGCCCTGGGTTTCGCCGAATGGAATTTCCTCGACAAACTGATCCCCATCGTTCAAGCCGAACCGCTGCACCCATTGACTAACATTGCCCGGTCCCGCATTGTAACTAGCGATCGCCAGCATCGAATTACCGTCATACTCCCGATGGGTATAGTCCAAAAACCACGTCCCCAATTGAACATTATCATCCGGGTCAATCAGTTGATAGTCACCCATCCCGCTTTGTTCAGCCACCCATTCCCCCGTTTCCGGCATCACTTGCATTAAGCCGATCGCCCCCGCCGATGACCGAATATCCGTTTGAAAGCGGGACTCTTGGCGGATGAGAGCAATGACCAAGAGGGGATTGAGTTGACGCTCTTGAGACCATTTAAAGACGGTTTCACTAAAGGGAAACGGAAACAGGGTTTGCCAATAGTAGTCCTCGTTGCGCAGGGCTTGCCATTGGGCTTCGTCTTCTGGACTGTCGCGCTCTTTGAGGCTCCAAATGTCCGTAATGCCTCGGATGTAGTCCCCTAGGGCGACCTTAATCATGCCTTCGGTGAATTGCTCATTCACCGTTAAATCGGCTTGATCGCCGTAATGGAGGGTGGTGCGATCGCCCATTTCCCCATACCACACCATCTGGGCATCGTGATCCTGACCCAATTGGTACAGTTCTTGAAACAGGGCCGATCCGGCCGGGGGAAGCGGTCGCACCGTGGGAAGGGTGATCCGAGGAGACAGGGCGCGCACCGTCGTGAAACTGCCCACATCCAAGCCGAGGAGAGAGGCCGATCGCCAGGCATAGTAAGACTCTGGATACTGGGTCAGGACATAGCGATAGGCATCGTTCGCATCGTCCGTGCGTCCCAGTTCATTGGCCCATTTCCCCACCCAAAATGCAGCTTTGGGCGCGAGGAGATGTTTTGGGTCATTGAGGGCGATGGGATAGGCCCATTTCCATGCATCACCATAGTTACCGGCTTCGGCTTTGGCCTGGGCCTGCTGCCAACGATAGCGGAGGGCCGCATCGGAGTTGGGATAGCGATCCAGGAGGGCTTGACGAGCTTGGCCGGCGGCATTGCCCCGGCGCAATTCCTCTAAGCGATCCGCTTTATTCACGAGGGCGGTGGGGGCGTGCTCCGGAAATTGGCGGATCACCTGGTTGAGGTGGGGAATGGCATCTTCGGCACTGGACAGACGCGCGAGGTGCAACAAGCCTTGGCCGGTGTCTTCGGCATCTCCGAAGGTGTTGGCGAGGTTTTGATAACTGATTTTTGCTTCGCTGCTTTGACCTGAAATATCTTGGCCGCGGGCAATGCGGTAGAGATTTTGGGCGGTGCGGGGGGCACGACGGTAGGCGCTGGCGGCGTTGCCATAGCGCCAGGCTTGCCAATAGCCATCGGCGATCGCTTGCCAATCGGTCGGGGTGAGTTGATCGGCGTAGTTTTCCACGAGATAATCGCGCAATGGATCGGTTTCAGCACTGCCGCTGTCGTAGCGCACAAGGAATAAGAGTAATTCCGGCTGCTGAAGTTGGCCATCCAGGCGATCGCGCACCATTTGATGCACCGCCGGATGGTAAGGGTACTCGGCGATCGCCCGCTCCCAATCGGCCGGTTCAGTCTCACCGAGCTTCACCAATGCCTCTCCCACGATCACAGAATCAGGATATTGCTCCACTAACGCCTTCAACGTGGCGGTGGCCTGTTCAGGGTTGTTCGTCAGTGCATAGCCCCGCGATCGCTTCAGCAAAATCGCCGGAGCCAGCACCGGATAGTCTGTTTCCAAGCCATCCAACAACCGTAACGCTCGCCCTCCTTCAAGTTCCGTCAAGAGATCAATCGCCAGCAGATAACGAGCACGGTACTGCTCAATCCCATGACCAGCCTGAGACACCAGACGCTCCAACGCTGGGCGACGGTCTTCTACGGACTGACTCACCAGAGGCAACACCTCCGATTGTTCATCGAGCGGTTTTTGAGCAGATTTAAACGGAGATGGGAGGGAGAATCGAGGCAGTCCTAACGTCGTAAACCATCCCTGCTGTTGGGCCCAAAGGATGCTGCCGCCTAACAACACAAGACCCACAACAACCCCAGAGCTTATGGTGAGTAAAGCTTGCCAGGTGCGACTTTTTGCCATACGAAATTTCTGTTTTTCACACTTCTAGACATCTTGACATAATCCTGCTGTTACGGTGTGCTCTCGATTAGGATTTTTTCGGTCTCTTAGTAGTCATAATCGAACAGAATTTGAATCCACTTGGGAGGGCGAGGAATAGGGGTTTTGAGGCGATCGCACATCAGCAACGCCACGAGATGCACCGTGAACAGATAGATCGCACTATTCACCAGCAGGAGCGCGATCGCCGCAATTTCCACCCAGACCCGTTCTGGCTGCGTCAACAACCCCAGCCGCATCACCACCCAATCCGCCCAGGTCGTCACCTGATTAATCACATACACCCATAAATTTTCCCCCAGCAAAATCGACAACAACCAAAACCGAAACAAAAACCCCAGCGTCCCCAACAACGTCCCCAACAGAATCGACCAATACCAACTACTCCCCCGCCGCCACATCATCCCTAGCTGCACCCCCATCAAACCGTAGGGCATCACATACAAAATACTCCGCGTCGGCCCCATCAACACCGACAGCAACATCCCCGATACCAAGGCCGCCATCCAAGCCGCCCGCCGTCCCCGCCGCAAATACACCAGCGCGATCGGAATCGGAAAAAAGATTCGCAAAATCGGCCCCAAGGGAAAGTAATAATTAATCAGCCAAATCAAACTCGCGGCACTGGCTAAAAAGGCCGTCTCCACCATCACCAACGGCGTGCGAGCCGTGTCGGATGCTAAAGAGAGTACAGGGGAGTCCGGTGGAGTGGGGGACCTATCCTCGTCCAAATCCACCCAATTCACATCATCGCTGGTGTTGTGTGTCATGTTCAGTACGTGAATGAGGGCAGACAGGGAATGGGGCGGCTCACGCGGGTCGTGGGTTCATCGAGGGGAAGTGCAATGACTTAGAGTGCTCCACAGCAAAAATTATCCAATTCGTGCAGACTGAGCGAAGTCGAAGTCAAACGACCGGGGTTCGACTTCGCTCACCCCTCACACAGTATTTTGAATATTTATTTTGCTGGAACACGCTTAAAGTTGGCCACAGTCTTCAATCACGACCTTAGCGCGGGGACTGCCGCTGTTGGTTCCCAACCCTTCGAGTTGCTTCACCACATCCATGCCATCGATGACTTGACCAAACACCACATGCTTACCATCAAGCCAGTTGATCACCACGGTAGTGATGAAAAATTGCGAGCCGTTGGTGTTGGGACCAGCGTTGGCCATGGAGAGTAAGCCGTCGCGATCGTGTTGGAGGGTGAAGTTTTCGTCCTTAAACTTGCGTCCGTAGATGGATTTGCCGCCTGTGCCGTTGTGGTTGGTGAAGTCTCCACCTTGGCACATGAAGTTAGGAATAATGCGATGAAAGACGCTGCCCTTATAGCCGAAGCCCGGCTCATTGGTGCAGAGTTGGCGGAAGTTTTCTGCTGTTTTCGGGACAACATCGGCAAAGAGTTCAAAGGTGATGCGACCCAGTGATTGACCATTGACAGACACATCAAAAAAGACTTGGGGATTTTCGGGGCTTTTGACTGGATTATCCATAGGGTTGATGTCTCTACGCTTTTTGTCTTAGGGATTTTAGCACGGGCATGGCTACCTCGATAGCCGCTGAACTCGTTCGTGTGGGGTGGAGATGCAGCGATCGCGCCGAACAACCGACCCATTCGGTGGGGAACTCTTTTCGCCTCAGACTGTCCAGGAGAAGACCCCGGCCCCAGGCTTCAGGCCGGCTGAAGCGAACGGGGAACGCCTGCTAGTATGAAGGCTTGTGCGCCTTTATCTAGGGCTGTTTTTCACTCATTTTCAAGCGCTATGAAACCTCAAACTATTGCACTGTTTACGGCGACCCTGTTGCTCGTAATTGGCTCTAACTGCCTCAACCCGAATCAAAGCGAGGCGACACTGTCCAATGCGATCGCCACGGAGACCCTCGATCTGCGTAGATCGGATTTTGGCTCAGGGGGCGATCCACGTCTTCTCGCGCTCCTGTATGAAGCCAGTATTGTCGATGTGGCCACCAAACGCGGCGAGTTCAACACCGCCCTAATCTTGAACATAGTCCGTGCCTTGGATTAAGGCCAATTCTGCCCGCACGAACTCCCGCCCCAAATACAGGGCGTGATCTAAATAGGACAGCGGACAGGGTTGGGCCTGTTCTGTGATTTTGATGCCCAACTCTTTCGCGGTGCGGCCTTTAAACACCTGGGTGGGGACGCGCTCGACTTTGCCCCGCACGGGTAACGGTTTACCGGTTGCCGGGTCGAGGGCTAACCCTTTTTCGCTGATCGTGTTGGTGTAGTGGGCGGCGCAAATTAGGCCGGCCTCTCGTTCGAGAAAAATCAGAAAATACCCGTCCGGATCAAGCTCAATAAAGCGTTTGGAGAGTTGATCGTCTAAAGCAGCGAGATCCGCTGCACTGATTTGTGTGGGCATTAGAGTAAAATTCCGCAATTCAATGGTTCAGAGGGCCTATTGTAGCGGCTTCGCTCACGGAAGGGTGGGGGTTAGCCGCGCAGGGCTTTTTGGAAGTTTTTGCGGTAGGACTTGTTGACGATTAGGAGGGCGGGCCAGAAGAGGGCAAGGGTAACTTTACTGACCAGACTGGCTTGGAAGTTGGTGCGATCGTAGCCCTTCCAAAATTTCCAAATGCCCCAGCCATAGGCCACGAGCAGCAAAAAGGTTATGACAACAGGTTTCATGGGTCGCAAGAGGGGTAAAGGTGAGTATCGTTACGTTTGCAATTTTAATCGCTTATCCTTCGGTTCTTGTGACTTTACTTGGAGGATGAGTCGGTGGATTTGGGTGTGATGTTTAAATCAGGCAGGCCAGACAGGTCTTCGGCTTGGGTGGGGGCTTTTTCGGTGGGCAGGATGAGGGTGAGGCCGTTGGGAATGCAGTCGATGGTGATGGGGGTTTGGCCGGCGAGTTCGCCGTCGATGACAACGTTTTGGGGGGGATCGGTGGTGATCGTGAGGCGGCGGGTGCGGAAGTAGCCGATGTCGTTGCGTTCGGCGGGACGGTTTTGGATCGCAGTTTGGAGGAGGTGCTGAGAGGCAGCGATCGCACTCGCCCAATTGACCGGCGCGATGATCGTGACATCAAGCAAGCCATCATCGGGTAATAATTCCGCTGGCCCTTGGGCAAAAATCGAGGTCGAGGGCGCAATATTGGCCACTGTCACCGCGATCGCTGTCACTGAAATCACCCGCTCCTCAGTTTCCAATTCCACCTGAAACGGGTCAAGTGTCCGCAGTTGTTGCACCCCCGAAAACCAATAGGCCAGAGCACCAAACTGGTCTTTGGCAGCGCGATCGGCTCCTGCCACCACATTGGCCTCGAACCCCACCCCCGCCAACAAAATCACCGGCCGCCCCTCACTGCACCCCACATCCACCGCCTGGGTCAACCCTTCACGGATCACCGCACAGGCCGCCACGGGATCATTGGGAATATCAAAGGCCGCCGCAAACGCATTCGCTGTCCCCCTCGGAATTATCCCCAGGGGAATTTCCGTGTTAATCAATTCCCCCGCTACCTGGGACACCGTACCATCACCCCCTGACGCGATGATCAGGTCGTAGCCTTCGGTTTTGGCTTGCTTGACGCGATCGCGGGCACTGATGTCGGGAGTGGTTGAGTAAATGGTGAGATCAAAATGGGGATCTAACTGCTCGGTGATGATGGCGCGATCGCGCTCTGCATCCCCTTGGCCCGATGCCGGGTTAAAAATCAAACAGGCTTTTGTTGACATCAACCCTCGCTTGTGGTGTTTGGTTGTCGGTCTTGAACCGAGGCTCAAGGCTGATCGCCGTGAGTTGTCGCGATCGCCCCGGCCTAACTCAAGATTCCTTCAAGATAATCGTAAATGCTGAATTGATCCGCCACCTGGGCCGGGGTTAACGTGCCATGAATCACCCCACGATACTGCACTAACGCCAAGTCAAACCGACAGGGAACAGTGCTGTATTGGGGAAACTCGCCTAAAAAGAGTTCGGCTGTTTTCCAGAGTTGGGCCTGTTTGTGGGGGGTGATGGCGAGGAGGCCGTGATGATCCCAGTTGCGATCGCCCCGCGTCTTCACCTCCACAAACACTAGGGCCTGATGATTGGGTTCTTGCGCCACCAGATCCAACTCCCCCCAACGACACCGCCAGCGGTGGTGTAACACTCGCCACCCTTGGGACTGGAGCCACTGTTGAGCGCGAATTTCGCCCCAATATCCGGCCCAATAATCCTGCTGTTTCTTTGGTTTGCCCATGGGTACATCCCTCCTCCGTTGCATCACAATCTCGCTCCGTCCAAACTGAAAGAACTCTAGCGGAGAACAATGATAGGATCGCAATAAAACCTGATGAGCATCTGTGTTGAAACCGTCATGATTATGAAACGTTTGGGGTTAAAACTTCGCCGCATCGCCGCGTTTGGGCTGGGTCTGATGATGCTAGTGATGCTCTGGGGTGCGATCGCTCCCACTGCCGCCGCCACTGACTATAACAATCGCTTTTTAAACGGGGTCGATTTTTCCGGCCAGGATTTGCGCGATTCTCAATTTAAAAGTGCCGATGTGCGCCAGAGCGATTTTAGCCACGCCAACCTCGAAGGGGTAACCTTTTTTTCCGCCAACATGGATTCGGTGAACCTCGAAGCCGCCAATCTTCAGTTTGCCATGCTGGGATCAGCCCGCTTGACCCGTGCCAACCTCCACAATGCCAATCTGGAAGGGGCCTTGGCCATGGGAGCACGGTTTAACGGAGCCAACATTGACGGGGCAGACTTTACCGATGTGTTGCTCCGTGAAGATATTCAAATGGAACTATGCGATCGCGCCACCGGCACCAACCCCAGCACCGGCCGCGCCACCCGTGACACCCTACTCTGCGACTATCTCTAATGCGATGAACACCACCGCACCCACCCCAGAGCAAGACCGCATTTTGCAGCAAGCACGGGCCGGAGACCCCCAGGTCATCGCACGGCTTCTCAATTACAAGCTCAATCCTGAAGGGATTAACGCTAAAGTCACTTGGAGCAAAAGCCGTCTCCAGATCGACCTCTCCGCTGCGGAGTTTCCCCAGCCCCAACGCTGCACCCAAATCATCGAACGGGGCTTAAAAAAACTGCAAATCCCCGGATTGAGCCAAGTTGAAGTCATCGGCAATCTGTCGGAACAGTCCCAACCCCTCTGGCGACAAACCCTCTCCCTCGCCAGTACCGCCCTCGCGATTGATTTGGCCGCCTGGTTAGAATCCGGCTCCTCCCTTCAGGATGCGGTGGTGAATTTACCAGCGGTCTCCTCGCGTCGGAGTGACATAACTCCCCTCCCCCACCCCGAAGCACAAGAGCAAAAATATCTTAATTTTCAACTGGGCATCGAAAACCCCGCTCTCCTACCCGTGGAGTCGATTCAAGAGGTGCTGTATTTAGCGATCGCCCATGTCCTCCCCGTCCCCGACATGCCCGATTGTGTCTTGGGAATTTATAACTGGCGCGGCGAAATGCTCTGGATCTTAGACCTCAACCATCTCCTTGGCCTCGGCGGTCTCGATCTCGAATCCCTCTCCACCGTCACCGTGATCATCCTCAAATTCAGCACCCATTTACTTGGAGTCATGGTACAAACCATTGACGAAATCACCCCCTACGATCCCACCCTCCTCCAACCCCCTGACGGTCTTTTTCCCCCCGAACTCGAACCCTACATCACCGGCTATCTCCGCGAAACCAGCAGCATTGTCCTCGACTCTGAAGCCATTTTCCACGCCCCCATCCTCCAACGTCGCTAAGCCCGGAACACCAGGGGGAGCACTCCGCAAAGACCCCAAGGGGCTTATGGAGGTTAACTATTTAATCCGGTAATTGAAAAAGGCTCTAAACCTCTAGCGAGCAAGATGCTCGCATTACGGAATTACCGGATTATTTCCGTAAGTTTCATTAGCCCCTTGTCTGTCACAAAATCGGTGTGTGGGCTAGGGCTGCAACAAACGCATTGCATCGCAGCCCGTCCAGTTTCAGGCAATGCTGGACAGCCGAGCTATCCCACACCCGTAGCGCAAGGCTGAGGCTAGAACTCTCGGACGCTGGCCTGGCCGTCTTTCACTTCGCCCACAAGCACCAAGTCGGTGCAGTTGACGAACAAGCCATTTTCCAAAACACCGGGAATATTATTCAGGGTTTTTTCTAAACCGGCGGGGTCGGGGATGTCGTCAAATTTCACATCAATGACGAGATTTCCTTCATCGGTCACCACGGGGCCGGCTTTTTTCACGCCCATACGCAGTTCGGGTTTACCGCCTAGGGCAGCGATCGCCCGCATCACCGGAGTCATCGCCATGGGAATAACCTCCACCGGCAGCAAAAACGTTGAACCTAGGCGATCGACTAACTTCCCTTGATCGACCACCACGATAAACATCTCCGCCAAGGTATCAACAATTTTTTCGCGGGTATGGGCTGCGCCGCCCCCTTTGATTAAATTTTTCTGGGGATCAACTTCGTCCGCCCCATCGATCGCCACATCAATTTTGTCCACAGCATCCAAGCTCGTCAGGGGAATGCCATATTTTTTGGCCAACACTTCAGCCTGAAAAGAGGTGGGAATACCGACAATATTCGTCAGGTCACCGCTGGCAAGGCGATCGCCCAAGGATTGAATCGCAAACGCGGTAGTTGACCCTGTACCTAACCCCACAATTGAATTGGATTGAACCCGTGCGGCGGCAGCTTTGCCTACCTCCTGTTTCATCACTTGAACGGGATCGGTCGTCATACCATTACTCCTGATTAGTCGCATCAAAAACCGTTCCCATAATCCCACGAAACCGGGATCAATACGTTGAGATGGGGGGTGCGATCGCGCCCCATCCCCATCGCTCACAAAAAAAGGCAAGGAACCCACGTCCCTTACCCGAATGAACTCAAATAATTAAAAGCGTGAATCGCTCAAGAACTGCTGGTTTGAGCAGACAGCATTTCTTTCAGTTTCGCCAAATCATCCGCCCACCGGGGATCAGGTTGCACAGAACCACCGCTTGAACTGGACGTAGTAGCCCGCTTTTTCGCAGCGGGGGCGCGTTTCGGGCTGGGGGTTGGGGTGCTGCTGCTGGTGCCGCCCCCTTCCTTTTCTACCTTCGCTTTTTCACGGGGCAACGCTTTCTCAATTTTGAGCGTGCTTTCCATAAACGCTTGACCATTGTGCTTTTCAATCACTTGGTCTGCCATTTCATCCGTCGGCACGGTCACAAACGCAAAGCCCCGACATTTCCCAGTTTTGCGATCTTTAATCACCTTCGTCGAAACTTCTTCCCCAAATTCCTCAAAAATGGCGTGCAACGCTTGGCGATCCACAGATTCTTTCGGCAAATTGCCAACATAAAGGCGAATAGACATAAGTTATTATCTCCGGATATGAATAAACGAAACGAACAAAACCGCCCAGTCACAGGCTGTGGACTTGGGCTAAACCGTAACACCGCTTTGCACGGGGAGCATGGGACGTAAATGAATTGAAGTGATGTTGTGCTCCCAGCCCATGATGATGCGATCGCGAATTTTTTGCCAAAATAATACTGATTAAACTGCCGACAACACGGCTAAGAGCTTTCAGGCATACAACAGCTAGATTGTATAACAACGTCTACTCTGGGCAGGGAATGACCTGTTAACTCCTGCATAACTGACAGGCCAGATACAATTTACTTTTTTTTGTTGGCTCCACGATTAATTATTACAGAATGTTTACACAATTCGTCAAGTTTTCTCCGATCTTCTCTGCAAACGCCCCCGGAGTTTTGAGATTAACCCCAGCCCTAATCCGTCCAAACGGGCAGTATACCCAGCCCTGAACCCCTTTCCTCTGTCGTCCAGTCCTCCTCAACATTCTTTCAGAGTTTGTGTTCAGTTTGAGCGGTTATCCCTGGGGAAAGTCGCTAAAACGTGCATAACACGAACAGCCACCGCCCTCGCCCATGGGTCAGAATTGGAGAAATCACAAAACGGTATCAATATTGACTGGCATTTTTGTCAAGCCTTTGTTATGTTTTGTAATATCATCACCAATTCGCTTTGCTGATTGGGATGTCAGTTCAACGTCTTTATGTCGTTTGGAGGTCACTATGTCCAAGCCCATCGATCTATCTTTGGAGCAACAATTCAACATCCGCACGTTCGAGACTCAAGTTAATCAGATGAGTCGTGAACAGGCCCAAGAATTCTTGGTCAACATGTATCGCCAAATGTTGGTGCGTGAAAACATGTACAAAGAGTTTCTGCGGCACGAATGGGGGATTGGAGCCTAGCTGACAAGATCCCCAGGAACGGCGAGGCCGACCTCAGTTCTCTTGCACTGTCCACAGCGGAAAATGCTAGGGACGCGGGGCGCTCCCTCAGACCGTTACTCTCAACCGTGACCCGACGGGTAACCCCCCAATCACAACCCTCTCATCCCCAGCAGAAGATTAGGCTGTGATTTCTCTGGGAGCATCCTTTCTCGCCACCGGCGGTGCTGCGCCGATCCCTTTACTCCTCACCCTTGTGCGATCGCACCTCTTCTGCACCATTGTGTTAAGCAAGCCACAGCGAAATTCAACAAGCATAGGATAATGAAAGGAAGCTGACCCTTCACCCGCTCCCGCTTATGTTTGAACGTTGCCTGGTTTGCACTGATTTTTCAGATGGTTTACATCGTCTGATCCATTTTGTTCCTGAGTTAGCGGCGAGCGGTTGCCAACAGATTGTTTTTGTCCACACTGTGCCCTTTTGGGACGAATGGGGCGTGCCACGGGTGGATCACGAAAAAATAGATCAGGCTCGAACCCGGCTACTAGCGGCAACGATGGATTGTCCTGCTGACACTGAGGTGCAGATTGAAGTGGTGTCCGGTAAGCCCACTGAAACCATCCCTAAGTTGGTAGCCCATTACCACAGTCAAGTGGTTATGCTGGGAACCCCGACCCGCAGCTTGGCACAAGAAACCATTTTTGGCAGTACCACGGTGGGGTTAACCCGCAGCCTCACACAACCCCTGATGATCCTGCGCCCGCAACTGATTTCCACCTACACCCGCGAAGAGCTAAGCCTCCGCTGTCAACACCTCTGGCGCTATCTTTTAATTCCCTACAATGGCAGTGAAGCCGCACAGTATTTGATTCAAGAACTGAAAACCATCCTCCCGCAGAACGATCAGCAGCGTTTGCAAGCCTGTTTGTTGGTGTGGGTGATCACAGAAAGCGGTGGCCGACGGGAGTTTCGCTACGAGGTTGAGGAACAAATGGCCCAGGAAAAACTAGCAGATGTTCAGGCGGAACTGGAAGCCTACGGCTTGCAGGTGGAAACGGTGGTGCGTTCGGGAGACCCGATGGATGAGTTGAATGATGTGGCGCTGGAGTTTGATATCAGTGCGATCGCAACAGCCTATGTCAGTCGAGGCGCGTTAATGGATTGGACTGCTCCGAGCTTTGCCAACGAAATCTTGCGCCATAGTTGGTTTCCCGTCCTCTTCTTTTCACCTCAAGAATAAGCCCCTGCGTCAGTGATGCGATCGCCTGGGGTCAATAAGGGGGACGGGTGGAAACACTATTGTGGTTCGCTTCGAGCTTCATCAGGATTTTGGGCTTCAACTTTTCGAGTTCCTGCCGGAGCAAACCTTTACTCATCGCCGCTTGACCCGCGTCGGGAATGCCCTTGCTAATTTGCACCCAATCTTGGAGGCGTTGGCATTGTTCGGGGTCAATGGTGGTGGTGGTTACATGTTCGCAGCGGGCAGGATTTTCCAGGGCGAAAAACAAAACCCGATAATGGCCAATTTCACCCAGTAAGCGCGTCACTTGCTGACCCATGGGGGTTTTGAGGTCAAGATAACAGGGCAACCAACGCGCTCCGTGCTGACGGTTGTAAAGCACCGTTAACCACAACAGCATCGGATGGGGAATGGTGGAAAAGAGAAACTGATTATACCGAGTGCTGGAGCGTCGGTTAACAATGTCATTTAATTCCAGCATCACCCAGAGGGAGGCAACGGCATCGCTTTCAGAGCGGATGATTTGGGGAAAAACAATTTTTTGGCGCGGTTTATTGCTGGGCCATTGTTTACTCCAGCAAGCATTTTCGATCGTGGAGGGGATACTAGGGGTGGTTGAGGTTGCGGCGGTGGTGGCGATCGCATCCAATTGCGCAATTTTCTGCGATCGGTTGA
Source organism: Spirulina major PCC 6313 (assembly GCF_001890765.1). Taxonomy (NCBI): domain Bacteria; kingdom Bacillati; phylum Cyanobacteriota; class Cyanophyceae; order Spirulinales; family Spirulinaceae; genus Spirulina; species Spirulina major. Next base: position 4,924,948 of record NZ_KV878783.1, on the reverse strand, counting down.
ATTCCACCTCCATCGGTTCAATCAGTTGCAAAATCTCCTGCACCGACTGGGGACGATGCTCCGGGTTTTTCGCCAAACACCGCATCACCAACTGGCTCAACTCCGGCGGAATTTTTAACTCCGGGCGCAGGGGCAACGGTCGGAATTCGTGGTGCGCCTTGTACCAGCCCCCAAAGGAATTATTTTCCGGCAACAGGGGCATATCCCGCGAGAGCATCTCGTAGAGCGTCACCCCCAGACTGTAGATATCCGAGCGATGATCTAATTCTTTCCCTTCCATCTGTTCCGGCGAACAGTAGGCCAACGTCCCCATAAAAGAATGGGTTTGATCCCGGTTGGCTTCGATTAATTTCGCAATCCCAAAATCCAGCAGTTTCACCAGTTCCCCGACGCTGGGATCTTGGGTGATGAGGATGTTACTGGGTTTAATATCCCGGTGAATGATTTGGCTGGGTTCCCCTTTAAATAAGAGGTAGTGCGTCAAAATGATGTGGGTTTGGTAAAGTAGAGGAATCGTTACCACTGCACTAAAACTATGGAATGTCGGCTCTGCGGTCATCCCAAAACCCACAAACACGGCAAAATGCCCAATGGTCATCAACGCTACTTCTGCCCTCACTGCCAGCAAACCTTTGCCGAGAGTTTTGACACCCTCTACTACTATCGCCATGTTACTCCGGAGCAGATTGAGCAAGTACTTCAAGCCCACAGTGAAGGCACTAGCTTGCGAGGAGTCAGCCGCATCAGCGGATTAGCCTATAACACCGTGGTCAGTATTATTCGTGCCGCCAGTGCTAAAGCTTTGCTGGTTCATAACGACCAAGTGCAGGGCGTGGAAACGGAGGACGTGAGTGCTGATGAGATGTGGTCATTCGTGAAAAAAAAACAAACAATGCTTGCCCGAAGAAGTTGAAGTAGGCGATTGCTGGATTGCGATGAGTTTGGCAGATTCGAGCGGGTTAATCTTGGCAGCACGAGTGGGGAAACACACCGATGAACTGATTGAAGAACTGGTGGTGAGCACGGAGGGAAAGACCCATTGCCAGCAATGGAATAGTGACAACTGGGGAGGATATGAGCGGGTACTGCCGCTGGAAATTGAGCACTACATTGGCAAAGACCAAACGCAACGGTTGGAGCGTACCAATGGAATTATCAGGCAGCAGACGGGTAGGTGGCATCGACGACAGAACAAGTTTGGCAAACTGTGGCAGCAGACAAAGGTGACGGTGCGTTTAGTGGTGAGTTATTTCAACTGGATCTGGCAGCACAGTCGCTACAAGAGCACGGCGGCACAACGAGCAGGATTGACTGACCATCGCTGGAGTTGGCAGGATATCCTCTCCTTCCCCACAATAATCTAATGCACTACCAAATAAGATGCCTTGGTGGGCGCAGTTCAGCCCCCGACACACTTGGCGCACAATACTCAAACACCGTCCGAAGGGAATGGCGTTGGCTTTGATCATGTCGCTGAGGTTTTCCCCTTGGAGAAACTCCATCACGTAGTAGGGCACATCATGGTCATCCACGCCGTAATCCTTAACGCGGACAATGTGCATCGTTTTTTCGGCCAGGAGGGCGCAAATGGTGGCCTCTCGCTCGAAGCGATCGCGCATCCGCTGATTTAACAGGGTCTGCGCCAAAAACTTGACTGCAACATTAACCCCGCCCAACAGCGTATCTTCCGCACGATAAACACGCCCCATCGCGCCTTTCCCCGCGAGTTCAACCAGATGATAGCGATTAGATAAGCGACGACCAAGGTTTGGGTCAGTCATAGTTACGATTCCCTTCTGAGAGCCATGGGTGATGGAGGTGGAATGGCTTCAGGCGCAGGCTAGCCTTTCCCCACCATTATGGCTTGATTTTCATACAGAATTTAGTAAATATACAGAGCTAACCTTGACGACGAAGGGTTGCTTCTAGGGTGGTGGTCATGGCATTCCCGACAAAAATACCACTAGAAAGCAGATAGGTTTGATCATCAAGGCGATATAGGCTCTCGAATCCGCTCTGTCGCTGGCTTTGGCGTTCATCATCGCTAATCACACGATAGGTTTGCACAATTGAGTCCGGTGCAACCCACCCTTCCCCTTCAATATGCCCAAAGACACTGTGTTGAAGGACGAAATTATAGAGGCGATCGCCTAAATCTAGACGGCCTCTGTACTGTAGGGTAATGGGTGGCTGCTCACTATTGGGAAAATCCAAGCGAGTCACCCAAGTAAACCAGTTTTCTTGTCCCCAGGCGATTAAGGTTTTGCCCTGAATTGGAATGGGTACACCACTGCGTTCTAACCAGTGACCTTTGAACGTCCAGCGTCCTTCCTCTAGCAGAAAGGTGTGAGACACGGCGCAATATTAGACGATAGGTTTTCATGCACCAGTATACCCTCAGGACTGACGGATGACGGGATGAATCTCACCGAGGGTACAGGCCTGCTTGGCTCCCGTGACGGCGGGGACATTGCCAGGACTGCCATCCTGCCAGCGCCAATAGGCCAGGACGGCAAAGGCGATCGCTTCTTTACTGCCGGAATCTACGCCGTGCTGATCCGTGGTTTCCACCCCAGCAGGGGCGAGGTGGTGGGCAAGGCGATCGCGCAGATAATGGTTACGGCTGCCGCCACCACAGAGAAGGATGCGATCGGGCGGGTGGGGTAAAAAGGTGCGGTAACTGAGGGCGACGGTGCGGGCGGTGAAGTCGGTCAGGGTGGCGAGCCAATCCGCATCACTGAGGCCGTGGGCTTGGGCCTGTTCCCAACAGTGCTGGAGGTAGTCCGGGCTGAAGAGTTCGCGGCCGGTGGATTTGGGGGGCGGTTGGTGGAAAAAGGGATGTTGCAGCCAGGTGTCGATCAGGTCAGCACAGGGTTGACCTTGGGCCGCCCATTGACCGCCAAGATCGTAGGTTTGTTGGTAATGGGTGAGTTGGGCGATCGCTAAATCGATCAGCACATTCCCCGGCCCGGTATCCCAGCCCATGATGTGGTGTTGCCAATCTGACATGTGGCGCGGCGGTAGATAGGTAACATTGCCGATGCCGCCGAGGTTTTGGATGCAGCGGTGCTCCGTGGGATGGCTGAGGAGGGCCACATCCAAACGCGACACTAGGGGCGCACCCTGGCCCCCCGCTGCCAAATCTGCGGCGCGGAAATTGCTCACCGTCGGCGTTTGGGTCAGTTGGGCGATTACTTCTCCCCGGCCCAGTTGGACGCTGTAGCCGAGGTGATCGCCCTGGGGAGGGCGGTGAAAGACGGTTTGGCCGTGGGAACCGATCAAATCCACGGGGCCGGTGCTGGCCTGGAGGTGTTGGGCCGCTTCGGCAAAGGCAACGGCGATCGCATCATCGAGGGTCGTCAACTGCGCCACCGTCAGGGGTTCCCCACCACAAACGGCGAGAATATGCGATCGCAGTTCTGGCGCGTAGGGGACAGTGATCCCCGCTTCGAGGGTGACGCAAATCTCCAGATCCTGCCCCTCAATCGTCACACAGGCCACATCAATGCCATCCACGGACGTGCCACTCATCAACCCCATCACCCGCATGCTGTTTTACTCCCGATTCACCTTAAACACCAGAATCCCTTTCGATGCAGACACCGAAAGGGATCGCGATCCAAACCAACGCGCTTACTGGGTCGCCAGTAATTTCACGTCAAAAATGAGCGTAGCATTGGGGGGGATCACGCCGCCAGCCCCCCGCGCCCCATACCCCAGATCCGGCGGAATGATCAGCTTGCGGCGTTCACCCACCTGCATCGATAACACGCCTTCGTCCCAGCCTTTAATCACTTGACCCACGCCAATTTTGAAGGAAAAAGGCGTGCCGCGATCGCGGGAACTGTCAAACTTTTGCCCATTTTCCAGCGTGCCCGTATAGTGAACCGTCACCCGTTTGCCCTTTGTGGGACTTGCTGCCCCTTCCGGTGCGGGGGTAATCACTTCATATTGCAAACCGGAATCCGTTGTCACAATGGTGCTGTCGCTCACAGGGGCTTCTTCCTCATCAAAAACAATGGTGGGGGCCGGAGCCGCCTCACGTTCCGTCAGTGTATCAGGGGTTGGCTGACTTTCAGCGGCGATCGCACTCGGCCCCGCCCCCAAACCCAACACCAACGAGGTGATCAAAACCACCGCACAGACAGCCATCACGCCAAAACTAATCCAAATTTCACGCATAAAAACTCTGTTTCTCTTAACGCCACAGTTTATTTTCTAAATCTCGCACTTGATGCTCCAAGCGGTCAATGCGGCCGCGCAGTTCATCCACTTCCGACTGCCGCGCTACCCCAAAATCCTGGAGCACATTCCGCAGTTGGATCTGCATCCGCTCTTCAAAATTACCCTGTTCTGTCTTCACTTTGCCCACCACTTCATCAATAATCGTGCGGGCTTGTTCCGGATCAATCTTGCCTTCGGTCACTAATTGATCGCCGACCTCGGTTAATTTTTCCGCTAGGAATGAGGTTGTGCCCACGCCAATCATGAGCATTTCTTGAATCCAGTTGGTGTTTTCCATACCCGTTCTCCCATGGCGTTGATTGTACAAATCCGCTTTTCCATTGTCCCGTCCCAGCCCTGAATCTGCCACTCTGCGGCCGGAAAATTGATCACCCTTCCGCCGATCAAAACGCCCAGACAAGGCGGCTTTAGCCCCTTGGGTTCAAAGCAAGGAATGATGCACCCTTAATACATCCGGGTGAGGATATAGGACGAGAGATCTTCGAGGGCTTGGGCACAGGGGGAGGGGGGCAGGGTTTTGAGGTGGGCGATCGCCTGTTGGGAATGATGGGCTGCTAAGGCACGCGATCGCTCAATACCGTCCGTTTCCCGCACCGCTGCTAAGGCTTGCTCCAGATCCCCCGCTTGGCTAAATTCGCGCTCAATTAACGCTGCAATATAGGGCTTCTCTTCCATGGCGTAGAGCACCGGAGCCGTCAAATTCCCACTCGCTAAATCCGAACCCGCCGGTTTCCCCAACACATCACTGGTGGCGGTGAAGTCGAGAATATCATCCACAATTTGGAACGCCAGGCCGAAATGATGGCCAAAATGATAGAGGTCTTGGGTTAACTCCACCGATGCATCACTGAGCACAGCGGCAGCCTTGGCACTGTTGGCAATCAATGACGCGGTTTTGTAATAGCTTTTTTCGAGATAGGCTTCGATGGATAAATCCGTATCAAAGCGGTTTAACCCCTGACGAATTTCCCCCTCGGCAAAATCACGAATCACCTCTGAGAGCAATTTCACCACCTGCAAATTATCCAGATTGGCGAGATACCACGACGACTGCGCGAACAAAAAATCACCGGCCAACACGGCGATCCGATTGCCAAAAAAGTTATTCACCGTGGCCACATTGCGGCGTAACTCTGACTCATCGACGACATCATCATGGACGAGGCTGGCGGTGTGAATCATTTCGGTGATTTCAGCGAGGCGACGGTGGCGGGGGGTAATCTCTTGCCCGGCCATGGTTCCCCGCGCCACCATCAACACGATCGCCGGTCGCATCCGCTTTCCTCCCGCGCCAAAGAGGTGTTCTGCTGCCGCACTTAAAATCGGGTGCTTGGCCCCCACGAGGGTTTTAAGGTTGGTGCTGAGAATGTCAAGGTCGGCTTCTACGGGAGAAAACAAGGATTTTACAGAGGTCATTGGTACGCCCCAATCGGCAGAGGACAGCAGGATGGTTAAAAAAAGTTTACATATCTTTTCATTTATTTTAAGACAAGTGCCCAGTGATCCACCAAGTTTGTGGAAAATTCCGGGGTGATCCGGGGGGCGATCGCTCATTTTGACCAAAAACTGGGACGGAATGCCCCTAGAGCATGGTGAGATCCCCCACCACCTCCAGGCGTTTATAGGGACTGAGTTTCATGAATTGTTCCGATAGGGTTTCGGCAACGGGGGGCGTGATCCAGCCCAGTTGCCGCAGAATGTGGATCGCGATCGCCGACTTCGCCCGCTTCGCCCCATCATGCACCTTAATCGCCAAGCCTAATCCTTCCCCAGCGCGGCTAATACATTGAATGCCTTCGGCTCCGGCTTTACTCACTAATTCCCCTTCCGTCATCCGCATCAATTCCGTATCAAAGGCCCCCTCTCCCGCCACCAAATGCGGATAGTAGGTCATCGCTCGCACAATCCGTTCGAGATCAAGATGCTCCCCCGATGCCAGTTGAGCGTATAAACTTGCCATCTGGATCAGGGGCATTGAATAGATCGGCGCACCACAATCATCACGGGCGCGAATAAATTCATCGGCGGGCATCCCCAGGAGTTCGCTGATTTTGGTGATGATCAGTTTTTGGACAGGGTGGCTACGGTGCAGATAGGTTTCCAGGGGATAGTACCGCTGTTGGGCGACGGCGAGCATCCCGGCGTGTTTCCCGGAGCAGCAATGTTGGAGGGGGCTGTCTTTGTCGGGGGGGGTGGGACATTGGAGGGCGGTGGGATCAATGTCACAGCGCCAGAGAATATTGAAGACTTGGCGGGCGTGTTCGACGCTGCCGTGGTGGGAACTACAGATGACGGCAAGGTCGCGATCGGTGAGGCCGTAGCGTTCGATCGTGCCGGTGCTGGTGACGGCGAGGGCTTGAAAGGGTTTGAGGGCCGAACGGATAAAGGTGCTCATGGCCGCATTACCGGCTTGGGTGAGCAAGCGCCCGCGATGGTCGGCAATCACCGCTGTGACGCGATGGGTGGATTCAAGAATACCTTCTCGGAGGAGTTGTACTTCTAATTCTGGGGCTGGGTTCCGAAGGCCTCGCGTCATAATAGCGTTTTAGCAATGGGATAAAGAATAGGGAAGGGGATCACTGGTGAGTTAAAGGTAGGTATCGGCTACGAACCAGAGGGCACTGCCGCCGAGGATACTGAGGGCGATCCAGAGGAATGTGGTCTGGAGACGTTGGAGGATGGGTTGCACTTGATAGGATACAACGAGGCGATCGCGCATCAACACTTCATCGGTTTTTTGCCACCGTTGACCGTCGTACCAGCCCGATTCTTCGTAGACTACCTCGGTTTGAGAGAGGCGATCGCGAATATACAGCCACCCTAAATAGAGGCGGAGCAACAGCAGCACCACAATCACCAACGCTCCACCACTGGCGGCTAAGGCAAATTGCAGGGGCAGCCGTTCCGGTGGAAAGCTCGCCGCCGCCGTTGGCCCCGCAATCACCCAACTCCAGGCCCACACCCAAACCAGTTTACGCACATAAACAAAGCGCGATTGCACCGTCCAGTTAAAGAGCCAGGCTTCGCGCAACTGCTCGTATTCATTGAGGGGCTGTTGCTCTTCGGGGACAGGACACCGGGTGGAAGGTTCAGAGGACATCACAGTAGCGGCTCCGGATCATCAGTGGGGAAATCAATGCGCTCGGCATGACCCCAAAATGCCTCTAAATTATAAAACTCTCGCTCGGTGGGCAGCAGCACATGAACAATGATTTCGCCGTAATCTTGCAAGACCCAACTGCCTTCGGTTTTGCCGGCGGTGCGGAGGGGGTAGCGTTGCCACTGCTCTTCCATTTTGGCTTCGACGGCATCGGCGATCGCCCGCACCTGAGTGCGCGAAAACCCACTTGCCACGATGAAATAGTCACTGAGGTAACAGACATCAGTGACGCGCAAGAGGGTGATATTGGCGGCTTTGCGCTCATCGGCAGCGATCGCGATCGTCCAGGCCATTTGAGAGGTGGGATCAGCCGCGAGGTGTGCCGGCAGTGAGGGAGGAGAAAGGGGCGATCGTTGTTGGGTCATGCACAAAATTAGAAAAACAGAACTCCCCCGATCATAACGAAGCCTGTTCCGGTCGTCCCAAAGTTGCAATGTTTTGTTGATGTGCCTACGGATCGCCGCCCCATCCCCCACCAGCATTATTTCAGAATCTCATCGCCCACCGTGATACAGGGTTCGGGCTGGATGAGCTTGAGAAAAAGGTCTTCATAGCGATCAATGGCAGACCGGCAGGCGTAATTGGCGATCGCATGCTGTCGCCCTTTTTGCCCCAGTCGTTCAAGCTCTTCGGGCTGACGATATAACGCCTCCACCGCCACCGCCAACGCCTTCGCATTTTCCGGCGGAACCAACACCCCGCCCCCACTGGCTCGAATCGCCATCGCCGCCGTCCCCTCCTCCGGAACCGCCGCCAAGATCGGGCAACCACTGGCCAGCAGCACCTGAATTTTAGAGGGCATATTAAAGGACACCACATTGAATTTTTGCACCACCAAACCCACATTCGCCGCCGCCAGCATTGTGGGAAGCTGGGCACGGGGTTGGAACGTCAGGAATTGCACATTTTGGAGATTGCGTTTACGGGCGCGGCGGCGCAAAGGATGAAGCGCATCCTCAGGGCCAACGATCACAAACACAATCTCTGGTAAGTGAGCGAGTTTCCGAGCGGCATCAATCACATTAATGAGCGGTTGGGTGAGGGCAATATTTCCGGAATACAGCACCACAAATTTATCGCCGAGCTTGTGCTCCGCACGAAACGCATTATCGTAGCGATCCAACGGGCGAATAAAATTAACATCGACCCAATTGGGAATCAAACAAATCTTTTGAGAATCGACGTTTTTTTGCGTCAGGTTTTCGATGAAGCCTTCAGAGATAACTGTAATTTTTGTGGCAATGAGATAATTAAATTTTTCTAATGCTTTGAAAATCTTAACAGCCACCGGATTCCGTAACAGGCCCACTTGAATCGCGGCATCGGGCAAGATGTCCTGCAAATTGAGCACCACCGGACAACGATAAAGGAATCCCAGCACGGCCGCCGGTACTCCCACCGGCAACCCCGGAACCGTCATCAAAATGACATTGGGCCGCCACCCCCGCAACGCTTGCAAAAAACTCAACAGCATAAAGCTCAGTTCAAAAAGGCCGCGATTGATCAGGTTTCGGTTTTTACTGATGCGCACATAACAGCGTTGAACCGTCACACCATTGATCTCTTCTGTGCAGTAGAGTTTGCCCCGGTAGGTTTCAAAAATCTCGCCGGCAGGATACCAGGGCATCGCGGTGATCACCCGCACTTCATGACCACGTTTGACCAATCCTTCTGCTAACTCGGTCATCAAGGGCGCAATGCCGATGGGTTCCGGGTAGTAGTTATAGGAGTAAATGAGGATACGCATAAATTGGGAGACGATGAGAGAACGGCAGGGAGCGATCGCCAAACGGCATCAAGACGGATAGATGGCACTCCATTGATGACAAACTCAACCCAAAAAATCAATTTGCGTCCCACGAACGCAACGTCTTAACTATCTACTCCGCTTTCTATCCTACTGAATCCGTACCTAAAAGATTCGAGTAAAGAAAAATCAAAACCCAAAACGAGTACGGCAGAATGGAGGTGTTGCCTATAACTACAAAGGGGATTCAATGGCTATGATGCCTCGTACCTGGTTTACATCATTTTGTTTAGCGGTATTACTTTTCTTAACATCTTGTACCGCAGCGCCGCCGTCGGAGTTTGACCAAGCCCAACAGGAAAGTACCCAATCGGGGGCTGCGGCAGTGGCAGATACCGCCGTCAGTGGCGGCAGTTTAAACCAATATTTTCCGCAACCGGCAGAAGATTATGATCTGGTGTACGCCCAAGAAAAAACGGGGTTTGCCCAGGCGAAGCTTAAGCAAGCCGGGACGGAGGTGGCGGTGCTCTCCATCGCTGACATTCGCAACAACCCCGATGCGGCCCAGAAATACGCCGACAGTGCTGAGACCCTAGGGGGTTATCCGTTGGCGGCGCAGGGAAACACCGGAACGGGGGTACTGGTGGCGGATCGCTTTCAAGTCAAGGTGCAATCCCGTGCGGAGAGTTTTACGGAGGGCGATCGCCAAGCCTGGCTTGAACAGTTCAACCTCGATGGTCTCGCGGCCCTCGACAGTCCCTAACCCCACCATCGCGTCCAATGTTGAATGCTGAGGAGCGAGATCAACCTGTCCTGCCCGCTCCTTTGTCTCTACCTGTTCCTTTATTCCAGAGATGACCATGAGCAAACCGATTTTTGAACTTGTTGACGAATTGCCTGAGCAAAATATGACCGTCCGTGCCCTCAAGGCGCTGGATTTTCTCGTGCCCGGTGAGTGGAACAATCTGGTGGGGTTTAAGGAGACAATCCGCACCGTGACGGGCGAAACCGATCCGGAACTGGTGAAACAGATTGGCGATCGCGCCGTCTGGCTCTTTAACGACAAATCCGAAGGCTACCAACGCGCCCTCTGGCTCTATCAAACCGTCGATAGCGCCGACAGTGCCCTCGGAGCGGCGGCGTTGGCCAATAAAGTCGGGGAAAAAGTGCCCCTTTTGGGCTTCATGAGCAACCTGACCCCCAAAGCCGATAAAGCCCAAACCATTGACCTCTGCCTGAAGCTGGTGGTCGAAGTGGTGGCCTTTTGCCAAATTAACGGCATTCCCGGCGATAGCATCGGCGATTTTGTCAAATCCCTCGCGGACTATAGCGGTGAATCCCTGATGCGGATGGCCGCCTTGGTGTGTTTTGATGCGTTAATTCCCCTTGGCCCGGATTTTATCCAAGGCACTCAGGCCAAGCTGAACAGCCTTTCGCCCCAAGATCTCGAAAATAATGCGGTGTTTAGCCAAGTCAAAAAACTCATTCCGGGCCAAAGCACCCCGAAACAATTAGCCTTTATCGGCGAGAGTTTCGACAGCGTCAAAGGTTGGATGGGCGGATTTGTGAACCGGAATGATCTATCCGTGGCGAAGGTAACGGGCAAGTTAGGGCAGTTTATTGAGGTGTCGGATAGTAAGCTCGATTACCTGGCGGCGTTTCTGGATGTCACCACGAATTACTACGAGCATACCGGGACTCAAACCCTGGCCCGACGACTCATTGAGCGGGCTGCTGCCGAAATTTAACCCGTTCAAGGTTTAGATCCATGGCGATTCATTGGCAAGGGGCGGCAAGCCCCTTGCTTGTTGCTAGGCGCGATCGCCAATCACGTCCACCGCTTCCGGTGGGGGTGAGGGTTTAGGGTGTGCCGGTAATCCAGGTTTTAACCATGTCGAGGATGCTGGCTCCACCGCGATAGAACACCCAAATCACGGAGACCATGACCACCGCGATCGCAATACAAGCCGTTGCACCGGCAGCACAGATCGCGCCGTCGTCTTCCACGAGTCCAATCCCGGTGAGAAAAATCCCCATGGCGGGGAGGGTATTCGTGCCGGGGATGATGATCATCATTGAAATGGCCATGAGGGCGATCGCACTGCCCACCCAGAGACGACCCGGTAAACTCGTGCAGACGGCGGTAAAGCGGGGCTTGCTGATCCCTTCGAGGCGACGTAACCAGGGCAACCCAGCTTTAACAAACCGTTGCGCTAGCTTGGTTTTGATGCTCCAATTCACCATCCGCTGCGGCAACCATGGTTTTTGTGACCCGGTCATAAACTGCACCGCCAGGACAAAAATGAGCAGGCCAAAGGGCACGGAATAGCCCGGTGCTGGAATTGGCAGGGCTGAGGGTAACGCCAAAATCACAAATAAAAAGCCAAAAACCCGCTCACCGGCCAGTAGCAGCACGTCGTTGAGTTTCACTGTCTCGGCGCGTTCTTCTTCAAAAAAATAGCGATTCAATTCCGTGGAAAGTTTGGCCATAGGGTTGCCGTTGATGGGGAAATGCCCGCATCTCAAAAATTTTTCCCATTTACTATACACCCCAGCGATCGCCTCCTAGCACATCGCCGTTGATGGCGCGACGCACCGACCTAGGGGGATTCAGGAATGGGCGGCAAGGCCGAGGGATTGAGCAAACGATTCCAGGTCTCAATTTGGGCTTGGGCGGCACTATAGGCAGCCGTATTGGGGGGCACAAGGCGGGCGATCGCCACAGCCTCAGTCAAGCTTGACCCCGATCGCTGACGGGCGATCGCCAAAATCTGCCCACTCCATTGATTGATCCGTTGCCGACTGGTGGCCCCTTGGCGGCTATTGCTGGGGACTTGCTGCGCCAGTGCAATGGCAGCTTGGAGGGCTTCAGGTGTACCGGCTTGGGCCCGCTGGGTCGCTTGAGCAAGCTGTTCTGCGCCCCGCACCTCCTGCTGCCACCCTTCAATCTGCCGCTGGGCTTCCCCGTAGAGGCTCCGCCCGGAGGAAATTTGTTGTGCCACTTGGATCGCTTCGAGGTATTGCCCCCGATTGGCTAAGGCGATCGCTCGATCCAGAGTGGGGCGGTCTTCTTCGCGTTCGAGTTGCCGTTGCCAATCATCAATCTGTTCTTGAGCTTCCCCGTAGAGACCCCGCCCAGAACTCACCTGGCGAGCGCGTTGAATTGCCCCTTCAAGATTACCGGCACGCGCCAATTCTGCCGCAGCATCCAAGATCGGTTGGTCAGCGGTGCGTTCGATTTGGCGCGTCCAGTCATTGATCAAGCCTTGGGCTTCGGCATAGCGGGGATTATTGCGAGGGACGGTGCGGGCTTGGGAGATTGCCGCTTCTAGGGCGCTTTGGGTTCCCCCCCGCGCCAAGGCAATGGCCGCATCTAAACTTAAGCCGCCTTCAATGGAATCTTGCCAACGGCTGATCAGTTCTTGGGCTTGGTTGTACAGTGGGCGGCCAGGGGCAATTTCTCGCGCCGTGGCGATCGCATCTTCATAGTTAATCTGCGTCCCAAAACTCGCCACCGACACCGCATCGGCCAGGGTGCTAATGTCGGCAATTTCATCCTCTAGCCGCAAGGTGCTCGGAATTTTATTCACCACCTGCATCGCGGCTTGCCATCTTCCCTGCCGCAGATTGACCATGGCCAACTCCACCAGCTTTTCTTTGGCGCGATTGATTAAGGTTTGGGCTTCGTTATAGGTGGAGCTTGTTTTGGGCACTTGTTGGGCCGTGGCGATCGCTGCCAGTAAATTATCCAGGCCGCCCTGATCAACTTGGGCAAACACCGCATCTAATTTTTTACTCTCTTCGCGGGCCGTATTGAGGGTTTCAAAAAGCTGGTCATACCGGGTCGTCGCCCAGTAGCGATTCTCTAATTTGGTCAGTCCAGCCGCCGTTTGGAAGGCTTGACCCCATAGCCCTTCATCCATTTGTGCCAAAGCTTCGGCTTCAATAGCTTCGGCTTCGTCCCAAATCTCTTGCCAGCGTTGAATTTTGCCTTGAATCAGGGTGGGATCATCAAACTGGCTGGAAATTTGGGTGGCGAGGGCGATCGCTTCCTCTAAATTGCCCTCTTGAAATGTGGATTCCCCCAAGCGCAGTAATTCCTCAATCCAGATTTCGGTGTAGCGTTCAATTTCGGGATAAAGGGGATGATCCACCGGGAGATTCTGCACCAGTTGCAAGGCTTCCATCAGATCGGGAATAGTCCCCTTATTGGCGGCCAACTGAGCACAGTAAAGCCGCATGGAAGCCGAGGCCGTGGGTAAAAAGATCTGGGGGCAGTTGGGAACGGCGGGCGACTTCAATAGCAGAGCCGTGGCGGTGAACCCAATGCCTCCGGTGCAGAGGACAAGAAAAATGGCGATCGCTTGCCAATTGAGACGGCGGGGGGCAAGCTCAGGTTCTGCCGATGCCTCAGGCTCAGGCTGGGGGGCAGGCCGAGTCTGGGTTGGCGGGGTGGGCTGGACAAACTTAGAACGGGGCAATGCACCAATCAGGTGAAATCCGTCATCTAAGGACTGTTCCCGGTTGGCGTGAGGGGAGGATGGCAATTGAGAATAATCATTTGGTTTCATCGCTAACCCCACAGTAATGCACGTGAGTTCAAGTCTTGCAGTGCAGAATGTGCATAATAATAACACGCTCATCCCCAGCCCTTGCCTCAGACCTTGATGGGTCGGGCGTTGCTGGTCCTCATTGTCCTCAACAATACTATTGCCGTGTTAAACGTTGTGTTGCGCTGGTCATTTCTCCGTCGTGTGGTGTTAAGAATTTTGCCCGGATCATTGCTGTTGATGACCGTGCCCGCAGCAGCGATCGCCCAAGATCTATCCTTAACCGTTGTTCGTGATCCGTCGAATCAAACCCAATGGAGTGGTATTACGCGCCGCTTACAAGCCCTCGACGTGGCCTATTGCGTCCTAGAGGGAACGGATCTACACCCCCAGCGTTTACCTCAACCGGCGAATGCCGTCATGGTGCTGGCCAATATATCGGCTCTCAATGCCAGCCAAGGGATGGCGATCGCCGCCTGGCTCCAGCAAGGCGGACGAATTATTGCCACCGGCAACACCGGCAGCCTCGCCCCCGAAGCCGTCAAAACCCAACTCCAAACCCTCCTCGGTGCCACCTGGGGCTTTCCCCTCACCACCCCCACAGCCCTGCAATTAAACGCCACCCTCCCTGTGCCGGCCCTCCCCCTGGCCACCCCCCTCCAAGGCGCGGCCATTCTCCCCACCGATGGCAAGAGCCGGGTGTTGGCCCACTGGCAAACCCAGCGGTCAACCCCGGCGATTGTCGCCACGGATCAAACCGTCTTTTTAGGCTGGCGCTGGGGCAATGATCAAGTGGCCTCCGTGAATACCGATGTAGCCTGGTTTGAAGCGTTGTTGCAGCAATATGGGCGGCTGCGCAGTTCCGGGTTTGGCAATGGACAAAACTGCGCCACCGGGTCAAACACGATCACTCAAACCGTGACGCAAACCGTTTCCCAAGCCAATCCCCCAGCCCCACCACGGCCCACCACTCCCCCAGGAGGGCGACCGGCGGCGACTCCGGCCCCTGCGATTTCAGCAGCAGCCCCGACGACGGCCCCGCCCTCTTCCCCACAGGTAGCCACGATGCTGGCGGCTGCACCGGCCTCCTTACGGGCGCAATATCACGACGTGACTCGGCTGTTTGAACGCTATGAAAGTGCGATGATCGCCGCTGAATCCCAAGCCTTAACCGAGTCGTTTCAGGACACCGTGGCCCAAATTCGGAACAAGGGCGATCGCAGCCCGGCCCCAGCCTCCCCCACCTTGCAGGAAGCCCGCGATCGCCTCACTGCGATCGTCAACCTGATCGCCAGCCAATCCTTTCCCCAAGCCGCCGCCGCCACCCGTCAACTGCACAGCCACCTCTGGGACAGCTTCCCCGCCGAGGAACCGATCCGCTATCCCGAAACCCGCGCCATTTGGCTTGATCGCGGCACCATCGTCCGCACCCATTCCGAAGCCGATCTTGCCCGCATCTTTAACCGCCTCGCTGACGCTGGCATCAATACCGTTTTCTTTGAAACCGTCAACGCCAGCTACCCCATCTATCCCAGCACCGTCGCCCCCGAACAAAACCCCCTCACCCAAGGCTGGGACCCCCTCGCCGCTGCGGTTAAACTCGCCCACGAGCACGGCATGGAATTACACGCCTGGGTCTGGATTTTCGCCGCCGCCAATGAACGCCACAATCAACTCCTTGGGCAACCCGACAACTACCTCGGCCCCGTCCTCAGCCGTAACCCCACCTGGGTCGCCACCGATCGCCGGGGCGATCCCTTTCAAGTCAACTCCCGCAAAGTCTTTTTTGATCCTGCCCATCCCGAAGTCCGCGCCTATCTTCTCGATCTGATTGACGAAATTGCCACCCGCTATGACGTAGACGGGATTCAACTCGACTACATCCGCTACCCGTTCCAAGATCCCAACCTGGATCAAACCTATGGGTTTGGCCTTGAAGCCCGCCGTCAATTTTCTCGCCAAACCGGCGTTGATCCCCTGACCATTCGCCCCAACGATCCCCTCTGGTCTCAGTGGACTCAATTCCGCATTGAGCAGATTAATACCTTCGTGCAATCGGCCCACACCCTGTTACAGGAAAAACACCCCGGCACGCTCCTTTCCGCCGCTGTGTTTCCGATGCCGACACGAATTCGGCTGACCCGCCTCCAACAAAACTGGGAAGCATGGCTCCAGGGGGGCTATGTTGATCTGTTAGCACCGATGACCTATGCCACAACGACCACGGAGCTACAAACATTAACGGCTCCGGTGCTCGGCCATGGGGTGCGCAGTGCGACGTTATTACTGCCGGGCATTCGGTTGTTGCAGTTGCCGATGGTGGGGACGTTGGATCAGATCCAATACTTACGGGACTACGCGACGGGGGGCTATGCCCTGTTTGCGGCGGAAAATTTAAGTCTCAACTTACAAACCGCCCTCCGCCAAACTCAAGGTCGCCGCACGCGGCAAGGGTCTGAACCGATCGCCCATCGCCAACCTTTTGAAACCGCCGTGTTACGGTATCGCGCCTTAGAGCGAGAATGGCAATATTGGGCGCAACAGGAGGCCTTGCCTGCGGATCAGCCTCTCTGGCAAGATTGGGCGACCCGATCGGCCCAAGTGGATCAAGCCCTGGCACGGTTGGCGGCTGACCCGTCGGCACGCCATGCTCAACAGGCCCAGCGGGTGCTCCGTGAGTTTCGAGCTAGGGTAGGGCAGCAGTGGCAAGGGGCGGCGATCGCTTCCCCCTATCGCCGTAAAGTGTGGGACAATCACTTGATGGGGTTAGAGCATTTACTACGGTACGGGATTCAGCATAATTTGCCTTAATGCTTGGTCTAGGGTTTCAAGCGCCGACGTTCACCAGTTGTTGTTTATTTGCAGTGAATCTTAGATCTGGTAACTCCGATTCTAAGCAGGTTAACCTAGATGCGTAGCAAGATTTGGTGGTGTCGCGAAACTTAAGGAGTTGGTGTGTCCAAGTTTATTCAAAAGCCTGAAAAAAAAGCCGTAATGCCTGTACCGGAATCCTCTACACCGGCTACAGCTAAACCGAATGTGCCTCGCGCCTCAAAGGGTGCGGGGGGGCGATCGCGTCGTCCTCTATACAAACGGGTCTGGATTTGGGTGGCTCTCGTGACAGCAACGGGAATCGGTGGAGGGTCAGCCTATTTCTATCAACGGTGGCAAGACCTCGAAGCGACCCTCCCAGAATCGGTTGATGAGGTGATGACCTACAACCGCGAAGAAACCCTCCGGGTGATCGCGGCCGATAATACGGTGCTCCAAGAGCGCGGCCCGATCAGTCATGAAGAATTAGACATTGAAGAGATTCCGGACTCCCTGGTGCAATCCTTTATCGCCAGTGAAGATCGTCGCTTTTTGAATCACAAGGGTGTCGATTATCAGGGGATTTTGCGGGCCACTTGGGCGAATCTGCGGGCAGGGGAAGTGGTGGAAGGGGGAAGCACGATCACGCAACAGTTGAGCCGGATCGTCTACCTCAACCAAGACCAAGAGGTGATGCGTAAACTCCGGGAAATGCGGATTGCCCAAAAAATTGAAAATGCCTATAGCAAAGAGGAAATCCTCGAACGGTATTTGAATCTTGTCTATTTGGGCAGTGGGGCCTACGGGGTCGCTGATGCGGCGTGGGTCTATTTTGGCAAGGATGTTGATGAATTGACTGTGGCGGAAACGGCAATGCTGGCGGGGATTGCGCCGGCTCCGAGTGCCTATTCACCCTTGGAAAATCCGGAGGCGGCCCAGGGTCAGCGCGATCGCGTCTTGAATCGGCTCTATGACCAAGGGTTTATTGAGCAAGCCGAGTATGAGGCAGCGATCGCCTCAGATCTCGCCCTCAACCCCCAAAAACCCAAACGCTTCAATCGTCAAGTTCCCTACTTCACCGACTACGTCCAAGAAAAACTACCCGAAATTCTCTCCGAGGAGCAACTCGCCGCCGGGGGGCTAACGGTGGAAACCTCCATTGATCTAGAGTGGCAGATCGCCGCCGAAGCAGCCGTGGCGGAAATCTCCGAACGCTATGGTTCGAGCCAAGACTTCCAACAAGCTGCCCTGGTTGCCATTGACCCCACCACCGGCGAAATCAAAGCCATGGTGGGGGGCAAAGACTACAACAGTGAAGAGAATAACGGTCAGTTTAACCGAGTCACTCAGGCCCAACGCCAACCGGGATCGACCTTTAAACCCTTTGTCTATGCAACGGCGATCGCCGCCGGATTTTCTCCCTACAAGAGCTATCGAGACGCGCCCTACGTCGTCGATGGCTACGAACCGAAAAACTACGACGAAACCTATCGGGGCAATATCTCCATGCTTGATGCCCTGACACGCTCCGTTAACATTCCGGCCGTGCGTGCTCTCATCGAAGTAGGTTGGAACCCCGTCATTGAGGTGGCCAAAAAAATGGGCATCACCTCAAAACTCGAACCCACCTACTCCCTTGCCCTTGGGGTTTCCGAAGTCACCCTCCTCGAACTCACCAGCGCCTATGGCACCTTCGCCAATGAGGGAAAGCACGTCCCCGTCCATGGCATTACCCGCATCCTCGATCGCAATGGTGAGGTGATCTATGAAGCAGAGCGCCAGTCTGTACAGGCGATCGATGCTGAATCCACCGCGATTATGACCTGGATGTTAGAAACTGTCGTGGACTACGGCACTGGCACAGCGGCGAATCTGCCCGATCGTGATGTCGCTGGTAAAACCGGCACATCAGACGATTACCGCGACCTGTGGTTTGTGGGGTATATCCCTCAACTCGTGGCCGGGGCCTGGCTCGGCAACGATAACAACAGCCCCACATCCGGCGCTAGCACCACAGCAGCGGCCCTATGGCACGCCTTTATGAAACGCATTGTGGATGATATTCCCAAAGCTGATTTTCCCCCGCGGCCTGACAAGCTAGGGGGACGGGAAGCCACCATCGAAGTTGAACCGATTAAACCGAAGAAAAGTTTCTACCGAGAGCCGCCCAAGCCGGAACCCCCACCCTCGAATCGTTCGGCTCCTCAGGGTTCTTCCTCCTCCAGTCCATCGCAACCGTCTAGTCCCGCTCAAAATTCTAATTCTGAGCCAGCGAGCAGTCCAGCGAACAATGTGCGCAAGCGACAAACGGAGTCGAAGCCGAGCCAGCCAGCCCCCTCGCGTCCACCGGCAAACACCCAGAGTCGGCCGGCTCCCTCGCGTCCGCCGACTCCGGCCCCACCGCCCGCTGCTGCTCCCGCGCCCCCTCCGGCGGCTGCCCCCGCTCCCGCTCCCGCTCCCGCCCCCGCCCCCGCACCGCCAGCCCCCCCTGTGATTGAAAAGCCCCCGAAACCGGCTGCCGATGCTCCGGCGGCGAGTGAATAGTGATCCCATCGTCTGGGAATGGCTCAGGTTAGAATTGAACCACTAAAACCCTAAGTTGGAGAAGAACCGTAATGCTAATGCGTCGTTTTGTGGCTGTAACCTGCGGTGTTGTGAGTGGATTGATGGCGATCGCATCCGGTGCGATCGCCCAAGTCGAAGTAACAAACGAATTCCCCGTTCCGCTCGAAACTATTCCTGAAGCCTTTGACAATGGCATCACCTACAGTTCCCAAGATGCCTTCTCGACCACATTCACCATCGGTCGTCAGATTGATTTCCTCACCGGCTTAACTGGGTTTCCTGAAGTAGAAATTAATCGGGATGCTGCGATCGTCCATTCCATGTACGTCGATGTCCTCCGCCAGCAATACAGCAACGGGCCCATCCTCCGCACCCCCGACCTCACCAACCCCTATAATTCCAGTCTCCGCACTGAACCCTCCTTTAGCAATCTTAATCAACCGCTGCCGGGGGGAGAATTTTGGCTCAATCCGATTCGCTAATCCAGGGTACAGGAGTTGAACCTGTCTAGGGCGAATTATGAGTTCGCTGCCTCAACCGCTCGGCCAACCCTGGGAATAATTTCTCTATCATTATATAGAGTGACCCACTCCTTTGCAGACCCAAAATTGGGGCGGGGTGTTTTTCGCCGTATAATGAACCGAATTGTTTTGCGCTAAGGTGGCATGATGATCCCCTGTGTCGAATTATGAAACTGAACTCAACCTTAATGCTCACGCTGGTTTTACTGCTGCTGATGGTGGGAGCAGGCGGGGTTACAGGCTGGTGGGCCTATGTTTTAGGGGATTTAGCCCTACAAGGTGTCAGTCAACCTGATGTCAGTCCGTCCAAAAAACTCACCCAACAACCGAACGAAGCCTCTTCCCCCGACCCAGCGAGTCCAGCCAACACCTCAACGGGAACGCCGCAGACGTTTAATTTTCTCCTTGATGAAAACACCTTAATCAAGCAGGCTCAAGAGGTGATCAATGGGACGAATCAAGTCCCGGAACCGCCGGAAAAGCCAGTGGCGGATGAGGTTGTAAACCCCGACGATGCTGAATCGTCTGCTGAGACTCAACTCATCCGCAACCCTTCTTTTTCCACCATTGAAGGGGAGTCTCAAGGTGTGACATTACAGGTGAGTAATGTATTTCAACAAGATGGTGCGCTGGTTTTAACGGTGAATTTAAAAAATGAAAGTAGTGCGGCGGTGCAGTTTCTCTACAGTTTTTTAGAAGTTCGGGATGAACAGGGGCGTTCCCTGACGGCGATCACCGATGACCTGCCGGGGGAAGTCCCCTCCAATGGGGATTGGTTTACGGGGACGATTCGGATCGCCGATGTCGTTCTCGCTGATGCGCAAACCCTCTCCCTGGCCCTGACCAATTATCCTGACCAAGATTTACAACTCAATCTCACGGGAATTCCGGTGACATCCGAGGCGGCCGTTGAGTGAGGAGGCAATGAGACACACCGTCTCCCTATGAACGTTTTGATGGTTTCAACGTTTGATGCGATCCCGTTGACGGGTCAAGCTCTGGGGCTGCGCCTGGTGTCGGTGGGGCTGCTGATTGCGATTAATGCCTTTTTTGTGACGGCGGAGTTTGCGATTGTTTCGGTGCGGCGATCGCGCATTACCCAACTGGTGGCAGCGGGGGATCTTCAGGCGCGGATGGTGCAGACGCTGCAAAACCGCATGGAACGCCTCCTCTCCACAACCCAGATCGGGATCACCCTCTCCAGTTTGGCCCTAGGGTGGATTGGCGAAGGGACGATCGCTCTCATCCTGCGCACGATGATTCACAATTTGGGGATTCCCTGGTTTAGCCCTTGGTTTCTGTCCCATTCCCTCGCCACGCCGATCGCCTTTTTTGCCCTGGCCTATCTACAAATTGTCCTAGGGGAACTTTGCCCGAAATCCGTGGCGTTGATTTATTCGGAGCAGTTGGCGCGGATGCTCGCGCCGCCGAGTTTAGCGATCGCCCGTTTTTTTAACCCCTTTATTTGGATTCTCAATCAATCGACGCGCTGGCTCCTGCGTCTCGGTGGTGTTGAATATGCGGGCCAAGCCTGGTACAACCGCGTCACCCCAGAAGAATTGCAACTCATCATCACCACCGAGCGAGAATCCACCGGCTTAGAAGTCGAAGAGCGAGAACTCTTGAAAAACGTCTTCGCCTTCGGGGAAGTGACGGCAGCGGAGGTGATGATCCCCCGTACCCAACTGACGGCCATTGATTCCACGGCCACCTTTACCGACCTGATTAATCTTGTCGTCAGCACTGAACATTCCCGCTATCCTCTAACGGGGGATTCCCTCGATGACATTGTGGGGATTATTGATTTTAAAGATCTGGCGATCCCCCTAGCACAAAATCTCCTCGCCCCCGATACCCCAATCCGCCCCTGGGTGAAGCCCGCTCGCTTTGTGGCGGAAGGGATTCCCCTCAATGAGTTATTGACCTTGATGCAGCGATCGCACCTGGAAATGGTGATGGTCATGGATGAATTTGGCGGTACAGCGGGCCTCGTCACCCTCAATGATTTAATCGCGGAAATCATCGGCGATGAACAGATCAGCGATCCCAACGACGAACTGACGATCCACACCATTGACGAACAAACCTCCCTCGTCCCGGCTCAACTAGACCTCGAAGAAGTCAACGAAATGCTGGGGTTAGATCTGCCCCTCACCGATGAATACCAGACCCTGAGCGGTTTTGTCCTCTACCATTTCCAAAAAATCCCCCAAGAGGGCGAAGTGCTCACCTACGACAACCTAGAGTTAACCGTCGTCACCGCTGAAGGCCCCCGCCTCCATACGATCCGGATCTATCGCCACGAACCGGAACCGGCAACCGAGCTAGATAACGATCCATTAGACGATTGAGTTGAGCGGCGGTGATGATTCAGGTGGGCGGTTGGATGATGAGCATTTCGTTGCCGCCTTTTTGGAAATGGTAGGAGACGGGGCAGAGGTGGAGGTGATAGCCCTGAGTCGTGAGGGAGTCATAAACCGTGTCGAAGTGGCGCGATCGCTCCCCCGTGAAATTCTCCACAATCGGGAAAATCCGCACCTCCGCCGCTACCCGCGCCAATTCCACCAACGCCGCCTGATGAAACGCTAGGGAAAGTTGCTCAGAATAGGTAAACAACAAGTGGGACGAGATCGCAAGGGAAAATTGTTGATCTGCAAAGGGGAGCGTCGGTAGTTCCGCCACCTGATACCGCCGGGCAGCTTTCCCCGGAATCAGATCCTCCAGAAAGGTTTGCATGGCGAGGAGGCGGCGATCGCCTAAACTCGTGGGCGTTTCCCCCGGTTGCCAGTTAAATTGATCCCGCGCTTGCTCCATCCCCTGAACAATGATCGGATAGACGGCCTCAATCCGCTGTTCAAGCTGGGCGGGGGAATAGTAATAGATTGGGTCACAGGAAATAATGTGGTGTCCCTGTTCGGTCATTTCGGCGTTAAAACTAGCGGGCCCGCCGGCACAATCAAGAATCACCCCGGCAAGATCTGCGTCAGTGAGGTTAAACATGGCGTGGTAGTCTGCACTAGAGCGCCCCCACGGCACAATTTCTTCGAGTTGAAAAACCATCGGTTTGGAACGAGAGTGAAGGGAATGAAGTTGAGCGCGGCACTGCTTAAGGGTAGCGCAACCTGAAATAATGAAGAGCAGAAGACTGTTAGGGATGAAAAAGCTATGACGTTGCGATCATTTTTTATCGCGCTCCTTACGGCGGTGTTGGTGCTGCTGGCGATCGCCGGGGGAGGCGTGGCCTGGGTGTTGGCCCAAAGCCCGCTAAACCTCAACGATGGCGGCGTGGAGGCGACTCCAACGGCGGCCATGTTCATCCCGAAACAGTCGCCGCTGATGGTGTCGCTGTTGGTGAATCCCACTCGTTTAGAATCCTTGGTGCAGGTGGGGACTCCCTTGGGCGATCGCCCTCGCACCCGCCAAGAACTGGATCGCCTCAAAGCGGGACTCCTCGCCCAGACGGGCCTCAACTATCGCCGCGATATTCAAGGCTGGCTCGGTGACGAAATCACCCTGGCCATCACCTCCCTGGACTACGATCGCAACCCGGATAATGGGGCGCAAATGGGCTATCTGTTGGCCGTGGCGGCCCAGGATGGCGAGCGGGCGCGGGAGTTCTTGCAGATTCTTTATGCCAAAGGGGCGATCGCCGGTGAAGCGGATCTCGTCTTTGAACAATACAAAGGCGTGAACTTGATCTATCGCCAAACTCGCAATGGGCAAGGGGCGAATTTAGCCAGTGCCGTCGTGGGTGATCGCTACGTCCTCTTCGCCAATGATCCCAAAGTCCTCCGCGATGCAATCAACAACGTCCAAGTTCCTACCTTAAACCTTGCCCAAAGCACCGCCTATCAACAAGCCCTCGCCCCGATCAACCGCCCCCGCATCGGCGTCGCCTACCTCAATCTGCTCGCCGTTGCCAAAGCCTTTGACACCGAACCCACCGATCCTATTCCCACCCTCACCTTGGCCTTCGGCCTCAGCCCGGAAGGGTTGATCGCCGATACCGCCGTTGCTGGACTTGCCACTGACCAAGCCCAACCCCCCAGCCTCACCGCCCCCGT
The DNA here is from genome assembly GCF_001890765.1 of Spirulina major PCC 6313. Classification (NCBI taxonomy): domain Bacteria; kingdom Bacillati; phylum Cyanobacteriota; class Cyanophyceae; order Spirulinales; family Spirulinaceae; genus Spirulina; species Spirulina major. Next base: position 4,901,285 of record NZ_KV878783.1, on the reverse strand, counting down.
CACCGCTCTCCAATACCTCCCCCCCAAAACCAGTTTCACCGCCGCCGGTACAGACCTCCAGCAGTTTTGGGAGCAGATCACCACCAGCCTCGGCACAGACAGCCCCGTCGTGTCTCTCCTCACCACCGCCCTCACCCAATTCAGCCCCGACCTCGATCCCACCGAGGCGATTTTCCCCTGGGTGACGGGGGATTATGCCCTGTCGGTGCTGCCCAATCGGGATTGGGTCTTTGTCACGCGGCAAACGGAGCAAACCCCCGCCGCCCTAGGGGAACTTGACAGCCTCGCCCAAGCCCAAAACCTGACGATCAGCACCGTAAGCATCCAAGACCAACCCGTCACCGCTTGGGCCGAACTCGCCGCCGCCGGGGGCCAGATTACCGCCAAAGTGCAGGGAGCCTACACCACCCTTGACGACTATCTCGTGCTGTCCAATTCCCTGAATGTGGTGAGTAATTTGGTGCGATCGCGCCGTGCCAACCTCACCACCAGCCAGGCGTTTCAGGCAGCGATCGCCCCCCTGCCCACCCCCAACAATGGCCTCCTATATCTCGATTGGCCCCAAGTGCGACCCCTGATCACCGAAAAATTCCCCGTCGTCAAGGTGATTGAAGTGGCTGCCAAACCCATTTTGGAACATGTGCGATCGCTCTCCCTCACCAGCACCGGCCAAGCCGACGGCATCAGCCGCGCCACCCTCCTGTTTAACCTCAGCCTGTTTTAAACCCCAACAAATCACGCCAACGGAAACGAAGGAGCCTTACCCTCCGTCGCCATCGCATGTTCCACCGTGAACACATTTGCATAAAGATTGGCGATAATCTGCTGGCCCTTTTGGGTCAGGGCTAAATATTGCAGAGCATCTTCAATGAAGGGGTACACCGCATGCCAATAAAACTGAGGATAATTTTGCCGCAAATCCGCCGGCGTTTTAAACCCCAGCAGCGCATTCGCTCCCGTCTCCTCAAATTCATAAAACAGCGCGTTAATTTTACGGAGATAGCGCGGGTCACTGAGTTGACCAATCAGATCAGACGCTCGCAGCAAGCCCGGATAATCTGTTGTGCAGCGATGATCATCCTGGTTGGGAACTGGAAAACGAGTCAGTTCGATACTCTGTTTAATCAGCATCGCATCAATGAGGCGATGACCACCAAACCGTTCTTCAATAAATAATTTGCCGCGATCCACATGATACGGAGTGAGGGACGCATCGGAACAGCCCGACGGCAAGTGAACCATTTCGCCATTTTTTCCCGTGGCGTAGAGGCGTTCGAGTTCATTGTCTTGGCGGCAGACTCCTTTGACGTAGCCGATATCATGGCAGGCCAAGGCAATGGAAAAATGGAGCCAATCTTCGCAGGACACCCCCCCTTCGCGGATATGTCGCCCGTGGAGCACTTCTTGCCCCACCAGAGTCACTAAAATAGAATGCTCCACATTGTGGTAGAGTGCGTCACTGTTGGCAATATTTTCCATCGCCATGCTTCCCGCCCAGGTGATAATCTCTGCGTAATCTGGCTTTAAACCACCATACGTGCGTTGATAGGCAGCCCGCAAACGCTTGACAAACTCATCGATCAGAATTTCTGTCGCATTAAAAAACATTCTGAACTAGATCACGGGGCGGAGTGGATGATGCTCACTTCAACTCTAGCAAACAATTGCGGTCTGCACGGCCAAAAACCCTGGGTTGACCTGCGACACAAACCAGAGTGAACCGAACTTGTGATGGGGTTGCACTCTGATTTGTGGGGGGACGTTGACGAATCCCTTCAAAAAATTAGTCTGCGTTCAACCAGACCCTTAGGTGGGTGCAAGTTGGAGGATTAAGCTGCGCCGATCAAAGGATTGAACCGTAGCAGTTTTACTGAGGTCTTCGATAACCCGTTCGAGAAGTTGAGCGGCGCGATCGCGGTGTTGATGTTCCCGGCCTCGTAACCGGACTTGAAATTTAACCGGATTTCCCTTGGCCAGCCATTCCGTGGCCCGGTTAATTCGCACACCATAGTCCGAATCTCCCACATTAGGACGGAGTTTGACCTCTTTCATCGTGGGTTTGGAGGTTTGGCGTTGCCGTTTCTTCTGTTGATATTTATGTTTGCCGTAGTCAATCAGTTTGGCCACGGGGGCTTCTTTATCGGTGGAGACCACCACCAGATCCAGTCCCACTTGTTTCGCCAGTTGCATGGCTTCACTGGTCTCAGTCAAGCCGCGATTATTATTCTCGTGGTCGATCAAAAGCACATGGGTTGATTTGATCTGGTGGTTCATGAGTTGTTTCTTAGCGATAGTCCTTTCCTCCTAAAGTAATTAAGTGTGGTTTTCAAAACTATGCTTACTTCCAGCCTAGCGCAATGTTCAGGGTTTCATCTCACCCGTAATATAGATTTTCAGAGACGGCAGTTCTATCTCACGTCAAAGTCAGGGCCAATCTGACCGACGCTTTCGGGCTGTTTACACAAAAACCATAATCCACCGCGATCGAAACCGCGACCCTTCCAGCCATGCCACGCTCCTCGCCTCCCTCCCTAGATATTATCCATAACCCAAGCACGAGTCTGGATCTGGGAGTCTGGATCTGGTAGACAGTGAGCCAGAGACTCACTGACATCCTCTGGAGTGCGAGCTTCTAGCTCGCTGCCCTGATGAGGGGGATCGAATGCTACCACGACTGTAATCCTCTATAGCAGTAATCCTCTATGGCAGGAGTGAGCCAGAGGCTCACACTACCAATGACTGTCATCCTCTGGAGTGCGAGCTTCTAGCTCGCTGCCCTGATGAGCTCGTTGCCCGGATGAGGGGGATCGAATGCTACCACGACTGTAATCCTCTATAGCAGGAGTGAGCCAGAGGCTCACACTACCAATGACTGTCAACTGTCATCCTCTGGAGTGCGAGCTTCTAGCTCGCTGCCCTGATGAGCTCGCTGCCCGGATGAGCTCGTTGCCCTGATGAGGGGGATCGAATGCTACCACGACTGTAATCCTCTATAGCAGTAATCCTCTATAGCAGGAGTGAGCCAGAGGCTCACACTACCAATGACTGACATCCTCTGGAGTGCGAGCTTCTAGCTCGCTGCCCTGATGAGGGGGATCGAATGCTACCACGACTGTAATCCTCTATAGCAGGAGTGAGCCAGAGGCTCACACTACCAATGACTGACATCCTCTGGAGTGCGAGCTTCTAGCTCGCTGCCCTGATGAGCTCGCTGCCCTGATGAGGGCGATCGCATGCTACCACGACTGTAATCCTCTATAGCAGGAGTGAGCCAGAGGCTCACACTACCAATGACTGACATCCTCTGGAGTGCGAGCTTCTAGCTCGCTGCCCTGATGAGCTCGCTGCCCGGATGAGCTCGTTGCCCTGATGAGGGCGATCGCATGCTACCACGACTGTAATCCTCTATAGCAGGAGTGAGCCAGAGGCTCACACTACCAATGACTGACATCCTCTGGAGTGCGAGCTTCTAGCTCGCTGCCCGGATGAGCTCGCTGCCCTGATGAGCTCGCTGCCCTGATGAGGGCGATCGCATTAGCCCATCACAGCGCAAACTGAATTGGGCTTCAAACTAAGCTAGCAACAGGACTTGAACCCGCAACCGTCTCATTACAAGTGAGGTGCTCTACCAATTGAGCTATGCTAGCGACCAGTTAGATATCTTAACAAGCTGAGTCAGAGATTGCAAACAATTCAAAAATCTGACGGCACACGCTTTTCAGCTTGTCTGTGACATCGGGGTAAGGCAGGTCTTGGCCTTCGATGCGCCAATGGTCAATGGTGGAAAGTCGCCAGGCTTCGCCGCGATGATTAAACGCCGCCACCTCAACTCCGATTAGGCGCTGGACTTGGGTGTCTAGATCGCAGTGAAAGCGCACTTGGACGAGGATGCTGCGACCTTGGAGGCGGGGACTCCAGCCGGGGAAATGGAAGCCGAGATCAATGGAGTCGGGGTCTACCCATTCTTGGGTGTCGGGGTCGCTCCGCCAGGGGGTGAGGTCGGCTTTCGCGTCGGGGAATGTGGTTTTGAATATGTTGGCGATCGCTGCAATTTTGCTCGTCAGTTGTAGGTTATGGGCTTGTTCTGCCGCATTCACGAGCCATCCTCCTCTCGATTAACACGGGTTTAAGCATTGGTTATACCGTACTTTTTCAAAATGTAACAAATCTTCGCCGCTAAAAAAGTACGATGGGGTTTGGGCCATGGCGTATGATGCCCCTCAAAGTCTTGTACTAGCAAACGGTCATGATTGTTGCGATTGATTTGGGAACGAGCAATACGGCTATTGCTCGCCTCTCAGCCACCACGAAGCAAGGGGAATTGGTGACATTGCCCCCGCTGACTCAGCAGTTTTTACAAAATCCGCCCTTGGTTCCCAGTCTCCTCTATGTGGAACAGGGGGCAACGGGGCAGGTGTTGGTGGGTCAGCAGGTGTGCGATCGCGGCTTAGATGTGCGCAATGATCCACGTTTTTTTCGGCGGTTTAAACGGGGAATTGGGGCGGAGGTGCAGGGATTTTTACCAGAACTCGATGGTAAAACGATCACCTTTGAACAGGCGGGCACTTGGTTTTTGACGCAGATTTTGACGCAACTCCAAGCCCAAGAGCCGATTGAATCCCTGGTGCTCACGGTTCCGGTGGATAGTTTTGAATCCTATCGCCGTTGGTTAACCGATGTGTGTCAAGAATTGCAGATTCCCCAGGTGCGGCTGTTGGATGAACCGACGGCGGCGGCCTTGGGCTATGCCAGTTTTGGAACAAAAACGGTGCTGGTGGTGGATTTTGGTGGCGGGACGGTGGATTTTTCCCTGGTGGATTTGCAGCCGGAGGAGAAAAGTGCCGGGAAAAAACCCTTGGGATTTATTTTGAAATGGGGTGATCAATTGCTGGGCGATCGCACCACCCAACGGGTCAAAACTGCCCAAGTCCTCGCCAAAGCCGGGCAAAATCTCGGCGGTTCAGATCTTGATGATTGGCTGGTTGATCACTTCGCCACCACCCAAAATCTTCCTAAATCTACCCTCACCACCCGCCTCGCCGAACGGTTAAAAATTCGCCTCTCCAGTCAAAAAACCGCCGAAGAAGCCTATTTCGACGATGAAACCCTTGACAGCTACAGCCTCAAACTGACGCGGGCGAAATTTGAGGAAATTTTAACGGAACGGGGCTTTTTTGAGCAGTTGGATGAGTTGATGACCCAAGTCTTGCAGCAGGGGCGATCGCAAGGGGTCGATTGGGAGGATATCGGCGCGGTGCTATTGGTGGGCGGCACGACACAACTCCCAGCGGTACAGGACTGGATCGGAAGGTATGTGGAGCGCGACAAGATTCGGGCAGAGAATCCCTTTGGAGCGATCGCCCTCGGTGCGCTGCAACTGGCCCAAGGTTTTGAACTGAAAGACTTTCTCTATCACAGCTACGGCATCCGCTATTGGCATCGCCGCGACAAACGCCACGCCTGGCATCCGATCATCCCCGCTGGCCAGCCCTACCCCATGGCCGAACCGATTGAACTCCTGTTAGGGGCATCGGTGGAAAATCAGCCCAGCGTCGAATTGATCATCGGCGAGTTGGGGACCCAAACCAGCAGCACCGAGGTGTATTTTGATGGCGATCGCCTCGTCACTCGCAACATCGAGAGCGGCGATGTGGCCGTTAAACCCTTGAACGATCGCGACGGAGCCAGGACGATCGCTATCCTGTCCCCGGCGGGTGTGCCGGGGCGCGATCGCCTCAAACTTCTCTTTTCCGTCGATGCTCAACGCCGCCTCCGGCTCACGGTGGAAGATTTACTCACCCAAACAACATTATTACAAGCTGCGATCGTGGCGGAATTGTCCTAATATCCCAAGGTTAAGGCATCGGGTTTGCGGGGGTCGGAGGCTCCGGTGATGCGATCGCCCTCGATCAAGATACTCTGCACACTGCCCGCTGCATATTGAGGCTGCACATCATGGCCCATCAGACGGAGGAGGGCGATCGTATCAGGGCTGATCCCCTCTTCTACATAAAGCTGATCCGGGAGCCATTGGTGATGGATGCGGGGGGCGGCACTGGCTTCCGCGATGTTCATGCCGTGGTCGATCACGTTCAGAATCATTTGCAACACGATGGTAATGATCCGACTGCCCCCCGGACTGCCCGTGATTAAAACAGGCTTGCCGTCCCGCATCACCAGCGTCGGACTCATGGAACTGAGCATCCGTTTTCCCGGTGCGATCGCATTCGCCTCCCCTCCGATCAAGCCGTAGGCGTTGGGAACTCCCGGTTTAGCCGAAAAATCATCCATCTCATTATTGAGCAAAATGCCTGTACCGGGGACGGTGATGCCGCTGCCGTAACTGAAGTTGAGGGTGTAGGTGTTGGCGACGGCATTGCCAAAGCGATCGACGATCGCATAGTGGGTGGTTTCGTCGCTTTCGGGGGGGATGGGGTTGCCGGGCTTGATCGTGTTGCTGGGGGTGGCGCGATCGCGGTTAATTTGGGCGCGGAGTTCGGCGGCGTAGGCTCGTGAAGTTAAGCCCGCTACGGGCACATCCACAAAATCCGGATCACCGAGATATTGGGCGCGATCGCTATAGGCCCGCTTCATCGCCTCGGCCATCAGGTGAATGGTTTTTGCGCTGTTATGTCCCCAGCGATCCAGGGGAAAGGGTTCGAGGATGTTGAGCAGTTGGATCAGATGCACGCCCCCGGAACTGGGGGGCGGCATCGAATAGACCTGATAACCGTGGTAATTGCCCTGGACAGGTTCACGCAGAGCCGGGCGATAGGCAGCGAGATCGGCTTGGGTGATTAAGCCGCCATTATTGGCCATTTCCGAGGCGATCGCCTCGGCAATCTCCCCCTGATAAAACGCCCCAATTCCTTGATCGGCGATCTGTTGCAAACTGCGGGCGAGATCGGGCTGTTTAAGGATTTCCCCGACCCGGTAGGGCGTGCCGTCGTCGTGGTAGAAAATGGCACGGGTGGCGGGGTTGGCAGTGAGGCGATCGCGCCCTTGCCATAATGATTCGTACAGATCTTGGGACACGGGAAACCCATCAGTAGCGAGGGCGATCGCCGGTTGGAGTGCATCAGCAAGGGCGATCGTGCCATAGGTTTCCAACGCCTGCGCTAACCCGGCCACCGTCCCCGGCACACCCACGGCCAAATGACTAAACCGCGATTTTTGCGGGTCGGCGTTCCCGTCTGCGTCCAGAAACATATCCCGTGTGGCCGCTTGGGGTGCTGTTTCTCGGTAATCGATCGCTACCGTCTCATCCATTGCCGCCTGATGGAGCACCATAAACCCCCCGCCGCCCAAATTCCCCGCCCGTGGCAAGGTCACCGCCAACACAAACCCCACCGTTACCGCTGCATCAATGGCGTTGCCGCCCTGTTTTAACACCGCGAGTCCGGCCTCGGTGGCGAGGGCTTCTTGAGTGGCCACCATGCCCTGCTCGGCAAGCACAGGATGGGTGCGATCGCTGTAGTCAAAAATCGGGGTGAACGACTGCGATCGCATCGGCCCACCGCTCAACGCCACCCACAGCGCCACCACAACCCCAATCACGCCCCACCGTACCGTTTTATTACCCATCATCATGAATCCCTAACTGATGTCCCTGCTTATTCGTGCTGTGTTAACGGTACTGGAACGCCGCCACCGCTAAACAACCCCAGCCAATCATCAACCCCACACCGCCCAACGGCGTGATCGCGCCAAGCCAGTTAATCCCCGAAAAGCTCAAGGCGTAGAGACTGCCGGAAAATACCACCACGCCCGCCACAAACGCCCACCCCGTCACGGTGAGCCACCCTTGCCCCGCTTCAGCGCGACCCAGGAGCAACGCCACGAGGAGCAAGGCCAGGGCATGATACATCTGATATTTAATCCCCGTCTCAAAGATGGCGAGGGCTTTCTCGCTGAATTGATCGTTCAAGGCGTGTGCCCCGAAGGCCCCGCCCATCACCGATAAGCCGCCCAAAATTGCGGCGATCGCCAAAAAAACTCGTACCATGTTCCCTCTGCTCAATCCCAACTCGCCCCATGATAAATCACGCCACTGGCTCAACGACGTGCCGATCGTGACTCACGAAAAAAAGGAGAACCGCGATCGCAGTTCCCCGTTCGACAATCAGTGCAGATAGAGAGAATATTTAGAGAGAGGAGTCGAAACCTAGCCTTTTTTTTGCTTCCGCTTTGCTGCTGAGAAGAAACCACCCGCCACAGCCGAGGCAATCAAGAATGAAGGTTCCGGAACGCCAGAATTTTGGGGTGTACCGGGGCTAGTCCAACTGTACAAGCCACTGTAAGATTCACCATCATCTAACGCCGTCAACCCTGACGACACAGCCTCAAAGGTGTAGGCGTATTCTGTGCTTTGGAGGATGCCGTTTTCATACCGCTCCACCTTCGCCACTTCGCTGGCTTGGAGTTCTTCTTTGAGGCTATCAATCGTGGTCAAGAGAGCACTTAACCCCTCGATCACGGCCGGGGCGGAGGCAATCTGTTGCTCTAGAGCAGCAACGGTGATGCCCGCTTTGGCTGCCACTGCGGCTTTTTGCAGGGGACTCGCCCCGGCAAGCTGTTGCAAGGTGTTGTAGTTGGCGAGTTGGGCACTGGCGCGGGTGCTGAGGACGCTGCGGAGATCATAGAAACCCACGGTTTGCATCGCGATCGCACCATCATCCTGAAGCGAAAACTCAGCAATATTGGGATCACCCAAACCAGCAGATTTAAACGACTCCGTGAATACACTCTGGGCAGAACTGCTGAGACCAGACCAACTGGTTTGCAGACTGTTGTAGCGCTTGAATAAGTCATCCATCCAGACTTGACCATATTCATCCCAGTCTGCTGTCGTCACGCTGCTGATCTTAGCCGTGTGGTTACCCCGTGTTGCCTCAAATCCGACATTCTCAGAGACAACCTCGCTCTTGTAAGTCAGTTCGACGTTGGTTTTGATATCTCCATCGGTGAGGGCCCGAATCGCGGCGGACTCCCCGTAACTGTATAACGCATCCGGATCGGGATCATTGGTATAAGTCCGATAGTTGGTCTCAGCATCGTCAAAGTCGATACTGAATGACCAGGCTGGCTGCGAGGCTAACACCCCACATCCCGTCATAATGGCTAAGCCCCAAAGTAATTGCTGTGTCCGTTTCATCTTTAAAATCCTCTCCCGGTTACTGAATGATGTTCTCAACGTTGAACAGTCCATCTGCTGTTGACGATCGCTGCGTGGTTTTGCTCTCAGCGGATTCGTCAGACTACATCTCTCCCTTTCTATTAAAGAGGTTTATCTTCAGTGATGGGTGAAGGTTCAGTAAACTTTCTTACCCACAACCATCAAGATTGCATGAAGTCTCTGAATCAACAACGTTACTACCCTGGTGGTTTTACCTTAATGGTATTGGCGAAAACTCTTTATGCAATCCCGTATTAACAGATGTTAATTATTGATAAAGAATACGCCTAAATTTCCGTACACCTACTGAGGCAAAAAAGTCCTCAATAGAAGTCTTGATTAAAAAATCCGTGAATACCCTGAGTTATGTCCTTGATCGTTATGTCCAATCAGGCTAACTTTGAGCAAATCCTCTCTCTACATTCTTTTCAAGCGTTTTGTCCTGGACTGAGATCAACACTAGATGAGCAGACAATGGTCATTGTCATCTAGAGCTGCAATATCGCCCTACCATTGCACCTCTTTCGCCACACTAAGCTCATTGCGCAAAGTGAAGCAAAGGGCGATCGCTTCTGGGGGGTTCGGGTTACGAAGTCTGGGCGATCGCATCGAGGCCATCGGTGGTCAATTCCAAATTCAGAGCCAACCGGGCCAAGGCTGCACCATCCGCGCCCTCATTTCCCGCTAAGCGATCGCGTATCGTATTCAGCGAAGCCGTTATTTAGGCCGCACTGGATCAACAGTTGTCTAAATTCATGTTATCTAAAGTTAATTTAAATTTAGATAAAAAATTAATATATATCACATATACTGAATCATTCAGATTGAGCGTCACGATTCAGGCCGCTCTGCCTCGCGATTAGATATCGATCGCGCCCTTCTCCTATCGTCTTTGGGAAATGTCATGTCACCCAGAATCCTCAAGGTTGATGACCTCCGCGATTTAACCAGCCCGGAAAAGATTGCCAAAATCTTTAGGCAGTTGGGCTACAACGCGACGGCGGAACCCATCGAGATCGAGACGTTGGAGCTATCGGCTCGCAGTCAGGAGGCGATCGCGAAAGCTTTTCTGATTGCCGACCAAGACCGGGGCGGGTTGCAGGTTGTGTTGTTTGAGCTGGAGCCGAGTGCTTGGGAATCGGCATCGATGGCCAGCACGCGGATGAAGGCGATCGCCTCTCAGCTTGGCAAACGTCCCTCAGAATTTTTGCTCTTAGCGACGAAGGACTACAACCAGTTGATGCTGGTGAATCCTCGCAAATCCTTTGATGACAAGATGGCGTTGCGGGCGAGTATCCGCAAGTTATTGATCGATCGCCAAAACCCCACGGCCTACGATTTAGACCGCTTGGAGGCGATCGCCGTCCGAGGTAAATCGGCTCTGGAACTTTACAAAGCCCACTGTGACGCTTTTGATGTGGAGAAGCTCACCAAGCGGTTTTATGAGCAATATAAGCGGTTGTTTGAGCGGGTTTTGCAGGTCATCCAAGACCATAACCCAGACCCTTATTTTGAGGATATGGATCGCCTCCACCAGTTTGCCCAGCGGCTTTTGGGGCGAATCATGTTTTTATATTTTCTCCAGAAAAAGGAGTTTTTGGCGGGCGATCGCCAATTCCTGAAAACCCAGTACCGGGTGAACAAGTACCAGGCGGACGGGACGGACTACTACGCCGAAATTTTAGAGCCGCTGTTTTTCAATGTCTTGAATACGCCAATGGATCAGAGAGAGATCCCCCTAAATCCCCCTTGGAAAGGGGGACTTTCCGATACTCCCCCCTTCCCAAGGGGGGCCGGTGGGGATCAGATTCCCCTAAATCCCCCTTGGAAAGGGGGACTTCAAACTCCCCCCTTAGTAAGGGGGGCCGGGGGGGATCGCATTCCCTATCTAAATGGCGGTCTATTCGATCGCGATTATGGCGTGGGTGTTCGGGATGGGGCGGGGAAAGCTACACCGGAATTGATCACTCTGCCCAATCACATTTTTGACCCTGGGGATTCGGAGAGCATCCTCGGTTTCTTCAATGGTTACAACTTCACGATCGCGGAAAATGTGGCGGGGGATGAGGATGTGGCGGTTGATCCGGAGATGTTGGGGAAGGTGTTTGAGAATATGTTGGTGGCGGAGGAGCGGGGCAAGTCGGGGACGTTCTACACGCCCCGTGGCATTGTGCAGTTTATGTGTGCTGAGGTGTTGGCGCGGTATTTGGTGGATGAGGCGGGGGTCTCGTTGGCAACGGCGCAACTGTTGGTGAATTATGACCCGGATATTTCGGATCGGGATTTGCATGAGTTGATTTCGCCACAGCAGGCGCGGGGTTTAAAGCAGGCGATCGCCTCGCTCAAGGTGCTTGACCCTGCCGTGGGTTCGGGGGCGTTTCCGTTGGGGATGATGCAGTTAATCCTAAATGTGCGGCAGGCGATCGCGCGTCGGGAGGGGATGACGGTGCAGCGGGGGAGTTTGGCGATTTCGGAGTGGAAGCGGGAGATCATCGCGAACAATCTCTATGGGGTGGATATCAAGCCGGAGGCGATCGAGATTGCGAAGTTGCGGATGTGGTTGTCGTTGGTGGTGGATATTCCGACGATCGCGGATGTGGAGCCGTTGCCGAATCTGGATTATAAGTTGATGTGTGGGGATTCGTTAATCTCGAAGATTAATGGTCAAACGATTATTCCTGTGCCGGGTCAAGCGGAGCAGTTAAGTCTTGGGTTCCAGACGACGGAACTGGATCGGGCGATCGCGGTTTTGGTGGGGTTGGAGAAGCGATATTTTGATGTGAGTTCGGAGGAGCGGCAGGGGTTACGGTTGGAGATTTTGGCGGCGGAAAAGCGGGTTTTTGCGGGGGCGATCGCGGATCAGCGGCGGGTGGTAATTCAGCAGCAGCAGGAGTTGGAGCGGGAACTGAAGCAGCTTAAAAAGCCTCAGAAGAAGCAGTTACAGGAGCGGGAGGTTTTGGCGGCGCTGTTGGCGGGGTTGGATGAGTTTGAGGCGGCGGTGCAGCGGGGCGATCGCTCCTTGAATTTCTTTCAGTATTATCTCCATTTTCGGGATGTGTTCGAGGAAAAGGGAGGGTTTGATCTTGTGGTTGGCAATCCGCCCTATGTGCGACAGGAGCAACTCAAGGAAATCAAGCCCGCGTTAAAGGCTGAATATGACTGTTATACGGGGGTTGCGGATCTATTTGTCTATTTTTATGAGCAGGGCTTTCGGTTATTAAAGCCCCAAGGTTATCTAACTTACATCACATCTAACAAATATTTTCGGGCGGGTTATGGGGAAAAGTTACGCAAATATCTAGGCGAAAAGTCTACGATTGAGGTGGTGATTGATTTTGGGGATGCAAATGTATTTGAGGCGATCGCTTATCCGAGTATTATTGCGCTCAAAAAGGCAGATCCCCCTAAATCCCCCTTAAAAAGGGGGACTTCAAACTCCCCCCTTAGCAAGGGGGGCAGGGGGGGATCTGATCTCCCTAAATCCCCCTTGGAAAGGGAGACTTCAACCTCTTCAAACTCCCCCCTTAGCAAGGGGGGCAGGGGGGGATCTGATCTCCCTAAATCCCCCTTGGAAAGGGAGACTTCAACCTCTTCAAACTCCCCCCTTTCCAAGGGGGGCAGGGGGGGATCTCATCAAGCTTCTGTCCTCACATGGGATGAAAATGATGGGCTTGATGATTTTGTTCCGGTTTATCAGCAGAAGAAATTTCTGTTAAAGCAAAGTGATTTGAAGCCGGACGGCTGGCGGTTAGAGTCTCCTGAAGTGTTGCGACTTTTGGATAAGCTACGCAAGGCGGGAACGCCTTTAGGAGAATATGTCAATGGTCGTTTTTATTATGGAATTAAGACGGGTTTTAATGAAGCGTTTGTTGTGGATCGAGAAACGCGCGATCGGCTCATCGCTGAACACCCCTCATCCGCTGAAGTCCTTAAACCCTTTCTTCGGGGTCGAGATGTCAAAAGATGGTCTGTAGATTTTGCTGAACAGTACCTAATCAAAATTGAATCATCAGAAAATAAAGAACACCCTTGGAGCGGCAAGAAGAAAGTAGAAGCTGAAAAGATTTTCTCTAAAACTTATCCTGCGATTTATCAACGATTTAATATTTACAAAGATAAGCTTATCAAGCGTGCAGACCAAGGAAAATATTTTTGGGAATTGCGATCTTGTGCGTACTGGGAAGAGTTTGAAACTAATAAAATAATTTTAGGTCGCTTTATGAATAGTGCTGTTTTTGCATTCGATCAAGAACACTACTTGCATAATGATGCTTTGTACATGATCTCTCAAGTTGACAGCTTTATTGCATCTATTCTTAATAGTCTCATTGGATGGTATTTTCTGAAATTTATTTGTACAGATTTACAAAATGGCTACATTCAAGCATATCGAGAAAATCTTTTTCAAATTCCAATCCCTAAAGCCAGTGAAGAAGAGAAGCAGGCGATAGAAAAATTAGTCGAAAAATGCCTAACCGCCAAAGGCATCGGAGTCCAACAATGGGAAGCCGAAATCGATGAACGAGTCGCCCACCTCTACGGCCTCACCCCCGCCGACCTCAAAATCATCCAATCCCAAAAATAGCCCCCCTTCCCAAGGGGGGTTGGGGGGATCAATCCCACAGAGAACCCAAAGAGATCCCCCTAAATCTCCCTTAAAAAGGGGGACTTTCAATTCCCCAAAATAGCCCCCCTTCCCAAGGGGGGTTGGGGGGATCAATCCCACCGAGAACCCAAAGAGATCCCCCTAAATCCCCCTTAAAAAGGGGGACTTTCAACTCCCCAAAATAGCCCCCCTTCCCAAGGGGGGTTGGGGGGATCAGATTAAGATAGACTAGAAGACACCCTATCAACCAATCTATGAACCACCTACCTTACAACAAAGACCTAGTATCCAGAGCCAAAGAACTCCGCAAAAACATGACCCCCGCCGAGAAAAAACTCTGGTATGAATACCTTAGAACCTTTCAACATCGCGTCCATCGTCAACGCCCAATCGATAACTATATCGTAGACTTTTATTGCCCTCACCTAAAACTCGTAATCGAAATTGATGGAGAAAGCCACTACACCAAAGAAGCCATTGAATACGATAAAATTAGGACACAAATCCTTAACGGTTATGGACTAAAAGTGATTCGCTTTACCAACCAAGAAATTCTACAAAATCTTGAAGGCGTATGCGAAAAAATAGAAGCCTTAATCCCAAAATATAGTAACTACACCAAAGAACGCCATCAATTCCCAAATCCCACCCTCGAAGAATTCCAGAACTTCATTAACCAAAATCCTAATTAATTATTGCCATGCAAATTTTAATTTCTGAATCAATCCAGTAAGCATCAGTAAATATGGCAATTCCAGACTATATCGACAACACCCAAAATAGAACCCTCCAAGAAATCCTGATCAAAATCATTGAACAGGAAAACCAAAAGGTTTTAGATATAGCCACCGGATTTTTTAGAATTGAAGCCTGGGTACGCCTCGAAGACTCCATGCAGCAACTCAAATCCCTCCGGCTGCTCATTGGCCGTGACCCCAGCATCCGACCCGCCGAAAGCGATCGCATCGACCTCGTTCGCCACCTGAGACGAGAAATTCAGGGACAAGTTGAACAGCAAAACTTCAACATTGACTACAAAAACCAAATCACCCGCCTCATTCAATACCTCGAAAAACCAGAAATCCAAGTGCGACTCTTTGGCGCATTAGGCGATAAAAACCAATTTCTCCACGCCAAAGCCTACATCTTTGACGATTTCAGCATCGTTGGTTCCAGCAACTTCACCCCCTCCGGCCTGGTCGGTAACTCCGAACTCAACATCATCAATAAAATCGGCGCGATCGCCCGCGATTTGCGAGACCACTGGTTTGAACGATTCTGGAATCATCCCAGCGTTGACACCGACTACAAAGCCAAACTGATCGCCGCCCTCAACGCCTCAAAATTTGGCAGCAAAGCCTACACCCCCTACCAAATCTTCATCAAAGCCCTCTACGAACGCTTCAAAGACGACACCCTCCTCGACGGCGAACTTCAAACCGGATTAACCCTCGCCAGCTTCCAACAAGAAGGCTTTGAACGCGCCGTCAGACTCCTCGAACGTCATAACGGGTGTATGGTCGCCGATGCCGTGGGTTTAGGCAAAACCTTCATCGGTTTGCGCGTCATTGAACATTACTTAATCAAACTGCGACAACCCGGCCATATTCCCAAAGTTCTCGTGCTTTGCCCCGCCCAACTGCGCGATTTAGTTTGGCGTAAAAAACTCGATGAATTCGGCATCAAAGCCGATATTTTATCCCACGAAGAAGTCAGCCGCCAAAATGCCGATATTCGCCGTTTTCGCAATCATGACCTGATCGTGATTGATGAATCCCATAACTTTCGCAACAGCGCAACCAATCGCTACCGCAATCTCCAAAAACTTCTCGGAACAGGACGACAAGACACCAAAGTATTACTACTTACCGCCACCCCCATCAATAACACCATCTTTGACCTGTATCACCAAATTCTGCTACTCACCAAAGGTAATGAAATCACCTATCGCAATTGGGGGGTGGGCAACCTTAACAGCTACTTCAAAGCCCTCAAAGAGGGCAAAGCCGAAATCACCGATCTACTCATGGAAACCGTGGTACGTCGCAGCCGCCAAGATGTGATCAAACGTCAAGCAGCAGGGGAAGAAATCTCCATTGCCGGACAACTGATCCAATTCCCAAAACGTCAGCTTGAAAACTTCACCTATAACTTTGAAGCAACCTATGCAGGCTTGTATGAGGCGATCGCCGATCAAGTCGATACCCTAAACCTCGCCCCCTATAACATCAAAGCCTTCAAAAAAAAGAAAAATAACGACGATACCAGTGAAGTTAAACGCAATAAAGCCTTGGTATGCCTGCAAAAAGCATTGTATTTCAAACGCTTTGAAAGCTCCCTCATCGCATTTACCAAAACCCTCCGCAATCAATGCAACTTTCAAACTAAATTTTATGAAGTCCTAACCCAAGAGAAAAAACTCCTCGATAGCAAGAATTTTCGCAAGCTGATCATGGCCCTTGATAACGATGATGATCAGATGGCCGAAATCGACATTATCGAAAATCTAGAGGCGATTAACCCCAAAGACTACGATATTAAACAACTCCAATCCCAAATCGAAGCAGATCTAACCGCCCTCAATAGCGTTCTAGAGAGACTTGACGCAATTCAGGCTGCTGTAGATGCCGATCGAGAGAGCGATCGTAAACTTGCCGCCTTCAAACAATTACTCCTCAACTTCAAAGGTCAAAAAGTCCTCGTTTTTAGCTACTTCAAAGACACCGCAAAATATATCTATCGCTCACTCCTAGATGATCACGAATGGCTTACTCAAATGACCCACGAGGACAAAACTCCCAACATTGACATCCTCACCGGGGATTCATCCGGCAAACAGCGCGAAGCAAAAGTGAGGCACTTTTCTCCAAAATCCAACACCCAAGACCCAGAAGAACTAGACTACTGCCTTGAAAATCCCATTGATATCTTGATCTCAACTGACGTATTGAGCGAGGGGCAAAACCTCCAAGATGCAGGGGTTTTAGTGAACTATGACCTACACTGGAACCCCGTGCGGATGATCCAACGGGCAGGACGGATTGACCGACTGGGTACTGATTTTGACTTGCTCTATATCTATAACTGCTTTCCAGAGGAAGGGCTTGATAAACTGCTGGGATTAGTCCAACGCTTACAGGAACGAATCGCCACGATTGATCGGGAAGTGGGGTTAGATGCCTCAGTTTTGGGTGAGACGATCTCCGAACGTTCCCTAGAAGAACTCTACCGCCTCAAACGCGCCGATACTGAAGCCGAAAAACAGGCTATTTTGGAAGAACTAGAACAGGCTTCTGAATTGATTTCTTTAGATGAAATGCGTTTTCCGCTGCTCCAGTATCTTCAAAAGTTTGCCCAAGACCAACTTGAAGAAATCCCCCTCGGTATCCACAGCAACTATAACTTTAATATTCCCGACCCTAATTTTAAAGCGGGTGGCATCTTCTTTGCATTTCGGGCGGGCGATCGCCACTTCTGGCACTGCTACCCCAAACTCAATGGTGCAATCACCACCGCACCCGATAGCCTAGTCCACAGTATCCGTAAAATCTATAGCTGGATTCAGTGTGAAGAATTAGACTTCCCCGCACCGGATGATCTGCCCCCCGCTCAGTTCGATGCGTCTGTTTTCATGAGTTTTGAAGGCGCAATCCGTAATATTCTAGACTCTCTACAAAAGAGTAAATCAACCGCAAAGATCGCCAGCAAGCTGACAAAATACCCGCAACACATTTATCAAGCTCTCACTCAACCCAGTCTATTCGAGGAATCCACGGTGGAGAAAGAAGTGCGCGATCGCATTCTCAAGGTGATTAAAGAAACCAACCTCCGCAGCTACGATCGCGAACTGAAAGACATCTGGAACCAATACACCCAGGATCAAAAGATTGATGAATTCATGCAAATGATTGATGAATTATTTATCGAAAATGACTATTACAGTCACCTAGAGCCGGAAGAAGACACAAAAGAGGCCATGTTGAAATCAATTCAGCGTCAAGATATCCAACTCATCTGCTACGAATGGATTAAGCCTCAATCAGAGTAAACTTGGGTTGGCTCTTTCATTGTTAGCACCGGGGTTGATTCAGTTGTCTCCCGTTCGTCGGGTTTGTTGGTCAACATTTTAAGATAAAATCGAGGTTTTGCCGGAGGTTAGCGCGGGTGTGTGGAATTTGTGGGGTGGTTTACGAGGAGCGCGATCGCCCCGTTTCCGGCAAACTGATTGAAGCGATGGCTAACCAGATTCTGCATCGGGGGCCAGATCAAGGGGGGTATTATGTGCGCGGGCCCGTGGGGTTGGGGTCGCGTCGGCTCTCGATTATTGATCTGGACCACGGTCAACAGCCGATCCACAACGAAGACCGCAGCGTCTGGGTGGTGTTTAACGGCGAACTCTACAACTACCGCGAACTCACCCAAGCCCTCACCCATCGCGGCCACAAGTTCTACACCGCCACAGATACCGAGGTGCTTGTCCATGCCTACGAAGAATTTGGCGATGAATTTTTAGAGCATCTCAATGGGATGTTTGCCTTTGCCCTCTGGGATGAACGGCAGCAGCGGTTGGTGATTGGGCGCGATCGCATCGGGATCAAACCCCTGTATTACGCCCTGCACGACAACGCCTTGATCTTTGGCTCCGAACTGAAAACCATCCTCACCTATCCCGGTTTTCCCCGCTCGGTGGATTTGGTGTCTCTCAATGAATACCTCAGTTTTGAATATGTCCCCACGCCTCGCAGCCTCTTCCAAGGCATCGCCAAACTGCCCCCCGGCCATGCCCTCAGCTACCAAGACGGTCAATTGAAACTCTGGCAATATTGGGACATTAACCTCGCCCGCAGCGAGAACATCAAACCCAAGCCCACCGCTGAGTATGCTGCTGAACTCCTCGACGTGCTGCGAGAATCGGTGCGTAAGGAAATGGTCAGCGATGTGCCGGTGGGGGTGCTGTTGAGTGGGGGGGTGGATTCGAGCGCGATCGCTGCCCTCATGGCCGAACTTTCCCCCAACCCAGTGAAAAGCTTCTCGATTCGGTTTGATGACCCGTCCTTTGATGAATCGAGCTACGCCCGCCAAGTGGCCCACCACCTCCAAACCGAACATTACGAACTCACCCTCACCCCCCAACTCACCCAAGACCTCGTCCCCAAACTCGGCCACATCCTCGACGAACCCCTGGGGGATTCCTCGATCATTCCCACCTTTCTGCTCTCTCAATTCACCCGCCACCATGTCAAAGTTGCCCTCGGCGGCGACGGTGGCGATGAATTGTTCGCCGGCTATTCCACCCTCCAAGCCCATCGTCTCGTCGAATATTACGAACGCCTCCTCCCCAGCCCGATCCGCCATCGCCTCATTCCCTGGTGTGTGGATCGCTTGCCGGTGTCCTTTGATAACATCAGTTTTGACTTTAAGGTGCGGCGGTTCATTGCGGGGCGGGGAATTCCGGTGTTGATGCGCCATCACCAATGGCTCGGCTCCTTCGCTGTGGCGCAAAAACGTCAATTGCTCCAACCCTGGACACAATTACAGGAAAAAGACACCTATCAGGTGGCGTTTGAGCATCAGCAGCGATCGCAAGCCCAAGACGCGATCAACCAACTGCTCTACTGCGACATGAAACTGTATCTCGAAGGCAACATCCTCCCCAAAGTCGATCGCGCCAGCATGGCCAACTCCTTAGAAGTGCGGGTGCCGCTGCTCAACCATACCCTTGTGGACTATGTGGCCCAAATGCCCCACGGCCTCAAGCTCAAGGGCCTCACCACAAAATACATCCTCCGCCAATCCCTGCGCCACCATCTCCCCCCCGCCATCCTCCGCCGTGGCAAAAAAGGGTTTAATATGCCCGTGGCGAAATGGCTCGTCGGGCCGCTGCGGCCCCTAGTCGAAGAGATGCTGTCCCCGGCACGGCTTCGCGATGCGGGGTTTTTCGACCCGGACTATGTACAGCGTCTTTGGCAGGAACATTGCCAGGGCCAGCGCGATCATCGCAAGCTGTTGTGGACGCTGTTGATGTTTGAATTGTGGCGCGATCGCTGGATGCCCTAATGGTTGGGGTGCGATCGCTACTCCTGTGGCACGTCTGGATGGTGCGGCTCGGCGGGCGGTGCAGGGAGGGATTGCGGCGGCGGCTGATAGGGTTCCGCTTCCCCCAAGAGGGTTTCTTCGGTGCGTTTAATCACATCCTTCGCCAGCCGCTCACTAAACCCAATCACAAACGCCAGGGAACAGAAGAAAAATTCACGACCGCGCACCGTATCCGTCGGGACAATTTGCACCGAAATAATCCCCGAACTAAACATCGCATAGAGTAACAACCCAAAGGATGACCCGATAATCGGTTTAAACGCCCCGGTAAAAATCGGAATAATCGGATCAGTGGCATCCTGTTTTTCAAAATCATTAATCCGAATCAAAATACTAATCGCGCTACCGAGGGTTCCGGAGGACACCACCAGCACAATTAAAAATAAGATTGATGCGTCCTGTTGTTCTTGGGCTTGGCGGTCTTCGAGATTATCGAGACGCACCGTTTTTTCACGAAATTCACGGATTAATTCCTGTTGATTTTCGTCTGCGATCGCACCCCCGATCGCATTACCCAACGGATTCGCATTATTCACCGAGGTATTCCCATCAATAACATCCCCTGAATCCGTAATCACAATATTGTCTTGGGCTAAAATTTCACGAATTTCCGTGAGCCGTTCTTGCACCTCATTAATTTCCGCATTAGCCATATTGTCTTTCTGATGCGAGAGACCCACTAACCCCCCAAAAAACAAAATCGCCGACACCGACGAGGTGAGCGCCAAACCACACACCACCTTGAGCGGGTCAGAGTCGGAGCGATACACATCCATAAACCGATTAATCACCATTCCCAACATCGGATGTTGATAACGGTTGACGGTGCGTTCAATATCAATGCGAATTTTTTGAGCGACTAACAAGCTAGGTTGTTCATAGCTCAATACCTCGATCGCCATCTCAATATAGTCAAATAAAATATTGAGTTCTTGTTGTCGAGAACTCATCTTTAAAACTCGTAAAAAGCGTTGCCAAGAGTTGGTATTGAGCTTTAACAGGAGCTTTTCAATGCGAGGCAAGAGGACGACAAGGGCCGCAATTTCTTGTTGCAGTTGAACGAGGCGAGTTTGCTCTGTCGTGTCATTTTTATGAGTGGTACTGCGAATTTTAATATTATTGCCAATGGTGCGCAGGTTATTTTTAATCTGCTTTAAACGCTGACTAAATTGCTCATGGGAGATGGTCAAGCCTGATGATTGGGGGGAAGAAAATGCCATAGGTTCAAGCGATTGCACACAACGATCGCAGCGAAGGACTCACGCCAGCTTAACGACGCAGGCTCTTCTTTAGAAGTGCCATGGTGTGGCTGGGGGGTGTTGCGGTGCAGACTCGGACGCGAACACCGTTGCAAAGTCGGTGGAGGAGCCTGCCCAGAATATGCCACCATCTTAGAATGAACGGATTAGCTTCTCTGACGACACCTCTTTCAATGACCCCCACCTGGCATCCGCCGAGGTGGGGGAGTGACCGGAGATAACCCGGTCGTAGCTGCGAATAGGCCACCAAGGTTAGTACGGCAACACTTCCGGTTGCTTCTCTAAATCGGATTATTTGTAAGGCCCTGGAATCTCAGGGAGTGGGTTCAGCCCAGAAACACCGTACTCACTGGCTGAAGAGACCTATAGTTTTGGAATTATCTTCCATGCAACGCATCCCAGTCCAAAACCCTGATGGTACTCCTGCCATGCCCACCAAGAGTAGTCGCGCTCAACGGTGGGTAGCGCAGGGCAGAGCTACATGGGTGCAGAACGATCTACGGATTAAGGTAGTGCGCCTGAAAGCGGAGCCATCGGGTCGCAATACCCAGCCCATCGTGGTCGGGGTCGATCCCGGCAAACTCTATTCAGGGATTGCCGTTCAATCCGCTCAAGCGACATTATTCCAGTCCCACCTAGAACTCCCCTACCCCAGGGTGCGTGAACGGATGGATCATCGCAGAATGCTACGGCGTTCTCGCCGCAGTCGGCGGATTAATCGAGAGTTACCCTTCCAGCTACGAAATCATCGCCAAAAGCGATTTAACAACCGTAGAAAAAAGAAAGTCGCGCCCAGTATCCGAGCTAACCGAGACCTAGAGTTTCGAGTTGTTCAGGAGTTGTCCCAACTATTCCCCATTGCCACCATTGGCTACGAGAAAGTTCGCGCCGACGTGGACTTAACCTCAGGTCGAAAGGGAGCAAAATCTGGGCAAGGTTTCTCTCCGGTCATGGTGGGGCAAGCCTATGCCATTGAGAAAATGGAGCAGATTGCCCCCGTCTACACTCGCTACGGGTGGCAGCAGGATGGCAATGGCACCGCTCAACTTCGCTCTGCTTTGGGATTGAAGAGGTCTCAGGACAAAGCAGAACAAATTCCCCAAACCCATGCGGTAGATGGTATCGCTTTAGCCTGTGGATACTTCATCGAGTATCGTCCCTTCCACCGGAAACGCAGTCACGGTTATCTTTGGTTTGGAGAGGTTAAGCTCACATCTGCCCCATTTGTGGTGATTAAACGGCCACCCATCAGTCGCAGGCAACTGCACCTCATGGTTCCCCGTCAGAAGGGTCTACGCCGCAAATATGGGGGCACAGTAACCCGCCATGGATTCCGGAAGGGCGATCTAGTGCGGGCTGAGATGGCAGGTCGCGTCTCGGTGGGCTATGTGAGTGGGGATACGGCTCGGCAAGTTTCTGTTTCTGAGTTCACTTGGAAGCGTATTGGGCAGTTTAGTGCTGCCAAAGGTTGAGCTACTCTATCGCGCCACGGGTATTTTAGTCAGTTGCCCGCAGAGATTGTCAGTCAGTGGGGCATTTAACCCCGCTGCCTGACGCTTGTTTCCTCCCCCACCTGCGGTGCGAGGTGGGGGTTTCCACAAGGAGTTTTTGATGAATGATAAGACGAATCAGATCGCTCCATTGTCTGCCAAAGTTCAGCAGGTTTCAGCCGATTTGAAGTTTGCCGGGCGGATTGGGTTTTGGGTGCAGTTGGTGTTGGGGGTGATTTCGACGGTGACGGTGTTGTTTTCGAGTACGAGTTTTTTGAATCGGACTGAGGCGACGAATACCCAGGGGACGGAGTTTGGGGTGTTTTGCGCGGTGGGGGGGCTGATTGCCCTGACGGTGAGTATTTATTTTTCGTTTCGCTACATGACGATCGCTCGCCTCCTGCAAACGAAAAACCCCGCCCAACGCCCGAACCGAGCCGATACGATTAGCATCATTCGCCTGGGGTTGATTGTGAATTTGGTGGGGATGTTGTTGACGATTATCGGGGCGGAGGCGATCGTGGGGATTGTTCTGGCGAAGTCCTTGGCGAATCCACCGGGGGCGATCGCAAATCTCGACCCCACCAAATTGGTGAACTCCATTGATCTCTTGGTGATCCAAGCCAACACCAACACGATCGCCGCCCACTTTGCCGGGATTGTCTCGTCGTTAATTCTGCTCAACCGCATTACCCGTTAACCAAATAGGTGAGCTAAAGTCGAAAGGAATTGCGCGGGTATCCTGTCCAATCGGCTCTGTTGCCGCTCCATTTTTTTACGCCTATCACCGTTCTAAATTTGTGCTGAATTTCGGTTCACGGTGCTTGAATCACCTCAAGCAGATCGATCATCTCCGACGTAATTTAGTGATTACGGGGGGAGTCTCCCTGGCTTTGCTTCTCCTTCGTTTCGCGGGAGGGCTGGAACTGTGGGAGCTGTTGGCCTATGACTGGCTGGTGCGATCGCGCCCCCCTCTGCCCCAAGATCAACGCATCATCATCGTTGAATTTGACGAAATCGATATTCAAAAGCTGGATTGGCCCTTTTCCGATGCCACCATGGCCAAGCTGTTAGCAACGATCACGGCCGGACAACCTCGGCTGATCGGGTTAGATGTCTATCGCGATCAGCCCGTCAGAGAAGGCTATGAAGAACTCAGCACCCTTTTTAAATCCACCCCTAACCTGATCGCCATTGAAAAAATCATTCCGAAAATAGCCCTCAGTAGCACAGACTCGTCCCAAGATGGCCGAATCATCCCCAAACCGCCGGATCTCCCCGCTGAACAAATCGGCTTTAACGATCTCCCCGCTGATAGCAGTGACAATTCTATCCGTCGTCTCATGCTCTACGCCAAAAATACGAAGGAAGAGACTAGGTTTTCCTTCAGTTTTAAGCTGGCGATGCAATATCTGGACGCAACGGAAAACATACAACCGACGATGGCCCCGGATGGGGAAACCGTCCAACTCGGTAAAGGCTGGTTATCGCCCCTGAATCCCAATGATGGCGGTTATATCCGAGAAGATATGGGCGGTCATCAGGTGATGCTGAACTATGCCGGGGCGAGTGGTGACTTTCCGCGAATTGCTCTCCATGAGGTGCTCGCGGATGATTTTGACCCGACTATTTTTCGCAATCGCATCGTCCTGATCGGCTCCGTTGCCCCCAGTCTCCAAGACTTTAGCACCACCCCCTATCGCCAACCCAGCACCCTGATGTCGGGGGTAGAAGTTCACGCCAACGCCACCCGCTTCCTAATCGATGTCGCTCTGGGGAATCGTCAACCCATCCGCACCCTTCCCGAACTTGTCGAAATCATCCTGATCATTCTCGGCGCAGGCGTGGGCACATTTTGGGTGAGTCACTGGCGCACCGTTGAAGGGTTAACCCGTCCGGCCGCACTGCGCACCATCTTGCAATTCACAGGTGCGATCGCTGTCATCGTGGGAGCAAGTTACGGGGCCTTTCTCCTCAGTTGGTGGATGCCGATGATCCCAGTTTTGCTCGCCCTCAGTGGAGCCACCACCGTCAAATTTGGGGTCACCCTACTGGAATATCTCCTCCAGTCCTATCGCCAAATTGAAGACTACGCCCGCACCCTTGAACTCAAAGTTGAAACAAGAACCGAAGAACTTCGCCACAAAAACCACGAACTCGAACAGACCCTCGTTAAACTGAAAACCGCTCAACAACAAATCATCGCCCAAGAACGCCTCGCCTCCCTCGGCTCCCTCACAGCAGGTGTCGCCCACGAAATTCAAAACCCCCTGAATTTCGTCAACAACTTCGCCCGCATTTCTGGAGAATTAACCGAAGAAATGGCCGAAGAGTTAGCAAGCGTGGAACTTGAAGACGACACCCAAACACTCATTGACGATATCCTCTCAGAATTCAAAGAATGTGTCGATACCATTCGCCACAATGGTCAACGGATTGAGCGCATTGTGGACAGTATGCTCAGTCATACTCGTGAAGGAGGCGGGCAAGCGGAATTAGTGGATCTCAATATCATCCTCCATGATGCTATTGAATTGGTTGAGCATACTATGGTGGCGAAACAATCTCAATGGCCCCTTCAAAAAGAGATTTTATTAGTTCCTGAATTGCCCCCATTGCTGTTGGTGGCCAAGGATTTTAGTAAGGCCCTGATCAATATTTTGACCAATGCCCTCGAAGCCATGGAGCGGAAACGTCAACAGGGGAATAATCCGGATTATGTACCCCATTTAAAGGTCAGCACATCCGCAAACGAGGGGCGGGTTTGGATTCGGATTTGGGATAATGGCGAAGGAATTCCCCCAGAGCATCATCAGAAAATTTTTGACCCTTTTTTCACCACTAAACCCACCGGTGAGGGAACTGGCTTAGGACTATCTCTCGCCCATCAAACCCTTGTTTCTGTCCATCAAGGTAATATTACCGTGAATTCTGAGGTGGGCAAGTTTACAGAATTTGTGATTGATGTTAGTCCCACCGGGGCTGAATCTCTCCTCCAAGTGACGCAACAAAATACTGCTTCCACCGGGTTGAATACTCCCTAGAACTGATCGCTGATCTGTGAGCCATAATGCTGATCACGTTTTCGATTTTTGGGGTGAGTCAGGTATGAACTGAGCCGGATTGATGCGGGTCAGCTTGGTTACAGTGTCTATGGATTGGAGGGGCGAGAAAGTGGCACAGGGTCGGGTGAAATGGCTTCATGATGCAGGCCACAATGAATGCAATTCCTCTCAACTCAAACACTATGGCTTCTAATCAATTTCGCTATCAATTGCGCCAAGAGGCGACGCAGTGGCGTGATGAGGGTCTGATTTCACCGGAACTGTATCGGCAGTTGGGCGATCGCTACCAATTCGAGCACCTCGATCGCGCCACGCGCAATCAGTTTGTGATGATTTTGCTCGGTTTGGGCAGCATTTTAATCGGCTTGGCGGCGATCACCTTGGTGGCGGCCAATTGGCAAGCCTGGTCTCGCCCGGTCAAAATTATGCTGCTGATGGGGGTGTTTATCGGGGTCAATAGTGGTGGGTTTTATTTGTGGCGGGGGGCGGCACAACGGTGGCAATCGCGGCTGGGTCAGGCGTTATTGTTACTGGGTAGCCTCTTGGTGGGGGCGAATTTGGCGCTGTTTTCCCAGATGTTTCACCAAACGGGCAGCGTCCAAACCCTGTTTTTGGTGTGGGGTGGGGCGGTTTTGGTGATGGCCTACAGTTTACGCCTGACGATGTTGGGAATGCTTTCGATGATTCTGGCGGCGCTGGGGTCGTTCTGGTTTTATCCTGATCCTCAAACGCCGCGTTTTTGGTTGCTGCTGTTGGACTATTTTCCCCTGGTGGCGATCGCGCTCTATCTCCCCTTGGCGCAATGGTGTCGGTCGCGATCGCTGTTTACCCTTGCGACCATCTTCGCTGCTGCGATGTTTCAACTGATTTTATTCCGGGATCTGGCGCAGGTTGCGGGGACGAATAGCATCGGTTTGGTGGTGATTCAAATCGCGTCAGTGTGCCTGATTCCGGCCCTGCTATGGGCGTGGCGACCGATGACCGTGGCGCGGGTGGGAGCCTTGGGGCCGAAACTGGCGATCGCCTATGTCAGTATTTACAGCTATATCGCCTCGTTTCATTATTGGTGGGACGGTCGCGATTGGAACACCGCCACCCCAGCCGCTCTAGAGTTAACAGCAGGCAGTATTCAGATCCTGCTGTTTGGAGCAATCGCGATCGCTCTCTGGTGGCAATTGGGACAACGACGGGGCGGCCCGTGGCGGCTGACCCTGACGGATAGTTCCTTCGCTGGACTCTTACTCATCCTGGGGGGGGTGCTGTGGAGTCACCATCAGTTTGGCCCGTTCGCGATCATTGCCCCGGTCTTGTTAAACGGTTTGTTGTTGTTGATTGCGATCGCCTGCATCCGAGAAGCCCTCAGCCAAGGCGCACGGGAAGGCTTTTGGTGGGGCTTAAGCCTCCTCGTGCTTCAGATTCTCTCGCGCATGGTGGAGTACGACACCGGATTAATTGCCAAAGCCCTAGTCTTTTTCCTCTGCGGCATGGGTGTCATCCTGGCTGGACTCTGGTTTGAACGCTACGTCCGCACCCTCAAAACCTCCCCCGAATCCTAAACCTTAAACCTAAACCCCACAAAAAAAGGAGGTGAATTCACCTCCTTTTTGGATGTAGATGCACGGATTGGAGGTTAGTTTTTCTCCAGCAAGATCCGGGGACTATCTTGCGGCGTAATCACAACCTTATTTTCTTCATCAACATCAACTTGGGCAGAATCACCCGCTTTCAGACGACCCGACAGAATTTCTTCAGCGAGCACATCCTCTAAGAGGCGCATAATCGCCCGGCGTAAAGGTCGTGCCCCATAGCTGGGGTTGTACCCTTCTTCGACAAGACGCTCTTTGAACTTGTCGGTCACACCGAGGCTGATTTCTTTCTCCGTCAGACGCTTGAAGACCTCAGCAAGCAAGATATCGGCAATCTCCTTCACCTCTGGTTTGCTGAGTTGACGGAAGACGATGATCTCATCCAAACGGTTGAGGAATTCAGGACGGAAGTATTGCTTCAGTTCCTCATTCACCAAGGAGCGAATCCGGTTGTATTGCGCTTCGTTTTGGTCGTCTTCGAGTTCAAACCCTAGACCACCGCCCCCTTTCTCGATCACCTTAGACCCAATATTGGAGGTCATGATCAGCAGGGTGTTTTTGAAGTCCACCGTGCGACCCTTGGCATCGGTCAAGCGACCATCTTCCAAGATTTGCAGCAGCATGTTGAAAACATCAGGGTGCGCTTTTTCGATTTCATCGAAGAGCACCACGGTGTAGGGACGACGACGCACCGCTTCGGTGAGTTGGCCGCCTTCGTTGTAGCCCACGTAGCCCGGCGGGGAGCCGATCAGTTTGGAAACGGTGTGACGCTCCATGTATTCCGACATATCCAAGCGAATCATCGCTTCTTCGGAACCGAAGAAGTAGGCCGCGAGGGATTTGGTCAGTTCGGTTTTGCCGACCCCGGTGGGGCCAGAGAAGATGAAGCTGGCGATCGGTCGGTTTGGGTTTTTCAGTCCGACACGGGCGCGGCGGATGGCGCGGGAAACGGCACGCACGGCTTCCTCTTGGCCGATGAGCCGCTGGTGGAGGGTGTCCTCCATATGCAGCAGTTTTTCGGATTCGGATTCCGTCAGTTTGTTGACCGGAACGCCAGTCCAGGAAGCAACGATGTGGGCGATTTCTTCTGAATCCACAGAGGGGCCCTCTTCGCTACCGCCAGAGTTTTCCTCTTTTTTGGCGGCGGCGATGGTGCGAATTTGGGCTTTGATTTCCATTTCCCGATCGCGCAATTCTCCGGCTTGGTCGAAGTCTTGCGATCGCACCGCATCATCCTTTTGTTTGAGGACTTGGCGCAGTTCCTTATCGAGTTCCTTCGCCGCCGGGGGCAGTTGCGAATTCATCAAGCGCACCCGTGAACCCGCTTCGTCGATCAGGTCAATGGCTTTATCCGGCAAGTAGCGATCGGAAATATAGCGATCGGACAGTTTCGCCGCCGCTTCGAGGGCTTCATCCAGGATTTTCAGCTTGTGGTGCTGCTCATAGCGTTCGCGCAAGCCAAAGAGAATCTCGATGGTTTCATCGACGCTGGGTTCACCCACCATCACCGGCTGAAAGCGGCGTTCAAGGGCGGCATCCCGTTCGATATGTTTGCGGTATTCATCGAGGGTGGTCGCGCCGATACATTGCAGTTCACCCCGTGCCAAAGCAGGTTTGAGGATGTTTGCTGCATCGATCGCGCCTTCCGCTGCCCCCGCGCCGATCAGGGTGTGAACTTCGTCGATCACCAGGATGACATTCCCCGCTGAGCGGATTTCATCCATGATTTTCTTGAGCCGTTCTTCAAACTCACCCCGGTACTTTGTTCCGGCGACGAGTAACCCAATATCGAGGGTGACCACCCGTTTATCTTCGAGAATGTCGGGGATGTCTTGGTTGGAAATGCGTTGGGCGAGGCCTTCGGCGATCGCCGTTTTACCCACCCCCGGTTCCCCGATTAACACCGGGTTATTTTTCGTGCGGCGACCCAGGATTTGGATCACCCGTTCAATTTCTTTTTGACGACCAACAACAGGGTCAAGTTTTCCTTCCTTGGCGAGGTTGGTCAAGTTTGAGCCAAACTCGTCAAGGGTTGGGGTTTTGGTGCGGCCACTTTGACCTGGCCCAGCAGACACTTCCGCCGTTTCACCCAACATCCGAATCACTTGTGTCCGCACTTTCGAGAGGTCAACCCCCAGGTTCTCTAAAACCCGTGCGGCAACACCCTCTCCTTCGCGGATTAACCCCAAAAGGAGGTGCTCTGTTCCAATGTAGTTGTGACCTAATTGCCGTGCTTCCTCAAGAGAAAGCTCCAGAACGCGCTTGGCTCGTGGTGTGAAGGGAATTTCGACGGCGACAAACCCCGACCCACGCCCAATGATCTTCTCAACTTCGATTCTGGCATCCTTAAGGTTGACCCCCATGGATTTCAGCACTTTGGCAGCAACGCCTGTGCCTTCGCCAATCAGCCCGAGAAGAATTTGTTCTGTCCCCACGAAGTTATGTCCGAGGCGACGCGCTTCTTCTTGGGCGAGCATGATCACCTTAATAGCTTTTTCCGTGAAGCGTTCAAACATAATGCTCTTTAATCACCTGTTGCTGGCCCGTTGTGCGCTCATTCTAGCACAGGGATTTTGATCCCTGTTGCATTGCAGGGATCGGTTGACTGGAATTGATTTGGGGCGCGAAATCCGGTCAGATTTTGGGGTGAATTCTGGGTTGCTTTTCTCCCGACGGTATCTTCAACAACGAATCGGCATGGGGCCATCAACCTGCCAGCCGTGCTGCGCTAAACGATGCTGGTGCTGATGGTGCCAGGCATCTAATTCTAGAGTAAACCCTGGCTGATGCAAGCCATTGAGCCAAAAAATTAACGCATCTTCACCTGTGGTGCCATAGTATCCGGGTCGCCGCCCGATGGCTTGAAAGCCGAATTTTTGATAAAGTGCGATCGCTCCCGTATTCCCTTCGCGCACTTCCAACGTCGCCCGCTCTAGACCCCGCGCCGCTGCTTGGGCCAAGAGCACCCCCAGCAGCCATTGCCCTAGACCTTGACCGTGATAGTCGGGATGGATCATTAGTAAGGTGATGTGAGCTTCTTCGAGAATTGCCCAAAAGCAACCCAAGCCGAGGAGGGGAAGCGATCGCACCGCCTCCCGATCCGACGTAATCACCAGAAGTTCACTATTGGAACTCTCTAATTCCCGTTGGTAGCCGTCGAGGCTCCACATTCCCCCCAAACAGTGGCGATCGAGTTCCACCACCGCCTCTAATTGGTCAGCGGTGGGAGGTTTAATCTGGAGGCTTGATAAAGTCACGAGGGGGGATTGTACACTAGGAGGATTAACTATTTTAATGGTTGATTTCTTATACTTACGCCAAATTGAAAATGTTAGCGACAGAATCTACCCCCACCACGGGCCAACAGTATTTACCCGCCGCAGATACCGCACCCAACCAAGCCATCTTGCCCCTCACGGCTCAGGTTAACGCAGCGGATCACCTTACCCTTGGCGGCTGTGATGTTTTAGACCTCGTTAAAACCTACGGATCGCCCCTCTATATTTTGGATGAGCAAACCCTGCGCACGGCCTGCCAACAGTATCGCGATGGGTTCCGGCGCTATTATGGCGGCGAGTCGCAGGTGATCTATGCGTCGAAGGCCTGGAGTTGTTTGGCGGTTTGTGCGATCGTTGCCAGCGAGGGCTTAGGGTTTGATGTGGTGTCGGGGGGCGAACTCCAGACGACGCTGCAAGCGGGGGTGACGAGCGATCGCATCTATTTCCACGGTAATAATAAATCCGTGGAGGAATTGCGCTTTGGAGTCGAGCAGGGCTGCACGATCATTGTGGATAATTGGTTGGAATTGGAGCACCTGGCAGAATTGGCGACCCCAGCCCATCCGGCGCAGATCTTCTTGCGCCTCACCCCCGGCATTGAATGCCACACCCACGAATATATCCGCACGGGCCACATTGATAGCAAGTTTGGCTTTGACCCGACCCAATTGCCGGAGGTGTTTGCCTGGATTGGCGATCGCCCCCAATTGCGCTGTACGGGTCTCCATGCCCACATCGGGTCACAAATCTTTGAACGGCAGCCCCATCAAGATCTGGGTGGCGTGTTGGTGGATTGGATGGTGCAAGCGATCGCCGCCGGTCTGCCCATCGATACCCTCAATATTGGCGGCGGTTTGGGGATTTGCTACACCGAAGCCGATGATCCCCCGACCATTGACGAATGGGTGCAAGCCGCCGCCAAGGCCGTCCAAACTGCCTGTGAAGCCCGCAACCTGCCCCTGCCGCGTTTAATTTGTGAACCGGGGCGATCGCTAATTGCCACCGCCTGCGCCACCGCCTACACCGTCGGCTCCTGCAAAACCGTCCCCGGCATCCGCACCTACATCGCCGTTGATGGCGGCATGTCCGACAATCCCCGCCCGATCACCTATCAATCCCTCTATCGCATCGTCCTCGCCAATCGGATGTCCGCCGCCGCCACGGAAACCGTCACCGTGGCCGGGAAACATTGCGAATCCGGCGATGTGGTGATCCACGATGCTCAACTGCCCCCCACGGAAGCCGGGGATGTGGTGGTTGTGCCCTCCACGGGAGCCTACAACTACAGCATGGCTTCCAATTACAACCGCATCGGCCGCCCGGCCGCCGTGGTGGTGAACCAGGGCGAGGCGGAGGTGATTCTAGAACGGGAAACCTACGAGGATCTGATCCGGTGCGATCGCTTACCCGCCCGCCTCAATCCCTAAATGCCACAGAACAAGGGGGGGATTAAAGATGCCAAGATGAGAATCTTCCCCCCCGTCCCCCTGAGAGCGTGGGTTAAATCGTTAATAATAGGAATGATCACCCACCACCATTACTCATGCCGCCGCTGGGTTTCGCTGTGAGTCTGCCCTGGCTCTCAATCCGCGAATTCATTGATATCGCCCTAGTTCTCCTGTTGACCTATACCGTTTTACTGGTCATTGGAGAGCGGCGTACCCTATGGATGGTGCGGGGTTTGCTAATTTTGATGTTGTCGGCGGTGGTGAGCGATCGCCTTGGTCTCCGGCATCTGAGTTTTGTCCTCGAACGCTTGGTGTTAGGCTCCGCCGTCGCCATGGCCGTCGTCTTCCAATCTGAATTTCGCCAATTCCTCGAACGCCTCGGCCGCGGCGAAATCTTCCAACTCTTCAAACCCTCCGCCCGCCCCATTTCCCGCCCCGACAACGTCATCGATGAAATGGTGGATGCGATCAAGGAACTTTCTCAAAATCGCACCGGAGCCTTGATTATCTTAGAAACCGGCCTACCCCTCGACGAACGCTTTTTCTCCGTTCCCGGTGTTGCGCTGAACGCCGAACTCTCCAAAGAACTCCTGCAAACTATTTTCCAAACCAGCACCCTTCTCCACGATGGCGCAGTGCATGTGCGCGGCTCCCGCGTCATGGCAGCGGGGATCATTTTGCCCCTCTCGGAACGGGTGGCCTCGCGGCAACTGGGGACGCGCCACCGGGCAGCGATGGGGATCACCGAACGGGTGGATAATTGTGTTTGTATTGTCGTCTCCGAAGAAACGGGATCGATTTCCCTCGCTGAACATCGCCAACTGAATCGCCCCCTCACCAGTAGCAAACTCCGCGAACTCCTGAAAGAGCGACTCTCGCCCACCGTCGAACGCGAAGCCGTAGGCCGGATTGGGCGGCAATTGGGGGCCCAAAGTTGGGAACTGGTGAAACGAATCCTCAAGCTCGGCACAACCACCGATTCCAAATAAGCTCGCAGTCCCAATCCACCCAACCCAGAACGAATCCACGATATCCGCAGCGCAGTCTAGGCAGATTCAGTCCTCAAGCGCCTTGGTATCGCTGCGATCGGCAGCCGACCAACCGACAGAAAACCAGTCTTGATCCGACTAAATTGATGCAGAGAAGCAGAAAGGCAGAGGGTATAATCAACGGTGTATTTTAAGATTTATTGCAAGTCCTGCTGATTGCGCTTAACGTTTAACGCAAGTTTTGATTGTTTTAACTAGTTGACCTGTCCGTTTTGGTGTGAATCGTGCGGACCATTCTCCAAGCTGCAACACTTTTATGATGGTTAAGTCAAGTCCCCTGCTGGAAACCTTACCGCCCGATCTCGATCCGAATCGCCTTCCTCAACACGTTGCGGTCATCATGGATGGCAATGGTCGATGGGCAAAACAACAGGGGATGCCACGGGTGATGGGCCATCGGCGGGGAGTGGATTCACTACGAGATTTGCTCCGCTGTTGTAAAGACTGGGGAATTCCGGCGCTGACGGCCTATGCATTTTCGACGGAAAATTGGGGGCGACCGGAGCACGAGGTGGACTTTTTAATGACGTTGTTTGAGCAGGTTTTGCGGCGTGAGTTGGCGGAAATGATGGCGGAAAATGTCCGCATTCGCTTTGTGGGAAATTTAACGGCGCTCCCGAAATCGCTCCAACTTGAAATTTCCCGCTCGATGGCTGATACCCGGCAGAATCAGGATGTGGAATTTACGGTGGCAACGAATTACGGTGGCCGACAGGAAATTATCCAAGCCTGCCGAGCGATCGCGCAAAAAGTCCAACAGGGCGAACTGGCCCTCGATGCGATCGATGAACCCCTGTTTGAGCAGCATCTTTACACATCCGGATTGAGTCATCCGGATTTGCTGATTCGCACCAGTGGCGAGATGCGGATTAGTAATTTCCTGCTCTGGCAGATGGCCTACGCTGAAATTTATGTGACAAAGACGGCCTGGCCGGATTTTGATCGCGAGGCATTCCATCAAGCCCTGCTCAATTATCAAGACCGCGATCGCCGCTTTGGTAAGGTCAAGCCCTAGGGCGATCGCGCCGTACTTGCCGCCCAGAGTGGGCCAGAATCATGGCAAGATAAGCAACGGCGTGTCATGCTGAAGGCTTTGCCCTCTGGGCTTAGCGGTCAATGGGATGTCTTCCTTGATCGTGAGACGGCATCACTACCCCCACCCATGACCCCTGCTTACGGACTGACGTAGTGCGAGGGGTTTCCCTAGCGAGAGTGTGATCTGAGATGAATATTGTTTTTCGTGAATTTAATCCCTTTGATCTGTGGATTTGGCTAGAGTTTGAAACCGTCTCCACGCCCCAAGAGCAACAGTATGTGGAAGAAGTATTTAACTCGTGGTTTTATCTGGGGAAGTTGGGGGCATTCAATGCCGAAAATATGCAGGTGAACGATCGCGGCATCGAGATTAGCTATATGGACTATAGCGAGGATCAACTAGAACAGGCGATGATTGCACCGATGCACAATATGGGGGAGTTTGAATATTTACAAACCTGGGGCCGCTGTTGGTTTGATTTGGGGACGAGTGATGCGATCGCCCTGGATATCTTAATCAACGCCCTGACCCATTTAAGCAACGACTACATCGCCATCCGGCAAGTGATTTTTGGGGGTGAAAACGAAGATTGGCCCGTTGAAAAATCCAGCGCGGCAATGTTCAATTAGTTCTAGTTTTTTGTAATGAGTCGTTGAGAGTGAAACAGAATTCCATGGGTAAAAAAGCGAAAATCCGAGTGATTGCCTTGGCCTTAATTCAAGACCACGATCGCATTTTCCTGTCAGTGGGCCATGATGCGATCGCGGGGCGGAATTTTTACCGCGCCTTGGGGGGGGGTGTGGATTTTGGCGAAACCAGTGCGGCAGCATTGGAGCGGGAGTTTGCCGAAGAACTCAACGCCACGCTCTGTAATATCCAATATTTAGGCTGCGTGGAAAGCCTTTTCACCTACGAAGGCAAACCGGGCCATGAAATTATTCAACTCTATCGGGCGGACTTCACCGATCCCAACTTTTATCAACAGTCAGTGATTCCCTTTGAGGAAAACGGTGTAACCAAAGAGGCCCGCTGGGTTCACCTCTCGGAACTGCAACAGGACCCGGATTTGCTCGTTCCGGCGCAATGTTGGCAATATTTGGAGCATATCGAACTCTTGTCCCCGATGGCAGCACCGGGGCCTGAATGAGCCGCTGGGCGTTCGGTTGCGGCTCCTGATGGTTAGCGGGAGGGGAATTTGTTGCGACTAATCACTAAATGTAAAGTAGGATGAATAAAATAATATTAAATCCTCATCTATAGCCCTGCTTTATGAAAATCCGTTGTGCAGCGTCTGAGCCGGTCACCCTCCATGTCCGGGAAGAGAGTATTCCGATTCACCACTATCTCCGGCAACCACAACGCTTGGTGAATGCGATCGCTAACCCAAAACTGATGGAAGTGTTAGGGGGCGATCGCTACCGCCTCAAGCTCAACCCCCTCAACCTCCTCAATCTGTATCATTTTCAGCCCACGGTGATCCTAGAGGTGAAATCGGATAGCTACGGCATTGTGAGTATCCGGTCTCTCGATTGTGAGATTCGCGGCATTGACTACATTAACGATCGCTTTAGTCTTGAACTGAAAGGCAAGCTGATCCCCGTTCACCGCAAAGGCGAAACCTACCTCGAAGGACGAGCCGATGTGGTGGTGTCCGTGGATGTGCCGCCCTTCTTCCTCCTCGCCCCGGTTCCCGTTCTCGAAACAGCCGGGGTGGGACTGGTTCAGAATGTCCTCGGTCGGATCAAACAGCGCATTCTCTCCCATCTGCTCCACGATTACCACCACTGGGCCCACCGCGAACAAAGTGCGCCGCTCCCCCCGTGGCTCGCGGTGGAAAATCCCACAGCGTAAGCGATCGCGTCCCTGTCCAGGATTACGGCAAAACATCGGAGGCGAGCGATCGTCATGAATCACTGTGCCCAAGCCTGCCACAATCATCGTTAAGATAGCTAAGGCACAACCCTTTACCGAGCACCATGACCTCATCTCCCCAACGCAAAGTTGTCGTTGTCGGCGCTGGCGCTGTCGGCTCCACCTTTGTCTATGCCCTGGCCCAAACCGGCCTCGCGAACACGATTACCCTGATTGATACCAACACAGAACTCCTACAAGGACAGGTGCTTGACCTCGCCCACGGGAAGCCTTTTTTCCCAGCCGTGACAATTCAAGCCGGTACGGTGCGCGACTACGGCGATGCAAATTTAATCGTGATCACCGCAGGCACAACCCAACGACCGGGAGAAAGTCGCCTCAATCTGCTCCAACGCAACGCCGCGATTATGCGCCGTATTGTCGGGGATATCGTCGCGCAAAATTCCAACGCGGTCA
Source organism: Spirulina major PCC 6313 (assembly GCF_001890765.1). Lineage (NCBI taxonomy): Bacteria > Bacillati > Cyanobacteriota > Cyanophyceae > Spirulinales > Spirulinaceae > Spirulina > Spirulina major. The sequence goes on along the minus strand of NZ_KV878783.1, from coordinate 4,864,869 downwards.
TGCTGATCGTCAGTAATCCGGTGGATATTATGACCCATGTGGCGATCGCGAGTGCCGGCACGACCAAAGGGCGTGTGTTTGGAGCGGGTACGGTACTCGATAGTGCGCGGTTTCGGTATTTCCTCAGTGAACGCTGCGGCGTTGATATTCACAACATCCATGCTTACATTTTGGGTGAACATGGCGATTCCGAGTTTGCGGCTTGGTCGATGACCAATATCGCCGGAGTGCCGATCGCTGACTTTCGCCAGCTTGACGGGACACCCTCCGATTGGCCAGCAGAACAGCAGCTTATTGAACAGCAGGTGCGCGACTCGGCCTACCACATCATCGACTATAAAGGCGCAACCTGGTTCGCGGTTGGGATGGCGTTGGTGAAAATTGCGACCGCCGTGCTGCGAGGCGAAAAGCGCATCATGACCGTTTCGACGCAACTCCACGGCGAGTTTGGTCTTGATGGGGTTTGTTTAAGTGTGCCTGCCATGGTGTCGGCGAATGGGGTGGAGCGGGTGGTGGACTGTCAACTGACGACAACGGAACAAGCTTCCCTCGAAAAATCAGCCAAGATCCTGAAGACGGCGATCGCTCAACTAGAGCAAGCCACCGCACTCTAAGCCGCTCTCCATTCGCCATCGCTGGACGTTAGAGGGTGTTGACCCAGTCGCGGATCAGGGGGTTGACCTGGTGGGGGGCTTCGTCGTGGGGACAGTGGCCCGCGTTGAGGTAATGCTCGGTGTAGTGATCCGGGTTGGCATAGGCGGCGCGGAATTTGGGCGATCGCTCACTGACCCGCATCCAAGGATCACCCTCACCCCACAACATCAGGAGGGGACAGTGCATCTGACTGAGCAGCAGGTCATTTTTTTCGCCTTGGGGGGATTTAAAAACGGAGCGAAAGACATCCAACGCGCCGCGATCGCAGGACGGGCGATAAATATCCTCCACGAGTTGATCCGTCACAGCGGTTTGATCGAGATAGACCTTTTCGAGGGTTTTGCGGATGATGCGGCGGCGGCGGAGGTATTGGAAGAGAAAAAAGCTGGCAAAGGATTGGAGCAACACCGTTTTGGTGATTTTGCTGATCGCGGTTTGAATCGCCGAAGGTTGGGGCGTGTCCGGTGGTGCGGTGAAGGGGCCCGCACAGTTGAGCAGGATCAGGCCGCGGGCCGATTCTGGGCGTTGGGCAGCCACACAGAGGGCACTGTAGCCGCCGAGGGAATTCCCCGCCAGAACCACAGGACGACCGATCACATCGGTGATGAAGTCGTGAAGTTGATCTCGCCAGAGGTCACCACTGTATTCGATCGCGGGTTTTTGCGATCGCCCAAAACCCAATAGATCGATCGCCCACACTTCAAAATCAGCCTGCAACTCGGCAATATTATGCCGCCAATGATCCGTTGATGCCCCAAAACCATGGACAAGCAATAACGGCGGGCGATCGGGATTGTCCCCCGCTTTGACGGCATAGATTTGATAGTCGCGCCAAGTCCAATATTGACCAGGAACGGACTCAACAGGGGAAGCAGGAGTGAGGATAGACACAATTAGGGGAGAGTAACAGAACAATTTCCTTATTATAAAGTTTTGTAACACCAGGGTTGAGGGAAAAAGCAGCGAGCTAGAAGCTCGCACGACAGAAGTTCACATGACAACCCAATCCCCTCAGTCTCACCACCTGATCCCGTCTGTGGTGCGATCGCTCAACAATCAGGATGCGATCCATTCAAGATCCGCCACAGGGTAAAGCCTCGCGAACCCACGAATCTCTGTTAAGACTCCGGTTCAAGCCCCGCCGCTCGGAGTTGCGCCATTAAGCGTTCTGCCCGTTGGCGTTCCTGCTCCGCTCGTTGGGATTCCTGCTCCGCTCGTCGGGATTCCTGCTCCGCTCGTTGGCGTTCTTGCTCTACTAACTCTCCACCCCATAACAGTAGATTTTCAGACTGATCCCACCAGCGCAACCAATATCCATCCCGACCCTCGCGCATTCCCTGCCAAACCCCTAAAAATAGGTGCATCTCTGGTATCCAGAACCGGCCATCTGCGTTGGGTGTTTGCAATGTATAGCGTTTTTGGTCGTCGAAACGATAGAGTTCGAGGCGACCTGCATCGGGATCGAAAATGCTGTAGTTGGGGACTTGGACGATTTGCTCGTAAAAGAAAAATTTGCCGGGGGGATAGCTCGCTTTTGAGGAATATTCACCCCCTTCGGTGTCAGAGAGGAATTCTAAAACGAGGGTCGGGATCGCACCTTGCAGATGGGGGGTATAGCTGCGTACCACGTCTGATCGCGGCACAGTGATTTCAGGGACATAGACCCAGTCGGGAGCTTTGATGACAAATTTTTGATTTAAGGTGGCGCAGATGCCGTAATTCGTAGCAGTGAAGGCGGTTTCGGGTAGGCGTTGCGCGAGTTGGAGGCTTTCGGTGAGGGCCGCCGCGAGCGCCGGTTGATTGATATTATCCACAGGATCATTGGGCAGCACGAAGTCATCGGGTAGCTTTTCCCAGGTGAGGGTGGATTGCAGGGGGGTCGCAACCATGACGAATGATGCAAATAAACGACTGGCTTTAGTATAGCCAACGGCAGAATTGCAGACAGACGGATCAAGGCAGCAAGTGAAATTGACCAATTCTAGATGCGTTCTTTGTAGAGGGTGGCGATCGCCTCTTGTAACTGGGCCGGGTCATCAATCAACCGATCCGGATTATGAATTTCTAAAATTTCGCGGGTATTAAACCCCCACGTCACCGACACCACCGGAATCCCACTGCGATGGGCGGCATCAATATCACGGGTTTCATCCCCCACATAAATCAGATCCGCCGTCGTCACCCCATAGCGGTCTTGCACCCGCTGAATCATCCGATGTTTGCCAAAAATCGTCATCCCGGCATCCACCCAACGAAACAGCCCATCTAGGGCCTGATGCTCTAGAAAAATCCGCACATTTTCTTCAAAATTTGAGGTCAAAATCGCCAATTGATACCCCTCAGCCGCCAGGGCATGCAAGGCCGCCACCATCCCCTGAATCGGCAACACGTCGGGCATCGTGCGCTGTACCTCTTCCTTGGCCCGGCGGATTAAAAATGGAATTTTAAACACTGAAACTTGGGACTGGCGAATAATTTCTTGGGAACTGAGGCCCCGCATTGTTTCCACTTGGGCAGGGCTGAGGGGCGGATAGCCAAATTCATCAGCGAGGCGATTGAGAATAGCGATCAGCATTTGATGGGTATCGGCGATCGTGCCATCGAAGTCGAAGAGAATGATCGGCTCGGTCATGGGGGTGGGGAAAAGGGGGCATCAGGATCGCTCCTGTTGTCCAGATTAGCACGGGCATTTCGCTGCCATTGGGTGGGCTTAATCCGACGCAGGGCGGAGGCGGGGAAGCGTTGCTGCCAGTCGGCTTCGCTGAGGTGGGCGAGGTTGGGGAGATCGGGGGCGAGGTTGTCGGGATAGGGGTGAAATTCAGCGACATCGGTTGTTTGGGCGAAGCGTTGATTCCAGGGGCATACGTCTTGGCAGATGTCGCACCCGGCGACCCAGCCGTTGAGGTGTGGGGCGATATGGGCGGGGAGGGTGGCGGCGCGGTTTTCGATGGTGTGGTAGGCGATGCAGCGGTTGGCATCGACGACGTAGGGGGCGGCGATCGCCCCCGTTGGGCAAGCGTCTAAACAGCGGGTACAAGTGCCGCAATGGTTGCTATGGGGCGCATCGGGGGTTAAAGGCACATTGATCAACACTTCTCCTAAAAACACCCAGGAGCCATAGTCACGGGTGATCACATTGCTATGTTTGCCAATCCAGCCCAACCCCGCCCGCTCCGCCCAGACCTTATCTTGAATCGGGGCGGTATCGACAGCGTAGCGGGTTTTGATGCCCTCCCCTTGGGATTCTAGCCAGCGGCTTAGGGCTTTGAGGCGACGCTGTAAAATGCGGTGATAGTCCCGTCCCCAGCCGTAGCGCGAGATTTTGCCGATCGCTGGATCATCGCCGTGTTGGTGGGGGGTGTAGTAGTTGAGGGCCACGGCGATGACGGCGGCGACTTCGGGCCAATAGTCGCGAATATGGGCGCGTTTGGGGTTGGCCATCCAGGCCATCTCGGCGTGATAGCCCTGGGCGAGCCATTGCTGGAGACGGGCGGCATGGCGGGCATGATCCGCCTCATCATCCACGGCGGCGATCCCCACTCGGTGAAATCCGAGGCGGTGGGCTTCTTGTTTAACCTGGGTGGCGGTGAGGGAGGCAGCGGGGATCATGGGGGAATGAATAGAATAGCAAGAGCCTGTTGTTAAATCGGGGTCTGAATCCATGGCTCGTCAACGGAACCCGTCCGATCGCCCCTCAAAAATCTGTCCCGTGTGCGATCGCCCGTTCACTTGGCGTAAGAAATGGGCGACCTGTTGGGATGAGGTGAAATATTGTAGCGATCGCTGTCGCCGCCGTCGATCATCAGCGGCAACAGATGCTGAAGCCCCAGACCCCTAAGTCGTCGGCTCATCGGGGGGAGATTTTTTCGAGATTCCCAGTTCCTTCGAGCTTTGCTTCAGGGTTTTCCAAAGGTCTTTAATTTGCACATAGGCATCATTGGATGAGATTTTGCCTGCTGTTTCTAGGTTGCAGATATAGTTGACCCGTTGGGCAAATTCTTGCAAGTTCGCATTAAACACGAGATTACCCGGCTCAAAGTGCCCTTGATAGGACGCGCGGGGATAGATGAAGTTGTCTTTGGGATCAACCATAGTCGTAAGTATTAATTAGAAACATTTTCATAGACCACGTCTGGCCCATTCCATTGTAATGATTGATTTTGATTGTCTTGGAGAAACGGCAGCGGTCGGATCACGCGCTGCGGCGTTGGCGCTGGGCTTCGTAGAGCAGTAGACCCGCTGCGATCGCTACATTCAACGATTCCACTCCCGATGTTTGGGGAATCGAGACTTGCCCATCGGCCAAAGCCTGGATCTCGTCACCTAACCCCGCGCCTTCATTGCCCAGCACAATCAAACTCGGCGATCGCCAATCCCAATCCCAATAGACACAATCCGCCCCCATCGTCGTCGCCACGATCGCCACACCCTGCTGCTTGAGGGTTGCGATCATCTCGCCCACATCCGCCGTCGGCAGCACCGGAAACCGCAACGCCATCCCCGCCGAAGCCCGCAACACCTTCGGATGATCCGCCGCCGCTGTGCCTGGCCCCAACCACAGGCCATCCGCACCCGCCGCCGCCGCCGTCCGAATCATCGTCCCCACATTACCCGGATCTTGAATCGCCGCCAACAACAGCCCCAAACGCAAGGGAGACGCAGCCTGGCGAGGCAAGTAATGATCATCTAGGATCGCCACCACACCATCCGGATGTACCGTCGTCGCCATGCTGGCTAACACCGTTTCGCTCACTATTTCTGTACGGGAGGCTTGGCGTTGGGCGGCCGCTGCCAATGGTGGATATTTCCCCTGCCACGCTTCGGTATAGCACAGCACCTCAAGGGGATAGCCCTGCTGAAGCGCCACTTCGAGGAGGTGTGTGCCTTCGAGGAGGAGGCATTGCTGTTGGCGGCGGATTTTGCTGCGGTGCAGTTGGCGCAGGTCTTTGACGAGGGGATTTTGGCGACTGGTGATCATCGGTACTTAGGGGCTGTTGGGAAACGCACCCGGTCGCACGGTTAAGGATACGGTGCGCTGCGATCGCTCCACCTCCACCGCCAACGGTGCACCGATCGCACTCCGCTCCACCTGCTGCTGTACATCCGTCGCCGTCATCACCGCCGTTTCGCCCACACGCACAATAATATCCCCCATCTCAAACCCCGCCTGTTCCGCTGGTGACCCATTAATCACCCCCATCACGATCACCCCCTGGTCGCGCTCAATGGTGAAGGGCGCATTGGGGCTTTGGTTAAATTCGGCCCGGCTTTCCGGGGTAATGGTCATCATCCGGATGCCAAGATAGGGATGTTGAGCACTGCCACTGGCGAAGAGCTGATCCGCAATCCGGGTCGCCGTTTCAATGGGGATGGCAAAGCCAAGGCCCTGGGCGTCGGCCCGAATCGCGGTGTTCATCCCAATCACCTCACCCTGGGCATTGAGGAGGGGGCCGCCAGAGTTGCCGGGATTAATCGCAGCATCGGTTTGGATGAAGCTCACCCGTTTATCCGGCACACCCACTTGGCTGCTGGAGCGATCAAGGGCGCTGATGATCCCGACAGTGACGGTATTATCCAGGCCGAGGGGATTACCGATCGCGATCGCCCATTCCCCTGGGGTTAAGGTTTCCGATTGACCCAACTGCACCGTTGGCAGATCTTCGGCTTCAATTTTAATCACCGCAATATCAGTGACGGTATCACGGCCCACGACTTGCCCATCCACCGTCCGTCCATCTTTGAGGGTCACTTTAACCCAGTCTGCCCCCTCTACCACATGGGCATTGGTCATCAGGCGGCCATCGGCACTGAGAATAAACCCGGAACCTGTGCCCCGTTGGATCGGGGGGCGAACTGGGGGCGGATCATCGCGGAAAAAGCGTCGGAAAAAGGGTTGCGTTTCGGAGTCAGGGGATGGGGATGGGTTGGAGAAAGCTCCACCGGCATCAATCCGCACCACGGCCGGCCCGACTCGCTGCACTGCTGCGGCGATGAAGTTGATGTTGTCGGGGGCAGCCGTGGGGATGGGGGCGGTGGGGGTGGTGGAGAGGGTCGCTGTGGGGGTGATGGGGGCGGGGCGTTCGATGACCACGGGTTCCGGTGGGGCCATCAAGGCACGATGACCCACCACACCAACGCCCCCCCCGACGAGGAGTAGGCCTAGATACAGACTCAGTTGTTTGAGCGGGTAATTCATGGACAGCGATCGCAATAAATGGAGTGAGAGAACCGACTCCTTAGCAACACGGTTGGAAAGATTCCCCCGGCTGAACATCCACAGAAACTGGGTTTGAATGGTTGCAAACCAACCTGTGAATCCTTCAAGCACCGTAGACTTGATCCGCTTCTCTCTTAACACTTTGACACTTCCCGGCCTAAAGGCACGGGGATTCTTGGCTCACCGAGTCCACTTACCTAGGATTCCTTGCGAAGTCCTACATAGAGGTGGTTCTCTCCCCAAGCGTTACTTTCGGTGTGCCCCACCGTAGTTGGATTGCTCCAAAGTTTGTTTGGATTGGCAGCAATATTTGCCAAAAACTGATTCGTCTAGTCCCTGTGAATCTTTTACCTACTTGCAGGGAGGTCTAGAACAATGAAGTAGAACCCCATAGATTCAATTTCCAAGGTTCAGTCGCTACGAGTTAGGTAGCATCGGGTTTTTAAAGCGGTTGATTACCCTATCCGCTACGCTAATCATAAACAATAAGAAGCCGTCCTGGCAGGACGTTGCTCTAGACCCATGAATTTTGGTAAACAAAAACCCAAAATTTTCGCGGTGTCGGCCCCAACATTTCCCCAGAAGATCCGCTGCGAACCCTGGTCGATCGATAGGTTGACACTCCCCGCGAAGACAGCGACGGGGATTCTGGGTTCATCGACCGGACTTAACCGAGCCGGATTGCTCCAACCCCGCCAGAGGTCTAATCTCCCCAAGCGGATAACGTCCCCTGTGCCCCACGGTAGTTAGTCCAAGGCGCAGGATACAAACCTGCTTCACTACCGACTCAGCCCGATGCCGATCCCAGACTAACCCGTTCACATTCAAGTCTTCCGAGGCAACCAAATCGTTAGATTGGATGACGCAGGCAATCCGCCCACTCATTATGCTGCCTGCTTACCCTGAAATGCTTCCAGGCCTGTCGATTTTTAGCCTTGTGATCGTTCTTGGACGTTTGAAATCCAATATAACCAGCCCAACACCACTGCCCCAAGGAGGGCGACTAACGTCGCTCGTGTCGTCTTTCATCCCCGCAATCAATTGACGGGGCTTTCAGACTCCCGCACTATTTTCGTAACGCAGGCGATCGCACCATGCTTCCCCCGACCAAGGGATCGCAGCACAGGGAATGCGATCGCGCCTCTTCTCTCTCATTCGCTGACGGATTGGAGCCATATCCGAGGGGAATCACCGCCTCAAACTTGTCCAGTCGCTTTTGATGCAGTGGGGCGACACTGAATCAATCCGTAAAAAAGGCTAAAACACCGGTATTCTGTGGTTTTGGGTCGTCGGGGCGATCGCTTAGCGGGGAATGAGGGCGCGAATCGTGCAGCCTTGACCCGGTTCACTGTGGATCTGAAACTGGCCGCCGATCGCTTCGATGCGATCGCGCATACTCCGTAGCCCGAAGCCTGTGGTGTTTTGGCGTTGATCAAACCCTCGGCCATTGTCCGCGATCGTCAAGCTGATCTGGCCCGGCGCGGCGGTGAGGCTGATCTGGACTTGGGAAGCGGCGCTGTAGCGGGTGATATTGGTGAGGGCTTCTTGGACGAGGCGATAGAGGGCGGTGTTGAGTTCAGGGGGAATGGTTTTGAGGGGGGCGATCGCCAACTCCACCGAGATTTGGGTTGTTTGGGTGAAATTATCCGCCAACGCTTGCACGGCCTGGGGGAGCGATCGCCCCTGGATCGGACTTGTTTGCAGCGATGCCACCGACTGCCGCACATCCCGCAGCGCATCTTTACCCAATTGTCGCGCCGCGCTGAGGTGGGTTTGGCCCTGTTCCGGGTCGCCTTGGCAGTACGAGAGTGCCGCATTTTCCAGTTGAATGCTTTGGGCGGTGAGGGCATGGCCGACGGAATCGTGCATTTCGCGGGCGATGCGGCTCCGTTCTTGGAGCATGGCTTGGTTTTCAATGAGCAGAGCATAGCGACGCAGGCGAGTATTGGCCATCAGCAAGGCCTCGCGGCTTTCCCGTTCTGAGAGCACCGCCCCCACGAGGAGCATCACAAACAGCAACACCAAGCCATAGAGCAACGCCGCGTTAATCGTCAAACTGGTTAAAAATTGCTGTTGTTGCAGGGTATCGAGCGATCGCCCCAGCCTGTCCCCCCGCATCGCAAAATGTTGCACCCGTCGCCACAACAGCAACACAAACCCCCCATAGGCCGCGATCGCCGTCACGATCCGCCCCCGCCAGGGAAACAACACACAGGCCCGCAACACCACCACCAACAGCAGCGCCGAAAACACCGTATTACCCCGCCCCCCCAAAGACACCGTTAACCAACTGAGGCTAAATCCTGCGATCGTGTAGAGAATTTTCACTGCCAGCGATCCCGTCGGCAAGCGCAACCCCAACCCCCCCAACACCACAATGCAGCCCAGCACCGCCCAAGGTAAGTCACGGGGCGGCGGCGGGCCCGGTCGCAGTCCCCCCAGCATCATCGGCGGCGGGTGGCGGATTGACAGGGCGGCGATAATTGCAATCCCCAATAAAATCCATTCCAAATACAGCAACAGCCGAAACGACCGTTCTTGAAAGCGATCGCCCATGGTGAGATCCCCATTTATCGTTCCAATCTAGCGCAATCTGTCAGTGCGATCGCCTCCCTCCCCCTCACCGCAATCCAGATCTCGCAAGCTTAGTACCAGGTGATAAGATTAAAAGCATCTTGAACCCGATAAGTCTTCATGGAGATCAAAGCTTTTAGCGAGCTTTTCCCCCTATTTAATACCGCCAGTCCCGAAACCCTCGAATGGCTGCTCTCCGTTGCCGTCAAGCACAGCTATCCCCGCGACCGGGCGGTATTAATGGAAGATGCCTGGGGAAACGCAGTCTACTTCATTGTCTCCGGTTGGGTTAAAGTTCGCCGTTTGGCGGGCGAAGATGCGATCACCCTCGCCGTCATGGGCCGGGGGGACTTCTTTGGGGAAATGGCGATCCTCGATGAATCGCCCCGCTCCACTGATGTGGTTGCCCTCTGTCCCGTCGAACTCCTCAGCGTCTCCGCCCAACGCTTCATCCAAACCCTCTTTAAAGACCCCCAACTCCATCACCGGATGTTGCAACTCATGGTGCAACGCCTGCGCCACTCCAATATTCGCTTTCAACTGCGCAACCAACCCCCCGCGATCAAACTGGCGAAAATGCTGGTGATGCTCGCAGAAAACTATGGCCAACCCACGGCAAAAGGCACCGAGATCCTTCGGGTTCCCGATAGTGATCTGGCGCAAATTTCCGACACGACCGCCGATGAGGTGCGCCAAATCCTTGAAAAACTCCACAGTAAAAGCTGGGTGGAACTTGACGAGCAGCAGCGGAGTTTATGTATTGTCAATCTGAAGCAGTTGAGCCATTTAGCGGGTCGGGTTTAAGGGCGGCGCGATCGCGCTAGAGTGACGATTCTGGGCGGTGATGGTTTAGCGTTTCAAAGGTTTAGAGTTTAAAATACCCTGCAAACCCTGACGTTTGATTATGCCAAGCCCTCAACAACCCGGAACCCAATTTTTAAGCCCTGATGAATCTGCTGCTGTGGATGCGGCTTTGTTATCAACACCAGAGAAATTTTTAACGCGGTTGACGATTTCATCTCTCCGACTGTTGGTGAAGATTGCGGCGGATTATGAAGTGGCGATCGCAGACCTCACCCCCGCGCAAATCATCACCTGGTTTGAAGCCGACAGCAAAATCCGCCGCGAAGAGGGGATCGACGCGGCGGTGTTGAAATGGTAAAGGTGTGATCAAGAACTAGAACCGGAAACGGGTGCGAATCGTGGCGGCAATCACGTCATTGTTCGCATCGTTGTGGCCAGGGTTCGTTAACCAGATCACACCGGGCGTAATATCAATGCGCTCATTTACCGCGAATCGATAGAACGCCTCTAAATGATAGCCAATGTCCAAATCGCCGCTGCCCGATGCACTGCCCAACACGGCATCCGTCACAGCGGTATTACTGTCGAGGAGGCGGGGCTGTTGACCCACGACAAACCCTAAGAGGTTCCCTTCGCCGCCCACATCTTCGAGGCCAACAGTGACGGCAAAATTCCACACATCAGCATTGCCGACGTTATTGACAGTGGCTTTACTAAAACCAACCCAACCCCCGACAAACAGGGAGTCACTGGGTCGGATCAGGAGTTCTGCCCCGAAGTTATCGGCGGAAACGGTATGATTGGGGGAAATTAAGTTACTGGCAACGCTGCCGGTGCTGTGGCTGAGGCCTTGCCCGCTAAGGTTGTAGCTGTTGAGATAAACCAACGCCGCCGAGACGCGATCGCTCGCATACTTCACCTGTCCCCCCAGCGCATAGGAACCGTCAAAAATGCCCACAGTGGGGTTATTACCATCCCCCGTGGTGTAGCCAACGGACACATCAAACTGATCGGTGAGTTGATAGGACAGGCCCAAGCCTTGGTTCTGGCCGCCCACGCGCAAAATCGGGTTAAATTGCCCAAACCGAGAAATGGAACCACCGCCAGAGGAGTTGAAAGGGTTGATTGGCGACAGTAAATCATCCATGCCGACGGAGTTGGCGAACACTTGCGCCGTCCCTTTTTCACCAACGGGGAAGAGGTAGGCGAGGGTGCTCACTTCCACAGCGTTGTTAGTGTTGGTTTGGAAGCCGTAGCGGGTTTCGTAAGTCACACCATCGCGGCCGTAGATACCGCTCCAGTTGGTGACGTTCCCGGCTTGGAGGCGAGTCCGGAGGCGATCGCGCCCGGTAAAGGAAGTGTCTAAATTGAGACGAACCCGGTTTTGAAACACCGCATCGTTATCTGTAGCGAGTTCCGTCACCCCGTCACCGTTGGTGTCGTAGTCATCGGAATTCGGAAAAATACCATTAACGGCAAAGAGGACTTCAGCGTTGAGTTTGGTAGTGGTGGAAAATTGGTGCTCTTCGAGAAACGCCACCCGGCCTTCAAGGTCGTCCACCCGCGCACTGATCGTCGCTAATTCCGGTTCAAACTCTTGGACTAACCGTTGCATCACTTCAAGATCGGCACGGGTGGCCAATTCGGAGGTGGTTTCGGCGATAATCCGCTCAATTTGCTGCACACAGGCGTTTAAACCGGCGGCAAATTCATAGCGACTCAGGGCACGATTCCCCCGGAATGACCCATCGGGATAGCCTTTGATGCAGTCATAGCGACGCACGAGGTCATCCAAGGCGGTGTAGGCCCAATCTGTGGGGAACACATCTCGGAATTGCGACGCATCGGTGACTCCTTGACCCAAATTGTTGTTGGTGTCTTCGGTGCTGTATTGATTGATTTCTTGGAGGAGTTGATCGACGGAAGGTTGTGCGATCGCTTCATCCATGCCCTCGGTTTCAAGCTCATCTAGAGTTGTATCGGGGGTAGGGGCATCTAAGCCCGGAATCGGGGTCAACTCCAGCACATCCAAGGGCAATTGAGGCGACTGCGACGGGGCGAGGGATTCCGTCGGGGTGCTTTGACTGTCGGTCTGTTCTAGCGGTGTTGCGGTGGGAATCGTCGCAGGGACAATCCATTCCACCCCCTCAATCACCCCGTCATAATCTAATTCGTCTAAACTTTCAACGGACTCTGAAGCCGTTTGCACCGCTAGATCTGGAGCAAACTTCGCGCCCTCCTCATCCATCCCTGGGGTTGGCATCGCAGCGGGAACCGGTGCGCGATCCCATGCAGAGATCGGGGCCACTGGCTCCACCGCAACCCTGGGATCTAGGGAATTCTCTGCGGGTTCTAAGACAACCGTGGGTTCTGCATCAACACTGTCGGTTGTGGGTGCAGCAAATTCTGTCGTTTCCGCCGGTTCAACAAATTCGGGTGCAGCAAATTCTGTCGTTTCAGCCGGTTCAACAAATTCAGGTGCAGCAAATTCCGTTGTTTCAGCCGGTTCAACAAATTCAGGTGCAGCAAATTCCGTTGTTTCAGCCGGTTCAACAAATTCAGGTTCAGCAAACTCTGTTGTTTCAGCCGGTTCAACAAATTCGGGTTCAGCGACTGCCGCCGCTGCGACGGGGGCTGGGATGTTCGCCGGTAGCCCTTCTGATTGAAGCAGGGGATCGGCGGCGAAGGTGACCGGTGCTGAATCCGCAGCAACGGGAGCGGGGTCACGTAAATCTAGTTCAGGATTCGGTACGGGTGGGGTTGCCGCTTGCCAATCGTCAGGCGCGATCGCCACATGATCTGAAGACTCAAGTTCATCGATGACTGGGTTGGGGGTGGCTGCGGCAGTCCCCTGATGGGTTACGAATGAGGCTGCCAGAACAAACGGAGCCGTTTGAAGGAGATGACCGACTAGTTTCGACATTGACTCACACCAAAAAGTTAAGAATTGCGTTTCGTACCCCTTGCTCTGTAAACGATTGCTGCGTTTAGCTAGATCGAGGCTGAAGCTAGGTTAACATATCTCCAAATTCTCGCGATCGCACCCCAATCACAACGGATTACCCACCACCATGGGACGTAACGCCAAACGCAAAAAACAACGCCAATCCGACCCACCCAAGCCCTCCCACCCCGATCAGTTTGTCAATCATTTAGAACACCGTGGTTACGACTATCGGGATATTCAGCGATCGCCCAATTTACCCCAAACCGATCGCCAACCGGAAGTGTAGAGAGGGCAACCCTGAACCTTCCAGCACCGGATCACGTCATAATTCTCGATAAGATTATTGATCACAAGGCATGATGGTGGAGGATAGTGGGGGTGGTGATACGAAGCCTGTGCCCTCATTCACAGCGGTGCGATCGTCCCGATTACGCTCATCACTGCTCTTGAACATTTACAAATATCTCGTTTTTTTGTTGTTATATAGTGTCGGTTTATTATGCGCTCAGGCTCACTGCTCGAAAAACTTTGTACGGCCCACCAAAACACAGGTCATCCGATTAACTTAGGGGTGTATTACAAAAATACTTTGATTGCCCTGTGCCACGCCCTCGAAGATTTTGTCCTTGAATCGGAGCACCCTCCCCTGATCATGGCAGCATTTCAGCAGGGTAAATGGTACGCCCAAGAAGCCGAACGCTATGCGGCGATCGCCCAAAAATCCAGCCAGATCGCCATCCTCGTCGCCGCTGACTCCGGGTTTGTCGAGCATTCCACCGCCGCCCAGGACAATGTAGACATTATCGAACTCACCACCGATGATCCCGTTGCCCAAGAATGGCACTTAATCATCCTATCCCCCACCTATAGCGCCATGGTGCTATGTCAAGAACTCTCCGAGGCTGACTATGGCGAGGCGGGCCAACCCCAGGACGATCTAGAGCGAAAATTCTATGGGTTTTGGACGTTCGAGTCGAACTTAGTGCATGAAACGCTGCAATTAGCGATCGCTCATATTCACGCCTACAACCCCACCCTAGCCAACCACTGGGGCCAACAACTCACCACCATGACCCAGGACTTTGGCTCATGTCAGCGCGATGACCTCAATACCGTGGTAATGAATGTGGTGCAAGCCCTCCAAGACAGCCAATCGAGCACCACCCAACCCAGTCCCATCCTCCATGACAATCTTCTGTCCAATGAGATGCAAGCGTTCCTGCGCATGGCTCAACTCATTGATCAGGCCGATGTGAATAATCCCAACGCCGCCGGCGAAGTGGCGACCTTGGCCGAAACCATGGGGCAACTCTTGGATCTCCCGGCCTGGCAGATTAAACGGTTGCGCCTGGCTGGGTTGCTCCATCGCCTCGCTCCCCTCACCGGGAATGCGCCCCTGGGTGAGCTTCAAACCGAAGCCCAGCATCAAGCGTTCGCGAAACAGGGGATTCTCCCCAAAGCGGCAGTGTTGCGGATCATGCCCCAACTGCAAGCGATTAGCCAAATCATTACCCACCAAGCCGAGGCGTGGGACGGGTCGGGCAGACCGGACGGGCTAGCCTATGATGCAATTCCGTTGGAGTCGAGAATTTTAGCGATCGTGGCGCAGTTTCAACAGGCTGTGCTCCATGCGAGGGATGCGGAGCGTGACCAACCGTTCCAGGATGCCCTGGCCATCTGTCAAGCCCAAGCCGGGAAGCGGTTTGATCCGAAATTGGCGGAGACGTTGGTTTTGCTGGTGTTTGGGTTACAGCAGGGGATGAATCTAGCGGTGCATCAACCGAAGATCGCGTCGGGGATTTGGTTGTTAGATGAAGATCCGGCGGTGACGGCGGCGTTAGACCCCGCTTAAGCTCGCGCCTGGCCTTAGATGCCGTCTACAAAGATGCCGGGACTGAAGCCGTTTTGAGGATCAAAGCTCTGTTTGACTTGGCGCATTAGGGCGATCGCATTGCCCGGATAGCCCCACGGATCGATGGTGTGTTTGAGGGCCGCCGGAGCATCAAGGAGGGTGAAGAAGCCCCGCTGCTGTGCGCATTGTCGCCGCACCCGCCGCAGTTGATCCGCTGTGATCCCGGCGGGAAATTGGCAAAAACCGAGACCGCTGCCACCGTTGCCGAGGGCGATCGCTGTCGTGGGCAGATTCGCCAACAGATCTGGTAACGCCGTCGGCAAGACACCAAACCGCGCCGTGATCGCGTCACTGTGGGCGGGAGTGCGCACCGTGGCGGTGAGGGTGTCCCAAAAATCGGGGGCTGGGGTGGTGATCGTTAGGCCCTGTTGAGTGGCGATCGCGTCCAATTGGTCAAGCTGCACCGCCACACTGGCCGCAATACTGGCGAATTCTACCCCCAGACCTAACGCGCCCCGTCCCCCCCCAGCCCGCATCAGCAAGCCGTTCAACAGATCCAAGCGTACCGGCGTGAGGGTGGAGTTTAACAGGGTTTGGGTGGTGGCGGCGATCGCCTCCGTTGATCCCGTCAGGATTCGCGTCGCCGTAGTTTCCGGCAGGGGATAGGTGCGAAAGGTCAACTCTGCCACCATACCCAACGTGCCAAAGGACCCCGTCAGCAGCTTCATCAAGTCATAGCCCGCCACATTTTTCACCACCCGTCCCCCGGCTTTCGCGATCGCCCCATCCGCCCGCACCATCGTCATCCCCAACAGCAGATCCCGCACCCCCCCGTACCGCTGTCGCCAACTCCCCGCATCCGCCGTCGCCACAATGCCGCCCAGGGTCGCCTGGTCTGGATAGGCCGGATCGAGGGGGAGAAACTGACCCGTGGGGGCGAGATGGGCTTGAACGGCGGCGAGGGAAATTCCCGCTTCGACGGTGATCGTCAAATCCCCCACGGCATGATCGATGATGCGATGCAGCGCGGCATCACTGACGAGATAGTCCACCGGTGGGCCAATCCCGCCCCAGGTCAGTTTTGTGCCCATGCCACAGGGTCGCATCGTGCCGCCGCTGTGGTGGAGATGGCGGATCACCGCTTGGAGGGCGGGGAGGGTTTGGGGAAAAAGGAGTTGCGGCGGGGTGAGATCGAGGGCCGTGAGGCGATCGCGCCACGGAGGAGCCACCGTTGATTCATCAACACGGTCAAGATCAGCTATCAACGGTAGAGAATCAGCCATACACACCCTTAAACAAGTCACGATCAAAATTTTCAGGGGTTGAGTGGGGACAGTGCCCCGCGATCGCACCCCCAACCCGACCCGAACCGATCACGGTGCGAGTCCGCCGGTTGCAGTGCATCGCTCAATTATCCTATCACTGGCCTCCCCAGCCAGGGGCGGCATCGCGTTCAATCGGACAATCCCCGCCACCGTTTCCCCCGCCTCATCCCCTCTGTCCCCATGGAAAAAATCGCCTTCAGATATTTCTCCATCCCGCTAAAAACCCCTGAAAAAATACAGCAAAATCTCAGCAGTAGCCTACACTAGCAGTTAACTGCAACTCCGCTGTCCAAACGCTATGTCCCAGATTGTTTCTGTTCATTCCTACCGAGGTGGCACGGGTAAATCCAACACCACAGCTAACCTGGCGATCGCAGTGGCAAGCCACGGATACCGCGTGGGCATTGTTGACACAGACATCCAATCACCAGGGATTCACGTCCTCTTCGGATATGCCGAGGAAACCCTGAGCCCCTGCCTTAATGACTATCTCTGGGGGCATTGCAAAATTGAAGAAACAGCCCATGATGTTACCGCCGTCATCGCCGGTGACATTCCCAGTCGTAGCCGTGTCTACCTCGTTCCCTCCAGTGTCAAAGCCGGAGAAATTGCCCGCGTCCTGCGCGAAGGATACGACGTGGGACTCCTCAACGACGGTTTCCAAGACCTGATTGAGGCCCTCAACCTCGACTATCTCTTCATTGACACCCACCCCGGCCTCAACGAAGAAACCCTGCTTTCGATCACCATTTCCGATATTTTGGTCTTGATTCTGCGTCCCGACCATCAAGACTTTCAAGGCACTGCCGTCACCGTCGATGTTGCCCAACGCTTGAACGTGCCACAAATTCTCATGGTGGTCAATAAAGTCCCCCAAACCTTTGACTTTGATGATCTCAAAAAACGGGTGGAAAGCATTTACGGCAATCCTGTTGGGGGAATTTTACCCCATTCCGATGAGATGATGATCCTGGGTAGTGAAGGGGTCTTTGTGCAACGCTACCCCGACCATCCCATTTCCCAAACCATCGCCAAAATTGCCCGCAGCATCCTGCCCTAATTCCAACCCGTTATGACCCAATCTCTCATTCTGGGCATTAGTGGAGCCAGCGGCCTCATCTACGCCGTGCGGGCCCTCAAACACTTGCTCACGGCAGACTATACCGTAGATCTTGTGGCTTCAAAATCTTCTTTCCTCGTCTGGCAGGCGGAAATGAATACCCGTGTGCCCCCTGAGCCGGAGGAACAAGCTCTCTTTTGGCGCGAACAGGCTGGAGTTCCCACCGCAGGGATGCTCCGTTGTCATCGTTGGGGCAATGTGGGAGCGGCGATCGCCAGCGGTTCCTTTCGCACCCACGGCATGATCGTCATGCCCTGTAGTATGAGCACCGTGGCGAAGATTGCCCAGGGTCTAAGCTCGGACTTGCTCGAACGGGCCGCCGATGTGCAACTCAAGGAAGGACGGCGGTTGATCATCGTGCCCCGCGAAACCCCCTTTAGCTTGATTCATCTGCGCAACTTAACCGCCCTCGCCGAAGCCGGGGCGCGGATTGTCCCCGCGATTCCGGCCTGGTATCACCATCCCCAGACCATTGAAGACCTGGTGGATTTTGTCGTGGCGCGGGCGTTCGATCAACTTGACTTGGACTGTGTGCCGTTGAATCGCTGGGAAGGGTATTGATTGATACAAAACGTAACGAAGCGTGAAGGAATCGCCTGTCCTGTGAAGATCATCGCCAATCTGTGAACGGGAATCCTTTAAAATGATAGCCTGGTATTTCTAATGGCATCATAGTCATTAGTAATCTAGAAATACTGTTTGTCACTGTCATTTGTGTCAATCACGATTGATATTGCGGACTGAATTTTCTCTGTTTGGAGACACGGAACCCATTTGCGATGAGTAACCCTGCATTTTCTTTCTTTTCATCCCTTGCCTTAAAGGTTGTTGGGGTCATTTTGATTGTGTCGTCGCTGGTCGACTATGTTGTGCTGTTGATTCCCTTTAGCCCCCTCAATCAAGACTGGCAGATTGCGTTTACCAATCAATTTGTTGACCGTGGTGTGATCCCCATGATTGGGATTGCTTTTCTGTTGACAGGCTATTGGTTGGCAGAAAATATGGGCGCGGGCCAAGCGAGCAAAATTTCCTTCACGGATTTGCGCTTTTGGTCATTTGTTTTGGCGGCGGTTTTGGGCTTGGTGTTTTTATTGCTGGTTCCGGTGCATATCAGTAACCTGAGTCGGGCGAGAACCCAAGCGATGCAGCAGATCGAACAAAGTGCGACCCAGGCTGAAACTCAAATTGAGGGTCAGTTGGAGCAGGTGACGCAGTTGTTGGGAGATGAGGCTCGGATTCAAGAGTTGGATGCAGCGATCGCGAGCGGCCAAGTGGAAGGAGCCCAGCTTGAACAATTACAAACTATCCGCCAGCAAATTGAAGAGTTGAAAGGCAATCCCGATGCCGTCACCCAACGGGCTGATGAAGCCCGAACCCAACTCGAAGAGCAGCGCCAAGAAGCGGAAAATCAAGCCCAGTTAAATGCCTTTAAATCCGGTTTCCGGATCGGGGCGAGTAGCTTGTTGCTGTCAGTGGGCTATTTAGTTATTGGCGGCATGGGCTTTCGGAGCCTGGCCGGCGGTGGCGGCGGTGGTGGCCGACGACGCTAGGGTCTGATCGGGCTGGCGATGGCGTGACGGGGTGATGGTCGTCCTGTGCCTATCGTCACCCCATCGGGATCATGCCAAGATCACTGATGATTTGAAGTTGATGGAGCTGGCTGGGGTGCGATCGCACCCCCTTTGACGTGATTGCGATGTTTTCAGTTTATATCCTGACCTATAACGAGGAATCGGAGATCGGCCCCTGTCTCGATTCCATCCTGCCCCACAGTGATGATGTGATCATCGTTGATTCCTTCAGTACCGATCAAACCGTGGCGATCGCGGAGCAATACATCGCCCAAGGCCACCCCGTGCGCCTCGTCCAGCACCCCTTCGCCAGCCACGGCCAGCAACGCACCTGGATGCTTCGCACTGTTGAAACCGCCCACCCCTGGGTTTACATCCTCGAAGCCGACGAACGGATGACCCCCGAACTTTACGCCGAATGCGCCCAAGCCACCCAGCAAGACCAGTACATCGGCTACTATGCCGCCGAACAGGTGCTGTTCATGAACCGCTGGATTCGACGTTGCACCCAATACCCGCGCTACCAAATGCGCCTCTTTCGCAAAGACCGGGTTTGGTTCGACGACTACGGCCACACCGAACGCGAAGTGTGCGACGGCCCCACAGCGTTTCTCGCCGCCACCTATCCCCACTACACCAGCGGCAAAGGCTTCAGCCGTTGGTTTGAAAAACATAACCGCTACTCCACCGACGAAGCCCGCGAAACCATCAAACAGTTACAACAGGGTGAAATCAATTGGCGCGATCTCCTGTCTGGCTCCTCGGAAGTTGTGCGACGACGCGCCCTCAAAGATCTATCCCTGCGCTTACCGTTCCGCCCCTTGCTCCGGTTTTTGTATATGTATTTTCTCTTGGGGGGAATTTGGGATGGGCGGGCGGGGTTTACCTGGTGTGTGTTGCAGGCGTTTTATGAATATATGATTTTGCTCAAGGTGTGGGAACTGCGTCAGGCGACTACGGCGGTCGGTCTAGACACCCTAGAGCAGTAAATCCTGTGTGGAGCGATCGCCCCCAGCCCTCGATATTTCCCAAGCTCCCCCAAACCCCCCTGAAAACACGCTAAAACAATAGGCAGGTGAGGATCAGGTTTCTCGCCGCTGCTTTTTATTCCGCCGACTTAACTGTATGGTTCTTGCCTTAACCCAAAATACGTCCCGCCAGCGTGAAATTTTAGAAATCGTGCTGGGTAACGGCTGGGGCTATATGCGTGGATTGCTCACCGGCGGTACGAAAGAAGAACCCCAAATTCCGCCCCCCGAAGCCCTCCGTAATATCCTCGTTGAACTCGGCCCGGTCTATGTCAAGTTAGGGCAACTCCTCAGCACGCGCCCAGACTTGATGCCGCCAAGCTATATCGAAGCCCTCACTGCGCTCCAGGCCAAAGTGCCCACCGTACCCTGGAAAGATGTGGAATCCCTGATCCGGCAGCAACTCTCGAAACCCCTTGATGAGGTGTTCGCCACGATCAACACCACCCCGATCGCGGCTGGTTCCATCGCCCAAATCTATCGCGCTACCCTCAACAACGGCCAAGAAGTGGCCATGAAGGTGCAGCGGCCGGGCATTGAAAAAATTGTCCGCCAAGATACGGCACTGATTAAAGCGATCGCTGAACTCGTTTCCGCCACGGAATTCGGCCAAGACTACGATATTGTGTCCCTCGCCGATGAATTCACCTCGGCTCTGAAGGCGGAATTAGATTTCACCAAAGAGGCTGCCTATACCGAACAACTGCGGCGTAATTTAGCCCAGAGTCGTTGGTTTGATGCGCGGCAGTTGGTAATTCCGGCGATTTATAAAAGCCTGACGACGGAAAAGCTGCTGGTGATGGAGTGGCTGGAAGGGAAGCCGATCTTAGATGCGGAGATTCATCCGGCGGATGGCAAGACGGGGGGGGATTTGCGCCGCCGCCAGCAGATCGCAACCCTGCTGTTTCGGGCATTTTTCCAGCAGATGTATATTGATGGGTTTTTCCATGCTGATCCCCATCCGGGCAATATTTTCTATTTACAGAGCGATCGCGTCGCCTTGATCGACTGTGGCATGATTGGCCGCCTTGACCCGCGCACCCAGTCGATTTTGGTGGAATTGTTGCTTGCGATCGTCAATATCGACGCGAAACGCTGTAGCCAACTCACCCTGGATCTGTCGGAATCTTCGCAGCCGGTGGATCTGGCCCGTCTTGAAATTGATTTTGACCGGATGCTGCGCAAATATTACAACATCAGCCTCTCCAATATTAATTTCAGCGAAGCTTTTTACGAAATTCTCCAAGTCGCCCGCAACAACAAAATTAAGCTGCCGGGTAATATGGGACTCTATGCGAAAAGTTTGGCAAACCTAGAAGGAGTGGCGCGGGGTTTCTATCCAGATGTGAATTTGCTCGATGAATTTAAACCATTGATGACGGATTTATTTAGCCGTCAATTACTAGGGGATGATCCCCTGCAAACCGGGTTACGGATCGCGCTGGATTTAAAATCCCTGGCGTTACAAAGTCCCCGGCAAATGGAGGTGATTCTCGATCGCGTCAGTTCGGAAACCTTGCAATGGAATTTGAAAATTCGGGAGTTAAGTTCTGTCCGGAAAAGTTTAGAAAATTCCGCCAATCGGCTGGCTTATAGTATTGTCGTTGGGTCGTTGTTGATCGGGGCGGCGTTGATTGCTCGGAATACGCCGATTCCGCAACTGTCGATTATTAGTGCAGTGTTGTTTGGGGCGGCGACATTTTTGGGGTTTGGGTTGATTGTGAGTATTTGGCGATCGGGGGGCCAGTTTAAGTAATTCTACGATGAGCCAAAGGGCGGATTTGTGGGGTGAGGGAGGTCTCTGGGGGGATCACATCCGGATGGTTGCGGTGAGCCTTCGTAAATTGAACTGACCACTGCAACTTCTCTAAGTCAGGCAATGGTTTCCAATACCCACTTGTGTGAGGAAAACGTATGCGTGTTACTGACATTGCCCTTCTCTCGGTTTTGCCCCTGCTGCCGACTCTGAGTGCTCAAGCAAACGAGGGCATTTCACCCCAAGATCTTGATGCCTTGACCGCAGGCGATCGCACCGTTGATCAGTCCATTCAACCTCAACTTGGCTTGGACGTGACCCAGGCCGCCCAGCGGAGCCAACCGAGCCAACCTGAATTTCATGCCCAAGCGATCGAGTTTGCATCGGCTACTGCTGATGGGGCTCCGCTTGAAATTGCCACGGCCCAGCCCTTGCCGGAGTTTACGGCATCTGAATCGGTAGCGATCGCACCCCCAGCCACTGAAGCGATCGCGCCTGTGGCCGAAGCAAGTGCGCCTGAAACTCCAGACCCGATCGCCTCGCTCGCAACCCAACCCGATGCGATCGCTCCGGCCCCGGAAACCGTAGCCCTGGCCGATTATCAAACCCATCAAGGCGCAGCAACCACCGGAGCCGCCGCCCTCCAAACCCAAGCCGCCGCGCCGCCACAATTGGCCGCCCGCTCCACCTCCATCCGTCCGGAACTAAACCCAGAATCCCAATTCCAGTTAGAAACCGCCGCAATGGAACTAGACGCGATCGACACCGCCGCATTACCCAAACAATGCGAAGGTGCGATCGAAGCCAACGCCACCGAAACCGCCAGCCCCACCATGCTGCTCGCCCAGGCTGGCCGCGTCAACTGCTACGAACCCCGACCCCTCGAAGCCGTCGAAGTCCCCGAATCGAAAAAATTTGTCTCATCCCCCGCGATGAGCATCTACATTCCCGTCGGTTACGGCGCAGACAACAACACCGTTTTCCTCAACGCCAACTACCAATCCGCCGTCCGTCCCGATGCCAGCGGCTCCCTCTTTAACGGCGGTCTCGGTATCGGTTTAGGGGATGCCTCCGAAGCCGTCGGTGTGGAACTGTCCTACGTCTTTGCCAACAATGACAACTTTGGCGAGGGGGGTTTCAATGCGAAAGTCCATCGCCGCATTGCCGATGACCTGTCCATCGCTGCCGGTTGGAATGGTTTCCTCAACATTGGCCGCAACGACTTCGAGCAATCCCTCTACGGCGTTGCCACCAAAGTCTTCCGCCTCACCGATTCCCTTGATGACCCCTTCAGCCGCCTCGCCGTCACCGCTGGGGTGGGTAACAACCAATACCGATCCAACGGAGCCGCCTTTGTCGGTGATAACAATATCAACGTCTTTGGGAATATGGCCCTGCGGGTCGCTCGTCCAGTGAGCTTTATCGCGGAATGGACGGGCCAGGATCTGGGCTTAGGCCTTTCCATTGCTCCCTTTAAAAATCTGCCCATTACCATCACCCCCGCCGTCCGCGACATCGTCACCACCAACGACGGCCGCGCCGCTCGTTTTGTGATTGGTTTAGGCACGGCATTTCGCTTTTAAGTGAGGAGATAATTCACCATGCAACGCTTTATTTTTTGGTTTGGTTTACTGATTCTGGCGGGGGTTGCGGCCCCAGCCCAAGCCCAAAACGTCAGCCAAGGGGACATCACCGGCACGCAGGTATGGAACAATAACTCGCCTATTTTTGATGTGGATGCGCCGGAAATTCAAGACCTGATCAATCGCATTGAACTGTTTAACGACGAATCCGAAACCGTCTATCTCTCCTGTAATGCAGCCTTGGACGACGACAGCGGCCCCCGCCGCTACGCCCGCCCCGATTCTCCCAACGCTAGCAAGCCTCTTCCCCCAGCTTGTGCGCGTCTGATCGAACTGGAACGGGAGAGCATTACCCTACGGCAGGAAGTGACCGCCATCGAAGAAGAATACGGCAATCCCGATTTCTTGATTTGGTAGCTCGCGGTTTGTCGGGACGAGGTGCGATCGCACCGGCCTCGTTAACGTTCCTCAATTGTTCAGATTTGGCAGGGTGGGCAATACCCACCCCACAGAATAGCTAAGGAGTAGATGCAAGATGTTTCAACAATGTAAGCAATGGGCCATGGTGATTCTGGCCGCAGGATTGGGCGTATTGGCCGGGTTGCCCACCCAAGCCCAAACGCGCCTCAATAACCGCGTTATTCAATTTTCCGAAGATACGATCGTCGAGTTTGAAATTCGCTCCACCCAAGGCGCAAACCGAGGCGTGGTGGGGGTGATGATGAACCCCGACACCTCAGCCACGAAAATTCCGCTCTTTGAAGAGGTCAAACCCTACGATGATTTTGGGATCACCAGTTTCACCGATTATCGCGGCACAGTGGCGGGCGGTACGGTGCGCCCGGTG
The DNA here is from genome assembly GCF_001890765.1 of Spirulina major PCC 6313. NCBI lineage: Bacteria > Bacillati > Cyanobacteriota > Cyanophyceae > Spirulinales > Spirulinaceae > Spirulina > Spirulina major. Next base: position 4,840,591 of record NZ_KV878783.1, on the reverse strand, counting down.
AATAGTCCAGGGGCGAATTTGGTGGCATCGCGCTCCAACGGCGAAGGCTCGTTAATCATTGAGTATCTGTTCCGGGCGAATACTCCCTATGTGTTTTACATGGATGTCTATACCGCGACGGAAAACCGCTACATTACGACCTTTACCTCCACCAATGTCAATGCGGTGAATTTTCGCGGGGCGTTGGATGATGGCAACGGGATCTTGATGGGCTGGGAAGATGATGGCGAAGGCCGGGTGCGTCCATCGGGAGCCGTAGAGGTAGAGATCTCCGATGATGATTTTGATGATGTGACCATTTTGGCGGGTGGTGTGATTCCCTGTTTCGATGAAACAACGGTCACGGTGCCGCGATCGGGCGGCACGACCCGTTTTTAAGTGTTGATTTTCCCCATCTCACGAAAGTGCTGAACAGCCACGGTAACGTGGCTTTTTTTAGGGGAGCGATGTCTTGTTAAAATGGTGCTATCTTCATCCCTTAAACTGATGACTCTGACCCGACAACGCTTCACCCTTCAGGATTATTTACGAAAATAGTGCGGGAGTCTTTCATCCCCGCAATAAATTGACGGGGATGAAAGACGACACGAGCGAATTTAGTCGCCCTCCTTGAGCCAGTGGTGTTAGGCTGATTATCTTGGATTGCAAACGTCTAGGAACGATCACAAGGCTAAAAACCAACAGGCCTGGAAGCATTGGGGCACAGGGGAAGTTATACGCTTGGGGAGATTAGACCTCTGGCGGGGTTGGACCAATCCGGCTCGGTTAAGTCCGGTCGATGAACCAAGAATCCCCGTTGCTGTCTTCGCGGGGAATGTCAACAGATTGACCGCCTGTGGGTAGGTTCACAATTAATTCTCCGTCCGAGGGTTGAGGGTCGTCGAAACCCGACCCACTGCGACTCTGAAGGGTTTGGCGATCGCTCGCGCTAGGGTATCATCAAGGATCGCACCGCAGTCAACCGAACAGATACCATGACGCAACAGTACCGGATCACCTTGCTCCCTGGGGATGGGATTGGCCCTGAAATTATGGCCGTAACCCTCGATGTTTTAAACGCGATCGCGCCCCGTTTTGATCTGCAATTTACCTTCAGTGAAGCCTTGATCGGCGGCGCAGCGATCGATGCAACGGGTAATCCTCTCCCCGATGAGACGCTGAAGCAATGCCAAGGAAGTGATGCGGTGCTGTTAGCAGCGATCGGCGGCTATAAATGGGACAACCTCCCCCGGCATCAACGCCCGGAAACGGGGCTGCTCGGCCTGCGCGCTGGGCTGGATCTCTTCGCCAACCTGCGCCCGGCGACGATTTTGCCCCAATTGATTGATGCGTCGAGCTTGAAGCGGGAAATTGTCGAAGGGGTGGATATTATGGTCGTCCGGGAATTGACGGGCGGTGTGTATTTTGGCCAGCCTAAAGGCATCTTTAGCACCGAAAGCGGCGAAAAACGCGGTGTTAACACCATGGCCTACACGGAAGCGGAGATTGACCGCATCGCTCAAGTGGGGTTTGAAACAGCGCAAAAACGGGGTGGAAAACTCTGCTCAGTGGATAAGGCGAATGTATTGGATGTGTCGCAATTGTGGCGCGATCGCATCATTGCCATGGCCCCCCAATATCCCGATGTGGAACTGTCCCACCTCTATGTAGACAACGCTGCAATGCAACTCGTCCGCGCCCCAAAACAGTTCGACACCATCGTCACAGGTAACCTCTTCGGCGACATTCTCTCCGATGCGGCGGCAATGCTCACGGGCAGCATCGGGATGTTACCCTCGGCCAGTCTCGGCGCACCGGGCAAACCGGGCGTTTTTGAACCCGTCCACGGTTCCGCCCCGGATATTGCAGGCGAAGACAAGGCGAACCCCCTCGCCCAAGTCCTCAGCGCCGCGATGATGCTCCGTTATGCCCTCGATCAACCGGCGGCGGCGGATAGCCTCGAAGCGGCGGTGATCACGGTGTTGGATCAGGGTTATCGCACCGGGGATATTCTGTCGGAGGGAATGAATCTAGTGGGCTGTCAGGCGATGGGTGAAGCATTGCTGAAGGCGTTGTCGGTTAGCGCACCCTGAGCGGTTTGGGCGGATTGCATCCGCCCAAACCGGTTGGCCGGTTTTGGGCAGTGTTGCGTAGGGGTGCAATGCTTGCGCCCTTGAATGGTGGATTTTTCAACCTTCAGTGGTGGAGGTGGGCTGTGTAGCCGATCGCACCCCCTCAACCCCTGCCACTTCAGACAAAATATAGAGGGGGCGGCCTTTCACTTCTTCATAGATGCGGCCGATGTATTCACCCAGAATGCCGATGCTGACCAACTGCACCGCACCGAGGAAGAACACGGCGATCATGATTGCCGCGATGCCCACGAGGGGATTGCCTGCACCGAAAAACCGCCAATAGAAAACGAGACCGGCCATCAACAAGGAAAAGAGACCGGCGAGGAGGCCGGTGTAGGTGGCGAGGCGGAGGGGGACGCGGGAGAAGGAGACTAAACCATTGAGGGCGAGGGAAAAGGATTTGCGGAAGGTGTATTTGCGATCGCCCGCAAACCGTGAATCTCGCTCAAACTGCACCGCCGTCTGTTTAAACCCAATCCAGGCCCGCAGGCCGCGCAGATAGCGATTGCGTTCCGGCATGGCGTTGAACACATCTACCACTTGCCGATCCATCAAGCAAAAATCGCCGGTATCCGTGGGAATATCTACATCCGCCAAGCGTTTTAAGAGGCGATAAAACAGATAAGCGTAGAAGCGTTTGAGCCAATGTTCTTGATGGCGTTTAATGCGTTGGGCGTAGACGACTTGATAGCCGGCTCGCCATTGGTCGATCATTTCGATCACCAGTTCCGGCGGGTCTTGGAGATCGCCATCGAGGACGGTGATCACATCGCCGCTGACGTGGTTTAACCCAGCGGTGACGGCCAATTGATGGCCGAAATTGCGGGCAAAGCTGAGATAACAGAAGCGGGGGTCTTGGGTGTGGGTTTGGCGCAGCAGGGGCAGGGTGCGATCGCTGCTGCCATCGTCCACAAACAGAAATTCACAGGGGGCATCGAGGCGATCGGCTAACTCGGTTAAACGCCGCACCAGTTCGGGCAGGGTACTCTCTTCGTTGTAGACCGGAATGATGAACGAGTAGTGCATTAAAACTTCAGGGGTGTGTTGCTCCAGCCGTGGGCAGGGGCTAAAGCCCTTTACCTGCTTCAATCTGAGCGAGATTAAGCCGACAGACGATAGAGAGGGCGCAGGGCAATTCTAAGGCCAATCAGGAGTGCGATCGCCCCTGCACTATAAAACACCGAGGTTAAGCCGAGACCATTCCAAATCGGCCCCAACAACAGCGGCGAGAGAAATTGACCAAGGGAGTTCGCCCCTGTGCCCACGGCTAACACCGTGGCGCGGACTTCTTCGGGGGCCAACCCGGCCAGCAGGTCGTAAATGTTGGGAATGGTAATCCCGAAGCCCATGCCGAAGAGCACCGCAGCGGGGACAATCCATTGGAGTTGGTTGAGGAGGGGAATCGTCAGCAGGGTGAACGCCATGGTGATGAAGCCGGTCGCGATCGTCCGTTGGGTTCCGAAGCGGCGGGCAAGACGACTAGCGGCAAAGGCAGACATCAGAGCTGCTCCGATCGCCCGAATGCCCAGCACTGACCCATTGAGGGCGGGGCCGGCATCGATGATGTCTTTGAGGTAAAGGGGGGTGTAGATGACGACGGTATAGACGATCGCCGCCGCTGCTGCGATCGTGCCGTAGAGCATCAGGGTGCTGGGGCGGCGGAGAGTTGTGAAGAGGAGATCGTTTTGGTCGAGGTCAATCAATCCACCGCTGCGTTTTTGGGGTTCGCGGATCATCAAGATGGCGAGGATGGCGGTCGGAAGGCCGAACCCGTAGAGATAAAAAGCGTAGCGCCATTCGGTGGCCCCAATCCAGCCGCCGACGATGGGAATCATGATGCTGGCGATGGTCATGGCGCTGGTGGCGTAGCCGAGCATGCGCGATCGCTCCGCCCCTTCAAAAATCGTACTCAACAGACCAATACTGGCGGCAGCGATCGCGGCGCTGCTCATGCCCAGCAAGACCCGCACCATCAGCAACAGGGGCAGGGTATTCATCCAAGCCCCCGCCACCCCAAACAGGGCATAGAGCAAGAGGGCCGGCAATAGCACCGTGCGCTTCCCGATCCGATCCGCCAGGAGACCAAACAGGGGCGTGAAGAGGGCGATCGCCAAGGCGTGAATACTGACCAAGGTTCCTGCCCATTGCGGCGACAGGGACAGTTCCTGCACCATCTCCGGCAACACCGGCGACACCACCCCGCCAGTCATGGTCGTTAAACAGCCCGCCGCAATCAACACATAAACTTGCCAACGGTAGGACTGCTTGGGGGATTGTGGAGAGGGCGGAGAGGGGGCGGTGATAACCTGCATAAGCGAACAAATGCACCAATTAGGGCGTAAAAATGTTATAAAACTTCATGTTTGTGCCCTTCATCATACCCTGATGCGGCGAGAGGGCAAGAGGAGGATGTACCCCTTCGCCTTGCGTCCGTTGGGGATGCTGTTGGGGTGAAAGTGTGGTAAATGAGATGCCCACGACGGCTAAGAACATCAACCCGTACAAATAGGTTCGGTCATAAGTGGGCGGATGAAACTTAAGGAAATAATCCGGTAATTCCGTAATGCGAGCACCTTGCTCACTAGAGGTTTAGAGCCTTTTTCAATGACCGGATTAAATCGTTAACCTCCATTAGCCTACTTTTACAATGAGCCAGGGATTTAAATCCCTGGCGGGTTGGGCTTGGGGCGATGGGTAAAGGTAGGGGGCGCGATCGCAATCTGTTCGTTTTGGGGGCCAATCACCGCCGGGTTTTGACTCAGGCGGATCGCGGTGCGCCAATAGCCGCGATCGCAGGTCATCGGGGCAACCTCACCGAGAATCTCGCGGACGCGGCGATCGGCCTCCGGCAGCGCATAAAAGGGAATCTGCGGGAAGGCATGGTGCAGCGCGTGATAGGGCAAGCCACCCATGAGCCAATTCACGATGGGGGTGGTTGCTACGTTGCGGGAGGCGGCGAGTTGGGTGAATTGATGGTTGATGCCTTGCTGCCACAGGCCATAATGTTCGAGATGATCCCGCGCCTGCATCATCACCCCCACAATCCGCTCCACCACCAGCCAAAACACCAGATAACGCCAGCCAGCCCCCCCACGAATGACCGCAATCAAAAGCAGGCTGTGCAGGGCGATCATCCCTGCGACATCGAGCACTAACTGTTGCCGCACGAGTTGATCTTGACGATGCCGCCACCCTTTCTGAAACACATTAAAAATCAGCCCCAATGAACCGGTTCCGAAGCAATCAATGGCCCACTGATGGCGCACATACCATTGTTGGATCGGCCCGGCTGCTTGATATTCATCAAGAGTCCACTGCACCCGCTCCGGGTCGGCGAGGTTAATGCCGTTCCAACTGTGGTGAAAACGGTGCAGGGCGCTGTAGGTTCCCACGCCCCAGAGAATCGGCCAGGAGATCAGCCGGGACATGAGTTCATCAAACCAGACCCAGCCGGTGAGGGTGTGGTGAATGCCGTCATGGGTGCAAACGAGCCAAAATCCGTAGGCGATCGCCCCCAATACCGTCCAACCTAAAAACCCCGTCCAGCCCGGACTCTGCCAGGCCAACACCACCGCCCCCAAACACATCCCGCCCAAAACCAGACACCGCAGCAATCCCGGCCAGGGGGAAACATCGCCAAAGTCTTGTCCCACGACGCGGAGAGATGCGATATGAGCGGCGATCGCCTCCCGTGCCTGAGATTGGTTAACAGAGATCGCCCATTGCCCCACAATACACCTCCTAAAAAAATAGATGAACCTGAGTTATCTCAAGTTCACCTTTTGATTTTAAAAGTAATTTTTTCAACTATCGCCAAACGCTACTCTTTGGAGTCGAGCACCTCTTGGGGGATGAGCTTCACATCCGTTGCCAGCCCTAAAAAGCGCAACATCCGGATAATCGCCCAAGTCAGATCCAATTCCCACCACTTAATCCCGTGCTGTGCGGAATATTGATAGGCATGGTGATTATTGTGCCAGCCTTCACCGTAGGTCACGAGCGCCACCCACCAGCAATTGCGGGACTTGTCATCAGAATCAAAGGTGCGGTAACCAAACATATGGGTTGCACTATTGACAAACCAAGTGCAGTGCATCACCACAATCAGGCGCACAAAAATACCCCAGACGACGAAGGGCCAACCGCCCAAAGCGTAGAGCACTAACCCTAGGACAGCTTGAATCGGCACGAAATAGTTATGTAGGAACTGATAGACTGGATCATCTTTAATGTCTTTCGTGATCCGAGGAACTTCCGGCTCCATTTCCACACGATAGAACATCCAACCCATATGACTCCAGAAGAAGCCACGGCTAGAATCATGGGGATCGCGGGACTTATCAGAATAAAGGTGATGGTAGCGATGAAGTCCAACCCATTGGATCACGCCACCCTGGCAGGCAAGAGTACCACAGAAGACGAAAAAATATTCCAGCCACTTGGGAGCTTTGAAACTGCGATGGCTCACGAGGCGATGCCAGCCCAGGGTGATTCCCAAGCCACCAGTCACCCAGTGCAAGAGAAGCATCACGCCGACAGCGTTCCAGCTAAAAGTACCAGGCACAAAGGCAAAAAGTGCACCAATGTGAATGAGGGCCACGTACCAGATATTAAGCCAGTTCAAAGGCATTTTTTGTGGAGAAACGAGTGTCATGCAAAAATCTCAAAAACGAAACGATACAGAATAACCTTATGCTGAACATAGCGCAGATTTACACTGGCTTGCGATTGGAAATGCAATTCTCAGAAGAGAAATGGACAGCTTAGGGGTGTTGAACAAAGCAGAAAAAGCACTCTTCCCGATCTTTTCGGGAATTGACGCTCAGGTCAAGCTGAATCTTGAAAAAGTTCTTAAGATTTTTCGATCGCAGCGGGTGGGGGCGCATCATTTCGCCGGAGTCAATGGCTATGGCCATGGGGATCTCGGTCGGGAAATCTTGGATCAGGTTTTCGCGGGGGTGCTGGATGCGGAGGCGGCGATCGCCCGCGTTCAATTCGTGTCCGGAACCCATGCGATCGCCACGGCCCTGTTTGGCGTACTGCGACCGGGGGATGAACTGCTCGCCGTAGCGGGTGCGCCCTACGACACCCTTGAAGAAGTGATCGGCACGCGGGGCACAGGTCAGGGATCGCTCGCAGAATGGGGCATTACCTACCGTCAACTCGACCTCACCCCCGCCGGCGGCATTGATTGGGACAGTCTCAGCACCGCGATTCAGCCCCAGACGCGGTTGGTGTTGATTCAGCGATCGTGCGGCTATGCCTGGCGTGACAGCCTCAACATCGCCGAGATTGGCCGCATCGTCGAAATGGTGAAACGGCAGAATCCGGATGTGATCTGCTTTGTGGATAACTGCTATGGCGAACTGATCGAATCCCAGGAACCGCCTGCGGTGGGGGCGGATCTCATCGCCGGGTCGTTGATTAAAAATCTGGGCGGCACGATCGCCCCCACGGGCGGCTATGTGGCCGGTCGGGCGGATTTGGTAGAACAGGCCGCCTGTCGGCTGACGGCTCCGGGGATTGGCAGCGAGGGCGGGTCGAGCTTGAATTTGAATCGCTTGCTCTTTCAGGGGCTATTCCTCGCACCGCAGATGGTGGGGGAGGCGCTTAAAAGTAGTCACTTGGTGGCTTATGTGTTTGATCAACTGGGCTATCCGGTGAACCCGCTGCCAATGGTTCCCCGCCGGGATGTGATCCAGGCGATCCAACTGGGCAGCCCCCAGCAGTTGATCGCCTTTTGTCGCGCCATCCAACAGCGATCGCCCATTGATTCCTACGTTGATCCCGTACCCGCCGCGATGCCGGGCTACGAGAGCGAGCTAGTGATGGCGGGGGGGACGTTTGTGGATGGCAGTACGGCGGAATTATCGGCGGATGGACCGCTGCGGGAGCCTTACATTGTTTTTTGTCAGGGGGGAACCCATTGGACACACATGGCGATCGCCCTTGAAGACCTCCTCGCCACTTGGCCCCCGGCCTAATCCATCCCCTTACAGCTTGTGCCGACATCATCTGATCCCTCTCTCCGTCAGGGTAGCGAGCGAGAAGCTCGCACTACAGCGGATTCCAGGTAGTAAAATACTCATTCTGTTTTTGAGAGTTTCGGCCCATGGCTACAGAAATTGAGCGCAAGTTTTTAGTTAGCACGGATGCATGGCGCGAGGGGGCAACGGGCAAACAATATTGCCAGGGGTATATTTGTCGCGGCGATCGCACCGTTCGGGTTCGCATAGCCGGGGATCAGGCGTGGCTGACGATCAAAGGGGCATCGGTGGGGATTGCACGGTTGGAATGTGAATATGCCATTCCCCTAGAGGATGCTGAAGACTTGTTAGCGCAACTGTGCGATCGCCCCTTGATCACCAAAATTCGCTACAAAATCCCCAACGCGGGCCTCATCTGGGAAGTGGATGAATTTCTCGGCGACAATCAAGGCTTAATCTTGGCAGAAGTCGAACTCGACACCCCAGAGCAAGCGATCGCCCTACCCCCCTGGATTGGCCCAGAGGTATCAGAAGATCGACGCTATTACAACGCCTATTTGGTAGATCATCCCTATACCCAATGGGAGACGGATTAAACCAAAACCGGTGAAAACATGAGCAAATATCAACAATAGCTGCATTCCACCGGAATCAATGGTGTAATGGCCTCAAATTGACGCTTGAGTAAAACTATTGACTATGAAATCAATTCCGATCCACGACATCGCTCCATGGACGGCGATGCCGGCCCAAACGCCCATCGCCCTGCCCAACTGGGCGGATCAAATGTTTGCTGCCGTCGGAGAAAATATCGGAACATCTGTGCTGAACCTGGTGCGAGCGGTTCTGATTCTCCTCATTGGCTGGATCATCGCTGTCGCATTGCGATCGCTCACCAAAAAACTCCTCGATCAAACCCAAATTGACAACCAAATCGCGGCCTGGATTACCGGCCATGGCGAAGGAGAAGCACCGCCAATTGAAAAATGGGTGGCCGAGTTTATCCACTGGGTCGTAATTTTATTTGCCGTCATTGCCGCCCTGGAAACCCTGGAATTGCAGCAAGTCTCTCAACCGCTGCAATCCCTCCTTGAAGAAGTGACGCGCTTCTTGCCCCAAGTGGGCGGTGCAGCGATTCTGCTGGCGGTGGCATGGCTCCTGGCAACTCTGGTGCGAATCATTGTGTTGCGAGCCTTGCGGACAGTGCAACTGGATGAGCGCCTTGGACAACAAACCGGCGAAGACAGTGAGTTTTCGTTAGCAGAAACCATTGGCAATACGCTGTATTGGTTCATCTTCTTGCTCTTCTTGCCCTCGGTTCTCAGCACGTTGCAACTCGAAGGAACCCTCGTTCCGATCCAGGACATGCTGAATCAACTGCTGGCCATCTTGCCCAATGTTTTTGCGGCGGTGTTGATTGCCTTTGTGGGCTGGCTGATTGCCCAAGTGGTGCGCCGCGTGGTGACGAATTTACTAGCCGCCACGGGAACCGATCGCCTCGGCAACAAGTTCGGCTTAGATGGTGGCGAAGATTCGCGCAAATTGTCTTGGATTCTCGGCACGGTGGTGTATGTGTTGGTGCTGTTGCCGGTGACGATTTCGGCGTTGAATGCATTGCAAATCAGCGCCATTTCTGAACCTGCGATCGCCATGCTCGAAGACATCCTCGGCACATTGCCGCAAATTTTCACGGCGGCGGTGGTGTTGACCCTTGCCTATATTGGCGGCAGCTATATTTCTGAACTGGTCACCAGTTTGTTAACCGGCATGGGCTTCAACAACGTGATGGAATGGCTGGGGTTTGCCGCCACCCCTGCCCCTCCTGTCCAAGATGAAGCCGGAACCGAAGCCGAAGGAGTGAAAACCCCCGCTCGCACGCCGTCGGAACTGATCGGCACGGTGGTCTTAATTGCGGTGATGTTGATCGCAACCCTAACGGCGGTGGACATTCTCGCCATTGATGCTTTGACCGAGTTGGTGGGCGGTGTGATGCTGATTGCCGGGAAGGTGTTAGTGGGTGTTGTGGTCTTTGCCATTGGTTTGTATTTGTCCAACTTTGCCTTCACGCTGATCACCAGTTCCGGCAATCGCCAAGCGCGGATTGCAGGTCATGCGGCGCGGATTGCGATCATTATTTTCGTGTCGGCAATGGCGTTGCGTCAGATGGGCATTGCGCCGGATATTGTGAATCTGGCCTTTGGCTTGCTGGGGGGTGCGATCGCTGTCGCCGTTGCCCTCGCCTTTGGTCTCGGTGGCCGCGATATTGCCGCCGAACAAACCCGCAACTGGTTAGAAGATTTCAAACGTCATGACTAATCATTAATCCTGAATCACCATGAATGTGCAGTCCTCGCATTCCTCTTAAAAACCCCCCCGATCGCACAATCGGGGGGGGTTTAGCTTGCGTGGAGGTGTAGTATAGCGATCCTAAATCAATCGGAGATCTGATCTCCTCATCAACAAGGGGCTTATGAAACTTACGGAAATAATCCGGTAATTCCGTAATGCGAGCATCTTGCTCGCTAGAGGTTTAGAGCCTTTTTCAATTACCGGATTAAATAGTTAACCTCCATAAGCCCCTTGCCTGTTCATGAATCCAATAGGATTGCTATGGTGGACTATTTCAGCTAAAGCTGTGTATTAGAAAATCGCTGAAATCCTCTACAATGCAAAAAATATCCAAATCCTATTGAACTATTTTAGCTGAAATAGTCCAATAGGGTGGGTTAGGCGGCTTGAAATCTTGCCATCACTGCAATCTAGTAAGCCGCCGTAACCCACCGATTCCGGTATGCCGTGACCTAGTTGCCGTGGGTATTCAGCCAGGTTTGGGCAATATTGCGCTCGCGCTCGATTTGACCCGGCAAACTCACAGGCAATTGCGCCCGTGCGGCAAGGGCTTGGTTGAAGAGATCTAAGGCTTCTTCGACCTGAGCCACATCGCTAGGGGTGGGGTCTTGTTTGGCCACGCCCTGATTGACTTTGCCCAGTTCGTGGAGGATTTGGGCTTTGAGGTAAAGGAGTTCGGGGTTACCGGGGGTTGCGTCGAGGCTGTTATTGACATGATTGAGGGCGTTGCGGTAGGCGTTGCGGGCCTTGGTGGCATCTTCGGCTTTCCCGGCTTTATAGCCAATGTCACGATAGGCGATCGCAATCCCCCGATCGACTAAATAGCGCGGTCGGGCACTGGCCTCGAATTGCGCGATCGCATTTTCCGGGCTGGACATCGGCAAATTCACCGACAGCAGCAACTCAATATAGCCCTTGACCAGGTTCAACTCCGGATCATTCAAGTCTGCTTCATCATCAATGCGTTCCGCTGCATTGATATAGCGAAAGACTTCCTGCACCGTCAACGCCGCTGAGACATAGTCCTTGTCGTTCTCCCAGGTATAGACCCCATCAAGAAACGTCCCCGCTGCGAGGTAGAGATTGCCGCGAATTTGGTCTTGGGGGGAGACATTGGGGCGATCGAGAAGAGCTTGGGCCGCCGTCTTCGTTGCTTCGGCGTATTGTTGCATCGTCTCCAAATCACTATCCAAGTTATAGGCTAGGGAGGCACGAATCGCCGGAGCGAGGGGATCGCTCCCTTCCGTCCGCAAGGCCATTTGGATATGGTGGAGGGCGGCGCGATAGTTTCCCTCGGCGAAAATCGCTTCAAACGCCGCTTCGGTATGATCGCCAATATTGCTAGGGTTGCGATCGCCCCGAAACGGATCACCCGCCCAAGCCGCCGTACTGCCTAAGCTCACCAGTAAAATTGAGGATGAAACTATTGCCAAACCACGTTGGCGTAAACGGTTCATGATCATCGGATTTCGTCCTAAATTGAATGAAAAAGTGTGGTGAATTCAACAGCCCCTAGGGATCACAAAGCTGTTTGGGTTGGGTTCTCTGACGGTCGCCTGATCCGACAAGTTCCGAAAGTGATACCGTAGAACTGTGCCTTATCCTCGCCACCATGCTGCATTTGCGCGACTTGTCCTACCATCCCCCCGCCGCACCGAATCCGATTCTGCATAGGATTAATTTAGAACTGCCGCCCCAAAAATTAGGGCTGGTGGTGGGGCCGAGTGGGTCGGGAAAGTCCACCTTGCTCGAAATTTTAGCCGGTCTGGCGGAACATACCAGCGGGGTAGTGCAATGGGGAACCCAAGTTCTTGATAGCTATGAATTGCAATATTTAGCGGGTCTAGTGTTCCAGTTTCCGGAGCGGCATTTTTGCGGCAACACCCTGTTTGAAGAGTTGCGCTTGGGTCATCCGGAGTTGATCAGCGAACAGATTCACGCGGCATTACAGGAAGTGGGACTAGATCATCTCTCCCTCAGCACTTCCCCGAATAACCTCAGCGGCGGGCAACAGCGGCGCTTGGCGTTGGCGGTGCAACTGATTCGCCAACCGAATATTTTGCTTTTGGATGAGCCGACGGCGGGGCTGGATTGGTCGATGCGGCAGCAGTTGGTGCGGCTGTTGCAGAAGTTAAAAGCCCATTGGACGCTGTTGGTGGTGACCCATGATGCGGGGGATATGGCGGCGATCGCAGATCACAGTTGGCAAATTGCCCAGGGTCGCCTCGAACCGATTACCCTCACGCCAGCGGCAGTGTGATGACGGACGATCGCAACGAGTTACCGGATCTCGCCTTTCACCATATCTCGGTTTTAAGCCGGGAGGTGCTCGCGGGGCTGAATGTGCGCCCTGGGGGGCATTATTTGGATGCGACGGTGGGCGGTGGGGGCCATAGTGGGCTGATTTTGGCGGCGGCGGATGCGGTGCAATTGACGGCGATTGATCGGGATGAGGCTGCGATCGCCGCTGCCCAAGCCCACCTCCCCGCCTCGGTGCAGTTTTGGCAGGGCAATTTTGCCGACTATCCCGGCCAGGCTGGGCAATTTGACGGCATTTTGGCGGATTTGGGGGTGAGTTCGCCGCAACTGGATCGCCCGGAGCGGGGTTTTAGTTTTCAGCACGCCGCGCCTTTGGATATGCGCATGGATCAGGGGCAAGGGGTGACAGCGGCGGAGATCATTAACCATCGCTCGGAAGTGGAGTTAGTGCGGATTTTCTCTGAATATGGCGAAGAGCGGTTTTCTAAACGGATTGCGCGGGCGATCGTGGCCCGTCGCCCTCTGCACACCACCACAGATCTAGTGGACGTGATTATGAATGCGATTCCGCCCCAATGTCGCCATGGTCGCATCCATCCCGCCACCCGTGTCTTTCAAGCGTTGCGGATTGCAGTGAATACCGAATTGGATTCCCTCGCGCTGTTTTTAGATCGGGCAACCCATTGGTTAAAACCGGAGGGACGAATCGCGATCATCAGTTTTCACAGCCTCGAAGATCGGATTGTGAAATATGCGTTTCGGGGGTCAGAACTGTTGCAAATTGTGACCAAAAAGCCGATCGTGGCCCAAGCCGATGAAAAACAGGACAACCGGCGATCGCGCTCCGCCAAGTTACGTTTAGCCCAACGAGTAATCACGTTAAGATAAAGGCCACCTCCGCTATCCTCAATCGTATGTCTCCAGACATTCAAGGCGATCGCCAGCGCATTGCCGCTCTCGAAGCTGAAAACGCCGCCCTACGCGAGCAACTCGCCGCCCAAACCCAAGCCCTTTCCTGGCACAGACTCACCGAAGACCTCCGATCCACGATTGAGGAGCGCACCCGCGAGCTAGAAGCCAGCCAGCTACGGCTTCAACGGGTGGCGGCGAATTTACCAGGGGTCATCTATCAATTTCGGATGGATGCCGACGGAACCTATCGTTTCCCCTATGTTTCCGAGGGGTGTCGGGATCTGTATGAACTCGAACCCGAATCCTTTATCACGGCGTTTAGTTATGTCCATCCTGACGACTTACCGGGGCTACAAACGCTGATTACCACCACTGCCCAAACCCTAGAACGGGCCCAATATGAACACCGGATCATCACCCCTTCGGGGCAACTCAAATGGGTTGAACTCCTCTCCAAACCAGAGCGCACCGCCGAGGGTGCGATCGTTTGGGATGGCTTAATTGTGGAAATTACGGCCCGTAAACAGGCAGAAATCGCCCTCGTGGACAGTGAACAGCGCTTTCAAAGCGTCTGTGAACAGACGGGACAACTGATCTACGACTACAACATTGCCAGCGGAAACATTCGTTGGATGGGAGCCATGGAGGCGATGACGGGTCATCCGCCCGATGCGTTTAAAACGTTTAATGCTCAGGATTGGGCGCAGTGGATTCACCCCGACGATCGCGAAAAAACCCTCAGCCTGTTGAATGACTGTATGGCGGCGGGTCGTCCCTACAATATGGATTATCGGCTGCGGCGGCGGGATGGCAGTTATATCTATGTGGAAGATCGGGGGATTTTCTTCAGGGATGAAACGGGTCAAGCCCATCGGATGTTGGGAACGATGGCCGATATTGACGATCGCAAAGCCGCAGAAGAAGAACTGCGAGAATCCCGCGCTGAATTGCTGGCCTTGTTTAGCGCGATTCAAGATGTGATCCTCGTCATGGATCGGGACGGTCGCTACCTCAAAATTGCCTCCAGTAGTGCGCCGCTGCTGTATCAACCGGCGGAGACCTCCATTGGTAGAACCCTCCATGAGATTTTTCCGGTGGATCTGGCGGACTTCTTTTTGGCGTATATCCAACAAGCGGTTGATACCCAAGAATTGGTGCGCATGGATTATAGTTTGCCGTTGGGCGATCGCATCGTCTATTTTGACTCGATCATTGCCCCCCAGCAAGAAAATACAGTGGTCATTGTGGCGCGGGACATCACCAGCCTCAAGGAAGTGGAAGCCGCCCTCCGTGAAAAAGACGCTCTCCTTCAAACCACCCTGGAAGCCGGGAAACTTGGCTGTTGGCGCTGGAACCGCTGCACGAACGATGTGTTTTGGTCGAGTGCCGTTGAACGTGTCTTTGGCCTAGAGGTGGGACTCTTGGGCCGCACCTTTAAAGACTATGTTGCCCTCATCCATCCGGACGATCTGGACGCAACCCTCGCAGCGGTAGAGCAAGCCCTCGCCACAGAAACCGACTACAGTATTGAGCATCGCGTGCTCACACCGACGGGAGGGGTCGAATGGATTCGCGCCAACGGGAGTATCTGGCGAGATGGAGAGGGCCACTGTATCGGCCTGTTGGGGTCAGTCTTGAATATCACTGAGATGAAAAACGCCGAGATCGCGCTCCGGGAATCCGCCGCCCAGATTCAACAACAGGCCGATCGTGAACAACTCCTCAACCAACTGACGCAACAGATTCGCCACTCGTTAACCCTCCATCTTGATCATATTCTCAACACCAGTGTGCGGGATATCCAAGCCTTTCTAAAGGTAGACCGTTGTCATTTTGCTTGGTATCTGGACATTGACGAAAGTCACTATTGGGAGGTGGTGACTGAAGTGGTGATACCGGGCTTACCGAGTTTGGTGGGGCGGCATCCTGTGGCGGCGTTTGGCAGTCTTTCGGATTTGATTTTGCAGCGGCGCATTGTTCGTTTAGATGATACGAGCGCTGTTGATGATCCGAGGGTTCGGTCGATGTTGCAGGGTTTGGGAAATCGTTCAATGTTGGTTTTGCCGGTGTGGGATGAGGTGGGCGATCGCTACGGGGTGTTTGCCTGTACCCAAAGTCAAGGGGTGCGGCCGTGGCTAGATGATGAGGTGGAACTGCTCGAAGCGGTGGTGGGACAATTAGCGATCGCCCTCACCCAAGCCAGCCTCCTCGCCCAAAGCCAAACCAAAGCCGCCGAAGCCGCCGCCGCCCTCGCAGAATTGCAACGGACTCAACTACGGCTCGTGCAAAGTGAAAAAATGTCGAGCCTGGGGCAATTGGTGGCCGGGGTCGCCCACGAAATCAACAATCCGGTCAACTTTATCCATGGCAACCTCGCCCATGCGGATGAATACAGCGCCGGCCTGATTCAACTGGTCAATGCCTATCAGCACCACTATCCCGATCCCCAGCCTGAGATTGCCGACTTGATCGAAGACCTGGATCTGGAGTTTCTGAAAACGGATTTTCAACACCTGCTCCAATCAATGCGGGTGGGAACCGAGCGCATCCGCGCCATTGTCCAATCCCTGCGCACCTTTTCCCGGCTGGATGAGTCGGAAATTAAAGATGTCAATATTCACGACGGCATTGATAGCACCTTGATGATTTTGCAGACTCGACTGCGGGCCAGTGAGGCCCGACCTGCGATCGCCGTCATCAAAGACTACGGCGCATTGCCCCTGATTAACTGCTACGCCGGCCAGTTAAATCAGGTATTTATGAATCTGCTGGTGAATGCCATCGATGCCCTAGAGGAGCGCGATCAGAACCGTTCCCACGCCGCCATTCAAGCCGACCCTAGCAAGATTCGCATCGTCACCCGCCCCGAAGCGGACGGCATCACGATCGCCATTATCGACAACGGTTCCGGCATCACCTCAGAAGCCCAAGCCCGCCTCTTTGACCCCTTCTTTACCACCAAGGCGATCGGCAAAGGGACAGGGTTAGGATTATCGATCAGCTACCAAATCATCACCGAAAATCATCAAGGTCAATTGACCTGCACCAGCCAACCGGGTCAAACCTGTTTTTGGATTAAATTGCCCCTCCGACAATCCCCCCCACAGCCCGGTAATCCCCCAGCAGGATTCGGCAGAGCTTAGAAAACAACGGTGCTGACTTGGGTTGCCGGGCCAATGATCGACAGATAGGGCGTTGTGAAATAGCGTTGGGCAATGGTTTGCAAGTCCTCTAGGGTGACGGCATTGACGGCATCTTGAAACTGTTGATCAAAGTCCACGCCGAGATCAATGATTTGATACCAGCCGAAAAGCTGGGCAATTTCAGCGTTGGTTTGTTTGCCGAGGGCGTATTGACCCAGGAGTTTATTTTTCGAGGCTTGGAGGTCTTCGGGATTGAGCACCACCTCGCAGAGACGTTTCAGTTCTCGGTGGAGGCAATCAACGGCGATTTGGGTGTTTTCGGGGGCCGTGCCCATGTAGGCGACAAATTGGGATTGGTGGTAGCGGGTGGGATAAAAGGCGGAAACATCGTAGGCGAGTCCCTGTTTTTCCCGCAGTTCCACAAAGAGGCGACTGGATAAGCCGCTGCCGAGGTAGGTGTTAATTACCTTGAGGGGGATGTAGTCGGTGGTGCTGTGGACGGAAGGGGCGGCGTAGCCGAGCATGACGATGGATTGCTGGGTGTCTTGGGGGATGATGTGGCAGCCGGGTTGGGGGGTGATGGTGGGAACAGGGGGCAGGGGGATCACGGCAGGGGGGGCAGTCCAATTGCCAAAAATGGCTTCGATTTGGGCGATCGCATCTTCCCGCACAATCCGCCCGCACAAGCTGATCACCATATTATCGGGGCGAAAGTAGGTGCGATGGTAAGCATGAAGAGCTTCCGGGGTGAGGGTTTGGATGGTTTCCGGTGTGCCGAGCATGGAGCCGCCGTAGGGATGGCCGGCATACATAGCGGTGCGCAGTTGTTGAAAGGCAAGGCTAAAGGGGCGTTCCTGTTGAGCGCGGATGTTTTGGAGGGTGAGTTGGCGTTCGAGTTGGACTTCGTCCGGGGGGAAGCTGGGCGATCGCAACAAGTCCGCCGCCAACTGGAGCATCGCCGGAAAATCCGCCGTCACGGTTTTCAAACTGAGGACAAAATAGTCCGCCGATACATCCGTCCCCATGTTGGCCCCGGTGGACTCCACCCGGTCGGCAATGTCCGCCGAGGATAGGGTCGTTGTGCCTTTGGTCATCACCGCCGAAAGGAGATGGGAAATCCCACTTTGAGCCGGAGCTTCCCACCGTCCTCCCGCCCGCACAAAACACCGCGCCGCCACAATATCCGCCGCATTATTTTCCACTGCGATTACGGTAATCCCGTTGGCTAAACGGGCTTGAGTTAAGGGTTGGGCCGACATAGGGAACTAAAAAGATGGGGGTAGGATCACAAACTGGGGACGTTTAGAGCGATCGCATCACCGTCACCGCATAGCAATCCGGCTTGAGATAGTCTTGGGCGATCTGCTGGAGAATGTCCGGGGTCATCCGTTGGATTCTTTCAGCATAGGTCACCGCGAGTTCCGCTTGGGCGATCGTGTTGTAGTAGCCATAAAGCCCCGCCAGTTGGGCCGGTGTTTCCGTCGAAAAGGCATAGTCATTACAGAGCAACCGTTTAATCCGGTTCAGTTCCGCCCTGCTCATTGGTGTGGTTTGGAGGTGATGGAGGTGGTCTTGGATCATCGCTTCAACGTCCGGCAACTGTGCATCATCGAGCCAGGCATTGATCGTTAATAAGCTCGCGTTCTTTTGCAGGGAAAATTCACTCCCCACATCCCACACACATTGCGCCTCTTCTCGCAGATCCCGAACGAGCCGCGACGATCGCCCCCCCGCCAACAGCACCGACAGCATATCCAAGCCAATCCCCACATCCATCAAATCCACCCCCGGAGCCGTCCAAGCCAGTAAGAGGCGGGCCTGTTCGAGGCGCGGTAATCGGAGTTCGGTGCGGGTAATTTTTTCGAGATGGGGCAGCGGATGGGTGGTTAACGGGGGACATTCCGATCGCACCGCAAAGGAACCAAAGGCCTCGCTGATCAGGGCGATCGCGGTTTCCCGTTCCACCCCGCCGACGATCACCACCGTCATGTTTTCCGGTTGGTAATGGGTCTGGTGAAAACAGCGCATTTGCTGGGGCGATCGCTCCCGCACTTGGGCTTCCGTGCCTAAAATCGAACGGCCATAGGGTGAATCCCCATACACCGTTTCACAGAGGGCTTGAAACCCCAGCCAATCGGGATCATCCTGGCAGCCCCGAATCTCCTCAATCACCACATCCATTTCACGCCCAAATTCCGTATCGTCAATCACCGCATGGAGGAGGATATCCGCAAAATAGGGCAGGGTTTGGGGAAGGTATTGCGCCGCTGTGGTGATGAAAAAATGGGCATAATCGTGACTCGTGGCGGCATTGGTGGCCCCACCGCTGGCTTCAATGATCCAGTCAAATTCTCCCGGCGCAACCTGATCACTGCCTTTGAACACCATATGCTCTAGAAAGTGGGCCATCCCGTGCCAGGAATCCGGCTCGGTGGTGGCCCCGGCTTTGACCCAAACATCCACCGCCACGACTGGGGTGACGGGCAAGGGCTGATGAATAATGGTCAGACCATTAGGCAGCCGAATCACGTCGGCGGGAAACGCGGAATGGGTTTGCGGTGCAGAGAGTTGTTGCAAAAGACTCAATAACTAAAAAATAGCCACACTTTAACGCCGTATTAACCTCACTATCTTAGCCGGGGTGCGGTGGTGGATTTGATGAATCTGATACAAAATCTAGAATTACGGCCCTAATTTTTGGAAGATTGTTCAATTGAGGTGGCAATGATTCAAGTCTTTGTCTACGGCACACTGAAGCCCGGCGAGGCCAATTATCAGGCCTATTGTGGCGATCGCCCCCACCGGGCCCAACCCGCCTACACCTGGGGGCGGCTCTATCACCTCCCGACCTATGGCTATCCCGCCATGACCCACGGCATGGAGCGGATTATGGGGGTGTTGTTAACGTTCGAGGCGGTTGATATTTTGGCGATCTTAGATCCCTTAGAGACCTATGAGGAGGGGCGATCGCCGGAGCAAAACGAATACGATCGCCAACACATCGAAGTGTTCACCCCTGGGGGCCAGCCCCTTGGCCGGGTGTGGGGCTATGTGATGCGCCCCGCCCTAGTGGAGCAACACGGCGGTATTTGGGTGGCTTCGGGCCAATGGTCAGGGGTGGACTATCCTAAGGCAGGAGGATTTTAGAGCGTGGCCCACAACACATTCGGGTGAACATTTGATGCGATCGCCCCCAGAATGTCAGCAATTATTCAGTTGTAATGTAAATTGTCAACTAAAATCCCCTTAAGCTGCCCAATGTTTCTACAGGAGATTCCATGACTGGCAACCCTTCGGTAAACCCAACCTCTGACACCGCCCCCGCTGCTGAACTGAAAAAACCTGCTGAGGCGATGATTGTCGCCACCGATGTGCAGAAATGGTACGCCAGCAACCAATTTCACGTCCTGCGCGGGGTGAGTTTGACCGTGCGTAAAGGTGAAGTGGTGGTGATTATGGGGCCATCGGGTTCCGGAAAATCTACCTTCATCCGCACCTTTAACGCCCTCGAACCCTATCAAAAAGGGACGATTATGGTGGATGGCATTGAACTATCCCACGATTTAAAAAATATTGATGCGATCCGCCGTGAAGTGGGGATGGTGTTCCAACAGTTCAACCTGTTTCCCCATTTGAGCGTGTTGCAAAATGTCACCCTCGCGCCGATCTGGGTGCGTCGCCGCAAGAAAGTGGAAGCCGAAGCCCACGCCATGCAACTCCTGGAAAAAGTGGGAATTTTAGAACAGGCGCGAAAATATCCAGGGCAACTGTCCGGGGGTCAGCAGCAACGGGTGGCGATCGCTCGCGCCTTGGCGATGCAACCCCGGATCATGCTCTTTGATGAACCCACTTCCGCCCTTGACCCGGAAATGGTGCGGGAAGTGCTCGACACGATGCGATCGCTGGCTGACGACGGTATGACCATGGTTTGTGTGACCCACGAAGTCGGCTTTGCGCGGGAAGTGGCCGATCGCGTCGTCTTGATGGCGGATGGTGAACTCGTCGAAGAAGCTCCCCCTGATGTTTTCTTCAACAACCCTCAACACGATCGCACCAAGCAATTCCTCTCGCAAATCCTCTAGGCGCGTCCGGCCCCTTGGGAGTGGGTTCGTCGTTTGAGCACCGTTAACAGGGTTTCAAATTGGGCGGGCCGAGGTGCGATCGCGTCAATCGCCTCCCCCGTCACCGGATGCACCAGACTCAAGCGGTGGGCGTGCAACGCCTGCCCGGTTAAATTCACCCCCATCGCTCGCCCTGGCCCGTAGAGGGGATCGCCTAGGAGTGGGTGGCCGATGTGGGTGAGGTGGACGCGGATTTGGTGGGTGCGGCCCGTGGTGAGTTGAAATTTCAGCAGGGTATAGTTGCCCAACCGTTCCAACACTTGCCAATGGGTGACGGCCGATCGCCCCCGTTCGAGATCCGCGATCGCCATTTTTTTCAACCCCGCCGGATGCCGTCCGATGGGCGCGTCTACCGTGCCATGCTCCGCTTGGGGTGCGCCGTAGACGATGCCGTGATAGAGGCGTTGGGCAGTTTTGGTTCTGATTTGCTGCTGAAGATGCTGGAGGGCATGATCGGTTTTCGCCACGACGATCGCGCCGCTGGTGTCTTTATCTAACCGATGGACAATGCCCGGCCGTTCAATCCCGCCAATCCCGGCTAAGTCTTGGCAATGGTGGAGCAGGGCATGGACAAGCGTGCCGCGATCGTGGCCGGGGGAGGGATGCACCACCATCCCGGCGGGCTTGTTGATGATGATCAAGACCTCATCTTCGTAGAGGATATCGAGGGGGATGGCTTCGGGGGTGAGGGTGAGGGGTTCGGTGGGGGGAATCGTGACGGTGAGGCGATCGCCCACATTGAGGGCCGTTTTTTTATTGGTGCAGGGCTGGTCGTTGCGGGACACATGGCCCTGCTCGATGAGTTTTTGGAGGCGCGATCGCGACAGATCCGGAATCTGATCCGCCAGCCACCGATCCAGGCGGGGTGCGGGCTGGTCAACCGTGAGGCTCAGCGGGGGAGAGAGTGACATTAGCGACCTTTCCGAGTTCTTTACTTTTATCAGGCATCTTGAATCATAACGACCTAACAACCAATAATGACCATGAATCACCCAACCTCAAAAGCCGTTAGTCTCTTTTTGTCCCTCGGTTTGGCCACCAGCCTCGCCGCCTGTGGCACGACACCGCCCCCCGCCGAAGATGGTGGCGAAGAAGGCGGCGCATTGCCCCAAGAGTCTGCCCCCCGTGCCATGGTTGAACCAACCCAAACGGCGACCTTGGTGGCGAACGAGTCCACCATCCCTAGCCCCGATGCGGCGAAGGATGCTGAAAAGGGCGAATCTGGCGAAGGCTACGAGTCCGATGATGATGACTACGATGATGACTACGATGACGAAGCGGGCGAAGGCTACGAGTCCGATGATGATGACGATGACGAAGCGGGCGAAGGCTACGAATCCTAAACCGAAGGGGGCAGGGGCTGAATAACGTGTTTTGAGATGGATGGTATTGATTGGTGATGATTTTAACGATTGAAAATGTTCTCACTCCGGATGAGTTGGAAACCGTGCAACGCACCTTAATGACGGCATCCTTTGTCGATGGGAAAATCACAGCGGGGCGCTATGCCAAGTTAGTGAAGACCAACGAACAAATCGACGGCAAAACAGACGAGGCGCAAACCTTGCGATCGCTCGTTAAACCCGCCATCCAACGCCATCCCCTCTTTCAGGCTGCCATTCGCCCCCACACGATCCGCCCGCTGCTGTTCAGCCGCTATGAACCGGGGATGAGTTACGGAACCCACACCGATAATGCCCTGATGGGGAAGGGGCGCGATCGCACCCGTTCTGATGTATCCCTGACTCTCTTTCTCAGCGAACCTGACAGCTATACCGGCGGCGAACTCTGCCTCGACACCGCCTTCGGTGAGCAGCAGATTAAACTTACCGCCGGTTCGATGGTGGTGTATCCCTCCACGATGCTGCACCATGTCGCCGCCGTCACCACCGGGATACGCCTCGCCGCCGTCACTTGGGTACAAAGTCTCGTCCGCGATCCCCAAGAGCGTGAAATCCTCTTTGAACTGGACACCGTGCGCCGCGCTACCTTTGAAAAATACGGCAAAACCGTTGAGTTTGATCTCCTCAGTAAAACCCTCTCGAATCTGCTGCGGAAGTGGGTTGAACTTTAACCCCCATTCGCTCAAGTCAGGCTACAGAACAAGGGGACTCAGCCCCTTACCTGCACAATTGCATGGGTAGCTGTTTGAGAATGGGTGTAACCCCGCCGCTGTTCTGACTCTGTGACATACTCCAGACAGCGATACAAGTATACGCTTCTGGCTTCTCCCGCCTACTGCATCTGTAACGATCTCTATTTCTAGAGCGTAGGATTCGAGCGTTTTAGACTCACCCCCATAACACCCATGAAACCCACGACAATTCGCAAATTCCACCGCACGATCGCACCCATCTTTTTCCTTCCCCTCTTCGCCACCGCCCTGACTGGTGTGATTTATCGCGTTGGGCGGGCCTGGTTTAATCTGCCGCACCAAGACTGGCTGATGATCATCCACCAAGGGGAGTTTTTAGGAAAGCCCCTCGTGCCGGTCTATGTGCTGCTGATGGGGGTGGGGCTGCTGGGCTTGATTGTCACTGGCGGGATGATGACAAAGCAACTGTGGGGACGACCGGCGAAACAGACCGATCGCCGCTGGCATCGGATCGTGGGTGCGATCGCCCTTCTTCCCCTCATCCTCAGCGCCACCACCGGCATCATCTACCGCCTCGCCCGTACCTGGTTCGGCCTGGACTATGATCAAGTGGGCATTTTTCTCAGCATCCACGAAGGCCGTTACTTTGGGACGATTCTGCACCCGATCTATGTACTGTTGGTGGGAGTGGGGTTAATCATTTTGTTAATTACAGGCATTCGGATGACGGGAATTGTTCGGCAGCGGCGACGTTCTACCTAAATTGTCCATCGGCTAAACTCACCCGATCAGGATGCAGCTACCGTGAAGTGAGAAGCAATCCCCATCGGTAACTATGCGCAGGATCAACTCCCCAAAAATTCACGATCATCTCACGGTCAAGCTCGAAGGCACACGTTTTCAGGCTTTTATTCGTGAATTGCTCACCAATAGCGGCCATTTTTTGGTGCTCAAGGGGTTAGCGGAATTGATTGTCGATGGGTGGCGGGTGTACCTCACCCATCCGCCGGAATACCTGCTCATCTTCGCCGTATCGATTCAGGCGTGGTACTTGTCCCGACCGACGGCCCAGCGGTTTTGGGGAAATTTGATCGGGGTGGGGGTCTATACGGTGCTGGATGTGCCCTTGGATGGTTGGGCTTTTTTTACGGATTTCAGCCATCTGGTGTTTTGGGGGGCTTCGTTGGCGATCGCCGTTTCCCAGCATCTCCGCACCCAAGTCTGGCCCCAGTCTGATGGTCTGCTCATTCCCCTCGAAAGTGTGGTGCGGACGTTGATGATCCAGGCGTTTTATCTGGTCGTTCAGGTGGAGCCAGAGGGTCATGTGACCTGGAACGATCTCCAGATGATGGTGAATAGCCATAGCCATCGCTACTTTTTGGGGAGTGTGGTGTTGATTGGGCTGTTTTTGGGGTTGCGAAATTTGCAGGTGAGCCGGCAGCAGCGGCAGTTACGGGAAACAGCGCGATCGCTCCAACAGTTCGCCGAATGGGGCATCGGAGCCTATGCCGTCAATCAAGCCGTGAACAATCCCGACGCTGTCGCCCTTACCCTCCAAAACCGCACGATTATTTTCATGGATATTCGCGGCTTTACCCGCTGGTGTGAACAGCACGAACCCGATGCGATCGCCCATGTCCTCAACGCCTACTACTACGCCGTCGAACCCGCCGCCGCTGCCCACGACCCGATCCGCGTTAGCTTCACCGGAGATGAAATTATGGCGATCTACGCCACCCCCGCCCAGGGTATCGCCGCCGCCCAAGCCATGCGCGATCAGTCCCATGCCTGCCTCGCTCCCCACGGTCTCGGCGCAGGCTGTGCCGTCCATTGTGGCCCGGTGATGGAGGGGTTTTTTGGCAGCCAAGATCTGCGCACCTATACCGTAATTGGCGACACCGTCAACACCGCCAAACGCCTCGAATCCGCCACCCCCGCCGGTCACATCACCCTCTCCGATGCCGTCTATCACACCGCCCCTGATCTCGCCGTCCAGCCCCTGACCCCGATCACCGTCAAAGGCAAACAAGACCCCCTCACCATCTGGCAATTGATGGCAACCTAATGCCTACAATGGACGAGTAACGTTCATGTTTGCGATCGCCATGTCCCGAATCAATCCCTATACCCTCCAAATGCAGATCACCCGCATGTTTGAGCAAAATCAAACCTTCTTCGTGGAAACCAAAGTCCACGACTGGCTCCGGGAACGCAAGGAAGACCCCGCCGACTATGATGTCATCTTCCATCAACACCCCGCCCCGCCCGGCTCCGACCAAGTGATCGCCGTGGAAATCGAACTGCGCCGCAAAGACGGCCAACCGACGGATGCATGGCTCCAAGAAGAAGCCAACCGCCACGCCTAACAGATGGACTCCGGACTAATGGCCTCAATGCAAATGATGAGGATCGGCTTTTGGATCTGTGAGCCAGAGGCTCACAGTACTGCGTTAGTCTTCGGTAATGCGAGCTTCTGGCTCGCTGTTGCGTAGAATGAAACCCGATACAGATCCGGAAATTTCGTACCGTGAACCAGGCTGATCTCATTCCTCTGGCTGAAATTGTGCAATGGTGTCAACAGAGCACCGTGGGGAAAGCGTTGCCCAATGCTCTATATGTGCATCGCAGTGCGATCGCGCACCTTGACCCCTGCCTGCAAGCCTATGAACGCCACGCCCAGAGTTGTCTAACCCCGGATTATCCCTACACCCTCGTTAAATTTCACTACGACACGCCCCGCATCTCCTACCTGCATTACCCCAACTTTGAGCGCGACCCCCATCCCCGCCTTGTCGCCAGTACCCAAGTCATCCTCACCACCGGAGCGTTGCAGTACCGCGACTATGCCGACAGTGCCAACCCGCCGATCCTCCACCGCAAAGAAACCTTTATCGCCCCCGACCATCCCGACGCGGAACGCTTCGCCCACCTCACCCGCCAACAGGAAACCCTGGGCCTATTTAACGATGCCCGGCAGATCGGCACGCTCCTCAACTGGGAAAAACGCCTCCGCGCCCAACATCTCGAAATCCACAACCACGCCCTGGCCTGCACCCTCACCCCCACCCAACCCAAAACCGCCCTGCCGCAGATCGATCGCCACCGCGCCGCGATTAAACGAAATGCCCTCTCAAAACCGGTGCGGTTAGCGTTGGAAGCGGGGCTATTTTCGCCGGGTTGTCGGTTTTTGGATTATGGCTGTGGCCATGGGACGGATGTGCAGTTTGTGGGCGATCGCGGCTACGAGAGCATCGGATATGACCCCTATTACGCCCCCGATACCCCGCTGATCCCGGCTGATGTGGTCAACCTTGGCTACATTATCAACGTGATTGAAGACCCCCAGGAACGGCGGCAGGCCTTGGCGACAGCGTGGGAGTTAGCGCGATCGGTATTGATTGTGGCGGCGCAGGTGTTGATCCAAGACCGGACGCGGGGCCTGATTGCCTACGAAGATGGGATTATCACCAGCCGCAACACGTTTCAGAAGTACTACGACCAAACCGAACTTAAACACTACATTGATCAGGTGTTGGCAGTGGACGCGATCCCGATCGCGCTAGGGATTTATGCGGTGTTTCGCGATGAACGTCAGGCGGAATTGTTCCGGCGATCGCGCTTTCGATCGCGGGTGAAAACGCCCCGAATTCACGCAACGGTGAAGCGGTTTGAGGATTATCAAACCCTGTTACAGCCGGTGATGGATTTTATGACGGAGCGGGGCCGGTTACCCCAACGGGAGGAGTTAGAGCCGCAGCAATGGGAGGCGATCACATCAGAATTTCGCACGATTAAACGGGCGTTTCAGGTCATCACCCAGGCCACCGATGCAGCGGCGTGGGATGCGATCGCCACCCAACGCCGCCACGATTTACTCGTCTATCTTGCTCTCACTCATTTCAGCGATCGCCCCAAATTCCGCGCCCTCCCCGCCCCGATGCAGCAGGATATCAAAGCCCTGTTTGGAACCTATCAACAGGCCTGCGCCGCCGCTGATGTGATGTTAATGAGCGTCGGTAATTTAGACATCATTCAAGAACAGGGCCGTCAGAGTGCGATCGGTCAACAACGTCCGAATTCTCTCTGGGTGCATATTTCCGCTCTCGAACAGTTATCCCCCCTGCTCCGTCTCCTTGAGGGCTGCGCCTCCCGCACCATTGGCCGCCCTGATGAAGCCACCGTCGTAAAATTCCACTTCACCCAACCCAAAATCACCTATCTCACCTATCCCGACTTCGATCGCGTTCCCCACCCCCTCCTCCACACCAGTATGCAAATCGATTTGCGCGATCTCCAGGTGAAATATCGCGACTGCGATCGCACCGATGACCCGCCCATCCTCCACCAAAAAGAACAACTCCTCACCCCCGACTACCCCGACTACGCCAAATTCAAAACCCTCAGCGACCAAGAACGCCAATGGGGTCTCCTCGATAATGTGGCCGCGATCTACACCCGCAGCGCCTGGGAGCGGCACTTGGCAGAACATTGCACAGCGTTGCGCGGCTATCGCCTCGTCTGGCGCAAGGATGCCGACCCCTATCAACTCAAGGTTTTAAAGGCCCAGATCCGCCGCCGTCAGCGGGCTTCACGGGATCTCACGGGCGAGACAGAAGGGGTCTAGGCCCTTGCGAGTGGGGGTTCCTTGGGGGGTGAAGGCCTAGAGGGCGATCGCACCCTCTCCTCGTATCCTTTTTTAGTTTTTTATCGATATACTGAGGCATCACCCACCAAAAAAGGGGTTCAACTATTGCAAAAATCCCCACTGGCTCCGGTCTTGCCGCCTATCATGACGGCAAAAATTGGGGTGGTACTGGGGATACATCGCTCACTTCCTCCCTGTTTGACGACAGACGGAGAGAAAACGAGACAAATTGGCATAGGATCATGAGACAAATTGGCATAGGATCATGAATCTCTTCTATAGCTAGGACTTACTCTATATTTAGATATCAAAGAATTTCAGGTTCTGTTTAAGCCTTGATTCTCACTATTTGAAGTTATGCTAAGTAGGAAGGCATCATTATTTCTAAAATGCCCCCTCGCCCTAAAGCCAGCTTCTTGGGTGACAAAATATAGCAATCCTATTTGATTCATGAACATGCAAGGGGCTTAAACCCCTTGTTGATGAGGAGATAAGATCTCCGATTGATTTAGAATCGCTATGGAATGATTGAGCTTTGAGGAAAACCTCTAAAACCTAGCTGTATATGATGTCCAGGTGTTTTTTTGTAACATTGGGTTCTCGCAAAAACAACCCTAATCAATTAACTTCACCAATCTAAAGTTAGATTAAACAACAATATAATCGAACCCATTGTTGATGGAGATATTAGATCTAAAATTGATTTAGGATCGCCATAGATCCTGGCTTCTGCTCGATTTTCTCGTTCTTTCTGTTCAAACGTCAATTCTAGTGAAGAGCCGTTTTATCGTTTGAGTCGATGTAATGACGTATATGTATCTGGTGGCAAGATTAAAATGATCTATCCTTTAATTGTAAGTACCTCGGATATGGAAGGAGGAGCAGCGCGATCGGCATATCGTTTGCATGCTGGTTTTCAATCTATCGGAGTCACATCTAAGATGGTGGTTCGAGCGAAGTTGAGCCAAAATAAGGACGTTTTTGTCCAACGAAGTGCATTAACCAAGTTAGGGCCGGTGATGAACAATTTGCCATTGCGAAAATATCCCAATCGCGATCGCACTCTGTTTTCTTCTCAATGGTTTCCCGATGCGATCGCCTCATCTGTGCAGGCGATCAATCCTGATATTATCAATATGCATTGGATCGCTAATGGATTTCTTCGGATTGAAACTTTAAAACTGTTCAAACAACCGCTGGTTTGGACGTTACAAGATATGTGGCCGATGACCGGAGGATGTCATTACAGTGCCGGTTGCGATCGCTATCAAGAATTCTGTGGTAACTGCCCTCAACTTAACAGCAACTGTGAACAGGATCTCTCGCGACAAATTTGGCAACGAAAACATCAAGCTTGGCAATCTCTTAATTTGACGATTGTTACACCCAGTCACTGGATGACCCAGTGTGTAAAAGCTAGTGCTTTGTTTAAAAACTTAAGGGTGGAAACCATTCCTTTTTGCTTAGATACGGAGATCTATCGACCTCATGAGAAATCAATAGCTCGCCAAGTGCTTAATCTACCCCAAGATAAGAAAATCATTGTGTTTGGTGCTTTAGCGGCAACGTCGGACAAACGGAAAGGATTTGACTTACTCGTAGATGCGTTGCGCAAGCTCAGTTACACGGAAATGGCGGCAGATGTGGAAGTGGCTGTATTTGGGGCATCGGCTCCGGAAAAACCGATTGACTTAGGATTCAAAGTGCATTATCTGGGACACTTCCATGATGACTTATCTTTATCGCTGATCTATTCTGCGGGCGATGTCATGATTGTCCCTTCCCTCCAAGAATCCTTTGGCCAGACAGCATCAGAAGCCT
Organism: Spirulina major PCC 6313; assembly: GCF_001890765.1. NCBI lineage: Bacteria > Bacillati > Cyanobacteriota > Cyanophyceae > Spirulinales > Spirulinaceae > Spirulina > Spirulina major. The sequence goes on along the minus strand of NZ_KV878783.1, from coordinate 4,811,145 downwards.
TGGCTTGTGGTACACCAGTTGCGGCCTTTAATGCGACGGGCTTGATGGATATTATTGACCATCAACACACGGGCTATCTGGCTCAACCCTACAGTGTTGAAGATTTAGCCCAAGGAATTGCCTGGATTTTATCGGATTCAGATCGATTGGTGAATCTAGTCGCTAATGCACGGATCAAAGCGATTCAAAAATTTAGTCTCCATTTACAAGCTGAAAAATATGTCAGATTATTTGAAGATCTTGTCAAGAATTGACACTTCCCGCGAAGACAGCGATGGGGATTCTGGGTTCATCCACCGGACTTAACCGAGCCGGATTGCTCCAACCCAGCCAGAGGTCTAATCTCCCCAAGCGGATAACTTCCCCTGTGCCCCACGGTAGTTAGTCCAAGGCGCAGGATACAAACCCGCTTCACTATCGACTCAGCCCGATGCCGATCGCAGACCAACCCGTTCACATTCAAGTCTTCCTGGGCGACCAAATCGTTAGATTGGATGACGCAGTCGGCAATCCGCCCACTCATTCCGCTGCCTGCTTACCCTTAACTGCTTCCAGGCCTGTCGGTTTTTAGCCTTGTGATCGTTCTTGGACGTTTGAAATTCAAGATAATTAGCCTAACACGACTGGCCCAAGGAGGGCGACTCAAGTCGCTCGTGTCGTCTTTCATCCCCGCAATCAATTGACGGGGCTTTCAGACTCCCGCACTATTTTCGTAAGTAAGGAAAAGAGCATTAATCAGGCTAAGTATGATCTCAGAATAGGATAACTGTTAAGAGCCATTGGGTGATTGGACGATAGCGGGTTTTAAGGGATCTCGCGGGCGAGACGGAGCCAGGGGTCTAGGTTCTTGCGGGTGGGTGTGTTTTGGGGGGTGAAGGCCCAGATGGCGCGTTTTTGTTGGGGGCCGTGGCTGAGGTGGAGGGGACGATCGCATCCATAAAAATAGAGGGAATCAAAGGGGAGTTGCGCGGCGAGTATCCAATCAATGACGCGATCGCTCGCTACATCGAGAATCCGAAAATCACAGGCCGCTCCGAGGCGATCGCACCAATACCGCCCCCGCTGATTCCGTTCGTGGGCCATGTGTTGATCGCGGCTGGGATCAATGCGGCCATTTTTAAGACCTGTTTGCGGGTTGGTGCGGTGGAGGAATTTCCTTAAATCGGTTGAACAAAATCCATAGGTGAGTTGAAACCGATCCCGGCCGTAGTGGTCGATGATCGGGTCGATGAGGGTTTCTCCCAAGGCTTGGAGGGCGGCGATCGATGCGTCGGGATTGGCGGGATAGGGGTTGATGTGGTTGGCGTGGGCGCGGTAGGTCTGGGTGCAGGTGCAGAATTCCGTCAGGGTGAGATGGCGACCGATTTTGATCGTGTGGGGGTTCATGCTGGTTCATGCCCTCACTCAGCCCTCTCCCGTGGGAGAGGGCTTTGCTGACTCCCGTCTTCCCGTAGGAGCAGGGCTGGGGATGAGGATAATCTTCACGGCGTTCCCTGCCAGAGGTGTTCGATCTGAGTCGCGATCGCCTCGCCTTGATCCAAGGTCTCCGCCGTTAAACAGACCGTCACATGGCCTAGTTTTCGTCCCGGTCGGGATTCGGGTTTACCATACCACCACACCGACGCGCCGGGAATTTGTGCGATCGCGTCTCGCTGGGCTTGATACGGCGATCGCGACGTTTCAAACCCCAATAAATTCACCATCACCGCCCCGGCACAAGTCCAGCGCGGCGACGGCAAGGCCTGCCCCGTCACCGCCCGCAACTGCATCGAAAATTGCGATACATCACAAGCATTGAGGGTGTAATGCCCAGAATTATGGGTGCGGGGCGCGATTTCATTAACTAACACTTGCCCGTCGTCGGTGAGGAACAATTCAATCCCGAAAATCCCCACCACATCGAGGGCCGTTAACAGGGTCGTGGCGATCTGTTCCACTTGGGTTTGAATCGTGAAATCAATGGGGGCCGGGGCGAAAACCCGCCGACAGACTTGATCCACCTGCTGCGTTTCCACCACTGGATAAACCTGCACTTCCCCGGTCACACTCCGCGCCGCCATCACCGCCAATTCTCGCTCAAAGGGCACAAACGCCTCGATCAGCAAATCCGTATGATTCCAGCCCTGCCAGAGTTTGGCGAGTTCGGCGGCGGTTTTGACGATGAATGTGCCGCGCCCATCGTATCCGTAACGGCGGGCTTTGAGGACGAGGGGGAAGCCATAGTCAGCGGTGATTTGCTCGATGGTGCTGGGTAAACTGAAGCGCGGCGTAGGGAGGCCAAGATCATGAAAAGTTTGGCGTTGGTCGTATTTATCTACCAAGGGGCGCAGGGCGTGCAAACCGGGGCGAAAACAAACACCGCGATCGCTCAACGGTTGCAGCGCGTCGAGGTCGATAAATTCATTTTCAAAGGTGATTACGGTGGTGCGATCGCTCAACAGTTCCGTTGCGGCCGCGTCATCAATAGCCGCGAAAATCGCATCGCTCACCGTCCCCACGGCCGGATCATCCGGGCTGGGGGTTTGGACAATCAAGTCTAACCCCAGGGGCTGGGCTTCGAGGGCGAGCATCCAGGCCAATTGACCCCCGCCGATGATTCCGACACTGTGCGATCGCGTTGCCATAGGTCTGTGATAATTTGCACCTTTAGCAGTTTGACACTCCCCGCGCTGAAGCGACGGGGATTCTGGGTTCATCGACCGGACTTAACTCAGCAGGATTGCTCCAACTCAGCCAGAGGCCCAATCTCCCCAAGCGTATAACTTCCCGTGTGCCCCACGGTAGTGAGTCCAAGGCGCAGGATGTTGATGGCAGCATTCACATCTCGGTCAGCCTCATAGCCGCAATGCGGACAGTGATGGGTTCTGACTGAGAGTGCCTTATGTACCCGCTTGCCGCAGTTTGAGCAATCCTGGCTCGTATAGTGGGGAGGAACGGCCACCGTTGCCTTCCCATATTTCCTACCAAAATACTCCAACCAACGGCGAAACGTTGACCATCCCGCATCACTAATCGACTTAGCCAGATGCCGATTGCGAACCAACCCTTTTATATTTAAATCTATGCACTTCGTGCAGGCTTCGCCAACATAAGCAACCAAATCGTTAGATTGGATGACGCAGTAGGCGATGCTCTTCGCCCACTCATTACGTTGCCTACTTACCCTTAAATGCTTCCGGGCGTACCGGTTCCTGGCCTTGTGATAGTTCCTTGACTGTGGTTTTGCCCCCTTGCGGTACTTTCTGGACTTCTGCCGATTGGCTCTGTTTAACCGCTTTTCAGACTTACGATAGAACTGCGGCGTTTCCACCACAGTGCCATCGCTGGCAGCGATAAAATACCGCAAACCGAGGTCGAGGCCAACAGCTTTTTGACTTGGCTCACTCTGCACCTGAACATTAACCTGGATGCAGAACTGAACATAGTAGCCATCAGCACGACGAACGAGGCGAACTCGCTTAATCAGGGATTCGTCATAGCGTGCCAGATCGTAGGTGCCGATCAACCGCAATTCCCCAATCCCGAAGCCATCGGTGAATTTGATGCGCTTCGGCCCCAGTAGTTTCCAGCCAGAGGTTTTGTACTCCACCGAGGCGGGAATGCTTCTTGAACTTGGGAAATCCTACGGGCTTAATACCCTTTTTGCCATACTCATAGAAGCGACTGATGGAACTCCAGGCCCGTTCTGCTGAAGCCTGACGCGCCATGGAATTGAGTTTCTTAGCAAAGGGAAACTCCTCAGCTAACGCTTTGCAGAGCTTGCTAAGGTCGTATTTGCCCACATCTTGGCTATCCATCCAATAGCGCAACGCCTTATTACGGACAAACTGAGATGTCCGGATAGCGTCGTCTATAGCGGTAGCCTGGGCAGGCTTTACCCGTGCTTTGAACTCAAGTACAATCATCCCCTTATTCTAGCATATCTGGCGTAAGAATGCGGCTAAAGCCGCCGTTGCTTTTCATCCCTGGGCTAAAGCCACAGGGCTTTCAAGCTATCGTCTATTCAGGTAATCTCGTCGCCCTGATTCATAATCATCTTAGAGGAATGGATTGTCGGGTTTATTTTGCTGCTCTGAAGGTCAGAATCGAGGTAAAAAATCGTTTTTATTATCCGGATTTATTTATAACGTGTGACCAAAGAGATCAAGAAACTCAAACTTATAAATGTTTTCCTAAATTAATCATTGAGGTACTATTAGAAAGTACGGAAAAGTTTGATCGGGGGGATAAACTTAGTGATTATCAAGCCTTGGCGAGTCTTGAAGAATATGTGTTAGTGAGCACTCAATATCAGCGTGTAGAAATTTTTCGCCGTGAGGATCAAGCCTGGCGATATGAACGCTATGATGAGGCGCGATCGCCCTTCCGACTCCACAGCATCGATCTAGAAATCACGATCCCCGCTGTGTATGAAGATGTCCCCGTTGAGCCGGATCAGATAGAGTCGTAAGAGGGCATGGAGACTATGCCCCTACTCGTCGGGGTGGGGTTGTCGGGGTTTAGTCTTTTTCGGCCGTCCCCCTTTTTTCCCATTGGCACGAGCCGCCTAATCCATAGTCTGTAGTGCGGGCATCTTGCCCGCTGGGATTCAGACAAAATAGGAAGTAGGATACTCTCACCCCGTCAAAATCAAGATTCCGTCGTACATTTCCCCTCGTGTCATGGCTCTGCCGTGACATTCGCCTTGAGCGGCTTCGCCGCCTGGAGAGGAGGCAGAGCCTCCAATTGGCATTACTTAGCTCTGCCAAGTAACGAGATCAAATTTCGTTACACTCTATGAATGTAACGAAATATTAAGCATTGTTATGAAGAATCGAACCGTTGTCATCGTTGGCGCTACTGGGGGGATTGGGGCGGCTGTGGCCCAACAGTTGGCCCCCCTGGGTGCGAATTTAGTCTTGGCGGCCCGGAGTCGCGATCGCCTTGAGGCGATCGCCGAAACTCTCCCTCATCCAGTTTTGACGATCCCCACGGATATCACGGATCGTGCCCAGGTTGAACGGTTGATGAGCCAAGCCGTCGCGGAATTTGGGCGGATTGATGTCCTCGTGAATGCAGCCGGGGCGGGGGTGATGAAGCAGTTTAACAAGTTAGAGCCAGCGGATTTTGATGCAATGCTGGACTTGAATTTAAAAGGCTTGTTCTATACTTGCCAAAGTGCGGCAAATGTGATGAAGGGGCAAAAGGCGGGGCATATTTGCAACGTGATCGGCATTTTGGGTAAGCATCCGATGATCACAGCAACGGCCTATTGTGCCTCGAAATATGGGGCAGTGGGTATGAGTAAATGTCTCGCCGATGAATTGAAACGGTATGGGGTGAAATTCACGCTTTGTTATTTTGGGGGAGTGAATACGCCGTTTTGGAATCAGGCGGGGTTGAAGGTGGATCGCACCAAATTATTAAGCCCAGAAACGGCAGCAAATGCGATCGTCCATGCCCTGCAAGTGGAACCCGCTGCGATTCCCTTAGAAATCAATATCCAACCCGAAAGCCACTTATTTCTCTAGTCATTAATTCAGTCCTGCTCAACATCACCCCAGGAGATGAGACAATTGTTTTGATCTCCTGTTTTGTTGGCTTTATTATATCTTCAGAAGGGATTGATTCATGCCTATAGCGGTTTTCATAAAATTGCGGTACAAAGATCCCCCTCAATCCCCCTTTTCAAGGGGGAAGTCGCGTTCTCATCTTTTCGCAATCCGCTATAAACAGGATCATCCTATTTTTCTTCTTCAGATCATACCACGTTCTCTTTCGGATTTTCATGTCAAATGCTAATCGATTACCGCTGCGATTTTGGATTATTGCACTGATTGCGTTTATTAATTCTGTCAGTTTTACAATTATTATTCCGATTCTTTATCCCTATGCGAAAACCTTTGGACTCAGTGATTTTCAAGCCAGTTTACTCACGACGAGTTTTGCCGTTTCGCAGTTTTTAGCTACGCCAATTTTAGGGCGTATGTCCGATGGCATGGGACGTAAACCACTCTTGATTTTGAGCCTATTTGGTACTGTTTTGGCGAATGCGATCGCTAGCTTTACAACTGTGGCATGGCTGCTGTTTGTGGCGCGAATTTTCGATGGCTTAACTGGGGGAAATATGTCCATTGCCCAGGCCGTAATTAGTGATACTACAACCCCTGAAAATCGGGCGCGGGCTTTTGGGTTGTTTGATGCGGCGTTTCGGTTGGGATTTGTGACGGGCCCAGCGATTAGTTATGTGGCGCAAACATTACCGACCTTTCCGGGGGTGACCCCCTTGGGAATGAGCTTTTTTGCCGGGGCGATGATGGCGTTCATTGCTGCGATTTTAGCCTGGGTAGTGTTGCCGGAAACCTTGAAAAAACGCGAGCCAATGCAGTGGGGATGGCAGATGTTTGGGTTTGGTCGCATTTTCCAGGCGATGACGCGGCCAAAGTTGGGGCCAGTGTTTTTATTGACGTTTTTTAGTGGGTTTACTTTTACGATTTTTACCTTTGCATTTCAGCCGTTTTTCTTGAAGGTGTTGCAACAAGATGCCAAGAGTTTGGCGGTGATGTTTACGCTGGTGGGGGTGGTGGGGGTGCTGACTCAGGTGTTTGCGGTGAAGCCGTTAACGCAGCGGTTTAATGTGGCGGATATTTTGGTGAATGCGATCGCAGGTCGTGCGCTTGTCTTTTTTATCATTCCCCTCTTTCCCACCTTGGGCGGCTTTGTCCTAGGGGCGGTATTATTAGGGGTTTTTAATTCTTTTCCCATGCCGATGATCAGCACAATTTTGTCGTTCAATAGCGAAGAAACAGAACAGGGGGCGGTGCAAGGGATCAATTCATCCTATTTAAGTATTTCAAATGCATTGGGGCCAGCATTTGCCGGGATTTTAGTGAGTATTAATTATAGTGCGCCATTTTGGGTCACTGGCTTTTTAACCTTAGCAACAGCGGGTTTTGCCTTGTCAATGAAGCCGCTCTTAACCTGTCAATCGCAAACTCCTACCTCTTCGTAGGGTCACAACGCACCTTGAGTTGTTTCCTCCGTCAATCTCAAAAATGTCATCATTTGAACTATCCTAAAAAAGTTCTGCGCCTTCAATGGGGGGCAGGCCTTGGAGACGGTTGGCGCGATCGCCGCATTGTTGAGGGGTGGGGAAGAGTTTGCCCGGATTCGCTAACCCCTTGGGATTGAAGGCCGATCGCACATATTGCATCGTCTCCAAATCCGTGGGGGTGAACATTTCCGGCATGTAGCAATTTTTATCCGCCCCGATACCATGCTCGCCCGACAGACTGCCCCCGGCTTGGACACAAAGGCGGAGGATTTCCGCGCCGATTTCTTCCACATCGGCGAAGGCTCCCGGAATGGCTTGATCGTAGAGAATTAAGGGGTGTAAGTTCCCGTCTCCGGCGTGGAAGACATTGGCGATCCGGTAGCCCGATCGCTCACTCAATGCCTCAATTTCCCGCAACACTTTCGCCAGTTGGGTACGGGGCACTACGCCGTCTTGGACGAAGTAGTTAGGACTCATTTGCCCGGCTGCGGCGAAGGTGGCTTTGCGACCCTTCCAGAGTTTGAGGCGTTGTTCGGGGTCGGTGGCGACGGTGAGCGATCGCGCCCCCGCCTGGCGACAGAGTTCCCCCACCCGCGCCACATTGCCCTCCACTTCCACCGTCAACCCATCCAATTCCACGAGCAAAATCGCCCCGGCATCGCGGGGATAGCAGCCCAAGGCCACCACATCCTCGACGGCGTTAATGCTCAGGTTGTCCATCATTTCCATCCCTGCTGGAATGATCCCCGCACTGATGATCGCGGTGACCGCTTCGCCCGCCGCTTCGATGCTGTCGAAGTCGGCCAGGAGGACAGCGATCGCCTCTGGGGTTTTCAAAATCCGCAGGGTGATTTCCGTCGCCACGCCGAGGGTTCCCTCGGAGCCGATCAACACCCCCATCAGGTCATAGCCGGGCATTTCCGGAGCCATCCCCCCCAATTGGACGATCTCGCCGCTGGTGGTGACGACGGTGAGTTCGAGCACATGGTTAGTGGTCACGCCGTATTTAAGACAGTGAACGCCGCCGGAATTTTCCGCCACATTGCCGCCGATGGAGCAGATGATTTGGCTGGAGGGGTCGGGGGCATAGTAGAAGCCTGCGCCGCTGACGGCTTGGGTGACCCAGTTGTTAATCACGCCGGGTTGGACGGTGACGCGCTGGTTGGCGTAGTCGATGTTGAGGATGCGGTTCATTTGGGCCATGACGATCAGCACGCCGTTGGCCAAGGGGAGAGCGCCGCCCGATAGCCCGGTTCCGGCTCCCCGTGCCACCCAGGGGAGATCATGGCGATCGCAAATCTGCACCGCCGCCGCCACTTCTGCTGTACTGCGGGGCAACACCACCAAGGCCGGGCGTTGACGATAGGCCGCCAACCCGTCGCATTCGTAGGTGAGTAGTTCTTCCTTGCGGCGAATGACTTGCTTGGGGCTGAGGGCCTGTTCAAATTCGCGGCGAATAGCAGCGGGGATGGGAGTGGAAGAAGAAGCGATCGCAGTCATGGCACAGTCCCAGAAATCAAGATCATCGGGGGGCTGCCACAAACGCCGCCCACCCGTCTCTCCAGGGGTGAACCTGGCCATCCGTGGGAGCCCACGTCACCATTGTAGAGTGGACATGGCTTTGTTTCTGCTCCATCCGTCAGGCTTCTGTACCAACCCTGTACAATTTATGGGCAGAGAAAGGAAATTAGCTTGTCTCACTCATTTACAGTGAGGTGGGGGTCTTGATCAGTCAGCATGGCGGAATCGTCACAACAATCATTAAGAGCATCCGCTACGGGCATGGAGCAAGCGAAATCCGTTTGTCTCAGTTCGGCTAGCAAAATTACGCAACTACGACAATTGCACGTCTCCCGTTCGACGATGCAGCAGTTTTTCACCGGCCAACCCATTGACCAAACCCTCTTCCATAAAATTTGTCGGATTCTGGAATTAAATTGGCAAGAGGTTGCTGATTTATCCGATCTTCACATCGAGCAAATCCCCGAAGCGCGTAATGGTAGCGGGCATAACCTCCCATTGCCCAGCGTCTCTCAATTTAATTTGCAGTGGCAAAAACTCAAAGCCCAAGTTAAACAAACCCTCTATGAACAACACCGCACCATCCACCTCCTCAACCTCCAAAACCTACCCATCGCCGCCTTAAAATTCGAGGTCTATCTCGTCGAAAAACTGCCCCGTGATCTTTGTGTCAACGTCAACACCTACCTGAAGCAGTTTAATCCGCAGTGGGAGTTTGAGCGGTTTGGGTTGGGCGATCGCAACGAACGCCTCGACGGCCTCACCGCCGCCACCAAATACCCCCGCCTCATCGTCCTCGGCCAACCCGCCGCCGGCAAAACCACGTTTTTAAAATATTTAGCGATCGCCTGCTGCGAACAAGACTACCAAGCCGATCACATCCCCGTCTTCATCGACCTCAACACCTTTGACCCCGAACTCCTCAACGACCCCAACGTCCTCGAAAAACTCGTCCAACAGACCCTCAACCTCGACACCCTCACCGAATGCCAAGAAATCCTCGACTACGGCCATCTCCTCATCCTCATTGACAGCCTCGACATCGTCCCCGACCAAGGCCGCAAAAACGTCCAATTTCAACTCCGCTCCTTCACCCAACGCTACAACCGCAACCGCTTCATCATCACCTGTCGCACCCAATTCACCGACTACACCCTCCCCACCTTTCGCCATGTGGAAATCGCCGACCTCAACCTCAGCCAAATCGAAGCCTTCGCCCAAGCCTGGTTTACCGCCGAAATCGACATCCCCCAAACCCACGAAATCGCCCGCCAATTCATCACCGACCTCAACCTTCCCAAATCTCAAAAATTCTTCCAACTCGCCCAAAGCCCGCAACTCCTGCAACTCCTCTGCTGGATGTTTCAATACCTCGGTCGTCTCCCCGACACCCAATTTGAACTCTACGAACTCGGCCTCACCCGCATCCTCGAAACCGCCAGCCCGCCCCACCCCCATCACACCCCCTCCATCTACCTCGACATCGACATCGCCGAACGCTATCGCCTCCTCAGCTACTTAGCAATTTTAACCTTTGAAAAAAAAGAACTCTTTATCCACTTTAAAAAATTAAAATCACACATTAGCCTCTACTTAAAAACCATCCCCAGCTTTAGCATCGGACCCACCACCATGGCCGACTACGCCAAGCGACTCTTAAAAGACATTGAAATACAGCATGGGATTATTTTTGAACGCAGCCAAGGGATTTATTCCTTCGCCAGTCCGCGCATTCAAGAATATTTGGTCGGGTACTATCTACTCCGCAACTTTGACCCCAACCATCTCCATAAATCCCTCGATAATGTTACGACTCGCAACTGGTACGAACTCTTCTCCTACCTCACCCAACGCATCGCCCGCCTCGATGACTTCCTTCTCCACATCAAATACAAAATCGATCAACTCGTTGCCCGCGATAAAAAAATCCAAATCTTTTTATCCTGGGTGAATCAAAAATCAATGTTAGTGAAAGTCCCCTACAAAATTGCAGCGGTGCGAGCCTTCTACTTTTCCCAAGCCATTGATCATATCTTTGATCCCCGGATTTCCCGCCCCCTCGACTTTTCCCACGCCGTCAATCGTGCCCTTAAATCCTCTCTCCATGACTGGTCTCTCGCCTGTCACCTCGATACAGAACTAGACTATGCATTTAATCACAATGTCTTAGAAGAGCTAGACAGTGAATTTGTGATTGATCTCATTTTGAACTGTTTATTAGTGACCCTCGCCCATGATCTCAGTTTATTTATGACCTTTGCCGAAGATCGCGATTTAGCCATTGAACCCGAATTAAAACTCGCCCTCAATCGTTTTCAAAACCAGTTACCCGATACCGATCGCGACGCTGCGGATTATCAAAAATGGTGGAAGTCCAACAATCAAGCCTGGATTCGGAATCTCCGTTTGGTCATTATTGAACATCGTAATGTCGGCTATGATTGGCAATTTAATCAGGATCAAAAAGCCCTACTTCGTCAATATTACAATGCCAATAAATTACTCGTTGAATGCCTCTACAACAACCCCCGCGTTGATCCCGAAACCGTCAATGCGATCGAAGCCACCCTACTCCTTCCCATGGCCGACATTCGCAGTCACCAATACCTCTAAGCTGATCGGCATTCAACTGGGTCAGGAGCAGGGGATTCAAATTGGGGAAGAACGGGGTCGGGTCGCTGCCCAGGCGCAAATCGCTCGGAATTTACGGCAAACCGGGATGAGTGATGCTCAGGTGATGACAGCCACCGGGCTAACGCCGGAACAATGAGCGCAGCTTCAAGCCGAGTGATGGGGGTGGGTCGGATGCAATGAGGCAAGGGGCTTGAAGCCCCTTGTTTGTCTGTGGTCACACCGACGACCCGGCGATCGCTTATTGCAAGACCCAATTAACAAGGGTTTGCACCGGGTAGCCCGTGGCTCCGGCATTGTTGACACCGTTTTCTTTGTCCGCCCAGACGGGGCCCGCAATGTCGAGGTGTGCCCAGGGGGTTTTGTCCACAAACTCTTTGAGGAAGAGGGCCGCAGTGATTGAACCGCCGGCACGGGGGCCGGTGTTTTTCATGTCTGCAATGGGAGATTTAAGTCCTTCAAAATAGGCGGTTTCGAGGGGCATGGTCCAGAATTTTTCGCCCCCTTGGGTGGCGGCGGTTTGGAGTTGGGCGGCGAGGTCGGCATCGGGAGACCAGAGGCCGCCAATGGTGTCACCGAGGGCAACGACACAGGCTCCGGTGAGGGTGGCGAGATCGACGATCGCATCCACGCCGAGTTTGTCCGCATAGACGAGGGCATCGGCGAGGGTGAGGCGGCCCTCAGCATCGGTGTTGTTGACTTCGATGGTTTTGCCGTTGGAGGCGGTGAGGATGTCGCCGGGGTGCATCGCTTTGCCGCTGATCATGTTTTCGGTGGCGGCGCTGATGAAGTGAACTTCCACATCGGGTTTGAGTTGGGCGATCGCTTTCGCCGCGCCGAAGGTGGCCCCCGCGCCGCCCATATCCATTTTCATCGTTTCGATACCGCTGCCGCCGGTTTTCAGGTTCAACCCGCCCGAATCGAAGGTTAAGCCCTTCCCGACGATCGCCACTTTGCGGCGGGGTTCACCACTGGGCTTGTAGGTGAGGTGAATGAATTTCGGCGGCAAATCCGACGCTTGCGCCACGCCCAAAAACGACCCCATCCCCAGGGCTTCACAGTCCGCCTGTTCCAGGATTTTCAACTCTAGGCCGTATTCGCTGGCCAGGTCTTGGGCGAGTTCGGCGAGGGTGAGCGGTGTGACGCTGTTAGCGGGGGCGGCGACGAGTTCACGGGCGAGGATCACCCCAGCGGCGATCGCTGCCCCGGTAGCCAAGGCCCCCGCCTCTGATCCCAGGGCCAACAGATCGACGCTTTCTAGCACCGCGCCCTGATCTTGGGGGTCAGATTTAAACCGATTGTCCACATGGAGCGCCAGGTGTAGTCCTTCGGTGAGCATCTGCGCGGTCTTGCCCACATCCTCCGCCATGGGCACACGAATGCCGAGGGTTTTTACCTTTTGCTGTTTGGCGATGCGGGCGATCGCTGCCGCTGCCGTGCGTGCCACCGCTGGGCTGTAGTCCGCTTCGGCTCCCACGCCCACGAGGATAATTTTGCGCACCGGGCTATGGCTGCCCACCCGCGCCACGGCACTGCTGCCCGCTTTGCCGGTGAATTCGGTTTCGGCGATCAATTCTGCGATCGTGCCATCCAAGCGCGTATCAAGAGCCGCTAACTCAGCACTCATCTCCACACCATCAGCATAGAATCCTAGGGCCAACGCATCGCCACTCCAGTCTAGGGGTAAAGTCTCAACGGTTTTAATCTGCATCGTTATCGTAAAGTTCAAATTTGCGGTGAAGTTACGATCTTCTATTATGGGGGGTCAGCCGGGGAGGCGGGTGATGATTCATCGGTTTTCCCGTTCAGCGATCGCCTGTTGCTTCAACAGTGCCAAGCCTTGATGCTCTGTCCACCGATCAGAAAACGGGTCGTCGGACTCGCTAGCTCGGAAATCCCCTCATCAATTCACGGGCCGCTTGGGTCTCGGATGGGGTGAGAACATCCGCTAGGGTAAGGGTTGGCGCTGTTCCTGGGGGTGAAACCATAGCAAATGCCTGTAACTTAACATGATTCAGCAAGGTGGGCATTGCCCACCCTACCCAACTATTGAATTTTAGTTGAAAACCTCAATTACGGGCGTGAAGGATAGTAGCCTTGCAAACAAATAATATACTTTAGATCATCGTAAGAACTAGAAGTGTCAGCGCCCAGAACGGGGGCAATTTTAGGCAAAGTGAACGTTGTGTATAGCTTTCCACCATATTTATTTTCCAGAATCGAATACAGTGCTTCGTTTCCGGAAACGTTTAATGTCTGTCCGTCACAAAATGCCCAGCCTCTTGGTGCAAAGTTACCTGCAAATAATCGAATTTCCCCAATTGTGCCTTCCATTCTTGTTGATTCTCCTTTAAATACTTTGACATCAAATAGCCTCCCTAATGTAGTTTCAAAATGCTGCTTGAGTTAGATATTTAATGATTTTTTTATATCGCAATGAGAGAAATAGTTGGGGCATAGGCTGATCAGCATTCAAACTACACTATGCGACTCGCTACCGCCGCATTTTTTGAGGTGAGGTCATCATCGTGAATCTATGGATGAAAAAGTTCAGAATTTTGAGGTGCGATCGCACCTTCGATAAATTCACGAGCTTGATTTCGGGTTGAGCGAAGAAGTCCTCGATCGAATTCATCCCCTAAACGTTTATCTTCACATTAACCAATCAAAGAGTCCTTGAACGGTTAATTCAAAGCCACGGGCAAACTCAGGCACAGTTAAAATCTCATCATTTGAACTATCAAAAACATCGGTTTCTTGCTTGGGTTGATAGATAAAAATAGTCCGCTCACTGGGGTCAATGAGCCAACCCATTTGACACCCTACTTTTAAACAACCCAAGATTTTTTTCACAACTTGAGTATGACTTTGAGACGGGGAAAGAATCTCAATAATCCAGTCGGGCACGGTAAGAAATTGATTCGCGATTTCGCCATTATCGTCTCTGGGGATATTGCGCCATTCTAAAACCGCAACATCCGGCACGATTGACCGCCCCGCAAAGGTACACCGCAACTCTGGAAAGGCTCTCGCGATTTTCGGTTGCTTCACCACCGCGTTAATTGCGGTCACGAGTTCACCTTGAATGATGCTGTGTTTTCCTTGGGGGGTGGGTTTTGGCGCGATCGCACCCTCGATAAATTCGCGGGCGGGTTTGGTTTCGGGTTGAGCGAGAAAGTCCGCTAGGGTGAGAGTTGACGCTGTTCCGGGGGGTGAAACCATACTGTGAATGGCGGTCTGTAATATTCCTCTAGTGTAGTGTGCTGGCTCTTGAATCACGATGAGCCAGTGGGCATTTTTGAGGGAACACGAGATAATGAACCCAGTGTAAAGTTGTGCAGAGGTCTGATTGTGGTGATTACGCCAACAACTCCCCAAAATCTGACCGCCACTCGTCTTTCCTTGGCAGACTATCGGGTGTTATCAGAGCACAGCCCAGAACGTCATGAATATCGTGATGGAGAGGTGATTGTGATGCCAGGCGGGTCTGAGGTTCACAGTGCCATCATGAGTAATCTGTTGATTTACTTGGGTTTTTTACTGCGGGATACGGATTTTCGCTTGTATGGTAGTGATTTACGAATTTGGATTCCTGCGTTTCAATGTGGAACCTATGCTGATCTGATGGTTATTGCGGGTGAGCCGGAACTGAACGGCGATCGCAATGATGAAGTTCTCAATCCGTTGCTCATTGTTGAGGTATTATCTCCATCGACTGAAGCCTATGATCGCGGCGAAAAGTTTAAAAAATATCGCTCGTTGACCAGTTTTTGTGAATATCTCCTGATCAGCCAAACGGAACCCTATATCGAGCAGTTTTATAACCGAGATTCAGCAGGGCGCGATCGTTGGCAATGGCAAGATTACACCACTCTCGATCATGTGCTCACGCTCCACAGTCTCAATGTCGAAGTTCCCCTCACCGAAATCTGCTGTTCCGGGGTTTGAAACCATAGCAAATACTGAGGATTCTAGCGTTTTTTATTTTATTGTAGAAACTATCAGAAAAGCCAGTAGGTGAGAAATGTTTACTCTATTTATCCAGAAAATCTTTGGCTCTTTCCGCTCTGCTTCTTCGCCTTTCTTGTCTTCTCTTTGAGATCCTTTTATGCCATTTATCATCTTGAGGTGATTCTTTATCTAACTCCTGTTTGTATGAAAAAAAATTTGCCACAGCACCCCAGTTTTGATGAGGTGTTGGAGGATTAGGTCTTAATAGTTTAATTCCAGTAAGAGCAAGAATCATATGCCCATAAAACCGACATAGATAGATCATATCATTCAGTGCTTGTTCTTTGTTTGAATCAATGTCTAAATTATTTTCATGTATTAGCCAATCTGGGTGTGCATTACGAGTCCGAAGACGCTTAAAAGCTTCAACGGCATATTCACAAAACTCTTTCCATTCTTTTTTGAACTCTCTATTGTCTTCATTTAAGAAATATGAGCCTTTGAATTTGCCATTTAAATGTTGTTCAACTAATCCTTGAGAGTTATCCTGTTTTGTTACTGGAAGCTCATAAATTGTTCTAATTACAGCTTCTAGAGTGGTTGCAACAAATAGCTCTTGACTACTTTGGATTTTTTGTTCACTAGCTTCCAAAATCTGAAAGAAAATTCTTGTACAAACTTCATGATGTTTTCGTTTTTGACAAAAGAAATTTGATGTATGCACAATTATTTTTTTGTACTGATCTTGTCTAAATGCTTGATTTTCAAAAAGAGTAAATAGACCTAGTCTTTTGTGTTCTTGTTCTGTTCTAATTTCAATAATTTTCTTTGTGCCTCTTCTCATTTGACGCTGAAGCATCTGCACAGTTTCTCCACATAAAACTCTCAATGCTTCTTGAAATCCAATAGACCAATTCCAAGCTTCAGATTTACTATAAGACTGTTGACCAAAAATCCAGTTCAAACAGAAGTAGTTTGTGTCAAGAAAATATCCTTTGAGGTTAATATCAGTTCCCTCATACAGCAATCCTGTCTTATTAAGACATTCGATTAATTGATTTTCTAATTGTGTTTTGATAGTAACAGAATCACTAAATATACTATTGTTTTCTATTCGATATAAAGCACTACCATACCATTTGGGATCTGTATAGTTATTAGAAATCGGCAAACATAAATCACAAATAAATATACGTTCAAATCGTAAAGATAAATTTCTTTGTAACAACCCTAACTTAAATTGATCACTTATATAGATATCAGGTATAAGTATCCATCCAGAGATTGTCTGTATTCGGATAGAACAACGGTCTGATTTTTTAGGAATTTTTACTTTGCCGATATCACTTGATTGGTTATCTTGATTTTTAACTGAATCGAGGAAAGCTTCTAATATAAAACCATTATTTGGTTTCCATTGAATAAACCCTCTTCCTTGATATTTTTGTCCTTGGACATAAAAATATAAATGCTCTGTGAGTATCCTTTGTTTTTTAAAATATTCACTGATTTTGTTCATCATAGCTTTATAAGTATAAATTTGAATTATTGATATAAGCTTCTGTGAGTTCAATTGAACTTCTTGCTTGAGTTAACAAAGTAGGGTGAAATGATCACTCACCTTACTTTGTTCGTCCGTGATGGAGTTGCTACTTTCCTTTAAAGTCCGTCAATACCCCGTACATTCCCCAGATGGCGAGGGCGCGGAGGTAGTGACAGGCGCGGAATGTGCCGACGGGGGTGATGGCTTCTGGGGTGCGGAATTGGAGACCGTTATCGTAGATTTGTTTGACCACGGCTTCCGCCATTTCAAAGGCTTCCTCCTTCATGCCCATTGACACCATGTAGGCCGCGAGGCCGAAATTGATGCCCGTCCAGACTTCGAGGGGGTGGGTGGCGTTGGGGTTTTCCGGGCTGCCGTCGATCAGGACACCATTGGCCGCGCCGAATTTGCCGTCGTAGAACTTTTTAAAACAGGACTCGTACACCGTGCGCAGGGCCGTTTCCGCATGGGTGCGATCCACTACATCGGGTAAATCGAGCAACTGAGCGTAGAACTGGCCGCAGAGTTGATCCGCCATCACCACATCAGAGCCGCTTTCACTGTCGAGGCGATAGAAACTGCCGTTCCAGAGGGTTTCTTGGTAGAGGGGGCGGGCTTGGCGGAGCCAGTCGCGGTATTGTTCGAGGTGTTTGGTGATGCCTTGGGGATAGTCGGCGGGTTGGAGGAGGGGGTTGTTGGGGGGATTGTCGATCAGGATCACGCCGATCGCGATCGCAGCCTCCAACGCCGCAATCCACAACGCCCCACAATAGGCACTGATGCCGCGCAACTGCCAATCATCAAACGTCTGATCCGGTGCGCCGGAATTTTCCGGGATGCCGTCGCCGTCAAGGTCAAACGCCTTGAGATAGTCCAACGCGATCGGGATCGCACCCCAACATTCCCACAAGAAATCCACATCCTTCGCCCCCGTGAGTAGATAGTTGCGATAGACCTGAAGGACGAAATCACTGGGGAGATCCTTCCATTGGTTGCAGTCTTGGTAGCTGGTGTAGTTGCTCTTTTCCCAGGGGTGTTCGTTGGGTGCGCCGAGGTCGTGGGGCGTGGCACCGCCGGCCTTGCGGATGGCGGGGGCTTGGTTGTAGCCGATGATCCGGGGGGTGTCGTCGGCGGTGGGGATGGCGCGGGCGAAGGCTTCGAGGATCGCTTTGTCCAAACGGGGGAAGAGCATCATCGTGGCAAAAGAGCCGTACAAGCGCACATCGAGACTTTCGTACCAACGATAATCGATACATTCGAGGATGCCGAATTGGCCGATGGGGTCGGTTTCTGTGCCTGCGCTCCAGAGCGTGCCGCCGTCGGTGAGCAGGTAAAGCTCATTAAAGAGAGCCATTTTGAACCAGTCGGGGAGGTCGTCGCGGTTCAAAATCGGGGTTTGCCAGGCGAGGATTTTTTCACGCCAGGTGTCGCTATGTTTGAGGGCGGTGCGAATGACGGTCCAGGCATTGTTCCCGGTGCGGCCGAAAAAGTCGGTGTGACGGCGGAAATAGTTGATGCCTTGGGCGAATTCGGTGACGGGGAAATCCCAGGCGAGGATGAAGGGGATTTTGCGCGATCGCCCCGGTCGCACCGTGAAGCGAATCGTGAAGGCTCCGGCCACCTGTTCCCCAGCAGCAGCAGGGGTTTCGTCCTGTTGATCCGGGAGCATTCCCTGGGTGGAAAAGAACTTCCACACCTCGTCCCCATCCCCGGCCGGATTCCAACGGCTGAGATAATAGGCTTCCATGGTGGCGTTGGTGACGCTAGCGATCGCAATCTGCCCATCACCCTCCTGCACTTGATCGCCGCGATCGCGCCCCATCAGCACCCCAACCCGATAATTATCATTAATCCACTGGTTAAAACAGCCCTCGCTGTCGCCCCATTTCGGCTGATACTCATATTCCGGGCTGCCATCGTCCCGCACCGTCACCGTCGGC
Organism: Spirulina major PCC 6313; assembly: GCF_001890765.1. NCBI lineage: Bacteria > Bacillati > Cyanobacteriota > Cyanophyceae > Spirulinales > Spirulinaceae > Spirulina > Spirulina major. Next base: position 4,792,526 of record NZ_KV878783.1, on the reverse strand, counting down.
TTTTTAATCGCATTGGTAAACCAGCCCACCACATTTTGCCAGGTGAGCATAATGCTCATCGTGATCGGCTTGTCCGTTGGGTTATGCACCGTCCATTCAAACACCCCCACCGGATAGCTCGACTCCTGATAGCACCCCGCCCACACCGGCGAAAACTGCTCACAGGTAATCTCACTCTGAAACACGCCGTCATACTGATACCAACTGCGGGGATAGAGGGCGTGATAGGTGCCTTTATTTTTTGGATACCATTGCCAAGCCGAGAGCGTGCCATCGTCCGGCAGTTCGGTACTGAGGGCGTAGGCTTGGGGGGCTTCGTTGCCCACCTGTTCAAAAATGCTGAACTGACAAGCGGGGATGTTTTGAAACACATGCTCGCCGCCGTCCAAATGCCAGAGATTGAAATCCCCACGGGGCGATCGCCCAATACACCCCGCCCCCAAACCCCCCAAGGGCATCCCATGCCACGGGCCATCATCTAAATTACTCGCGTAGCGCACCGTATAGGGCTTCTCCCACTCTGCCCCAATCGCACGCTGCCACGCGCAAGCCGGGATTTCGGGAGGGGAAATTTGGAAGGCATTCATAGGGTAATGGGGTCAGGCTAGAGGAATAAAAGAGGCACTGTTAAAGCACCCAATGATTCTATCAAGCCCCGTACCCCTAGGCGGTGCATGGGCGATCGCTCTGCCTCCTTCTCGGCTCAATTCATCCATGGTTCAGGGTGCGATCGCGCCACTTCACCCTAGAAAAATCGCGATCACACTGATTCCTTGCCGAAAATCGTGATCAATCTCACCGTTGATTCATGTCTAAATAAATACACTCGGAGAGATTTGGAAATAATCACCGAGGGCTTTAGCTTGAGCTTTACTAATCGCCCGCTTCCCATTCACCACCTCGGAAACCACACCACTAGAACCAATAATCCCCACTAAATCCGCTTGCCGAATCTCTTTCGATTCAATCAAGTGCTGTAACATCACATGAGGCTCAACCTCTGGGATCGAGTAGTGTTTTTTTCATACTGCTCGATGAGGTGAACCAACAGATCTAACAGCATTTCTGCTTCGGGTTCTAGCGTTTCTGAAAAGGTGAGCTTTTCAGCGATCGCTAGGAGGCGATCGTATTCATTCTCTGTCGTGATCACCGCTGGCAGGGCATCTGCCAACAGTTGACCATAGCGCTGTTGATCAAAAGTAGGGATCATTTTTCCATCTCCCTTTGTCGTACTCGGCATGAGTTAGTAGAAAAGAGTTTTCACTCTGCACCGATCTTACGTTGCCACGCACAAGCCAGAATTTTAGGGGGACTAGCCCTGAAATTTGATCAAGTCTCCCCTAGGCGGATCCTGGCGCGATCGCAGCTTGGGACAAATCTCCGCGCTTTACAATGAAAGGCACATCTCTCTATATCCTGCCTCCCATGACGTTCACGATTACGCTCAATCCTGAAATGGAAGCTCAATTGCGATCGCAAGCTGAGCAGCAAGGACAAGACCTTAACTATCTGATCGGGCAACTGTTACACCAAGCCCTCAACCCAGACCCCTCCGAGCTTGACGACGCTTTGCCCATCCACTTCTACACCCCAGTCGCGCAACTCACCGATGCCGAGGTGATGGAACTTGCCGCGCTCAAGATGAATGCTGCCCAAAATCATCGCCTGGGTGAGTTACAAGCCCACGGCAAAGCCCAGGGTCTCCCACCCGCAGAACGGTACGAACTGTTTACCCTCATGCAAATTTATCGCCTCGGACTATTGCGTAAATCAGAGGCGCTCGCCGAAGCTCATCAACGGGGCTTAGCGATTCACTGATGCCTCTTTCCGACACGATTCGCCAACAGGTTCGAGCCCGGGCAAAGAATTATTGTGAATATTGCCTCAGCCATCAAGACTACATTATGGGGCGTTTGCAGATTGACCATGTTCAACCGGTGGCCAAAGGGGGTAGTGATGATCTCGATAATCTTTGCCTGGCGTGTGAACTTTGTAATCAATACAAATGGACAAAAACCGATGCTGTTGATCCGGAAACCGGTGAAACCATGAAGATATTTCATCCTCGTCACCAAACGTGGTCAGAGCATTTTGCCTGGAATCAAGAGGGAACGCATATCGTGGGTTTAACGGCTGTGGGACGAGCCACGGCGATCGCATTGCAGTTGAATAATCCGTTAGCTGTGGTTGTTCGGCGTAACTGGGTTAAAGCGGGTTGGCATCCACCGTCTGTTGATCCTATTGTGTAGTTCATCTTGCAGAGGGTCGATTAATCGGTAGACTTGCCCATAGACTGAGCAACGAGAACGGGAAACCCAGAGGATTATGCAACTGTTGGATTGGTTAATTGTGCTGCTCTATCTCGTCTTGGCGATGGGGTTGGGCTTGTTTTTGACTCAGAAGGGGTCGAAAAGTTTGGTGGACTTTTTCGTGTCGGGGCGATCGCTCCCCTGGTGGCTCGCCGGGACGAGTATGGCGGCGACGACCTTTTCCATTGATACGCCCCTGTATATTGCCGGTGTGGTGGGAACACGGGGAATCGTGGGCAATTGGGAATGGTGGAGTTTTGCGATCGCCCATGTCATCCTCATCTATGTGTTTGCGCGGCTGTGGCGACGGTCGGAAATTGTCACCGATGCCCAACTAACAGAAATGCGCTACGGCGGCAAGCCCGCCGCCTTCCTGCGCGGAACGAAAGCCTTTCTCTTTGCCCTGCCGATTAACTGTATCGGCATCGGCTACGCGATGCTGGCGATGGTCAAGGTCGTCGATGCCCTCGAACTGTGGCAGAGCGTCGGCATTGAACCGGGGCAAAATGTGAAGCTCTGGAGTGTGGTCGGGGTGAGCATTTTTGTGTTGGTCTATTCCGGGTTTTCAGGGCTGTGGGGTGTGGTGGCCACGGACTTTTTTCAGTTTTTCCTCGGTCTATTGGGGGCGATCATGGTGGCGGTGATCGCCGTCAACCATGTGGGCGGCATTCACGAATTAATTCCCATGGTTCAGGCCAGCACCGATTTTGATGCTCTTTCCTTCATTCCCTTAACAGAAAACTGGGGTTGGAGCGACACCGCCGGGATTAGTCTCACCACCTTTTCCGCCTATGTGTTTGTGCAGTGGTGGTCGTTCCGGCGCAGTGATGGGGGTGGCGAATTTATTCAACGACTCGCGGCGGCCAAGGACGAAGCCGAGGCGGAAAAGTCGGCGTGGTTATTTAATATCCTCCATTATGTGGTGCGGACCTGGCCGTGGATTTTGGTGGCGTTGGTGGCGTTGGTGATCTATCCGGATTTGAGCGATCGCGAACTCGGTTATCCAAAACTAATGCTCGACTTTCTCCCCACGGGGTTACTCGGCTTAGCCGTCGCCTCCCTCGTGGCGGCGTTCATGAGCACCGTTTCCACCTCGATCAACTGGGGCGCGTCCTACCTCACCAATGATCTCTATCTCCGCTTTTTCCGCCCCGAAGCCCCTCAAACGGAACTGGTACTCGTCGGTCGGCTCGCATCGATCCTCGTCACGGTCTTAGGCGGTGTGGCAGCCTTCTTTACCGAAGATGTGAGCACGGTCTTCCGGTTGGTCATTGCGATCGGCACGGGGCCGGGGTTGGTGTTGATGTTGCGCTGGTTTTGGTGGCGGATTAACGCAGCGGCAGAATGGGCGGCGATGGTCTGCGGCTTTGTGATTGGCCTCATCACCAGTTTGAACCCCGAAGCCCTGAGCGCGATCCCCGACTTTGGGACGCGCCTGCTGGTGATTTCAGGGATCACGGCGGTGGTGTGGATTACGGTAATGTTGGTCACGCCCCCGGAATCTGACGAAACCCTCGATGCGTTCTATTGCAAAGTCCGTCCGGCGGGGATTGGCTGGCGACGACAACGGGAGCGCACCGGGATTGCACCGATTCAAAACCTGAAGCTGGATAGTTTGCGGGTGATTGCGGCGACCTTTGTGCTGTTTGGGGCGATGTTTTCCGTGGGGGGGTTCTTGTTGTTGCGATCGCTCACTGGTTGGATCTGGCTAATCCTAGGCATTCTCGCCTGGTTCTGGCTGCGGAAGTTGGATCAACAGGTGATCCCCCCCATGCCCCGGCCCGGATTAGACGATCGCGGCACTCTCTAACGCCATGGCCCTACCATGATCGCAGCTTCTGGCCGAGATCCTCTTTCAACTCGGTCGCCGTATGGCCGGTGAAAAGCCATAAAATAGCCCGCCCCCCATCCACCATACTTTTTGCCCAAGACTCTTGAGCGATTCCCCCTTCCTCAATGGGCAGGGGTTTAATCACAATGCCCCGACTACCGAGCACCACTTCCCCAATAATCCGAGCGCGGTGCATATGGTTAGCGGAGGTAATCAGGTAAATGCTCTTGATGCCCGCAGCCTCTAGGTCATCCACCAAGGTGGTGAAGTTGGTGACAGTATCTTCAGCATCGTAGTTGAGATGGAGGCGATCGCGCTCCACCCCCGCCGACGCAAAGACCCCCTGGACATAGGCCTCCGGACTCCCCGACGACACCCACACCTCCAAACCCGGATCATCATGGGCCAACTGAGCCGCGTAGGATTCTCGCGCCTCCAACCCCCCCAGCACCAAGGCCGCACGAGGTTCAGCCACGATCATCCGCACCTGTTTGTACGCCACGATTAATGCCAACACCACCAGCGGTAAAAACCACAGGGACACTCGATGTTGCGAAGATTGATGCACCGCCCCAGAACGTCGCTGAAGCCCTAATTTCAGAACCATTAAGTCAAGGGAAAACGAAAAAAGTCCAGACCATAACCCAGATTGGCTATTAGTGTATCGCGTCTCGTGGTTTGTCACGAAAATTCAAGCGCACCCCCCCATCACCTTCCCCAAAGCGTAAAAGAATCTTAAAATTGCCCCTTCTCGTAGGATTCACTGCATTTTCAAAAGAGAAATTCGCTAAATTTTAAGGGGGGCTAGGGTCAAATGTCCAGATTCCAAGACCCATGAGAATCTGGGGGCATCGATCCTGGTCTTATTCCGTGTCAAGCCAGCGTCTACTGGTTCAACACAGCGACAATAAAATCTCTTATGGCTAACGAAAAAGAAACAGTACCCGGTACATTAATTACGCTGACGATTGGGGTTGTCGTCACAGCCGTCAGCGTTTGGTACGGAAAGAATAACGGCCTTCTCCCGGCCCAAGTTTCGCTCCAAGCTCCCTTGGTCGATGACTTGTTCAACGTCATGGTCACGATTGGGACAGCTCTATTTTTGGTAGTCGAGGGGGCGATTGTCTATGCCGTGATCAAGTTTCGCCATCGTCCGGGGGATGAAAGTGATAGCTTTCCGGTCAAAGGTAATTTTTCCCTAGAAATTTTTTGGACGGCGATCCCGGCCTTTTTAGTCATTGGACTAGGGATTTACAGCGTCCAGGTCTACAACCAGATGGGAGGCTTTGATACGGCCGGGCAAATGGCCCACAACCATACCCACCACCACGCAGTCCAGGTGGCAAGCTTACCCAGGGATGGGGACGCGATGCCTCTGCTGGCTAGTGCAGACCCCAATGCCTATGGCATCGGGGCAACGCCGGAAGAAGGAATGCGGATGGCGGATTTAGAAGTTGATGTGGCGGGGATGCAGTACGCCTGGATTTTCACCTATCCAGAGACGGGGATTGTCACCGGGGAATTGCATGTGCCGGTGGATCAAGATATCAAGCTCAACATCGAAGCGAAAGATGTGCTCCATGCCTTCTGGTTACCGGAGTTTCGGATTAAGCAGGATGCGATTCCGGGCAAAACGACTCAACTCCGCTTTGTGGCGACGCAAACGGGGACGTACCCGATTGTTTGTGCAGAGTTGTGTGGGGCGTATCATGGCGGGATGCGATCGCAAATTATCGTCCATAGCCCCGAAGACTATGCCGATTGGGTGGCATCGAATACCGTGGCCCAGGGTTTGGCAACGGAGTCTGTGGCGATCGCGTCTGAACTGACCGACAGCGATCGCATCCTGGCCCACACCGCCGATCAACCCATCACCCCAACGATGCTCGACCAAATCCCCACCCCCACGGCCCTCTAATGCCGTCGGTTCACCTATTATTCTGACCTTGATCGATTCTCAAAACTAACGTATGGCACAAGCACAACTTCCAATGCAATCGCCATCACCGCAGCCTCAGGAGCAGAGTGGTCATCACCATCCTGAGCAGTGGTCTTGGTATCACTACTTTCTCTACAACACAGACCACAAGGTGATCGGGATTCAATATCTCGTCACGGCGTTTGTGTTTTATCTCATTGCCGGGGTGATGGCTCTGCTAATGCGGACGGAGCTATATACCGCCGATCCGGATTTCCTCGCGCCGGAAGTCTACAACATGCTGCTGACGAACCACGGCACGTTGATGATCTTTTTCTGGATTGTCCCGGCGGCGATCGGGGGGTTTGGTAACTACCTCGTGCCGTTGATGATCGGGGCGAAGGATATGGCGTTTCCGAATTTGAATGCGATCGCCTTCTGGCTCAACCCCATTGCCGCCATTTTTCTATTTGCTAGTTTGTTCTACGGGGGAGCACAGGCCGGCTGGACATCCTACCCGCCCTTGAGCTTGATCACCAACAACATGGGGCAGAGCCTTTGGATTCTCGCCATTGCCTTGATTGGTACTTCGTCGATCTTGGGGGCACTCAACTTCCTCGTCACGATCTACAAACTCAAAACGCCAAACATGCAGTGGGATGAGTTGCCCCTGTTCTGTTGGGCCATGGTGGCCACCTCGCTGTTAGCCCTCTTCTCCACCCCGGTTTTGGCCATTGGCCTGATCATGCTCTTGTTTGATATCAACTTCGGCACCGGCTTTTTCCGGCCCGAAATGGGCGGCGATGTGGTGGTCTATCAACACCTGTTTTGGTTCTATTCCCACCCGGCGGTGTATCTGATGATTCTGCCGATCTTTGGGATTATGTCCGAGGTGATTTCCACCCACGCCCGCAAGCCGATTTTTGGCTATAAAGCGATCGCCTATTCCAGCCTCGCCATCTGCGTCGTCGGTCTCTTCGTCTGGGTTCACCACATGTTCACCAGCGGCACCCCCGCCTGGATGCGGATGTTCTTCACGATCTCCACCCTGATCGTCGCCGTCCCCACCGGAGTCAAAATCTTCAGTTGGGTCGCCACCCTCTGGGGCGGTAAAATCCGTCTCACCAGTCCCCTGCTCTTTGCCGTCGGTCTGTTGGCCATGTTCGTCTTCGGCGGCTTAAGCGGGGTCACCCTCGGCGCGGCTCCCTTCGACATCCATGTCCACGATACCTACTATGTGGTGGCGCATTTCCACTACGTCCTCTTTGGCGGCTCCGTCTTTGGGCTGTACGCCGCGATTTACCACTGGTTCCCGAAAATCACAGGGCGGATGTACAACGAAACCCTCGGCCGGATTCACTTTGTCCTCACCTTCATCGGCACGAACCTCACCTTCTTGCCGATGCATAACTTGGGCTTGCAGGGGATGCCGCGCCGGATCGCCATGTACGACCCGCAGTTTGAATTTATCAACAAAATCTGTACCTACGGGTCGATGATCCTGGGGATTTCGATTTTGCCCTTCTTCTTCAATATGATTTGGAGTTGGAGTCAAGGCACACCTGCGGGCCGCAATCCCTGGCGATCGCTCACCCTCGAATGGCAAACCACCTCCCCCCCGGCCATCGAAAACTTCGATGAAGAACCCATCGTCTGGGCTGGCCCCTACGATTACGGGGTGGATACCCAAACCTTTGAAGCCGATGATCCCACGGTCGAGGAAATCCTCGCCGAAGTCGGTCAAGAAATGAAATAATCTACACCCTAGCGATCGGGGAGGCGGATGGTTAAGGCCATCCATTGAGCCGCCTCCCCCTGGTTGAACCATTGCCGAATTCAGGAGTTAACCAATCGATGACCACCACCCTAGATGCGTCTCAAAATGGAGCCTATCCCGCCGAAACGATCGCTGCTGCGAGCGAAAGCCACGGTGAACACGGCGACCATCGCGTCCTTGGTCTGATGACCTTCCTCGCCTCCGAATCCCTGATGTTTTTCGGGATTTTCACGGCTTACTTAATCTATCGCTCTACGGCGGAAGTCTGGCCCCCAGAAGGCACCGAAGTCGAACTCTTTTTACCCGCGATCAACACGATCATTCTGGTGTCCAGTAGCTTTGTAATTCACATGGGCGATCTGGCGATCAAAAAAGGAAAGGTGCAACAAATGCGCCTTTGGTACGCCGCCACGATTGTGATGGGCTTGGTCTTCCTCGGTGGACAGGTGTATGAATACACCGAATTGGGGTATGGACTGTCAACCAATGTGTTTTCCAGTTGTTTCTATGTAATGACGGGATTCCACGGGTTGCACGTCTTGGTGGGCGTGTTGATGATGGTGGGGGTCTTGTGGCGATCGCGCCGCCCCGGCCACTACAGCGCCACAAAGCACACCGGCGTTGAAATGACTGAAATTTATTGGCACTTCGTCGATATTATCTGGATCATTCTCTTCGTCCTCCTTTACATTTTGACCTTGTTCTAAGGCTGTTCTCATCCCTGCGCAAAATCCCTCGGCACAGTGGCGGGGGATTTTTTCTGTTTGGGATTAGAGGCCGAAGTAGGTAGCGATCGCAGGTAAGAGGGTCTTCGCGGTGTCTACGAGTTTCGCCGCAGCGGGTAAGCTGGCGATCAAGCCGGTGAGCATTGTGGTGGCGCGTTTCACCTGTTTTTTAATACCGTTGGCGCTGGGGGTTTGACCCGCTTGCACAAGGATATCCAGTTGGGCAAGGGCTTCGGCTTTGTCGTCGTCCTCCAGTTCGCTGTCGTTGATTGCGGTGTGGAGTTCGCTCAGAATGGTTTTGAGGTTGGGTTTGTCGGATTCGGTGGGTTCCGGAAGTTGGTTCAGGGCAGTGCTGATCGTGCTGTTGAGGTTGTCGAAGTTCTGCACGGAACTACTGGCATCGAGATCACCCCCGGCGAGGTTGCCTTTGAAATCACCACCGACTGAAATATTCGGGTTATCACTCATGGCTTTACTTTCTGCTTTTACGTTGATTGTATTCTGTTGATTCGCCAACGCCAGGGCCAGGTCTTTCATATCCTGAGCGCGGAGTGTCTGGGCTTCGGCTTGAGCTTCGAGACGGGCAACATAGGCCGCATCAAAGGTGCGCTCAACCTGGGCTTTATCCGTGTCGGGGGGGACTTCGAGGGTGAGCAACACGTCTTCACCTTTTTTCTCGATGGATTGCACCGAATCCCAGGTAATCTCAGAGTTTTCTGCAACGATTTTCTGAAAAGCAACGGCGAAGGCTTCATTGTCCATGCCACCTTTGAGCAAAATCTCAACAGTGTGCATCAGTTGGGTATAGAGCCGCTCAAAGTCGCCCGGTGCAAAAACTTTGTCAGGATCGTGGGGACGACGTTCACGACTGCCTAAGGTATTGGGATATTCGCGGAGGTAAATATATTGGCAGTCTACGTCTTTGAAAATGGTGGTGGGGTCGAGATTCCAGGCTTCGAGACAGGCCCCAGTTAGATAGGCATGGGTGAAGTTGGTGCCCACCACAAGTGTATCGGTGAAGTTGGCTTCTTTCAAATTTGCACCACGCACATCAGCCTCACTCAGGTCAGCTTGTTTGAAATTTGCCTTTTCAAAATTCCCCCCCACTAGAGACGCACCACGAAGATCCATTTTGTAGAAATTTTGATTGTAGCCGTTGCCTGGGTTAATCAAAATATTGCGAATATTGGGGTGAGCGAGAAGTGTTTTACCCGGACGGGCCAGATCGATTTTAGTCGAGGCTTTAAAAACAGTGCGAATCAATGTTGTGGGTTCACCTTTGTACTCTCTAAAATCGCAACATTTGAGTTGAGCGTGGCTGAAATCAGCATCCGTTAAATCAGCACCCCGGAAGCAGGTTCCTCCCCAAGCGGCAACAGCAACAGCAGTCGCACGAATCCACAGGTCACGGGGATCACCGCGCATCGCTCGCCATGCCAAATAAATATTCAGGCCCGTTAAGAACAATGCAGCGGCAATTTCTACGATCACGGCAAGGGGGATCGCCTCTACGGCGGCCAGCGCGATCACTCCGATCATCGCAACAATGAACGCAATGGCGACAGCTCCGACAATGACAAGCTGTTCTGTCATGGCAATGGTAATGGCAATTGTGATGCTTCCTAAAACGACGACTGCAACGGCAGCCGATCTGGCACCTGCTCCCGCAATAGCCGTTGCCACTAAACTGACGATATCTTCACTGATGATGAGCAATAAGCTTGTACTGGCCACTGCCATTACAACTGTGACTGCAACGATCACGGCAAGTGTGCTAATTCCAGCCAACACACCGCTGTGAATTAACGTGGCAAAGTAAGCCAGCAAAATTACAATTGCTATCCAACCGGCGATCGCTTCCGTGGATTCTGCGCTGAAAAGCCAACCAATCAGACCTTCTGGTATCCAGTACAAAAATCCAGAAAATGCAGCCATGACCCATGCAATCAATATACTCAAGACCCATTGCCGTTGCTGCAATCCAGCCGTTGCTCTACAAAACTTCACCCCGGTCAAATCGGCTTGTGTAAAATCCGTCCCGCGAATATCCGCACCGCTAAAATCTGCCCCTGCTAAACATTTCCCCCGAAACGATCGCCCGCGCAAGTTTGCGCCCTGAAACTCCCGCTCCCCTGCTGCATAGCGTTGCAATACATCCCGCGCCTTCATCCTGCCACTCCCAACCCCAGACTCAAGTTGCCCGCAATTTTAACACCCGCATCTCGCCGCCATGCCTTCATCCACTCAACGAACAAAGAGGGTAGGCGGCTAAAGTTGCTCCTGTCATCTTTCATTCCGGCTCTCAGGAGACAGGGCGTTCAGACCTCCCGCCCTTTTCCGGTAAATTGTTAACGGCGGGTATCATCTGCCCCTCTATCCGATGTGCTCAGATCACTCCATTGAAACCGATGCAGGACATTCCCTCAAAAGCCTATCACCAGCATATTCCCCACAATCCAGACAGCACAGAGACGATCTGCACCGCAGAGGAAACCATTGGCTTTTTCGAGAAGCAGATTACCTCGATTCATAACCTGATGCGGGCCAAGAAGCAGCTTCCTAGCTTTGATTCGATCCGCAGAGCCGCCGAGGAAGTAGACGGTCGCTTTGCGACTCACAACTTTACTCTTGATATTCCGACCTTTTTGCGCGATCGCTTGCCAGCCTATGGAGAGCGGCGAATTTTGGCGGTGGAAACGGTTCTGTGCGAACTCAATTACCTCACCCCCGCAGAACTCCGCCAAGCCTTGGAACGAGCCGAACCCCCCGCAGCAACCCCCAAGACCCCGAAGCCAACGCCAGACAATCCCTATGCCCCTGCCATTGATCACGAAACCTATCCAGAGGCCCGCTATCAGGTCGGGGATTGCGTGCAGGTGCGAGACCAGGTGCAGCCCGGTCATATCAGAACGCCTCTCTATCTATTAGGGAAAACAGGACGCATCGCCCAGCTCCAAGGCTTTTTTCTCAACCCTGAAGATCTCGCCCATTTCAAGTCCACGGTGTTACGCCTGCCCCTCTACCTGGTAGAGTTTGACATGCTAGAAATTTGGGGCGATCGCTGTCCCCCCAGGAGTCAGAAGGATAAACTTCGGGTCGAAATTTACGAACCCTGGGTGACATCCTCCCGACACTCACCCTAACGGGTAGAGCGCGGGCTTCCTAACCTCACGATTAGGAATTCCTGCCCCACGCCACTTATCTAGGTCGTAGACCCCCGACAGATCGACTTGACAGGCTGTTTCCGTTCCCCAGAGTCCCTGGGCTACTACGTTCTCTAGTCCGCGATGCAAAACCATCTCTGCTGCGGCATGCTCACGATGAGTCCGATACCCACACTCAGGGCAGTGATGCTCTCTGACTTCCAGCCCTTTGCTTGCCTTGCCTGGAATCCTCTGTAGTGCGAGCTTCTAGCTCGCTGCCTTGCCTGGCCTAACGATCTCGACCACTGCTATAGATAAGCAATAGCCCCGTGGGAGAAGGATTTGGGGTGAGGGGTGAACGAGCAACATCAGCAAAGCCGCAAGCAGGGGCAATTGCGGAGTTGCCGGAGGGGATGCCGATCTTGCGTTGGCAATAGTGGGATTGCCTGTCGGATCATGCTCTACAATGAATTTCCCGTCGTTGGTGCGCATCTCGTGGGGCAGTGACCCAGAGCCGCACGTTGCTAGAACTTCTCCACGTCTAGTGTTTTTTATAAAAAAAAACAATCTGATACGCTAGATATAGCGTAGGATAAGAGTCCGCATCAGAGAAGGGAGAGCCATACACCATGAATCATCTACAGGAATGGGCCGCGAGTGGCGTGGATCATGAACTCACCCAATTAAACGTCCGTGCGTTAACCGGCAATAGTAGCTACGATTATTTGTTCTATGCCGACACGCTGCCCCGCCGGAATGATGGGCGATTGCGCGATCGCATCCTCAACCGTTACCACCATTTAGACCAAGGCGGCTGGTGGTGTTCTGGGGTAGATCTGCTCACCGGTAACGAAGACCTCTGGGGCTGTTTTAAACCGATTACCCCGCGCCACAGTGCCGATCGCCGCAAAGTGATTAAGTACGAACACCCGCCCCAGGCTGAAACGGGCGTGTTCGCCCTGCGAGTTCCCCTCCACATCGCCCAAAAAATCGCCGCTCGTTATGATCATCCCTACGATGCCGCCACCCATTCGGATACCGCGTTTTGGCAATGGTTCGCTGATCATCCTGATATTCCCCTTTGTTTAACCGAAGGGGCGAAAAAAGCCGGGGCATTGCTCACCGCTGGGTTTGCGGCGATCGCCCTGCCGGGAGTCAATGGCGGCTATCGTACCCCCCGCAATGACCATGGAGAACGCACGGGGCGATCGCGCCTCATTCCCCAACTGGCCAAACTCGCCCAACGCCGCCCGGTGTACATCGTCTTCGACCAAGACCGCAAACCCCACACGATCAAAGCCGTCAACGCCGCGATCCGCCAAACCGCCTATCTCCTCCATCAGCAAGAGTGTGAGGTGCGGATTGTGTCCTGGGATGCGCAGGATGGCAAAGGTGTCGATGATCTGATTGCCCAGATGGGCCAAGCAGAATTTGAAGCCGCCTATCGTGAGGCGCTGCCCTTTGAAACCTGGAAGGCCACCACCTTCACCCAACTCACCCACCCGGCCCAAATTTCCCTCAACGATCGCTACATTCCCCCCCTCAGCATTCCCCACCAAGCCCAATTAATTGGGATTAAATCCCCCAAGGGAACCGGCAAAACCCAGTTTTTAGAGAAAGTGGTAGCCGATGCGATCGCCCGTCACCAATGGGTGCTCGTCATCGGCCACCGCGTCCGCCTCGTGGAAGACCTCTGCCAACGGTTCGGCCTCCAATACATCAGCGAAGTCCAAACCCACCCCGACGGCTCCACCGGCGGTTATGGTCTCTGCATTGATTCGCTGCATCCCCATTCCCGCGCCAGTTTTAACGCCGCTGACTGGCAAGATGGCGTAGTGATTATTGATGAAATTGAGCAAGTCCTCTGGCATGGCTTAAACTCCAGCACCTGTAGCGGCAACCGCGTCGCCATTTTAAAATCCTTCAAAACCTTGATGCAAAACGTCTTGGGGGGGCGGGGTCAGGTCTATGTGGCCGATGCGGATCTCAGCGATGTATCCATTGACTACCTTCGATCCCTCGCGGGGGTGGATTTCACCCCGTTCATCGTCGAAAACCGTTGGCAACCCACCACCGAAGCCTGGGACGTTTATCACTATTCCGACCCCACCCCCGATCGCCTCGTTCACGATCTAGAGCAGCACATTCGGGACGGCGGCAAGCCCTTCGTCTGTTTGTCGGCGCAAAAAGTGCGCAGTCAATGGGGAACCTCCAACCTCGAAGCCTATCTGTGCCAACAGTTTCCCACCCTGAAAATTCTCCGCATTGATTCGGAATCCCTCGCCGATGCCACCCATCCCGCCGCCCAATGTTTGGAGCAACTCGATGTTCTCTTACAGCAGTATGATGTGGTGCTGACCAGTCCCTGTTTGGAAACGGGGGTGAGTATTGATCTGCGGGGACATTTCACCTCGGTGTGGGGGATTGCCCAGGGGGTGCAGGCGGAAAATTCGGTGCGGCAGGCCTTGAGTCGGGTGCGGGAAAATGTGTCGCGGCATCTGTGGATCGCGCCCTTTGGGTTTAATACGGTGGGGAATGGGTCTACGTCGATCGCCTCTCTCCTCGATTCGGGACAACGGCTGACCCAACTGAATATCCGCCTCTTGCAACAGTCGGATCTCACGGGGTTAGATGATCTTGAAACGGGGTTTCAGGCGGAATCGTTGCTCTGTTGGGCACAGTTGGCGGTGCGGGTGAATGCGGCGATGATCCACTATCGCGATCGCGTCTTGGCGGCACTCCGGGGCGAAGGCCATCACCTGATCCCGGTGCTCGAACCTGTCCCCCTCCCCATAGCGGAGCATGACCCCGGCCAAGAGCCTAGCCCGTCCCTGGGGGATGTGGTGGCGGAGGTGCGCGATCGCAACTATCAGGATGAATGCAGTGCGATCGCCACCGCCGCCGACCTCACCACCCCCGACTATCAACACCTCAAAAAACAACTGGTCAAAACCCCTGACCAACGCCGCCAAGTGCGCAAACATGACCTTAAACTCCGCTACGGCATCGAAGTCACGCCGGATCTCGTGGAACGGGATGACCAAGGTTGGTATCAACAACTGCGCCTCCATTACTACCTCACCCTGGGCCGTCCCTACCTGACGGAACGGGATGCGAACCTCGCCCAACAGATGATTTTGCAGGGAGATGGGGCCATTTTTGCGCCGGACTTTAATCGGTCGCAGTTGGGGGCGGTGATTGGCACGCTTGATGTTTTAGGAATTTCAACGCTGTTGAACAATCCCCAGCGCCAGCTTCGCAACACCGACGCGGATTTAGTGGCGCTGCAACAGTTAGCGATCGCCAATCGCACCTTCATCAAAGCCGCTCTGGGGGTCGGCATTGCTAAAAATGCCAGTGCGGTCTTGATTTTGCGGCGCTGTTTAGAACAATTGGGCTATGGGGTGCAGTGCATCAAGTGCGAAGGCCAACGCATTCCCGGTAAGACCAAACGCAGCCGCAGCAAGCGCATCCGCGTCTACCAAATCGAACCCCCCAACGATGGCCGCGCTGCCGTCTTCACCGCCTGGCTCCAACGCGAAACCCCCTGCGACCCCGACGGCTGGCCAGAACAACCCACCTCGTTAGGTCTTACTCCCTTAGATGAGGGCTATGAACAGTTAAGCCTCTTCGCGTGAGCTACTGCTTATCCATAGCGTGCAAATGTTGACCTAGCCTGCAATTGCTCCTCCTAATTAGGGCAGCGAGCTAGAAGCTCGCACTCCAGGGAATGACAGCAATGGGGTAGTGTGAGCCTCTGGCTCACTCCTGCTCTAACAGTCGTGGTCGTACTTGCTCCCCCTAATTAGGGCAGCGAGCTAGAAGCTCGCACTCCAGGGAATGACAGCAATGGGGTAGTGTGAGCCTCTGGCTCACTCCTGCTAATCTGGCTCACTCCTGTTCCTCTCGATCACCCCGGCAACGCCTGCCGCACTTGTTCTAACTGGGCCGGGGTATGGGTGGCCATCACGGAAAAGCGGAGGCGGCTTGTGGGAACGGTGGGGGGACGAATGGCGGGCACGAAAATGCCGCGATCGCTCAACTGAGCCGACATCTGTAACGCCGTTGCGGGACTCGCCATCTTCGCACAGAGAATCGGGGACTCCGAAGGCAGCAGGTCAAACGTTGCCCCTAGTATGTCTCGCAATTGGGCCACATTGCGCCAGAGGTGCGATCGCCGTTCCGGTTCTGTCTTCACCACCTGCACCGCTGCCAAGGCCGCCGCCGTATCCCCCGGCGATAGCCCCGTCGTATAGATCCAACTGGGGGCCCGATTGCGCAGAAAATCAATCACCATCGCCGACCCCGCCACATACCCCCCCAAACTCCCCAGACCCTTACTCAGCGTCCCCACTTGAATCAACGGCTGTCCTGTACAACCAAAATGCTCCACCACCCCCGCCCCCGTTGCCCCCATCACCCCCGTGCCGTGGGCTTCATCAACGAGCACCATCGCGTCATAGTCCCGCGCTAGTTGTAACAGGCCCGGCAGTGGGCACAGATCCCCATCCATACTAAAGACGCTATCAGCGGTAATCAGGCAGCGGCGATGGTGGGGGCGGTGTTGGGCGAGCACAGCGGCCAGATCCGCGAGATCATTATGGGCAAAATCCAGCACCGTCGCGCCGCTCAAGGTCGCCCCAGCCTTAAGACTGGAATGGTTATAGCGATCGCCCACAATCAGATCCCGTGGGCCCATCAACGCCGCGATCGCCCCCAGATTCGCCAAATAACCAGAGCTAAACACCAGGGCGGCTTCGGTCTGCTTGAGAGCGGCGATCGCGGTTTCGAGGGCCTGATGAATCTCCCGCTGACCACTGGTGAGCCGCGACCCCGTACTCCCCGTCCCATAAGTGCGCACCGCTGCCACGGCCGCCGCGATCAGCCGTTCATCCCCCGCCAACCCCAAGTAATCATTACTGGCAAAATTAAGCAGCGATCGCCCCTCTAGGGTAATCGTCGGCCCCGCCTTCCCCGCCAACGGCTTCACCGCCCGATGCCACTGCGCCCGCCGAATCGTCGCCAAGGATTTTTCCAACCATCCATAGGGATCAGTCCTGTCCATCACTCCTCCGCATCCTCCTCCGGATTCGTCCAGACTGCATCACGCGCCACAACCTTACCCGTTGCACGTTCAATCCTAGAAATTAGTGCATTCTCGCGATCTTCAAAAAAAACATTAAAATCATCACTGCGTAGTGCATTTGGATTGATGCAATGAGACTTTAAAATTTCATCCATACGAGTATCTGGAATTTCGGCGTTTTCCTGTAGGCGTTTTAAATATCTAGATGGATCATTGCCTCCAATCATACGGTTGGTCTTAGCGGAAATTGGTGTTTTGTTGATAATACTATTACAGCGTTTATCATCGATTTTATTTTTCTGGCACCACTGCTTTGGAAAGATATGATGAATATCCACTGTGTCTTCAAAATACAACTGAGAACCCATCGGCTCACCTGTACGAAAATCCTGACCACCATCACGCATTAACAACGCGAATAAGCCCTTATACGCTGCACTATTCCGCGTTTTTAATGTCATTAATCGAGATTGAGCAAAATTAGAATCATTAATCGTGTCAGGCTCTGTGCCTCCATCAATCCAAGCTAAAACTTCGGGCAAATCTTTCGCAAACCGGGTCTCAATTGAGCCACCATACAACTCACCAAAGACACCACACCAATACCACCGGGCAATTTTGCGCCGAATACCATCATTATCAGCGCGATCGCCCAACACGGCAAACATTGCTGCCATGGGGGTTAGCTGCGTTCGATATGGCAGATCACGTGCTGAGAAAATATATTCTGATTGTAATAGTCGAGCTGCTTTTTCAAATCCCTTTGTGACCAAATCTGCCCATTTTTGATAGTCCTTTAATGTGAGACGCAGTACATCCTTACGCTTACAGCTAATCGCAGGCGAACGGTCTGACTCACTTTGATTTTCCAGAAAATCAATGCGTCGTTCTCTGGTTACCAATAAACTGATAGCTTGCAGAAAATCGGTACTTTCAAGAGAATCTAAAACATTATGATGACGGAATCGTTTTTCACGCTCTGACCAATCATCCCGTAAACTAAAATTGTCTGTCGCAAATGTTGCTGTGATGAGTTCAAAAACTGTCAGCGCAACACCACCTGTATTGACTTTCTCAAAAACTTGACATACTGCTTCTTTGGGGGTTTCTTTGCGCAGTGAAATAATCGGAACTTGATATTGCTTGTAACGCTGGATAACACGATCTAAATCATTCCATTTTTTTAGTCTTTCTTGTACGCCTTCAGGCTTGCTATTCAAATAACACATTTGCCATTGTGTTAGATCGCCATCAAAAATCAAAGGTAGAGGTAAGAGTTCTGACTCACATTCTTTTTCTCGTGTTGAATAGTCATATTGCAGTTCATTGCGAAAGTTAAAGAGTTTTCGACCTTCAGGAAGACTAATGATATAGTCTTCGGCATCACAATAAGGATCAATGGCTTTATTAATATCGAGATAATACCAACGCTTTATTTTCCTTTTTCGAGTGTCATATGTTAAGACGGGACGATTTGAAAATAGGGCTTGAAATAAGGAAGTTAACCGTTGCTGCCCGTCTAAAATTAAGCGTTCTGGTTCTGGTGGAGAGTCAAGTTCTACCCCTTCGACAAGGCGTGGTCGAAACTTCACATCAGGATTGCCAGTTTGGAGTAGCATGACAGTACCAATTGGGTAGGACAAGGCAATACTGGCTAATAAACCCCGAATATGTTCATCATCCCAGACCCAACCACGTTGAAAATCAGGAAGCTGTGATTTTCCTGTTTTGATACTTTGGAGGACATCTGATAGCGATTCTTTCGTGCTGTCAAATATTGTGAAAGGAGTCATACAAGTCTCTGGATCATGATTACATATTGTTCCTATTGTATGATGAGACTTGATACAAAAAATCGATGGTACGAATTGAGTTCAAAAAATGTGAATTTCACGCAAAGATGGAATTGCTCCAGCGTTCATTGTTGTGATTGAGCTCAGCACACCTCTCGCCTGCATTGTTACCTCGAAACCGAACAACTCCAACAGTTAACACAATAGATCGAGCAACTCTCAACTATCATTTGGGCGGGTCAGGGGACATCAACAGTCCGGAGATGGTTGGGCTTTTGGGGCGGAAATGTTGGGCAAGCCTCTCGCGTTCACGTGAAGTCACAACCTACCGATCGCACTCTAGGGACCGGAAAACACGGCTGCTTCCACATCATTGCGACTGAGGGAATATTTAAACGATCGCACAATATCCTTCATCCCGTCTCCCGCATCGATGTAGCGCACCGATACTTCTTCGACTTCTAAGAGAATTTCGGCTTGCCAGGTGGGACAGGCGATCGTCCAGCGGTTGAGTTGGTCGCGGTCTTGGTGACAGCCCATGGTGGTGAGCCACTGTTCGAGGGCGGGGAGGGGGTGGTTATACAGGGGGGTTTCGGGGGTGGGTAGGGCAGTCATGGGTTCGGTCTTGAGTTACGGGGTGGGCAGTTGAAACGCGGTCTCTCCTTGGGCGAGACCAACGGCGATCGCGACGAGCAAACAACCGAGAAACGTCACCCCCAAGATACAGAGGGCGAAGAGTTCCCCGGAAGATAGGGGGCGATCGCTGGGGTCGAGATAGGCCGAGCGGGGCCAATCTTGATCCGCAGCGGCTGACCAATCGGGGGGATCGGGCTGAATCACGTTCCAGCGAGAATAGCCAATTTGAGCATCATAGAGCAAACGGCGTTGGGGATTGCTCAGGGTGGCGTAGGCTTCGTTGAGTTGTTGAAACTTGGCCGTGGCCACGGCTTGGGGTAATTCGGTGGTGTCGGGGTGGTATTTTTTGCTCAAGTCTCGATAGGTGCGACGGATTTCTAGCACCGATGCGGAGGGGTGAATCCCCAAGATCCCATAGTAGCTGTTGAGAATGCGGGTTTCTGGGGTGGGCGGGCGATGATCAGACTCTGAGGCCATGGCAACAACAGAAAATTCTGACCTATTCTAACGACGATCGCCCCGTCTCGGTTGAGCAGGCCCGGTTGCGATCGCCGTTGCTGCCCTGATGGTGGGAGATCTTCATCGATCTGAATATTCTGTGGAATCAAGCTTACTATCAAGGGACAATCCCCCGTAAAATATTGGCCAGTCATGCTTTGATCGTTCCTGATTCCTAAAAACCCCTATGAATACGGCTCCCTTTGGTACGTGGCAATCTCCGATTACGTCTGATTTGATTGTGTCGAGTTCCATTGGTTTGGGAGGAGTCGCCCTCGATGGAGAGGCTTTGTATTGGGTGGAAAGTCGGCCCTCGGAAGGGGGACGGACGGTGATTGTCCAAGCCCAGGGGGAGCAGGACTGCACGCCAGCGCCGTTTAATGTGCGATCGCGTGTCCATGAATACGGCGGCGGTGCGTCGTTGATTGCCGATGGGGTGATTTATTTTGTCAATTTTGCCGATCAACGCATCTATCACCACGCCCCCGGAGCAGAACCCCAACCCCTCACCCCCGAAAATCAGCACCGCTACGCTGAAATGCAACTGGATCGCGATCGCAACCGCTTAATTGCCGTCGGCGAAGACCACAGCCAAGGGGGTCACGAGCCTAAAAATTTACTGGTGAGTGTTGACCTCACCACAGGAACTGTTACCCCAATTGTCACCGGCAGCGATTTCTACGCCTCACCCCGTCTCAGTCCCGATGGCTCGCGCCTGGCCTGGGTGGATTGGCACCATCCCCAAATGCCCTGGGACGGGACACAGCTTTGGGTGGCGGAATTTGATAGATCCGGGAAACTAGGGCTACCGCGCCGCGTGGCAGGGAATAAAACTGAGTCGATCTGTGCGCCGCTGTGGTCACCGGATGGGGTGCTGTATTTTGTCAGCGATCGCAATAATTGGTGGAATCTGTACCGCGATCAGAACGGGATTGAGCTTGTTTATGAACAGGCAGCAGAATTTGGCTACCCCCATTGGGTTTTTGGCGTGCAGCCCTACCGCTTCCGCAATGCCCAGAGCCTGATTTGCACCTATAGCCAAAACGGCCAGGACTACCTCGCCCAGTTGGATCTCACCAGCGGCACATTAACCCCGATCGATCTACCCTTTACGAGTTTAGGATCGCTGCAAATCAGCGGCGATGTGGTCTATGCGATCGCCGGTTCCCCCACCCAACCCACCCAACTGATCCGCCTCCACCTCCCCAGCGGCGACCATGAAACCCTGAAAACCGCCAGCAGCCTCACCGTTGACCCCGGCTATCTCTCCAGCCCCGAAGCGATCGCCTTCCCCACCACCGACGGCCACACCGCCCACGCCTGGTATTACCCCCCCCAAAACCAAGACTACACCGCCCCCGACGGCGAACAGCCCCCCCTCCTGGTGAAAAGCCACGGCGGGCCCACCGCCGCCGCCTCAGCCACCCTCAACCTCCGGATTCAATATTGGACTAGTCGCGGCTTTGCCTATGTGGATGTGAACTATGGCGGCAGCACCGGCTACGGACGCGCCTATCGCCAACGCTTAAACGGGAATTGGGGGATTGTGGATGTGGATGACTGCACGAATGTGGCGGTTTATCTTGCCGAACAGGGCCGAGTGGATCGCGAACGGTTAGCGATCGCCGGCGGCAGTGCGGGCGGCTACACCACCCTCGCGGCCTTGACCTTTAAAGATGTGTTTAAAGCCGGCGCGAGTTACTACGGCGTGAGCGACCTCGAAGCCCTCGCCCAAGATACCCACAAATTTGAAGCCCGCTATCTGGACGGCTTGATCGGCAAATATCCTGAGGATAAAGCAGTGTATGAAGCGCGATCGCCCATCCACCACACCGCACAACTCGCCTGCCCCGTCATCTTCTTCCAAGGCCTCGAAGACAAAGTCGTCCCCCCCAACCAAGCCGAACTGATGGTCAACGCCCTCAAAACCAAAGGTCTCCCCGTCGCCTACGTCCCCTTCGAGGGCGAACAACACGGCTTCCGCAAAGCCGAAAACATCAAACGCGCCCTCGACGGCGAATTCTACTTCTACAGCCGCGTCTTCAACTTCACCCCCGCCGAATCCCTCCCCCCCGTCGAAATCATCAACCTACCCGCTTAACTCAAAATAGAACAACTCCACCATGGCCGGAATTGAAGGCATTAAAATCAAAAACTACCGCACCCTCAAAAACATCACCCTCGGCAAACTCTGGAATAGTCAAGCGAAAAAATCCCTCACCCCCATGACTGCCGTGATTGGTAAAAATGGAGCCGGAAAAAGTACCCTTTTTGATGCCTTTGGGTTTTTGGCAGATTGTCTCAAAAATGGCGTGGAAGAAGCCTGTGATGCACGGGGACGCGGGGGATTTCAGCGCATTCGGTCTCAAGGTGAAAACGGCAGCATTGAATTTGAACTCTATTACAAAGAAGATCAAACGTCACGCCCCATCACCTATGAACTCGCGATTGATCTTGATCCATCGGGTCGGCCCTTTGTCAAAAAAGAACGACTACGGCAGCGACGGAAGGGGCAAAAAACAGGTTGGCCATTGTCATTTTTAATGCTCAATGAGGGAAAAGGGATAGCCTGGAAAGGGGAAGAAGAAGGGCAACAAGTGAATGAAGATCAAGAACCATTCGATTTAATCACGCTCATTAAGCAGCTTAATCAGAGTAATTCTGAGGAAAGCAAGGAAACTGAGGTAGTTGAACTGAGCGATCAACGTCGTCTCGGTATCGCGACATTAGGTGCATTAAAGCAACATCCCCGGATTACCCTATTTCGGAGATTTATTGAAGGGTGGTATCTCAGTTACTTTACGCCTGATGCGGCTCGTAGTTTACCGTTAGCAGGGCCGCAAAAACATCTGAATATTCACGGCGATAATTTAGGCAATGTGGTGCAATTTATGGAGCGAGAGCATCCACGCAAATTCCGTGCGGTGCTTGAGAGCATTTCGCAAAAAATACCGGGAATTCATCAAATAAGCACCGAAAAAAGTCCTGATGGTCGGCTCTTACTGAAGTTCAATGATAAAGGGTTTGATGATCCGTTCTATGTTCAGCAAATGTCAGATGGGACATTGAAAGTTTTTGCCTACTTACTCCTGTTAGAAGATCCATCACCCCCCCCGTTTATTTGCATTGAAGAACCGGAAAACGGTTTATATCATAAGTTACTCGAAACCTTGGCGCAGGAATTCCGGAACCATGCCACCGGAAGAAAAGGAGGGTCTCAGGTTTTTATCACAACCCATCAGCCCTATTTTGTGGATGCGCTAAAACCGGATGAAGTGTGGGTTTTAGAAAAAGGAGAGGATGGGTTTTCGCAGATGAGACGGGCCAGCGATGATCCTTTAATTCAGAGTTTTGTGGATCAGGGTCTGCCTTTAGGTGGTCTTTGGTATAGTGATTACTTAGACTCAAGATAATGTATGCATTTTGAAGTTTTGATTGAAGACCAATCAGGAAAAACAGCCCTAGAGATTCTCATTCCGAAAATCATCGATTGTGATCAACATACTTTTACCGTTCACGCCTATAAAGGTACTGGGCGTATTCCGCCAAACCTAAATCCTAATCTAGATCCCAAAAAACGAGTTTTGCTCGATCAACTGCCTCGACTGATTCAGGGCTATGGTCAAACATTTGCCAAGTATCCTACGAGCTATCCCGCCGTATTGATGATTATTTGTGATTTGGACGATCGCTGCTTACATCAGTTTCGCCAAGAGTTGATCGCCTGCTTGGAGCGGTCATCGCCTCAACCAGAAACATATTTTTGTCTTGCAATTGAGGAGGGAGAGGCATGGTATTTAGGGGATTTCAATGCTATTAAATCCGCATATCCACAGGTGAAAGAGTCTGTTTTGAATTCCTATGAGAATGATGCGATTTGTGGCACTTGGGAACTTTTAGCGGATGCGATCGCAACTGGAGGAGCGAAACGGTTAACGAGCCAAGGGGGTAAAAGTGTTGGTCAAGAAAAAATGATGTGGGCCCAGACCATTCCTCCGCAGATGGAGGTTGATCGAAATCGATCGCCTAGTTTTTGTTATTTTCGGGACAAATTGCGTCGGGCGATCGCATCTCCCTAGGACAGCGATCGCCTCTCATTACCGTCCTACATCCCATCAAAAGCGACGGAAGAAAGTGAAGAGGTTACACAGGAAATTTTGTAAGCCGGTTTGTTGGGCGTAGCGTTGTTTTTGGTGGAGGAGGGCGGTTTTGCTGGTGACTTCGGCGAGGGTGGGGTAGATGTGGATGCCGGTGAGTTTGGCGACGGGGAGATTATTGGCCATGGCGAGAACGATTTCATGGATTAGTTCACCCGCCATGGGACCGACCATGTGAGCGCCGAGGATTTCGCCATTTTTGCGGGTGATGATTTTGCAAAATCCGTCGGTGGAGCCTTCGGCTTGGGCGCGGTCAACGCCGGAGAAGGGTTGTTTGAGAATGGTGATGTCGTCGCCGTAGCGATCGCGGGCCTGTTGTTCACTCAGTCCCACCCGTGCCAGTTCAGGATCGGTGAAGGTGGCCCAGGGAATGACGCGATAGTTGATTTTACTGGGGAAGAATTTTTTGATTGGGCTAAACAGGGCATTGGTGAGGACGTAAACGGCTTCGTAGCCCGCGACATGGGTGAATTGATAGCCGCCGATCACGTCGCCGCAGGCGTAGATGCGGGGGTTGCTGGTGCGGAGGGCAGCGTCAACGTTAACGCCGGTTTTGTCGTAGGCGACTCCGGCGGCGGCAAGGTTGAGGCTATCGACGTTGGGCAGGCGACCGGCGGAAACGAGAATTTCATCGACGATGATTTCTTCGCCGGCGGCCCAGATGTGTTTTTTGCCGTCGATGATGCGGACTTTTTCGGCGCGGGTGTTGTTGAGGATGCGGATGCCTTCGGATTCGAGTTGTTTTTCAACGACGATCGCAGCGTCGGGATCTTCTTTGGGCAAGATGCGATCGCGACTGGAAAGAATGGTCACTTTCGACCCTAAACGATGGAGGGCTTGGCCCAGTTCGCAGCCGATGGGCCCCGCACCGATTAACGCGAGGGTTTTAGGGCATTCGGTGAGGGCGAAAACTTGCTCGTTAGTGATGAATCCGGCCTCGGTGAGGCCATCAACGGGGGGAATCGCGGGGCGCGATCCGGTGGAAATCACAAAGGCGCGGGCGGTGAGGCGGCGGCCGTTGACCTCGAATGTGGTGCGATCGCAAAATTGCCCAGAGCCGAAAATCACCTCCACCCCCAGGCCGCGAAACCGTTCCGGGGAATCGTGGGGTTCGATGGTTTGGATCACGTTATGGACATGGCCCATGGCTTCGCGGAAATTAATCCGGGGCGGGTCAGCATAGACCCCAAACCGGGAACCGTGACGGGTGTCGTAGGCAACGCGGGCCGCATGGATCAGGGATTTACTCGGTACACAGCCATGCCAGAGGCAATCACCGCCGAGCTTGTCTTTTTCCACCAGGGCAACTTTGGCGTTTAATTGGGCGGCGGCACTGGCCACCACCAGCCCACCGGAACCGCCACCAATAATCACCAAATCATAATCCACTGCCATGCTATTCTCCTCCCAACGCTCAGATCTGTAAGCTCGCTTTGATCGTCAGTGTAGTCAGGAATTCCGGCAGAAGAACTGAAAAGATACTGAATCTTTGCTGAGAGGGGGTTAATGGTGACGATGGAGGAAGGTTTGGACATCGTTGGCGGTGGGGAGGGCGGCGATCGCACCTAATTTTTGGGTCGTCAACGCTCCGACCGCAGCGGCATAGGTAACGATCGCTTTCGCTTTGTCCGGATCACCTAAACTGGTCACCCCTTGGGCACAAAGTTGATGGACGAAGCCCGCCACGAAACCATCACCCGCGCCCGTGGTATCCACGACGGGCACAGCAAACGGATCAACCTGGCCGACATTTTCCGAGAGACAATAGGCGATCGCGCCTTCACCCCCCTGGGTAACCATCACCCCTTCGACACTGTCTAAATATTCCGCGATCGCCGCCGGATTGGTGGTGTTGAAAAAGAGGTGCGCCTCTTCCTGGGCGAGTTTGACAAAATCCACCCGCGGCCAGAGTTCAGCGATTAACTCCGGGGCAGCGGTGGGATCGGGCCAAAACATCGGTCGCCAATTGACATCTAGCACAATCCGCAAATGATACTGATCCGCCAAATCCAGGGCCCGCCACAGGGCCGCCCGACTGGTGGGATAGGCGAGGGCAATCGTCCCCAACACCAAAACATCAGCAGCTTGGAACAGCGCGAGGGGAAACTGATTTCCGTCTAATTGGGCATCGGCAAAATCGGCGGGATTGCGATCGCCAAACCCGCCGAAGGTGCGATCGCCCATTTCCGTGCGTGCCACGTACACCTCACGAGTGGGAGCCGTGGGGTGAGACTGCATCCCTGTCATCTCAAACCCTGCCGCCCGATAGCGATGCAGTAACTCCTGGCCCGCCGCATCGGTGCCAACACACCCCAGGAGCGCCGCCGAGGTTCCCAAGCGATTCAAACCCCACACCACATTCGCCGGGGCCCCACCCACCTGTTTTGTCCAGTGCGTCACCGCCTCAGGCGCGATGCCCGCCTCCACGGCCAGGGCATCCCACAGCAATTCGCCAATCCCGATCACACGCACCATACTTTTACTCGGCAAAGTATAAAAACTACAACATTCTGAATCGAGACCACCATTTAGACAGTCAACATTCCTTAGATTGGCATTCCCCCCGTTAAGCTCATACGTCGCTATAACGGGGGATTCTTAAATTCACATTCAAGATTTCCTGCTTCACAGATTCTGGACTAGGCGTTACCACCCCCGTCAGACCATCTCCACAGGCATTTTCCGATACGCTATGCCCTAGCGCATATGCTTCTACCCCACGATTTCGGATCACTTGTGCTGCGGCTACATCTCGATGAGTTTGATAGCCACAGTCTGGACAATGATGGTCTCTAACATCAAGGGTTTTCTTGCCAGTATGAAAACCACAATTAGGGCAAATCTGCGAGGTAAAGTTCTTGTCAACTTCACAGAGAAAAACATCTCGTTTCCATGCCACCCATTTGAGAATAGTGACAAACTGTCCAAAGCCAGCATCAAGACAGTGCTTAGAAAGCATCCCTCTACCCCATGCCCTAAAATCAATATCTTCAATAAATATTGATTGGGATTGATCACAAAGGTGATGAGCTAACTTAAAATGCCAGTCTTTACGAGTGTCAGAAATTCGTTGATTTAATCTCGCTATTTTTTGGTTTAACTTGTGTCTATTGTTAGACCCTTTCTGCTTATTCCTTAATCTACGTTGCAGCAACTTCCGCTTGCGTTGTAGCGGGTTTAAGAATCTTGGTCTATCCACAAGTTCGCCATCGCTTGTCGCCAGGAATTTGTCTAAGCCCAAGTCAATCCCCAATGGATGTCCATGGAACGGAACGTCAGGAATACTGACATCGAATTGCAGAGAAAGCATCACAAAGTAGCCTGATGCTCTCCTCACAATCCGAGCTTGTTTTAATGCAAACCCATCCGGTATTGCTCTGGACTTTCTGAATTTTACCCATCCTAATTGGGGCAACTTAATTTGATTGCCTTTAACACAGTTTTTTAGCATTTGAGGATACACATACGATCGCATCCTGTACTTATTCTTAAAGCGAGGAAATCCTAACTTTTTAGACTGCATCTCAGCAAATGCCCTATCTAATGTTCTTAGCACTTGCTGTAGAACTTGAGCATTCACTGATTTGAGAATTTCATTGGTATGCTTGGCTTTTGTTAAGGCTTTGGCTTGATTGTGATAATTGGGATAAGGGACATCAGGCGGGACAATATACTCCTGTTTTAATGAACAAGCGTTAACTGGGGATTTCCGAGACGCTAACCAATCTTTACGCTCACGCAACGCATAATTCCAGACCGAACGGCAAACAGTCAAGGTGTGCTCGATTACCTCAGTTTGCTGTCTATCTGGGATGAGCTTGTACTCGTAAGTCAAGGTCAGCATTCGTTCCACTGCTAATACTTCTCTGACTTTAGCTCAATCTACACAATATGTCGATTTGTGTAAGCTGTCTCCCGTTGGTCGGTTTCGTTGGGGGTTTCCATTCATCTCACCGTTAACCTCCTGTCGTCGGTATAACGGGAGTCCTCTGGCAACACTTAAGATAGAGTAAGTAAAAATCACTATTTAGGAACATTTTCATGACAGAGTCTCACCCTTCCACTCCCATAACATTATCTGAGCGGGAAGTGCAAATCATTGAACTGGTCGCCAATGGGCTGACCAATCAAGATATTGCGGAAAAACTCGCGATCAGTAAACGAACGGTAGACAACCATATCAGTAATATTTTGACCAAAACAGCGATGGGCAATCGCGTTGCCTTGGTGCGCTGGGCGTTGCAATGGGGCAAGGTCTGTTTAGATGAGGTGAATTGTTGTGTTTTGCCCACATCGCAGTCGGTGAATGGTCAAGCTTAACGGGGGTTTTCGCGTGGGTTTGCTGGGGATACTGTGGATCAGTGGTTGTCGCGATCGCACTGCGATCGCCCCGCCGCCCGTCCCCTTTGGAGCCACCCTCAACAGTCGCGCCGCCGATCAACAGCCCCGCCTCTCCTACAGCGGTCAATACCTCGTCTTCACCTCAGACCGGCGCGGCCAACAGCGCGTTTTTCTCTACGATCTCCAACGTCGCCAACTGATCCCCCTCCCCGGCCTGAATCAACAGGGCATCTTCACCGACCAACCCGACATCAGCGCCGATGGTCGCTATCTCGTTTACGTGTCGGAACAATACGGCAAACCCGATGTATTTCTCTACGATCGCCAAAGTCTCCGCGCCGAACCCCTCACCCGCGATCGCCCCGGCGAAGCCCGTCACCCCACGATCAGCGGCAATGGTCGTTTCATCGCCTACAGCACCAACCGCACCGGCCAATGGGATATTGAAGTGTTCGATCGCGGTGTTGAAGCCCCCGCCTCACTCCCACCCCAAAATTGAATCCTTGATCCTCGTGACCTGGCTCTGCCGGGCCATGTCCATAGGTGGCTCCGCCGCCTGTTTAGGCGATTAATCCCGTGGAAAAATCGCCTCATACAAATCCGCTAAGGCAATCTCCACATTGAGCGATCGCAGGGTCATTGTTGCGTTTGTGCCCTGGTGATCAATGTATAACCATTCCTTTGCCGTTTGTTTCACATATTGTTCAACCTGGGGTTGATCTTGGGCAATGAGGAGATAGTCCTGGATGCTGGGAATGGTGCGATAGGCCGCGAATTTTTCGGCGCGATCGTACTGTTGCGTAGAGGGTGACAACACTTCCGCCACTACAATCGGATTCACCACCGTATCCGTGCGACCCGGTTTCAATTCCACCGGACGCGGGGTCACCATGGTGTCGGGATAGGTGTAGATATTTTTGTCTGGAATCCACAACCGCTGATCGGTCACAAAAATACAGTAGGGCTGTTTGCGTAATGCCGATTTCAACAGAAAAATCAACATGGCGTTCAATTCGTTGTGAGTAGGGGTTCCACCGGTCATGGGAATAATGTTTCCATCGCGATATTCATTACGGTGTTCGGATGCTACTTCTAATGCGAGATAGGCTTCGGCGGTGTAGGTTTTAGGTTCAGACGTAGCGATCGCCATGGTGCTAGACCTCCGGGATATGGATTGATAGTTAAGGGTTACGCTCTCACCTTGACATATTTGGCAGCCTGTTCACAGGAAGATGGGGGAGGAGTTGATTTAAAGAAGTTCGCGTCGTCCTTCTAAGGCTCGCGCTAGGGTCACTTCGTCGGCATATTCCAGGTCACCCCCCATGGGCAGCCCAAAGGCGATTTGGGTGACTTTGACGAAGGGTTTCACCAGTTGGCTGATGTAGAGAGTGGTGGTTTCGCCTTCGACGCTGGGGCTAATGGCGAGGATGATTTCGGTGATGTCGGCTTTGCTGGCGCGACGGATCAGGGGTTGGATGCTGAGTTGATCGGGGCCGATGCCGTCCATGGGGGAAATCACGCCGCCGAGGACATGGTAGCGGCCCCGATATTCGCGGGTTTTTTCGAGGGCAATCACATCGCGGGAATCGGCGACGACGCAGAGGGTATGGGGGTCACGGGTGCGATCGCTACAAATCGAACAAACCGGCTCCGCCGACAGATGAAAACAGGTTTGGCACAGGCCCACCTGATGGCGGGCATTGACGATCGCCGCCGCCAACTCCTCCGCCTCTGCCGCTGGCCGTTTGAGAATATGCAAGGCGAGACGTTGGGCCGTCTTGGGGCCAACGCTGGGCAGTTTTTGTAACTGTTC
This sequence comes from Spirulina major PCC 6313, assembly GCF_001890765.1. Lineage (NCBI taxonomy): Bacteria > Bacillati > Cyanobacteriota > Cyanophyceae > Spirulinales > Spirulinaceae > Spirulina > Spirulina major. The sequence goes on along the minus strand of NZ_KV878783.1, from coordinate 4,762,499 downwards.
AATTAACCGGGCAAGGGGAGGCGTATAAATGGTTTAACTCCTTTCGGTCGGGGAATACGTCCGTTCAGCAACAGCCAAGCCTCCGGATGGGGCCAAGCTCAAGGGGATTTCCATCTTACGGGAATTTGGGTCGCGGTGGTGAGGGTCTCAGCGAGGGCGGCCAGGGTCTCGCCATCGACACAATGGAAGTGCTGGGCAGGGGTGCGATCGCCCCCCTCATTACCCCGCCCCGCGAGCGATCGCTCGCGGGGTTTCGGCCGAGACGGCGTATTCAAATAGACCACCGTGGGCTGTAAGTGCTGAAGTTTAGCGATGTAATCAGCCTGTTGTTGCGCCGACCAGGGCCGCAGCACCATCGTTTGCAGTTCAAACTGCCCTGGGTAAGCCTGGCGAAACCGACAGATCCCCGCCCATAGATCCGCCGCCGTCAACCCCGCCACCGGTCGATTAATCCGGCGCAACGCCCCATCCGTCCAAGCATCCAACTTCACCGCCACCCGATCCGCCGCCGCCAAATCCTGGATCACCGCCGCATCACCCAACAGCGTCCCATTCGTAAGCACCAAACTCGGTCGCCCGATCCGGTCGCGTACCGCCTGTAAAATTTCACCCACATTTAACGCCAACGTCGGTTCACCGCTGCCGCTTAGGGTGACAATATCCACCCCCTCGCGATCCACAGCGCGGAGATCATCAACAATCCGAGCCGTGGACACATAGACCGAGCGCGTGGGGGTGAGGTGCTCAATACAACCCAATTGGCAATAGACACAATTAAACGAACAAGTGGACACCGTACCAATGGGATCAATGCCGAGCGATCGCCCGTATCGCCACGATCGCACCGGCCCGTACACGGTCGAAAACGCTTGTGGGGTCATCCTGTCCTTCTCCTGCCTGCATCATCTTCCATCATGGCAGCCCCGTCGGGCATTTGTCTGCCTTCCCAGACCCGGTGCGATGCCCAGAATGTCCCCGATGGTTCCCCAGTCCCGATTCACTCCCTCAAAAAAAATCACATTAGGTCAACAAACAGTTCGTTAACTTAATGTGATTTACTAATGCTGTAAAGTGTTAAGCGACTTAACACTTTACGGATTCAGAAGCAGCATTGATCCTGGAATAATAGATGATGATGACAGACTGCTAGAGGAGCTTATTCTTCTTCATCGAAAGCGCCACCGTTGACTTGCTTGAGATGAATATGTTTTCGACCGAGGGTGATTTCAAACTCATCACCGGGTTCAAGCCCCATTTTCTTTGTGTAGGCCGAACCAATTAACAAATTGCCGTTGGACTGAACGGTAATTCGGTAACTTGCAGACCGTCCACCACGACCGTTACCATTACCAGCGCCATCTAACACAATTCCCTCAGCCGTAATTAAGGCCTTGAGGAATTTCATCATGTTGACACGCTCAACCCCGTTTTTGGTGAGCGTATAGTAACCGCAGGCTTTCGCCTTTTCATCTTTACTAGAGTTTCCGAGTTCCTTGACTTTTTTGACAAGCTCTTCGCCCGTCAGGGGGGTGGGAATAGTCTTTTTGCTCATTAATGTCTCGTGATAATTCGACGACAACCTTTAGGTATCGTCACTGAGGCTGGCTCCATCAGTGAATGATACCCAATAAGGACAATGGTGTTATTTGAGAATTTAGTTTTAATAAACCCATCAAACTACAATCTATCATAGTTAGTCAATCAAGTTTCCACTAATTTAAGCGGAGTTGTCGGCTTCGATCTCTATTCTTTCTTGATTGGCTCAACAACAATCCTCATAAGCATAGTTAATTTAGTAACAATGAAACTGACAACTCGTGCTCATTACAGCGTTAAAGCATTGCTTGATCTAAGCTTACAGCCGACCCATAAACCCGCTTCGGTTAATGCGATCGCCCAACGCCAAGGGATCTCCGCTCCCTATTTAGAGAAACTGCTGATCGAACTGCGCCGAGCGGGGTTAGTCTATTCCGTTCGAGGGGCCCATGGGGGCTATTGCCTAGCCCACAAACCCACTCAAATTTCATTGGGACAAATCTTAGCCGCCGTCGGAGAGACGATCAATCCCCTGCCGCACCACCAACCGGATCAAGATCAAGCAGAAGATTGGGTGACGTATAGTCTGTGGCAACGTCTCCATGAGAAACTAAAAGCCGTGCTCTACGAGATTACCTTGGCAGATCTATATTACGATGCTCGCAGCCAACAAACCATTCAACGCAACGACCATAATTTTGTGGTTTGATTGAGGTTGCACAACGATTAAGGGGGATTCACTCCGGGGATTCTTGCGCATCCTTTACGTTGAAGATGGAGCAGCACTTAATTCAATGACGTTGCCGTCGGGGTCGCGGACAAAGAGTGCATCTCGCCCGGACGCGCTGACTTGGAAGGAATAATGCTGGGCGGTGAGGGTGGTTTTGAGGGCAGCAATGTCGTCAACAGCAAAGGCGATGTGGGGATTGCGCCCCCATTTTTCGGCATTGACTAGGGCAGATTGGGGGGCAGATGTGGCCATGAGATGCAGTTGGCTGTTGCCAATTTGATACCAGATGCCGGGGAAGTTTAGCGATCGCTCCACGGGAATTAACCCTAAAATTCCCTCATAAAACTGCCGTGCTGCGGCCAAATCTCGAACGACAATCGCCGTATGCAAATACCCTCGAATCATGATCGTCTCCTCATTCCACAGTTGACGATTCTACCGCAGTCAACGATCGAGGTTGGATTGTGTTGGGTGGGTCGCGTCAGGGTTTGCACGGTTGATGATCCAGGTTGCAAGGCCGATCGCGATCATCAACGCCGGGATTTGGTGTGTTGTCCACAGCCCTTGGGTGTTAGCTGCCGCGATAGGTGCTGTAGGCCCAGGGGGAAACGAGGAGCGGCACATGGTAATGGCTCGTCGGGTCGGCAATGCCGAAGGCAAGGGGCACGCGGTCTAAAAAGGGGGGATCATTTTGGGGGGTGGCGCGATCGCGAAAATAATCCGCCACCGCAAAGATCAATTCATACTGTCCGATCGCAAAGTGTTCGGGGGGGAGAACGGGGGTATCGGTGCGCCCGTCGCGGTTGGTGGTGAAGGTGGCGTGGTGGTGTCGGGTGCGATCGGGTGCGATCGCCCATAATTCGATCACCATCCCCGCCGCAGGACAACCATTCGCTGTATCTAATACATGGGTGGTAAGAAAACCGGCCATAGATTGAAGTCAGGGATTGAAATAACATGCCAGCGTAGTCTAGCGACCTCATTTTAGCGGCAGAATCCCCCCACTCAAGCACAACAAAATGTAACACTTTGGGCCATCCCCTTGAAGTTATGCAACGTTTCGTAAGACTTCCGGGATTTCCTCCTCAGGGTGGAGGTGCGGTTTCCCATCGATTGCTATGATTAAAGAAGAGTTAAATCGTTCCACGCCATTTATTAATCCCATTCCATCGAAGCGTTCCGTAAACGGCGATTTTTCAATGATCATCTCATTGAACTGAACTTTGAAAATTGGTATTGCTGCCAGGCGGACTCTGATGATTGGGTTGCATAAAAATCCCTATGGTGTTGAGGATTAGAGATTATTTTGGAGGATTATTATGGGTCGCCTATATACAGCATCGCTACTCACCATCGCTACCGTTTTTGGGCTTGCCGGCCTGGGTCATGCAGAAAACCCCGCTGATGTGCAAAAACTTCTAGAGACCAGGGCCTGCGAGGCATGTGACCTGTCTAACGCCGATCTTTCGGAACTGCATTTGATTGGTGCAGACTTACGCAGTGCCAATCTTCAAGGGGCAAATTTAACCGCCACCAACCTCGAAGGGGCTGACTTAACCGGGGCTGACTTAACCGGGGCTGACTTAACCCTGACCCTGTTGATTAATGCAGAATTAGTCAATACCGATCTTTCCGATGCAACGCTGTTTGCGACGAATCTCAATAGTGCAATTCTCAATGGGGTAAACTTCACAGCGGCAACCCTCAATGATGTGCAATTAGCCGGGGCTACGATCACTGATTTAGTGATTACCGATGCAACGATCGAAAATACGCCGATTGGGATCGGCGGGGAAGATGGCGAAATTAATCCGGATCTCTTACCAGAGATGGCAGAATAGCCGTAAAAAGGGTCACGAGTCCCATCTCTTCGGATTCGTTTTGAACCCTGATCAATGCGATTGATCGTGAGAGATTGACAGATTTGGGATGGATAGATTGGCAGTGGTCACATCTTCGGATGTGTGCCACTGTTTTTCCTATGGAGCAGGAGTCGGGTGGGAACTGTTGGGAGTGGGAAGGGAGTCGATACAATACAACCATCCCGATTCGGTTGGGATTGAGTAATCTGTTTGAGCGAAGAATTCTATGATTAAGCCGCTGCTTTTGTTGATCCCTGCGTTGTTAACGGGTTGGGCGATGCCTGCGATCGCTGTCACGGAATTGGATGTGGGGGTGGTGCAGCGGTTTGGTGATGAGCAGGGCGATCGCCTCACCCTCAGTAGCGGCGACAATCGACCCCTCACCCTCTCCTTCCCTAGTCCCAACGGCGATCGCCAAACCCTAACCACCGCCAGCCTCACCCTAGAGGTGCGCCCCCAACCCCAAGGCTCCCCCGTCGTCCAAGAATGGATCGTCCTCAGTGACCACGCCACCTTTGAAACCGCCGAAGATGCCTCAAAACAGTGGGCGGCGCGGGGCATTGCCGTCGAAGTGACCCAGCCGGGACGCTGGCAAGTGTGGGCGAAGCGGGATGTGTATTCCACGCCATTGCTGCGGCGCAAACTTCTCGAAAGTCTGCGGGAGGGGGGAGAAACTGACCCCTATCTCCAAAGTGAGGTGCTCGATGCAGTGCCGATTGTGTCGTTCCAAGTGGGCAATTTTCGCTACAACCGTCAGGAAATCGAGATCACTACGCCCAGCGATCGCATCCGCGTCCAAACCGAGGACGGCACCACCCTCTACGGCGGCCAAATGCGCATTCAACCCAATGCCTACGGCAATTTCACCCTTGTGAATACCGTAGATATTGAAACCTATCTGCGGGGCGTGGTTCCCCATGAAATTGGCCCCCAAGCTCCCTACACGGCGGTACAAGCCCAAACCGTGATCGCCCGCACCTATGCCCTCCGGAATACGCGCCGGTTTCAGGCGGACGATTATGAACTCTGTGCAACGGTGCATTGTCAGGTCTATAAAGGGCTGACGGGGACGGTGGCGCGGGCGGATCAGGCGATTCAGTCCACAGCGGGCCAGGTGTTGACCTATGAAGATGAATTGGTCGATGCGCTCTATTCGGCCCATACGGGGGGGGTGACGGCGCAGTTTGAGGATATTTGGGATGGGCAAATGCGGGAGTATTTACGGGCGCGAGTCGATGCGATCGCGCCCACCTGGAACCTCGCCCAAATGCCCCTGGATAACGAGCCAGCCATTCGTCAATTTCTCAACCAACGCCAAGGCTTCAACGGTGCCGATAGTCCCGTGTTTCGCTGGGATCGCAGCAGCACCTTACCGGAACTCACCGCCGATCTGAATCGCTATCTCACCGTCACCAAGCATCCCCTTGGCCCCGTGCAGCAGATTATCCGCATGGCGGTAACGGAGCGATCGCCCTCCGGTCGGATTCGCACCCTGGCGATCACCACCAATCGTGGCGTAATCGAACTCCACAAAACCGAAGCCCGCAGCGCCCTCGGCCCACCCCGCAGCACCCTGTTCTACATTGACCCGATCCTCAATGCCCAGGGCGCACTGAGCGGCTATCGTTTCGTGGGTGGTGGCTTTGGCCATGGCGTTGGCCTCAATCAATACGGCTCCTATACCCTCTCAAACCAGGGTTGGGACTATCGCCGCATCCTCCAGTTCTACTATCCCGGCACAACCCTGCAACCCTTCACCCCCAACATTATCCGCTATCAACCCGATTAACCGCATCGGCTGGCTGATCCGCACCGCAAAGACAAGGGGCTGATGGAGCTTAAGAAAATAATCCGGTAAGACGCGATCTCCAAAACTGGCTTGTGGTGGGCATTGCCCACCCTACACAATTACCGGATTAAATTTTTAACGTTCATAAAGTCCCTTGCTCCCCCAACTGGGATCGTAGAGTCAAACAACATTACAGCAGCGTTTCAATCCGTTCGCGGGCGAGGAGGCGGAGGAGGTTACGACTGAGGAGGAAAAACCAAAAGAGCGATACGCAAAATAATACGATCGCCCAATTCCCATAGCCCCCCACCAATAACCCCGTCCCCGCCACCAGCGTCGAACCACTGATGCAGGCATAGATTAAACATTTCAGGGCGAGATTAATTCGGCGCAGGAGGCGATCGCCCACATCGGAGCGAATCCGAAACTCTAGTTCTCCCTGTTGGATGCGTTTTTCTAAGAGCGCGATCGCTTCTTCGGCTGCACTCGGTCGCGTCAATTGATACTGCACAAACGCCGCCGCCTGTTTCGCTGCCTTGCGGACTAAATTCCCTTTATTCACCGATTGGGTTAACTCTTTAATAAACGGTTTACTCGCCGCAATTAAATTGTATTGGGGGTTCAAACTCCGAGCAATCCCGTCTAGGGTTGAAATCGATTTCACAATAAACATCATCTGCGCCGGCAAGCGGAACGGCTGCTGTTCAAACAGCACATACACCTCATCACTCATCTCCTGAAACGCCCGCAAATCCACCGGCTTTTCTCGGAACCGCTCCAACACAAACCCCACCACCCGCTTCACCGGAGCCATATCCCCCACCGGCTCAATCAACCCCATATACAGCAGGCTATCCACCACCGCATCCGTATCCTTTCTCAGCACCCCAAAAAAGGTATTAATCATCTGATCCTTCGCCAGGGATTTCACCTCTGCCATCGTGCCAAAATCATAGAAAATCAAGCGGCCATCCCGCTGCACCGCCATATTGCCCGGATGGGGATCGGACTGAAAAAAGCCATCTTCTAGTAGTTGTTTTAAATAACAGGAAACCCCCGATTGAATCACTTGATCCGGGTCAATGTTGCAATCTTCTAAGGTGCGGCGATCGTCAATTTTAATCCCTGGTAAATATTCAAGGGTGAGCACCTTTTTTGAGGTATATCGCCAATATACTTTTGGCACTAAGATATGAGAATAGCCTTTAAAATTGAGTTGAAACCGTTCCGCATTATGCCCTTCCTGGAGGTAGTCAATTTCTTGATAGAGCAGCCCAAAAAATTCATGATACAGTGCTTCTAAATTGTATTTACGAATATTGGGAAAATATTGATTCAGTAACCGTACCACCCGGTGCAACACTTCAATATCTAAGTTAAATAATGCTTCAAGGCCCGGTCGTTGCACCTTCACCACCACGTCTTCGCCGCTGTGGAGTTTGGCGCGATGCACTTGCCCCAAGCTCGCCGCCGCCAGGGGAAAATGATCGAACTCTTCAAACAGAGTCTGCACCGGTTTGCCCAGTTCTGCTTCAATGACGGCGATCGCTTCCTCCGACCCAAAGGGCGGCACGCGATCTTGGAGTTCACTCAACGCCTCGGTATATTCCACGGGGATTAAATCCGCCCGCGTCGAAAGGGCTTGACCGAGTTTAATGAACGTGGGGCCCAATTCGAGGAGTTGACGGGTGAGCCATTGTGCTCGCTTGCGAGTGGTTTGGATCGAGCGATTTCCCAGTAGGCGATCGCGCCCCAACATCAGCAAAAACTGCGCCATAAACGCAAAAATATCAAGCTGACGAGACCAGGGCGAATAGGTTTTGCGTTGCCAACGGGGGGCTTTCATACGAAATCAGCGAAAGATGCAGAGCAAAAACACGGGGAAAATCCCAGCAATACGCCCTGAATTATCCCACACTCCGCCAAGGGTGACACACAGACTAGCCCCGCACCCATCGGATCAGCAACGTTCCCATCACCCCACCCACAACCCTGATCCGCGCTGCATCCTTCGCCCCGTACCCTGCAAACTGCTTAACGTTTCTGACTCACCAACGTAATACTCCGGAACAATAACGGCAAACTCGCCACTTTACGCTTCAGGGCAAACGGCAGCAAATCCGTGACCGATTCCAACAGACTAATAATCGGCAACGTCACCCCATTGAGGGGGATTTTAATATTCTGCGTTTTGCGACTTTTATACAGCCAAACGCGCTGAAAACCTGCATCCCGCAGCACATGATACAACTCAGTGGTCGTATATTCTTTTAAATGAAAACAGGTCGCCACTTGATCAAAATATTGGGAAATATCATGGGGACCCGATAACCGATTCGGGGTAATGCAAATAAAATAGCCGCCAGGAGCCACTTTTTGATAAATACTTTTGATTTGGTCGGCGGCATCATCGGGGTGTAGATGCTCAATCACTTGGTTACTATAGGCCACATCTAAACTGTTATCCGGTAAGGGAATATTACAGCCATCAAATAACACCAATTCAAAGTTTTCAGGAAAGGTCACGGACTTGGAAATTTCCGCCGAAACATCAATAGCATACACTTTCTTCACTAAAGGCTGCACGGCTAGCGCGACGCAACAGTCCCCCGGTCCCACTTCACCATAGGTTTTTTCGGGGCTGAGAAACGGACGCAGCAGATCCATGCGATAGTTAGCGACCCAGGCTTGTGCTTCTGCGTTTTTGCTGCGTTCAACGAGAGGCTCAAAGGTGATGGTGCGATACAGTTCATCGTAGACTTCACTATAGAGATGTTGGCGTTCTGCCTTCGTGGACTGCCGCAAACGTTGGGCAAGACGCTTTTCGGTTTCGTAATGCAGACGGATCTGTTCTGACGTGCGATTGTACTTGTCCTGAGTGGTCGTCATATCATTTCGGGCTGTGGCGAGTTGATGTGAATACTGTATGGCCTAGGATCATAACGATGTTTTTAGGCAATCAAATCAATTTTAATAATTGTTGACACTCCCCGTCCAAAAGGAGCGGGGATTCTCAGTTCTAGCCCACAGCAGCACGCTTACCGCTGCGTATTCACTGAGTTTCCCATTTGCATTTCTGCACGACCTGAAGCCGAGGGAGAACCGGAGTCCTGGGGGCTGTCAAAGACCCCATCCCCTGGAACGTATAGCCCCAGAGGACATGCAAATCCATCCCACTTAGCGATATTCCGGGCAGCGTTCCAATCGCTGTTCGCTTGCCAGCCGTCAAACCCCGTGAAGGTGTGACCACTTCGCTTCCCTAGAATGCCGTTGCGTGAGTCTGATTGACTAGTGTACGGAGCAGGGCGCAGAATTAGCTGCCTACCCAATAACTCCATTTTGTACGCCGTCTTTAGCTGTAGGTCATAGTAGGCCCATCGATGGCGGTTATTGCCAGCATCAGCCCGCTGTTGCTTGGACTGCCGCATCGTACCCCGGCATCCGGACAGATCCTCCATGACCACATCGGCATTATGGTAGTCCGCAAACCGAGCAATCGCCTTGCTGATGGCGTGATTAACTTCACGCATCCAACGAGACTCTTTATTGTTGAGCTTTTTGATAGCCCGCTTTTTGCCAGCCTTCTGTAGCTCAGTCCTCAGTGTTTGGAACCGCCTGCGCCGATGCTTGACCTCACCACCCTTGAAGAAAATTGACTTCCCTTCAGGGGTGGCAACGACGGCGACGTTGTTCTGTCCACGGTCACAACCCACCCGATGCACTGATTTCACCTCAGGAACATCCTGGGTGATGCTGCACAGCGCATACCACTGACCCCGGCGCTTGGCTAGCTTGAGTGACCCCTTTTCAAGGGCTTCATCCCTCACCAACAGCCTGTCTAGCACTGCTGCGTGATGGGGATGCGCTATCTCTAAGGGCACTCGCTTCACCCCTTTAATTGTGGGGAAACTGAGCGAGTAGGTATCACCCACCTTGGCCACTTTCCAGTTCTGCTTGTTAACCTCAGGCAGCATCAGTCGATACTGTTTAACCTTTTTGGCAGACTTAGACGTTGCATTGCGGATCACCTGATTAGCCAGGGCCGAAGATAGAGCGGTGACAACTTTTGCCGTGGTTAGCTTGCGCCGCTCAGTCAGGGGCATCTTAAGCAACCTGTTTGCCAGAGCGGTACATTCCGCAGTCGTCTGGGCAAACAAGTCGGCCTTGACCTGGTTGAGGTCAAGGAACTTGAGCTTGAGGGTAGTCGTGACTTGTGGCATTGGACTACTTTAGCAGCTTGTTACCTATCTGGGTAAAGGCGAATAAATTCGCCGTTGCTTTTCATCCCTGGGTTAAAACCTCAGGGCTTTCAAGCTATCGAGTATTTTCGTAATGATTTCTCGCATCTTCTGCCTGTCTGGGCGGTGCCATGATGGATTTGCGGTGCTGCGATCGCATCTCTCACGTCAAGCCCTTTAACCCCATTCAAAGGCCCCATGGATCATTTCAAGGATTGAGGGGATGGGTTAAACTTTGCCAAGGTTGATCCATGAAGAGGCGTGTTTTGATGAAACCCTTGAAAATTCTCATCTCTGCCTATGCCTGTCGCCCGCATATGGGGTCTGAACCGGGAGTGGGTTGGAATATTATGCGGGAAGTGGCGCAGTATCATCAGGTGTGGTTGCTGACCCGTCAGGATAATGTGGCGCTGATTCGGGAAGAGTTGGCGCAGAATCCGATTCCCAATGTGCAGGTGATTGATTGTCCGGTGTGGGGGGAGGGGGTGTGGAAGCGATCGCTCTTCGGGGTTCATCTTCACTACTATCTCTGGCAGATTCGCGCCTATTTTGTTGCCAAACAGAGCCATCAAGAGGTGATGTTTGATGCGATCCATCACGTCACCTATGTGCGCTATTCCACACCGAGCTTTTTATCGTTGTTGCCGATTCCGATGCTCTGGGGGCCGGTGGGGGGTGGCGAAATGGCTCCGGCGGCGTTTTGGCAAGATTTCAGCCTGCGGGCCAAGGTGTACGAATGGGTGCGGGTCTTGGCCCATCGCCTTGGTGAGCTTGACCCCTTCACGGGGATGACGGCGCGGCGGTGTCAGCGGGTACAGGCCACCACCACCGACACCGCCGATCGCCTCAAAAAACTGGGTTGTCCGGCGGTGGAGCTTGCGCCGGAATCGGGGATGGCGGCGGCGGAAATTGAACGCTTGGCGGCCTGTGAATGGCCCGCGCCGGAGCCGTTGCGGGCGATTACGATGGCGCGGCTGTTGCATTGGAAGGGGATTCATTTGGGAATTCGTGCCTTTGCGGCGGCTCAGGTGCCGACGGCGGAATATTGGATTGTGGGGGATGGGCCGGAGCGATCGCACCTCACCCAACTGGCCCAAGACTTGGGTGTGGGGTCCCAGGTGAAATTCACCGGCCGCGTGCCCCGTGATCAAGCGATCGCCTATCTCAGCCAATCCCACGCCCTCATCCATCCCAGCCTCCACGATTCCGGCGGCTGGGTTTGTTTAGAAGCCATGGCCGCCGGTCGGCCCGTGATCTGCCTCGCCCTAGGGGGGCCCGATCGCCAAGTTGTCCCAGAAACCGGGTTTAAGATTCCGGCCCTAAATCCAGAGCAAGCCGTGCAAGCCATGGCCGCAGCCCTACAGCAGTTAGCCACCCAACCGGAATTAGGGCAGCAAATGGGGAAAGCGGGTCAAGAGCGGGTTAAAACCCTCTACAGTTGGAGTCAACGCGGCCAAACCCTGGCCGCCACCTACAATCAATTGCAGAAAGTCCCGTGAGACAAGGCAGCGCTAGCCCCTGGAGGCTCAACGCTGCGAGGGTTTGAGCGATGGCGGCGGCAAGACTGGGGCAGAGTCAAGACGTGATATTCGGATCGTCTTGAATAGCCAAAGCTCATGGTGACGGCGGGTTACGCTGCGCTAACAGCACCCTACAAGCAGCCTAATTCTTGGCGTTGACGCTGCCCTAGTGGACTGTCTAGCCTCAGATGGCAAGTAACTTGAAGACTGAGCGAAGTCGAAGTCTGGTGCTCCGGGGTTCGACGACCCTCACCCCTCTGGATAACAACTCACCTTTTTAAGCTAGACAAGACACTAGGGCCAAGGTGCGATCGCGTCCTGTCTTGATCTTCCGTGGGCATCTCTGATTACAATGATGGCTGATCTATACTCACTTACCCCAAACCCACCATCGATACAATCTACGGCAGCACCCAAGGGCTAAAATCCAGCCACATCAAACAATTGCGGCGACTCTATCAACAGCGGCTCCCCCAAGACTGCCTCACCACCGCCGACTTTGCCCAGCGCCTCGCCGCCATCAGCACCGAAATTCGCCAACCCCTCTGCGCCTACGTGAATCGACGCGGCCAGGTGATCCGGGTTGGGATCGGCTCCCCTCGTCAAACCCAGATCCCGCCGTCGGAATTACCCCGCTACGGTGCAGAGCGGCTGTGTGGGATTCGCTGCGTCGCCACCAGCTTGAAAGACACGCCCCCCAGCGAGGAACACCTGACAGCGATGGTGGTGCAGCGATTAGATGCCTTGGTGGAATTGACCCTGACGGGGGATGGGTTCGAGCGGCGGGGCGGGGGCGTGACGGGCTATGTTGAGGCGGCCTATGTGGCGCATCTGTTGCCGCAACCCGATGGCGACCCTTGGGCCGTGTCTGCCGCGACCCGAATTGAAGACCTCGCCGAGCAGGACTTTTTAGACCTGGTGGAGGGGTTAGAGGCGGAGTTTGAGCGGGAGTTTACTGCTCAGCAGGTGGACAGCGATCACGATCGCGTCGTGCTGATTGGTTTGGATACCGGGGACGGTGGGCAAACAGTGGAGGACCGCCTGGCCGAATTGGGGCGGTTGATTGATACGGCGGGGGGGGATGTGTTGGAAACCATCATCCAGAAACGGGCGCGACCCCATCCCCAAACCGTGGTGGGAGCGGGGAAGGTGCAGGAAATTGCGATCGCCACCCAAACCCTCGGCGCAACCTTAATTGTCTTTGACCGGGATCTGTCCCCCGCCCAAGGCCGCAACCTTGAAAAACAAATCGGCGTGCGCATTGTCGATCGCACCGAAGTGATCCTCGATATCTTCGCCCAGCGGGCCCAATCCCAAGCCGGGAAACTACAGGTGGAACTCGCTCAACTGGAATATCAACTACCCCGCCTCACCGGGCGCGGTCAAGCCATGTCCCGCTTAGGGGGCGGAATCGGGACAAGAGGCCCCGGTGAAACTAAGCTCGAAACCGAACGCCGCACAATCCAACGCCGCCTTACCCGCTTACAAAAAGAAGTCACCCAACTCCAAGCCCACCGCTCCCGGATGCGCCACCAACGCCAACAGCGAGAAATCGCCACCGTTGCGATCGTCGGCTACACCAACGCCGGTAAATCCACCCTGATCAACACCCTCACCAACGCCGAAGTCTATACCGCTGACCAACTCTTCGCCACCCTCGACCCCACCACCCGCCGCCTCATTCTCGAAGACCCCGACAGCCACCACATCCAAACCATCCTCCTCACCGACACCGTGGGTTTTATCCACGAACTGCCCCCGTCGTTAATTGATGCCTTTCGTGCCACCCTCGAAGAAGTCACCGAAGCTGATGTGCTGCTCCATGTGGTGGATCTGTCCCATCCGGCCTGGCAGAATCAGATCAACGCCGTGGAGGGGATTTTGGCTGAAATGGAAATCGTACCGGGGCCGAGCTTGATCGCCTTTAACAAGCTCGATCAGGTGGGGAGTGATACCCTTGAAACAGCCCAAACCCTCTATCCTGATGCGGTGTATATTGCCGCCCGCGATCGCATCGGCCTCACCACCCTCCGCCAACGCCTGGGGGAACTCGTCGCCCAAGTGTAGCGAGGGCGAGATGGGATCAATTGGGTGTGATATCGTCGATGTGGCCAGGGCCATTCACCCCCATGCCTCAGATTCACCCGTGACGGTCACAATGTTTGAAAATCGCTCCTCTCTCAATTGGGTTCGCTATCAATTAGGACTTCGCCGCGCCCACACTGAAACGTCCGCCGCCGAACGGGCTGCCCTGGTGGAACTGGCCACCCAAAAAACCTGTTTAGCCGAAATCGGGGTGCATGAAGGGGTGACGGCGCGAGACTTAACCCAGGTGATGAGTCCGGCGGGGGTGTATTACGCCATTGACCCCTATTTTCCCGGCAAGTTGGGGATTAATTTTCACCAGTGGATCGCCCGGCGGGAAGTGAGCCAACGCGCCGCCGGTCGCGTCATTTGGGTGCAGAAAACCGGGGTGGAAGCGGCCCAGGATCTCCCACCGGTGGATTTTCTGTTTGTCGATGGGGATCATTCCTACGAGGGTTTAAAAGGAGATTGGGAAGCGTGGCGATCGCACCTCAGCCCCGGCAGCATCGTCGCCCTCCATGACACCCGTGGTGGCCGCCACGCCTGCCAGCACTATATGGAAGCGGTGATCTGTCCTGATCCCGAATTTCGCTGTGTGTGCGAGGTGGAGAGTCTGACGGTGTTTGAGCGGATCGCCCCACCCTCGCCCGCTTAAAACGATTTCTGGAGTGATGGATACGGCTCCCCCTACCAGAGAGTATTGCAGCGGGCGCGGTTAAAATGAACGTTATTTTGCGTTGGGTAGGCTGGCACGATGAAGCGCGTTTTAGGGTTTTGTTGTCTGGTAATGCTGACGGTGGGGATGGTGCTTGCCTTACCCTCTGGTCATGCGCAGGAATTGTCCGAGGCGGCGCAGGCGGAGATTACCACAGCGGTTTATCTGAATCAGCAGGCCTACGATCAATACCGCAATGGGGATGGGGACGGGGCGATCGCCACCTATCGCGAGGCGATCGCCCTCTTTCGCGCCCATGATGCCTATGGGGGGATGGGGAATAGTTTTAATGGCATTGGTGAAGTGCATCTGGCCCGCCGCGAACCGAAGCAAGCCCTAGAACAATTCAAAACGGCGTTAGACCTGTTTGAACGCGATCAAAATGTCCTGTATCAAGGCTATACCTACCAATATTTAGGCGAAGCCTATGGCGATTTGCGGGAGCGCGATCGCGCCCTTCAGGCCTATCAAACCGCCCTCGATCGGTTTCAACAATCCCAATCCGAACCGGGCCAAGATATCAGCGCCTTACAGACCAGCGAGATCTACACCCGGACGGCGATCGCGGCCCTGCATTTTCAAGCCGGACAATATCCCCCCGCCCTCCAGGACTATCAAACCGTTCTCGCCCTCCAAATCGCCAAAACCGACAAAATCGGCTCCGCCTATACCCTCAATAACATCGGTGTCGTCTATGCCAACGCCAACCAACCCGCCGCCGCCCTGCGGGCCTATCAGGATGCCTTAGGGATTATTCATGAGTTAGCCGAGGCGGGGGTGCGCTATTTGGGCGAAGAAGCGGCAATTTTAAACAATTTAAGCACCCTCTTTTTTAGCTTGGGCCAGGCCTCCGATGCCCTCGAAACCGCACAACAGGCGTACCAACTGCATCAAACCTGGTTATCGAAAACCGACGACACGCCGCCGCCCCTGGAATTGGAACTGTTGCGGGATACCTTGGGGCAATCCCTTCTCAGTCCGGTGATTATCCATCAAGAATTAGCGGTGCGGGCCCCCTTGGGGCGCACAATCCCCACGGATCAACAGCAGGCGGGGCAGGCGTTGACGGTGCTTAATTTGGGGCGGATGTATCAGCGGGAGGGGGATCTCACCACGGCGCTGAATCTGTTTCGGGAGGCGGAGAGGATTTTTACGGCGTTGGGGAATGAGGCGGCGCGGGCCTTGACCCGTAGCAGCTTGGCGCAGATTTATGCCGAACAGGGGAACTACAAGGCAGCGATCGCCCTGCAAACCGAAGCCCTCGAACAGTATCAAGCCACGGGGGACGCAGCGGGGATCGCGGTGGCCTTGAGTAATTTGGGCCATCACTACGAGCAACAGGGGGATCTCACGGCGGCGGAACATCGGTATCAGGCCGTGGTGAAGGGGCCGAAGACGGGCAATGCGATCGCCCTGGCCTTTGCCGAGCGGCATTTGGGTCAATTGCGCCTCAACCAGGGTCAGCGAGATGAGGCGATCGCCCTGTTACACCGATCGATCCAAACCCTCGAAGCCTTGCAACCGGGCCTCAGCGATGGGAGCCAAGTGGCCCTGTTTGACCAAACCCGCACCGCCTACCAAGCCTTGCAACGGGCCTACATCGCTCATCAAGACCCAGAGGCGGCCTTGGTGGTGGCAGAACAGGGCCGCGCTCGTGCGTTTTTGGAATTGTTGGGAGACCGGAGCGATCGCCCCTCGCTGGAAACTGCGCCGGACTTAGCCGGGATTCGCGCCATCGCTCGCACCACCCAGGCCACCCTGGTGGAATATTCATTCATTGATCAGCAAACCCTCTATATCTGGACGGTGCAGCCGACGGGAGCGATCGCATTTCACGCCCAAACCCTGACCCCCCTCGATGCGAACCCCGATGATACGGTCAGCGATACGGTGGTGCGGACGCGCAATCAAGTGTTGGGGCAACGGGGCGATCGCATCCCCACCGCCCTCACCACCCTCTACCAAACCCTGATCGCCCCCATCGCCGCCGAACTCCCCACCGACCCGAATCACGTCGTGGCGATTATCCCCCAAGACACCCTGTTTTTAGTGCCCTTCGCCGCCCTGGTGGATCAAACCGGACAGCCGTTGATCGCCCGCCATACCATCACCACCGCCCCTTCGATTCAGACCCTGGCCCTGCTGCGGGGGCGGCGCGATCGCCCGCCCCACCATCCCCTGATCGTCGGGAATCCCACCATGCCCAGCCTCAGCGCGGGGCTGAATCAACCCCCCCAAAGCCTCGCCGCCCTCCCCGGTACAGAAGCGGAAGCCAAGACGATCGCCGCCCTCCTCAACACTGCCCCTCTTTTGGGCAACGCCGCCACCGAAACCACCGTGCTGCAACGCCTTCAGCAGGCCGACATGATCCACCTCGCCACCCATGGCCTCCTGGATGAAATCCCCCTGTGGTCATCGCTCCCCGGTGCGATCGCCCTCGCTCCCGATGACCACCATGACGGCCTGCTCACCTCCCTCGACATCCTCCAGCAGCAGATCAACGCCGATTTAGTGGTGCTCAGTGCCTGCAATACTGGGCGCGGTCAATTGACGGGGGATGGTGTGGTGGGGTTGGCGCGATCATTTTTAGGGGCAGGGGCGCAGCGGGTGATCGTCTCCCTGTGGGCCGTGCCCGATCAACCTACGGCTCTGTTGATGACGGAGTTTTATCGCCAGTGGGAGGGTCAGGCTGATCCGGCGATCGCCCTACGCCATGCCATGCTCACCACCCGCGCCACCTATCCCGCCGCGAAAGATTGGGCCGGATTTACAGTGGTTGGGGCGGGGTAGCCGGGGCGGCGTATTTTTGGCGTTCTTGGGCCATTGCCGCTTGGACGCGCTCCACTTCCCCTTGGATTTGCGACCATAACTCAGCCACCCCATCGCTAATGCGCGATCGCCCCAACCGCTCCAACGCTTGGCACAGTTCCGCCAGGTAACTCGCCCCCAACGAAGCACTACTCGACTTCAGCGAATGGGCCGCCCGCTGAAGCTGGTCATAGTCCCAGTGCATCACCCCCGCCTCAATCTTGGCCAACAGATCCGGCACAATCTCTAAATAGGAATCAATCAGATCCACCATCAACGCATTGGCCCCATCACCCCCCATCATCCGCAACTCATCCAACACCGCCCCATCCAACACCGAAGCCGACGGTTCCGGACGTTGTTGCAGGGTATCCAGGTGATGTTGATGCACCGTGCCAAGGGCCTCGATCAAGGCGGGGAGGCTAATCGGCTTGCTCAAATAATGATCCATCCCCGCATCCAGGCAAGCGGCGCGATCGCCCTGCATCGCATTCGCCGTCATCGCAATAATATACGGACGCTGGGCCTCAGGCCATTCACTACAAATATGGCGCGTCGTCTCTAGGCCGTCCATTTCCGGCATCTGCACATCCATCAGCACCACATCATAGGACTGCCGCGCCAACGACTCCAACACCTCCAAGCCATTCGCCGCCACATCCGCCCGATAGCCCAGCTTTTGCAAAATGCTCAACGCGACTTTTTGGTTCACCACATTATCTTCCGCCAATAAAATTCTGAGGGGAACCGTTTGGGCCAGCGGCACTTCATTCGTCTGGTTCATAATCTTCTGGGCAATATCATCTAACGGCGGATAGAGGGCTTTCACAAGGGCATTATACAGTTGCGATTGTTTAATCGGTTTATGGAGATACCCCACCAAGGGACTGAATGAATCGAATGTTTTCACCGTTCTCACCGCATTAATCGACATCAACATCACGATCGGCAGTTTCGGCCATTGCGATCGCACCCGTTTCGCCAGGGTTTCAGCATCAAAATCCGACAAATTCATGTCCAGAATCATCACATCCACTTCTTGATCCACCGGATGATGGGTGCAGTAGTCCAGCGCCATCACCCCCGACTGTTCCACATAGGACTGCATGCCAAAGCTGCGCAGTTGGAGCGATAACACTTGCAAATTGGTTGCATTATCATCAACGATTAACACCCGTTTCCCCTGGAGCGGATTAGTATCTGGGGAGTCGTGAGAACGTGGATCTACCCCATCAGTGCGGATCGGAATGGTGAAATGAAACGTCGAGCCGATGCCGACTTCACTGTCAACCCACATCGTCCCCTGCATCACTTCAGTGAGCCGCTTACTGATCACCAAGCCTAAACCCGTACCGCCGTAATGACGGGTCGTTGAAGCATCCACTTGGCTAAAGGCTTGGAACAGGCAATGGTGGCGATCGCTCGGAATCCCAATCCCCGTATCCTGCACCTGAAAATGCAACGTCACCACAGTCTGATCACGATCCGCGATGGGCACCATTTCCGGCCAATTCACCGACACCTTCACCACCACCTCACCTTGCTCCGTGAACTTCACCCCATTACTCACCAAATTCACCAAAATTTGCCGTAACCGGGTCACATCTCCCACCACCAGTTCCGGGACATCCGACTCCATTAAATACGCCAACTCAAGATTTTTCTGCGCCGCACGGGAAGCCAACAAATCCAGGGATTCTTCAATACAACTCCGCAGTTGAAACGACTGCTGTTCTAGTTCAAGTTTGCCCGATTCAATTTTAGAAAAATCCAGAATGTCATTAATCAGCGTCAACAACGCATCACCACTGGTGCGAATCGTCTCCACAAAATCATATTGCTGATGATTTAACGGTGTATCGAGTAACAGGCCCGTCATGCCAATGACCGCATTCATCGGCGTGCGAATTTCATGGCTCATCATGGCAAGAAATTCACTTTTAGTGCGGTTGGCTAATTCTGCATCTGCTTTGGCTAAATACAGGGCTTCTTCGGCCTGTTTTCGTTTGGTAATATCAGTGATAGTTCCGACGAGACGATGGGGTTTACTGTGGGTTTCTTTAATACATTTGCCTTTCGCTTCAATCCAACGATATTCCCCGTCATAATGCTTCAAACGGTGGATATTTTGATAGAGCGAGGTTTGACCGTCAAGGTGGCGTTGAATATCTGTAAATGCGAGATCAAGATCATCAGGATGCACCCGTTCTGACCAGGTTTTTACGGTATGGGGTAAGGGGTGATCCGCATAGCCAAGAATGCGCATCCAAGCCGGCGAATAATACACGGAATTGGTTCGCAAATCCCAATCCCAAATCCCATCATTGGTGCCTGAAATCGCGAGATCGTAGCGTTCTTCTCGTTCGCGGAGAATATTTTCAATGCGCTGCCGTTCGTGGATTTGGACGATGAGGTCGGCGTTGAGTTTGACAAGCTCATGGGTGCGCTCTTGGACGCGGTCTTCGAGGCTGCTTTTGGTTTGTTGTAGTTCGTCAAACTTTTGCCGGAGGGCGTGGGCCATCAGGTTGAAATTTTCCGTGAGGATTTTGATCTCGTGGATGTAGGTGGTCTGACTGCCGAAAGGTTGAAGGGGGGTTGAGGTGTCAAAGAGTTTGGCCGGGAGGTTGGTGGTCAGTTTGGCAAGGTTGAGGAGGGGACGACTAAAACGGCGGCTGAGGAGGGTGGCAATGGCGAGGGCAATTCCGACGATCGCTAAAATCATTGCCAAAGATCGGATGTAGATGCGCTCGAGGCCGTTGATATGGTTGGTGGTGGCGATTTGTACCCGTAAAATCCAGGGCAGTTGATTGCCCATGGTTAAGTCTGTGCTGTAGAACGACTGCCGCCATCGAGTCATGATCGGGACGTTGGGACGGGGTTCTGGCAGCCAGTGAACAATGTGCTCATTAACCTGGCGAATCTCCCCTTCGGAGATCATTTTTTGGGCTTCGGCTAAGGGGTAACTGGTGGTGATCAGTTCGTTGCTTTGGGTGAGGAGAATGGCTTGGAGGTTCCCGATCCTGTTTTTGCTGCGGAGGAGTTCGGTGACATGCTGGAGGTTGAGCCGGGCATGGATGACGGGGGGGGCGGTGGTGGATGGGTCGAGATCCGCGAGGACGGGATAGTAAAAGTGCAGTTGGGGGGGGCGATCGCTCGTCCCAAGCTCTAAACGGGCTTGGGGTTGCTTGAGGGTGTCTAGGGGGGGGGTGAACGGTGTGAGGTTGGGGGTGTCTAGGGGGGAGGTGCTGGCGATGGTGTTTTGATTGCCATCCCACAGTGTGATTTGGCTGAGGGAGGGTAGGTTTTGTTGCGTTGTTCTCAATGCGAGTTGCAGTTGTTCTGGGGTGGCCGTTTGGCTAGCGGTTGTGAGGTTGGCGATCGCATCTTCATGCTGGTCGTACCAAAAATTAAGATTATTAATTAAAGGGTAGGATGCTACGTCTAATTCGGTTTGAATTTCAGTTTCTAAGTTCGTCAAAGACTGTTGAGCATTAAGGACCATCACAAAGAGAGATGGGAAAAAGACAAAGGCTATAAAAACAGTGAGCAATAATTCCTGAAAGAGGCGAGTGCCATGGGAACGTTGATATTTAAAATAAGGAAAGAGGGGCAGTAAATAAATGAATAATTGCGCTATTAAGACGTTGGCGATCGCATTAACGGGTTGTTTTAGGGCCACTAAAATGACACCATTGGTGGACATCGGCAAGAGGCCACCATAAAAAATCACCACCAGTGGAATGCCGATCAATAGCCAATAGAATAAAACCAAGGAAACCATGTTCCACTGGCGGCGCTGTAACCCCCATCCCACAAAAATAGCTTCAAGGGTAAAAATGATCACCGCATAGGGATGATTCCACAAAATATAGGTACAAAAACCAGCCACCAGTCCGGCCAGACTGCCCCACATCCAGCCATAAAAGTACAGAACGAGAAAAACTGCAATTTCTCCGAAAATAAAATCAACACCAAAAAATAAAGAAATCTTATAGTAGTTCCCCAAAAATCCCAAAACAATTAAGGCAATCAGTACGAATACCTTTTTTGAATTCCATTGCTTGGCATGGGATAACTGGGATTTTTTTTCAAGACTCATGTTTGTTTGACGAGGGAGGTCTACCGATCGTGACTTGATCAAGAAAGATTAACAAAAATAGAGCAACCTGGCGTGTTTTGTGGGCGCTGATCTGCTTTAGACTTGATTGATAGGACATTTGGAAATGACAATCAGAGAACGTGCAAATCGACGAATGACGAAATCAGTATCTATGGGATGGGTAAGATCCCATCGTATCGTATTCGGTGATACCCTTTAGCTTCTAGACTTTTGACCTGATTTGAATATTGTTAAATGTTCATAATTTTTTTTATTTTTTAACAAAATTCAAAATAGCCACAATGGACTAAAGTGGTTTGAATCCGATCAAAAAGGGCTGGGTTGCGATCGCGTTGCTGCCGCAAAAGACTCAAAATCCTTCAGCCTGCCGGATCTTCTGGCTGGCTCACGTTGCCGAAGCGATTCCGGCTCGATACATGGGTGACTTGAAAGGATTAAGCCTAGACTGTGACTATTATACAGGCGTGCCTGAAATAACTCTGAGTTGTGATGCTTGAGGCTGATCCTGTGCTACAAGAATTGCGTTAGGTGCTGAGCTATCAATAAACCCCATGAATCGACAGTATCCCATTGTAACGGCTGACCAGATGCGCCGAATTGAGTTGCAACTGTTTGGGGCAGAAATGCCGGTGGCGGCGTTGATGGAGAAGGTGGGCGGGCTGATGGTGCAACGCATTTTAGCCAGTGCGGTGGGGGCGCGATCGCAGTCCTTCGGTATCTTCGTCGGCCCTGGCCATAATGGCGGCGATGCTCTCGTGGTGGCGCGAGAATTGGCATTAATGGGCCGTTCGGTTTTGCTGTATTGCCCGTTTTCGCGCTGCAAGCCCTTGACCGCGCAGCATCGCACCTATGCCGCCTATGTACAGATTCCCACCGTCTCAAGCCTGGCGGAGTTGATCCATTGTGATCTGATTATTGATGGGCTGTTTGGGTTCGGTTTGACGCGGGCGATCGCGGGGGATCTCGCGGCTGAGATTACCGCCCTCAACGAGAGCCAAACCCCTGTGATCAGTATTGATTTGCCGTCGGGGATTCATACGGATACGGGGGCGGTGTTGGGGGTGGCGGTGCGGGCTACGGAGACGCTCTGTTTAGGACTGTGGAAGCGGGCCTGTTTTCAAGAGGCGGCCTTGCCCTATTTGGGGGCGGTGCAGTTGGTGGAGTTTGGCATTCCCCCCCAGGCGATCGCCGCTGAACTCGGCTCCACTCCGCCCCATCAAATTTGGACGACAACCCAGGCCCGCGCTAGCTTGCCCCTTCCCCGTCCCCCCGTCACCCATAAATATCAACAGGGGCATCTTTTGTTAATCTGTGGGTCGCGGCGCTATGGGGGAAGTGCGATGCTGGCGGCGTTGGGGGCGCGGGCTAGTGGGGTGGGGATGCTGTCGATCGCAGTACCGGAGTCCCTCGCGGTGCTTTTGGTGGCGCAGGTTCCGGAGGCGTTGGTGATCGGGTGTGCGGAGACAGCCACGGGGGCGATCGCCTCGCTGCCGACGGATTGTGACCTGAGCCGTTATGATGCGATCGCCTTCGGCCCCGGCTTAACTCAGGATGTCCCCGATCTCCTCACTGCGCTCCTCTCAGTTCCTGTGCCGTTGCTCCTCGATGCCGATGGCTTAAATCTGCTGGCCCAACGCGACGCGATCGCCACCCTCCAAACCCGCCCCGCCCCGACGATCCTCACGCCCCACCTGGGAGAATTTCGCCGCCTGTTTCCCGATGTGGACGGGGGCGATCGCTTCACGGCCCCCACCGCTGCCGCTGCTCAAACGGGGGCGATCGTCCTGCTCAAAGGGGCACGCACGGCGATCGCCCATCCCGACGGAAACCTGTGGCTCATCCCAGAAAGTACCCCCGCCCTTGCCCGTGGCGGCAGCGGCGATGTGCTCACGGGCCTCCTCGGTGGCCTCCTCGCTCAACCCACCGCCCCCCTCGATCACATCACCGCCACCGCCGCCACCTGCCACGCCCAAGCCGGTCGCCTCATCGCCCACAGCGAGAGTGAACTCGCCGTCGATCCCCTCACCCTGGCCCAAACAGTACCCAAAGCGATCGCAGCAATGGGAGAATAAAGCCGTTCTTGCCCATGATTTTGGATTGCCGATGGTAGCCTCGAATGCACGCTGGTTGCAGTTCTTTAAACGCCCCTCCCTCTCCCGACATCTGATGGTGATCGGGGCTGTGATTACGGGTCTATTTATCCTGACCGCCCTCTCCGCCCCCCTTCTCGCCCAGTGGGGCATGATCGCCGACCCCCAAGAATTCCTCACTAACCCCCTCCACGAACCCCCCAGCGCCGCCCATTGGTTCGGCACGAGCCGCCAAGGGTATGATGTGTTTTCCCGTACCCTCTTCGGGTCACGGGCGGCCCTCCATGTGGTGGTGATCGCCACCACCCTTTCGCTGCTGATCGGTGTGCCCTTGGGGTTGGTGAGTGGCTATCTGGGGGGACGGGTGGATCGTCTGTTGATTTTTTTGATGGATACGATCTATACCCTGCCGGGTCTCCTTCTGTCGGTGACGTTGGCGTTTGTAGTGGGGCGTGGGGTGTTTAATGCGGCGATCGCCCTCAGTATCTCCTACGTTCCCCAATATTTCCGCGTCGTTCGCAACCATACCACCAGCGTTAAAACCGAACTCTTCATCGAAGCCGCCCGCGCCATGGGAGCTTCCCCCCTCCACATCCTCTCAAAATACCTCTTCCTCAACGTCATCCAAAGCGTCCCCGTCCTCTTCACTCTCAACGCCGCCGATGCGATCCTGATCCTGGGCGGCCTCGGCTTCCTCGGCTTAGGCCTTCCTCCCGACATCCCGGAATGGGGCTACGATCTCCGTCTCGCCCTCGATGCCCTGCCGACGGGGATTTGGTGGACAGCCCTTTTTCCCGGTTTAGCGATGACCTGCCTTGTCACCGGCCTTTCGCTCATGGGAGAAGGCCTCAGCGAAATTTTCAACCCCCCCACCGATCGCGGCAGTTAGTCCCACGCGGTAGAGTATTTCAACCCCAACCCATCGATCACACCCAATGATTACCCATCGAGATATGCAACCCATTCCCCTGTCAAACCTGGTGCAAAGAATTGCGGCGTTTTCCGATGGCGCGATCGGGGGAAATCCTGCCGGGGTTTTAATTACAGCGCAGCATCCGAGCGAACCGGAGATGAAAGCGATCGCCGCTGATGTGGGTTTTTCAGAAACGGCCTTTGCCGCCCCCATAGGCGATGCCTTCCGCGTCCGGTATTTTTCCCCCGCCTCAGAAGTTCCTTTTTGTGGCCATGCCACGATCGCCCTCGGTGCAGCCCTAGCCCTGGAACGGGGCAACGGCACGTTTAAACTCATCCTCAACGACGCAGCAATCACCGTAGACGGTCATCAACAGGACGGCATTATCGCCGCCGCCCTCCAATCTCCCCCCACCCACAGCACCGCCGCCGCGCCGCCACTGGTCGCCGCAGCCCTGCACCTCTTGGGCTACACCCCCGACGACCTCGATCCCAACCTCCCCCCGGCCTACATCCACGGCGGGGCGAATCATCTCCTGCTCGGCCTCAAACGCCGGGACACCCTCGCCGCCATGGCCTACGACCTCGAAGCCGGTCGCGTCCTCATGGAGCGAGCCAAGATCATCACCATTCTGTTAGCCTATGCCGAAACCCCCCAACGCTTTCACACCCGCAACCCGTTCGCCTCCGGGGGCGTATATGAAGACCCGGCCACAGGGGCGGCTACGGCAGCATTGGGGGGGTATCTTCGTGATCTAGGCTGGCCCCATCAGGGCGCGATCGATGTGGTGCAGGGGGAAGATATGGGGATGCGATCGCTCCTCAGGGCGGAAATTTCCCCCATTCCCGGCAGTTCGATCCGCATTTCTGGCACGGCCCGTTTAATGGCGTAGGGGACTGAACCGCAGCGCTTGATCTCGTTGTGGCGGCCCGATCACAATTGTGCGATCGCGTTGAGCCGCACGCATCACAGCCAACGGTGCGTTACGCTTCGTGAACGACACCCTACGGAGCCGTTTGGCGCAGTGTTTCTAACCCCTGCAAAATTAAATCTAAGCCGAATTCAAACGAGTGAATGCCGTCGTACTGTCCCGCGATCACCTGGTGGGTGAGGGCGTTCATGTGGGGGTATTGTTCCGGGGGAATCATCGCGAGATATTGCTCGGCGGCGGTGGCGTAGTCGGCGGCCTCGAAGGGAAAATTTAACGCCTGGAGGGTGAAGCCGTAGATGTGGCTATCGATCGCATTCCACGCCTGATCAGCCAATTCAAAGGAAAACCCCGCCGCCCGCAAGCAGCCCAACGTGGCATCAATGTAACGCAACATCGCCGGCCCCACATTCACCCGCGCCATAATTTCCGACGCGGCCCAGGGATGGCGCATCAAAACCCGATGGGCGGAGCAAGCCCGGTGGCGCATCGCGGTTTGCCAGTCGGTATCGCGGGGGGGCAGGTCAATTTCGCCGATGACGCGATCGATGATGCCATCGAGGATGTCGTCTTTGTTGGCGACGTGGTTATAGAGGGACATGGCTTTGACCCCCAGGGCTTCGGCAAGTTTACGCATCGAAAGGGCAGCGATGCCGCCATTGTCTACGAGGTGGAGGGCGGTGTGGAGAATGCGATCGCGGCTGAGGGGTTGGGTTGGGGAGGATGGAGGGTTGGACATTGGATGTAGGTGGGTTGCCTAAGCTGTATCTTGACAAACTTACGTCGTAAGTTAAACTTACACTGTAAGCGTAAGGGGGTCACGATTCATCGTCCCCATTACCCATCCCTAGATTTTTGAGGTTCCTATGGCTCCAGCGTTCACACCGTCTCAATCCCGTACCGAGCAACCCGTGACGATGCGAGCGATCGCCCAAACGCGCTACGGTGGTCCCGATGTCCTCTCGTTGCAAACCGTCCCCAAGCCCAGCCCCGCAGCGGATCAAGTCCTCGTGCGGGTCTATGCCACCTCTGTCCATGCCGGGGATTGGCATTTGATGCGCGGTACACCCTGGCTCGTGCGGTTGATCTATGGTGGTTTGTTCACGCCCAAAATCCAGATTCTCGGCTCCAACATGACGGGGCGGGTGGCAGCCGTGGGCACGGCGGTGACGGAGTTTCAGCCAGGGGATGCGGTCTATGGGGACTTGTCGGAATCTGGGTTTGGCGGGTTTGCGGAGTATGTTTGCGTACCGGCGGCATCGTTGGCGTTGAAACCTGTGAATCTGGGTTTTGAGGCGGCGGCGACGGTTCCGGTGTCGGCGCTGGCGGCGTTGCAAGGGTTGCAGACCGTGGGACAGGTGCAACCGGGGCAACGGGTCCTGATTAACGGGGCGGCGGGGGGCGTGGGGTCGTTCGCGCTCCAGATCGCGGCAGCGTTGGGGGCGGAGGTGGCGGGGGTTTGTAATGCGGCGAAGGTGGAACAGGTACGATCGCACGGCTACGATCGCATTTTCGCCAGCGGTGAAGCCGCGATCGCAGATGGCCCCTACGATCTCATCCTCGACACCGCCGCCTATCGATCGGTATTCGACTGGCTCCCCGCCCTCACCCCCTCCGGAACCTATGTCCTCGTGGGCGGTTCCACGGCGCGATTTTTTCAGGTGATGCTCTTGGGATCAGCGATCGCAAAATGGACAGGCCACCCGATCAAAGGTCTGGTATCCGAGCCGAATCCTGAAGATTTGCAGCGTTTGACGGATCTGGTCGAAGCGGGTCAAGTTGTGCCCTGGGTCGATCGCACCTATCCCCTCGCTGAGACTCCAGCAGCGATCCGGGCATTAGAAGCGCGGCAAATCTGCGGCAAAGTTGCGATCGCAGTTCATAATGACCCTGCTGAAACAACACCGCTAACGTAGCTGATCCCACTGTCGCCAATGACTTTGTGTAGGATGCTTGTCCAACAAATTGATCCATTGCTATATTGTAGATACTCTGTATATATGTTTGTTTAAAAACGGGCAGAGTCTGCAAGTTCGTTGCGCTAGATGGAGATTCAAACTATGGTTGCGACTGTTGCAAAGTGGGGGAACAGTCTTGCTGTTCGTATCCCGCAGAATTTGGCCAAGGAGATCCACTTAACCGAAGGTGTTGAAATAGATCTTGGTGTAGTAGATGGAACGCTAGTCATGAAGCCTAGAAACCGCAAGCGGTATTCGCTGGATGAGCTTATCAATGGAATCACACCGGAGAATCTCCATACTGAAATTGATAGCGGCATAGCGGTGGGGAATGAAGTTTGGTAGCACAAGAAATACATATTCCGAGCCGGGGAGACATCGTTTATCTGGACTTTGATCCAACCAAGGGGCATGAGCAGAGGGGACATAGACCAGCCTTTGTTATATCGCCTCTCGGTTATAATGAGAAAAGCTCTCTGGCTTTGTTGATGCCTATTACAAAACAACAAAAAGGATACCCTTTTGAGGTTCTTTTGCCATCTGTCTTGCGCATCCAAGGGGTTATTCTTGCAGATCAAATCAAATGTTTAGACTGGAAAGCTCGTCGTATTCAATTTGTCGAGGTTGCACCGGAAAGTGTAATTGAGGAAGTGCAAGCTAAAATCGAGCCGTTGTTGCTGTAACAATCATGAACAGACGCTGAAATATTTAGCGATGGGGTGGTAGGTACTGATCGCAGTGGTGAATTGTTCGGGGTGGAGTTGATGCGATCGCGCTCCTTCAATTTCCCGTCTATCTGCGATCGCTGTCTGTTGGTGCGATCGGATGTTTGCGGCGGATCGCCTCTCACACCCTGTCTAGCCGCTTCTTTGGTGGTTGGGGGCAGTCATAGAAAAAATCCGTATAAAACGCTGAGACGGGAATTATACGGAAAATTTCTGTATAACGCCCTCTATGGGGATGTTATACGGATAAAATCTTAATAAAACCCCTATATCGGGTGATTATATGGAAAAAATCCATATAATTCATAGTTAGGCAGAATAGACCAAAGGAAAAAATGGTGACGAATATATTTAAAACGATAGACCTTTTTGCTGGCATTGGGGGAATTCGATTAGGATTTCAATATTATGGTTGTGAAAATGTATTTTCTTCTGAATGGGATAAACATGCGCAGGCTATGTACGAAGTAAATTTCAATGAAAAATTATTCGGTGACATTAATTTGATAAAGCCTGAAGACATTCCTGACCATGATATTCTACTTGCTGGGTTCCCTTGCCAGCCATTTAGCATAGCGGGTAAAGGACTGGGTTTTTCTGATACAAGAGGAACATTGTTCTTTAATATCGAGTCGATTTTGAAAGCAAAAAATCCGACAGTATTTTTACTTGAAAATGTGAAGAGGTTAACAACACACGATTCTGGCAGAACATTTAAAGTAATTTTAGATAAGCTTAACGGATTAGGATATACTGTTTATCATAAGGTTTTAAATTCACTTGACTATGGCATCCCTCAAAAAAGGGAACGTATTTACATTGTGGGCTTTAAAGACAAAATTCAATTTGAATTTCCTAAACCACTTGGGTTTTATAAACCCCTTTCAGAATTTCTCGAAAAAGATGAGGATGTCCCAGCAAATTACTTTATTTCTGAAAATTTAAAACAAAAAAGATTCCAAGCAGTAAAAGGAACCCCTCCGTATCCGTCCATATGGCATGAAAATATTGGCGGCAACATTTCCGCACTACCATATTCATGTGCCTTAAGAGCAGGCGGAAGCTATAACTATCTTGTCGTTAATGGAGTAAGAAGGCTAACAGGAAGGGAAATGCTCAGACTACAAGGATTTCCTGATGATTTTGTAATAAACATTCCGTATTCACAAGTAAGGAAGGTTGCCGGAAATTCTGTTACTGTCTCCGTGATAAAATCTATCGCTTATGAAATAATCAAAGCATTAAATGAAAGGCAACCCGCTAGAGTGCCTGCTATACAAGCAACTCTATTTGATATGCTTGAAGAGGTGGAGGTTCCAAATGAATATTGAAGAAGCAAAGAAATATTTAGACAAGGTAATTGATAAAGCAAGAGTCCACCTGTACAAGCCAATTCAAATTGCTGAAATACTTTATCGAGATAGAACAAAAAAAGACATCGATTTAAAAGACCTTTCAACATACAGAACACAATCACGAAAATGGCGCGATATTGTTTGTTTAGATTTTTTAGGTAGAACCAGTACATCATCTGCACGTTATCAAGATGATGTTTTTAATGACAACGCCACACCGCCTAATGTTTTGTTCTTACTTGGTGAGGAAAATAAAAGAAAAAATGGTATTGTTGAGGCCTACATTTACAGAAAATTCGCTCAGCGATATTCGCAAATGTCAACTGGTGTCGATTATTGCGTAAATCACAACATTAGTAATTTTGATGTCGCAGAGTTTCTTGGTTTATTTTGGCACGAACCGGGCCTTAGGAGAAGCATTGATAAGATATACGAAATTGTTGTTTATTCTTTATTCTCAGCGTTGGTGGAAGTTCTTGACGTTTGTGTTGAGGTCAGCATCAATAAATCAAAAGTCGATATTTTAGCAGAGTTTGAGGATTTTGCTAAGAAAGTCATGCTTCTGTCTGAGAAAGAACCAATACTAAAAATGAAGGCACGCATCAATCGAGTTGGAGTTACAAATGCGTCTGATAGAGGGTTAGATATGTGGGCTAATTTTGGTCTTGCTATTCAAATAAAGCATTTGTCTTTGACTGAAGAACTAGCTGAAAATATTGTGTCCTCGGTCTCTTCTGATCGCATAGTTATTGTTTGTAAAGAGGCGGAACGGAATTTGATAGTGTCAATTCTAAACCAAATAGGCTGGAAGTCAAAAATACAGAGCATAATAACAGAAACTGATTTGATTGCATGGTATGAAAAAGCTATGCGTGGGAAGTTTGCCAAAGTAATTGGCAAGAAGGTACTCAAACATATTACTGACGAAATTGTGGTTGAATTTCCAGCGTCCAATAATGATAGCATACTGGAATTTATTAACAATCGAGGCTATTTAAGCCTGAAAGATAAAATATGGGAATGAAAAATGCCTAACAATGCGCTGCACCGGACGGCAATTCCGCTACGCTCCATTGCCGCCGGTGAGCTTGGTCGTTGGGCTGCTTGATATCCTGGTGGAGACAGTACATCAAAGGTATCTGTGAGTGTCAAAGGTTGATCTGCCTTAAGGTTCTGTGTAGCATTGCTTTGAGGGTGTTAGTGAGGCGATTCTCTGCGAGACGACAAAGCCGAACGCATAAACAGGAATTAGGGCATAAAATCAAGACAGGGTTTCATGCAACAGATATGCTAAAAACGCTTTGGGCTACGGTTCGGCAAGGAAAAATTGAGCTATTGGAGTCAGCAGAATTACCGGAAGGGGTAAGAGTGTTAGTGACAGTTTTACCCGATGACGAAGCTGAGTTTTGGTTGAGCGCAAGCCAACCCTCACTTGATGCAGTCTGGGATAATGCTGAGGATGATGTGTATGCCCAGCTACTCTAAGCATGACGTTATTCTAGTGCGCTACCCATTCTCAGATCTATCGACTTCAAAGGTAAGACCTGCTGTTGTTGTGAGTACGTCACATCCATCTCAAGATATTCTCATTACGCCTCTGACCAGCAAAACAGGTTCCTTAATGGTAGGGGAGTTTGTGTTGTCTGAGTGGGCAGCAGCCGGATTGAACGTAGCAACCGCAACCAAAAGAGGCATGTATACAGTGCATGAAAGTTTGGTGATCAAAGTAATTGGTCAGTTGGCTAAGGTCGATGCTGATCAACTTGGGCAATCCTTGCGAGGATGGTTAGGTTTGTAGGATACTTCAGCAACACAGCCCAACTTCAACGGTTAGGCGCTGAAATATTGGGCGATGGGGTGGTCGGTGACGATCGCAGTAGTAGATTATTTGGGGTGGAGTTGTTCGCGTTCGTTCAGGGTGAGCATGGGGCGCGATTTACAGAGAACGCCAATGTGCCATTGCATTGCTCTATCCCGAACGGGAAATTTGTTAAAATCGGTCAAATTTCACCGCCCACCCGCCCATGAATCACCCTGTGCTTGACGTTCGCCATCTCTGCGTTCAATTTGTGACCGACGGAACGATCCGGCCGGCTGTGGATGACATTAGCTTCACCTTGGCGCGGGGTCAGACCTTGGGGATTGTGGGGGAATCGGGATCGGGGAAATCGGTCACCTCCCTCGCGATTTTGGGGCTGGTGCCGCGGCCGGGGCGCGTGTCTCAGGGGGACGTGTGGTTTTGTGAGGCGGACGGGGAGCCGGTGAATTTACTCCGTTTGCCCGAAGAGGAACGCCGCCGCTATCGGGGGGGAGCCGTGGCGATGATCTTTCAAGATCCGATGAGTTCCCTCAATCCGGTCTATACGATTGGGTTTCAAATTACCGAGGCGATTCGGCTGCATCAGGGGGTGGGTGATGCGGAGGCGCGACGGCGGGCGATCGCGTCCCTGCAAGAAGTGCGCTTAGTCGCGGCTGATGATGACCTAATGACCCAAGCCGCCGAACAGTTAGGAACCGAGGCGGGCGATCGCGCCTGTTCCCAATGGGTCAACCAGCAAAAACGCGCCATGCTCGATCGCTACCCCCACGAATTATCGGGCGGCCAACAGCAGCGGGTGATGATTGCGATGGCGATCGCCTGTAACCCCACCCTGCTAATCGCCGACGAACCCACCACCGCCCTGGATGTCACCGTCCAAGCCAGCATTTTGAAACTCCTCGCCGATCTTTGCCGATCGCGCCAAATGTCCCTCGTCTTCATCACCCACGATCTCGGCGTGATCGCGGAAGTGGCGGATCAAGTGGCGGTGATGTATCAGGGCAAAATTGTCGAGCGCGATCGCGTCGGGGCCATCTTCCAAACCCCCCAACACCCCTACACTCAGGGTCTTCTCGCCTGTCGCCCCCGCCTCGACGTGATCCAAACCTATCTCCCCACTGTTGCCGACTTCCTCGCAGGCAACGGTCAAGCTGCCACGCCGGAACCCCCAGCCACCCCCACCCCCCCGGCTGATCGCACGCTGGAAAAACCCCTTTTACA
This sequence comes from Spirulina major PCC 6313, assembly GCF_001890765.1. Taxonomy (NCBI): domain Bacteria; kingdom Bacillati; phylum Cyanobacteriota; class Cyanophyceae; order Spirulinales; family Spirulinaceae; genus Spirulina; species Spirulina major. The sequence continues at coordinate 4,730,087 of NZ_KV878783.1, read as the reverse complement.
GGTGAAAAATCTGCGGGTGGGTTTTCCGATTAAAAATAGTTTGGGCCTCGAAAAGCGGCATTTTCTGGCGGTGAATGATGTGTCATTTGAGGTGTATCCCGGTGAAACCCTGGGCCTCGTGGGGGAATCCGGTTGTGGTAAATCCACTCTCGCCTATACCCTGCTGCGCCTGATGCCAGAACTGGCTGGCGAGATCTATTTTGAAGGGGAAAACATCACCCAATACACCCCCCGCCAACTGCAAAAACTGCGCCGCAAAATGCAGATTGTCTTCCAAAATCCCTACAATTCTCTCAATCCTCGAATGACCGTGGGGAATGCCATTATGGAACCGTTGCGGGTTCACAATCCGAATCAACCCAAAGCCGAACAGCGCGATCGCGCCGTGGATCTTCTCGAACGGGTGGGCCTCGATGCCACGATGATGAACCGTTTTCCCCACGCCTTTTCCGGCGGTCAACGGCAGCGGGTTTGTATTGCGCGGGCCTTGGCCCTCAATCCCCGGTTTATCATCTGTGATGAATCGGTATCCGCCCTGGATGTTTCGGTACAAGCCCAAGTGTTGAACCTGCTCAAGGATTTACAAAAAGACTTTGGCCTCACCTATATTTTCATTTCCCACGATTTAAGCGTGGTCAAGTTCATGAGCGATCGCATCATGGTAATGAACAAGGGCAAAATCGAAGAAATCGACCGCGCCGAAGCCATCTATTCCAACCCCAAAACCGACTACACCCGCCAGTTAATCGCCGCCATTCCCGCCGGTTTATAAGTTACGAGCGTGATGCGTAAAGCCCCCTGAATTTTATTCGGGGGATATAAGCGAATAACCGAATTGATTCGGTGGTTATACAATAAAAGCGTTCGCTAGCGCGAAGTAAAATTCCGGGGTGAGCACCCTATGGGCAGGGCGTTGTCCATTGGGCTAGGCAATAGTAAGACGGGCTACGCCTGCAATTGCTGTCTGAACCCAGAATCCCCCGTCATTTATGCGGGGGAGTACGTCAAGGTTTCTCCGTTGGGATCGAGGGTTGCCGAGGGTCATTCCACCACCCTCCTTCCACTGCTCACGGGCGATCGCATCTCATTTTGGCTCAGGGGCTAACTATTGCAGGGTTTTGAGCATGGTTTGGAGTTTGAGTTGGATTTCGCGCAGTTCGCGATCGGGGTCGGAACCGGCGACGATGCCCGCGCCGCCGTAGAGACGGGCTTGGCGATCGCAAATTAACGCCGACCGAATTCCGACGATAAATTCACTATTTCCCGCCGCATCGAGCCAACCAATGGGCGCAGCGTAGAGACCGCGATCAAAGGTTTCGTACTCTTGGAGGCGATCGCAGGCCACCGCCATCGGAACCCCCGCCACTGCGGGCGTAGGATGGAGTTGCGCCACAATGTCGAGGGGGTGCAGCGTTGGGGGAATCGGGGCGGTGATCGGAGTCCAGAGGTGTTGAATATTGCGCAGTTGGAGCAGTTGACGGGGCGATCGCACCGGATCAAGCCCCAATGCTCGCAGTTGCGCCACGATATAGTCCCCCACCGCATCATGTTCCCGGCGTTCCTTATCCGACGTGAGCAACTGCTGCGCCAATTCCCGATCGGTGTGGGGATCATCACCACGGGGGGCAGATCCCGCCAGCGCATCGGTGTGGAGACAGCGATCGCGCACCCGAATCAGCCGCTCCGGACTCGCCCCAATGAACGCATGGCCCTGGGCATTCCCGATCGCAAAGGTGTAGCAGTCGGAATGATGGCGACGCAGGGTATCGAGGGCTGACACCACCGAAAACCGTTGCCGACTGAGCAGATCCACCGCATGGGCGATGACAATTTTCGACAACTGCCCCCGCTCAATCGCCCGCAACGCCGCCTGCACCGCTGTGGTGAAAGGGGCGAACTGATGGGCCGGGTCAAAACTCGGCGGGGCCGGCGATGCGGGTTTTGCCGCTAGGCTAATGGTGCTGAGGCGTTGCACCAGGGCTTCGCTGCGCTGCCATTGGGCGAGGAAGGTGGCGAGGGTGGTGCTGGGTTCAATGCGATAGTTAAAACTCCAAGTGCCGTGCTGGCCGTGGCGGGCAACTTGGAGTTGAGGGATGATCAGCATGGCGGGGGCGTAGCCGGGGGGGGCGGCGTGGGCAGTGAAAGTGAAGGCACTAAAGGCGTGCAGGCCGGCGAAGGGGCGATCGCGATCGCCCGCTTCGGTGAGGTGATGGTGCTGGGTCGTGAGCCAATGCCGCGCCCGGAGAAAACGCTCCTCCCCCGTAAAACAGGCCCCGTCCACTTGGCCAATGGCCGCGATCGCCACCTGATGACTCGGATGCTCCCAATAGGCCGACGGCTGATTCAGAAACGGATTGCACTGCAACAGCAGCAGCGGATCAACCGCTGGGTCTAGAGGGTACGACAGACTCAGCAGTTGAGCTACACCCCGTTGCCGCGCCCGGACTGACACCGAGGAAAAAAGGGACTGGAGTTCTCGCGCATCGTATGCCGGGGAAAAACGATAGGGAAGAACGGGCATGGAACAACGTAAAATTTCTTATAAATTTTTAATTTTGAGTAGGACTCAATGGTATGTCTAAGAAGGGGAAGCCGTCTAGATGACAATGCTCCTATGGTAGCGGAACTCTTAAAAACTCGGCATCAATCCCCTACTCACGTAGGATCATGAATGCCAAAATTGTGGATTCATTCGTCTTTAATCCCCCACTCATTGAATGCCTATTTTGTGGGTTTTGTGGGCTGTCTTTGTTGATTTTGAATTGACAGCAATTCCCCTCTTTGTTTGCCCGTGCTTTGTGACATTTGACACTGAATTCTATGACCAGCCCTCAACCGATTTCGCCTTCATTACCCTCCCCTCCCTCCCAAAAACAACTGTGGAAAGCTGCGATCAAGCTACCAATGTACAGTGTTGCGGTGATGCCGATTCTGATGGGAACCGCGATCGCCTATGGTGAAACTGGGCAGATCAACGGGGGAATTTTGAGCGGTTTTTTGACGGGGGCGATCGCAATTTTAGCCTGGATTAACTTAAGCAATGATGTCTTTGATGCCGATACCGGCATTGATCGCAATAAAGCCCATTCCATTGTCAACCTCACCCAAAATAAATCACTGATTTTTTGGCTCAGTCTGGGCTGTTTAGGAGTGGGGATTTTGAGTATTGTGGCGATCACCTATTGGGTGCAAGATTGGCGCATTTTAGGATTAATTATCGCGGCGTGTTTTCTGGGCTATACCTATCAAGGGCCACCCTTTCGCCTGGGATATTTGGGACTCGGTGAACCGATTTGCTTTGTAACCTTCGGCCCGATGGCGATCGCCGCCGCCATCTATTCCCAATCCGGCACACTCACGCCCCGCTTTTGGGCCTTCGCCACCCTGATCGGCCTCACCACCACCCTGATTTTATTCTGTTCCCACTTTCACCAAGAAACCGACGATCTCGCCGCCGGGAAGCGATCGCCCATTGTCCGCCTCGGCACTGCACGGGGGGCTGATCTCCTCACCTTCAGCGTCGTCCTGTTTGGCCTCAGTCTCCCCATCGGCGTTGGGCTGGGACTGTTGCCCCTCGCCACCCTCTTCACTCTGCTGAGTTTGCCGATTGGTGTGGGGCTAGTGCGCCATGTGCGGGCGAATCATGACCAACCGGAGCGCGTCCAAAACTGTAAATTTATCGCCATCAAACTGCATTTTTGGAGCGGTCTTTTGCTCATTCTGGGTGTATTTTTACCCACGGGTTAGAGGTTGTTTAAAAAGTGTTTTGAATAGAGAGGCAATGGGCTTAAGCACCTTGTTTTCATGGAGTGAGGCTCATGATTTGGATCTGAGTTTAACTTTTCAAACAGCCTCTTAAGCCACTCTTTGGGCCTAATTTGAGATCAGCTATAACCTGGTTTGAATTTACCCGAATCTGCCCTCACCCTGAGGAGTTGGGGAGTTCTGAGGCTTTGGCCACATTGATCCCATTCCAGTCCAAACGAGCACCGTGATCTTCAAAAAAGGAAAGGGTGTTCAAGAGTCCTAGGGCAGATTCGTAGGATTCTTGAATCAATTCTTGACGTTCTTCTGGGGTATCGACTAAATCATCAGTGACTAATTGGAGAGAGCCAAGCATCGCATTGAGACGGGCACGGACTTCGTAGGACAAACAGGTGCGCAGTTCCAACGAGGCCCGAATCGAGGCGCGAATCAACGCCGCATTGGTGGGCAGGGCAAATTTTTTCTGTTTTTTGCCGAATTGTAAATCGTGGAGTTTGGCGTAATGGCCATCCCGTTGGAGGAGTTCGGCGTGGGTTCCCACTTCCATCACGGCTCCTTGATCGAGGACGACGATTTGATGGGCTTGGCGGATGGTGGAAAGGCGGTGGGCAATGACAAGGGTGGTGCGATCGCGGCAGAGTTCATCGATCGCATCCTGCACCAGTCGTTCCGACACCGTATCGAGGGCACTGGTGGCCTCGTCCAAAATCAAAATATCCGGGTCACGCAGCAGAGCGCGGGCAATGGCCAGGCGTTGCCGCTGCCCCCCGGAGAGCATCACACCGCGATCGCCAATTTCCGTCTCAAAGCCCTGGGGCAGATTTTGGATAAAGTCGTAGGCATTGGCGCGGCGGGCCGCCGTTTCAATCTCCGCATCACTCACCTCCTCCAGCCCATAGGCAATGTTGTAGCGAATCGAATTATTAAACAAGAAGGTATCCTGACTCACCACCCCCATCGCCTGACGCACCGATCGCAATTCCAAATCCCGCAAATCCACGCCATCCAGGGTAATCCGTCCCTGCACCGGATCATAAAAGCGGGGCACAAGATCCACCAACGTTGATTTTCCTGCCCCCGATGACCCCACCAGGGCGGTGGTTTTCCCCTGGGGAATCCAAAGATCAACGGTTTTCAGGGTATTTTCCGCATAGCCGGGATAGTGGAAACTCACCCCTTCAAAGTGAATCCCCTCCTGAAGGGGTGTATAGGCGCGATCGCCCCACTGCATGATCGGCTTATCATCTTCACGGAGGAAATGGGCTGTAATTTCCGCACTGGGGGACACATTGGCAAACTTACTCCGCTCCTCATTCAGCCGTCCCACAAAGGGAAGAAGGCGAAACAGCGTCACCAAATAAATTAATAGAATCGTCGAAAGAGATTGCAGTTGATCGATGAAGATATAGCGCCCGATCACGACAATACCGAGGATCGTGAAAATGCCTGAAATTTCATTAATCGGGGCGATCACGGCGTAATTACTTTGGGAGGCAAATTCTGCCTGCTCTCGTTCCCGAATACATTGCTCTAACTTCTGATATTCAAATTGCTCATTGCTGACGGTTTTAATCAGTCGAATTCCCGTGAGAATTTCGAGTAATTTATTGGAATATTCCTGGGATTTTAACGACAGAATGCGGCCATACTGCTTAGCCCGTCGAATAAACCATTGATTGAGGGCAAACATCAGCACCAGCAACACCGCCGCCGCAAGGGTAAGCTTCCAGGACAGCATGATTAAAATGCCGATAAACACCGACACCGTGGTTAAGGTGGTGAACATGGAAATCCCCAATTTCACCGCGTTGGCGGTTCGTCCCACCTCATTATTAACCGTGTTGATAATGTTGCCAATTTTTTGTTTTGAGAAATAGTCCAAGTCAAACCGCAGGAGAAGTTTGACCCCTTCAAGACGCATGCCATTAACGAGCGATCGCGATAAATAGTTAGAGACAATCGCCGTAAAATACATGGCGGTATTTTTGAGGACGATCGCTAAAATGACCGCCCCAATCATGGCAAAAAACTTCGTATCCCCCGGAAACCGTTCAAAGAACCGCATCACGGCTTGGAGGGCAGCGGGCCCCTTCGTTAATAGCCCGGTATCCTGACCCAAAAACCCCAGCAGGAGGGGGACAATCAAGGCGGTACTAATGCCATTAAATAACGCGCCAGAAAACCCTAAAACAACAGTCGCGATAATTAAAAACGGGTAACGGAGGGCAAACTTAAGGAGTAGTTTATTGGTAGACATTGATTCCTTCCACAGGGAGGCGGAGTGACCCAGAACAGTGCTGAACTCCGATGGCTAATGGGATGTGTATGGGTTGGTTGGGCGGGGGGCGGTCGGCTGGGTGCTGAGGGTTGGTTATCTGTTCGGGGTCAAGGGGGTTAATACCTCTGCTAGTCTAGCGGCCATTGCCGCAAAACTATATTGTGCAATACATCGGTTGCGGGCCTGCTGTCCGAGGGTAAGGGCGCGATCGTAATGGGTGAAAATCCATTGAATCTGGGCGGCGATCGCGGCTGGGGATTCCGGTTCGACTAAAAAGCCGGTATCACCGAGGAGGGTGGGGATATCCCCGACGCGGCTAGCGATGATCGGTTTTGCCATGGCCATGCCGTCGGTGAGTTTGAGGGGAAATTGGGCGCGGGTGATCGGGGTGTCCCGTTGGGGGACGACGATGATATCCGCTGCGGCGACGAGGTCGGGCATGATGTGGGCGGGTTGGATCGGGAGTTGAATGAGCCAGCGGGCCCAGCGGTGATGGAGGTGGCGATCGTAGTCGTCGTAGGGGCTGCCGCCGACGATGACGAGGCGTAGATCCGGTTGATCCAGTTGATCCAGTGCCAAGAGAACATCTTCAATGCCTTTGTAGGGGCGGGGCGCACCGGGAAACATCAGGACACGGTAATCACTGAGGCCGTAGCGATCGCGGCTGGCCGTGCGATCGCACCGGGCCGGATCGAACAGGTCTACATCCTTACCATTGGGCACATAGGCCCCACCAAAGCGATCCTGTAAAAATTGACTGTGGATCGTGACGGCATCGGCGCGGGGCACGAGTTTTTCCGCCCAACGCAGATAGAGGGGATGATCCAGATGGCGCAAGGCTCCGTTGGGTTTGAGGATGTCCCGCGCCACCTGTTTCAGGCTGGTGGGATAGCGCAGGTCATCACCACCACACCAGCCCAGCACCCAATCATCCACATCCAAAACGACGGGGGTACGGGTGCGCCAGCGATGCCAGAGGGCGAGGCCGAGGGTGGTGAGGTAGGGGCGGAGGGCGTAGACAATATCACCGCTGATCGCCCGGCGGAGGCGGTGGGCGGACTGCCAAAACTGCGGTAGGGGTTGGCCGGGGATCAGGGTGAGGGGAAAGCGATCGCGCACGGCGGGGTTGGGGGGGCGATCGCCAAAGTTAAAGCCGAGAATCTCCACCTCGTAGCCCAACTGTTGGAGGGCTTGGTAGAGTAAAAAAGGCCGACTCGCCGCCCAGCGGGCCGCACCACTGCCGGACAGATCATGGGACAGGATCGAAACTTTCAAGGGAGAATGGTGCAAAGGTCGCAATCAATCACATTGAACAAATGGGTTGGCCATGCCCCCACGTTGCCACGGGCGACAGGAGACATCGCGATCGACGGCACGGGGCAAAACAACCGGGTGAATCCCGATTCTGGAACACCATTAACCTTGGCTAGAAGCAAACGCAGGAAAATCCCGTTTGCTCTGCCATTTTAACAAACCCCACTGGCGACGGAACGCGAGCAAGTCCGGGCCGAATCCTTGGAGAAATTATTAATGCTGAAAACTGCTGTGCGGGCTCTCTTGGCGCGGTTGCCCCAGCCTCAGACGAAGGGGGGCGCATGCTTTGCCTGCCATCAATTTGTGCCCCAAGAAACGACGCAATGCCCCCATTGTCGGGTGTCTCAGCCGCTGCTGTGGGGCTATAGCGGCCTGTTGCAAGAACGGGGGGTGGATTGGGGCATGACAACGGTGCTGATCTGGAGTTGTGTGGTGGTGTATGGGGTGAGTTTGGCGATCGATCTGCCGGGGATTCGCCACGGGGGGCCGATGCGGTGGTTGTCGCCGAGCAGTCGGAGTCTGTTGGCGTTGGGGTCAACGGGGGCAGTGCCGCTGTTTGAGTTGGGGCGGTGGTGGACGGTGTTAAGTGCGGCGTGGCTCCATGGGGGGGCGCTGCATTTGCTGTTGAATCTGATGTGGCTGCGGTTGTTGGGGCCAGCGGTGGCGCAGTTTTACGGAGCGGGGCGGTTGTTGTGGATCTATGGGGGCAGTGCGATCGCAGGCAGTGTGCTCACCAGTGCGATCGCAGCGGCGGATTTTGCCGTTTTGCCCCCCGCTCTCCACGGGGCTAACTATACGGTGGGCGCGTCGGGAGCAATTTTCGGTCTCCTCGGTGCGCTCCTTTCCGTGCCTTCGCCCCATTTGCAACGGATGGCCTGGACCTATGCCCTGCTCAATTTTGGGTTTGGTCTGTTTTCGGTGCAAGTGGATAACTGGGCCCATCTGGGGGGTTTATTGGGGGGTTGGCTCTGTTCCCGATTGCCGGGGATGGGGGTTCAATCCCCAGAACGGTTTTATCACCTGATCGGGGCGGTGATCATCGGGGGCGGTGCGATCACCGCCGTTCTCGCCTCCATCCTGACCCCCATGGGATAATCCCCCAACCTGGGGCGGCAGCTACTCCGCTTCGTCAATCAGTTCAATCGTGCCCTGCTGCCCGTCCACCCGCACCCATTGGCCATCGTGAAGCTGCATGACCCCCGCCACATCAAACACGGCCGGAATCTGATATTCTCGCGCCAAGATTGCCCCGTGGGACAGACGGCCCCCCACTTCCGACACAATCCCCACGGCGCTAGCCAGCAGGGGCGACCACCCCGCATCGGTATAGGGCACGATCAGAACGGTATCCGGCGCGAGGGTGCCTGAGTCTTGGAGCGATCGCACCACCTGGACGCGACCTTCAATCACCCCAGGGCTAACCCCGATGCCCTTCAGGGTTTGCCCCACCGGGCGAGAGGGGGGCGGCGGCGGGCGATCGGCGCTGGGTTGGCCGTAGACCACCGGGGGCACATGGGACAGGGCTTGATGGTGGGTATAGGCCTGTTTTCGGAAGGCGAGGCGATCGCCCAGCACCGGGTCGAGGCGGCCGGCATCCCGTTCCACTTGCTCGGCAATTTCCGCCAGGGTGAGAAAAAACAGATCCCCAGCTTCCGGAAGCAGGCCCGCCTGGAGCCACTGCTTTTCGAGGGCGAGCAACGTCCATCGTAACTGTGCCAGCAGCCGGTTATAGAGTTCCGCCACGTTCCCTTTGAGGTTGAGGCGGTGTTGCACCAGTTTGGCAAAGGCGGAACGGGATTCAGGCGGGTCTGGGGTTTGGGAGAGGCGCGATCGCTGCACATCATCAAACACACAGCGGGTAAACAGTTCGCGCATCGGTCGCGGCTGTTCCGACCAACGCGGCACTGCAATATCCGTCGCCACCTCACTCAGATAGCCATACTGCTTGAGCCACAGATTGAACTGGTCTAAAATCGGCTGACCGTCGGGCATATCCGCCAAATAGGCAAACAACGACGGACAACTATCAAAATTCAACTGGCCCATAGGCAGTAAATTTCGACTTTTTTCGGCTAACTGCATCAAGGCCCGCACCGAAGCCACCTCCGGCATCGCTTGGGTATCCAATTCCGCCTCACTCACCGGCAAGATCCCTTGACGGATCGCCGCACTCAAGGGAGCCAAAATATTGTAGTAGGTGGCCCGCTGCAATGTGGACAGGATCAAATCCACCCGCGCTAACAGTTCATCAGGGGATAGGTGGGTGGCGGGGGTTTGCACCTGCTGGAGGGTGGGGATAAACCATTTCTGCTGATCGCGGGCGAAGTCTTGGGGCAGTCGCCATTCCCGCTGCGCCAATCGCCAGAGTCCCGGTAAATTCTTGAGGGTGCGGAGGATCGGGGGTTTGGTCATCGGTGCGCCCCGCGTCAGGAATTCGAGGCTTTCGGGGGGGAGACCCATACGCCGGAAGATTTCACCGAGGAGGGTGGCGTTGAAATAGGCGTGGGAGAAGTGGAGGGTGGCGGTGGCATCAAAATCCAACCCGGCGGCGCGATCGCCCAGGCCAATCTCAAATAATTTTCCCCACACGCCACAGGTGAGGGGTTGGTTAATCGACCAAGTCAGGGGCCGAATCGCCCCCGGAATCACCTCAGCGGCAATTTTGCGCGTCCAAATCGGGGCAAGGGTGGTAATCGGGCGCGTTTGTAAAATCCAGAGGGTTTCACCGTCGTAGGTCCATTCCATATCCTGGGGAATGCCATGATAGGGTAGTGCATTAGATTATTGTGGGGAAGGAGAGGATATCCTGCCAACTCCAGCGATGGTCAGTCAATCCTGCTCGTTGTGCCGCCGTGCTCTTGTAGCGACTGTGCTGCCAGATCCAGTTGAAATAACTCACCACTAAACGCACCGTCACCTTTGTCTGCTGCCACAGTTTGCCAAACTTGTTCTGTCGTCGATGCCACCTACCCGTCTGCTGCCTGATAATTCCATTGGTACGCTCCAACCGTTGCGTTTGGTCTTTGCCAATGTAGTGCTCAATTTCCAGCGGCAGTACCCGCTCATATCCTCCCCAGTTGTCACTATTCCATTGCTGGCAATGGGTCTTTCCCTCCGTGCTCACCACCAGTTCTTCAATCAGTTCATCGGTGTGTTTCCCCACTCGTGCTGTCAAGATTAACCCGCTCGAATCTGCCAAACTCATCGCAATCCAGCAATCGCCTACTTCAACTTCTTCGGGCAAGCATTGTTTGTTTTTTTTTCACGAATGACCACATCTCATCAGCACTCACGTCCTCCGTTTCCACGCCCTGCACTTGGTCGTTATGAACCAGCAAAGCTTTAGCACTGGCGGCACGAATAATACTGACCACGGTGTTATAGGCTAATCCGCTGATGCGGCTGACTCCTCGCAAGCTAGTGCCTTCACTGTGGGCTTGAAGTACTTGCTCAATCTGCTCCGGAGTAACATGGCGATAGTAGTAGAGGGTGTCAAAACTCTCGGCAAAGGTTTGCTGGCAGTGAGGGCAGAAGTAGCGTTGATGACCATTGGGCATTTTGCCGTGTTTGTGGGTTTTGGGATGACCGCAGAGCCGACATTCCATAGTTTTAGTGCAGTGGTAACGATTCCTCTACTTTACCAAACCCACATCATTTTGACGCACTACCCATGATAGCGGGCTTCAAGGTCACGGCAGAGACGGGCCACCTGTTGTAAGACGTGGGAGGGGGTGGAACCCTCGCCAGCGATCGCCAAGGCGGCGGGATCATCCAGTTCCGGGCGATCGCCGTCAGGATGCTCGCGATCCGGTGGCGTGACGGAATCAGCGGCAAAATGGACGCTGTATTGTTCCGGGGTGGTTTGACCCGACACCACCGCCGCCGCGCCCCCCGGCAGAGCCTCAATCACCACCACATCCCGGTATTGATCCACCGGGTCACGGCTGAAGGCAACGCCGGAATATTGCCCGGTGATTTGCTGTTGAACGAGGACGGCAAGGGATTGGTCGCGCTGGTGGTGGTGGCGGCGGTATTCGACGGCACGGCGCGAATTATAGGAGGTTTGGCAATGGAGGACAGCGGCTTCGAGTTGGGGAGGGGTGGTGATGTTGGGCAGGGTGACGTATTGACCGGCAGCGGAGGCGGAGGCGGAGTCTTCGCCGATCGCCGACGATCGCACAATCAACGGCTGCTCTGGGGATGGGTTCAAGGACAAAATTAAGGGCTGGGGATCATCCCCCGCCGGCAAGACCCAACCTTCGGGCACAGCGTAACCCCAACGTTTCAGGGTAGCCAGGGTGGCCGCCTTGGCCCCGACTTTCTGGGGTTCTAAGCGATCGCGTAGGGTCAACACAGCATTATCTCCGCGAAAAAATCGAAACAGGGTGCGCGTATCTTGCGTTTGATCCGTCGGTTCAACCAACTCCAGATCATCCGGAATTTTAGTGTAAATCCAAGCCATTAGGGCCGCGAGGATCACAACGGCGATCGCATAATCTTGCCCCGACTGCCGCACGGCTAAAATCATCACCAGCCAAAACAGGCTCACATAGCGCCCCGCCCGCCGTTCCCGCACCAGGGTAAAACTCATCAACCCCAAAAAGGCAATCACCACCGCCCCGATCGGGTCATGGGCGACAATCCCCCAAAATACATTCGTCGTCCCCGCCCCGCCGCCCATCCAATAGCGACCCATCACCAAGGCAATCAAGGCCACAATCTCCCACGCCGGTTCCGTCGTAAAAAACCACCGCGCCAACAGCACCACGATCCCCCCCTTCGCCGCCTCAGAACAGACCGCCAAAATTCCCACTGTGCGCCCGCCGTGATAAAACGCCGCCGACACCGAGAGATTCCCCGTCCCCAACTGCCGCAACCGTTTCCCCGTTCCCCGCTGCACGAGCCAATCCACCACGGGCAAGCCCCCTAGCACGGGGCATATTAAAAAGATAATCACCGACCCCCACAGTTCACGCATCGGCTATGGCAGGAAGGGGATAATCGGCCTTAACATGCTGCGCAGTTGCAGGAGGAAAATCAAGTGACGCACTTGGGGATCAAGTTCTGGATCGTAGGCCCGTTCTCCTTGGGCGGCTTCGACTTGGGCATAGTCCGCCGCCGTGAGCCGTTCCCCGGTTTGAGGCGATCGCGCCTCCAAAATAATTTCCGTGCGTAACACTTCCTCCGGCGTATCCTCCGGCGGTGGCATCGCACCGGCCATCCCGCAGGGCCACACCAGCAGGAGGAGTCCAACCATCAATACCAATCGCGATCGCATAGGGAGCCTCGTTAGCCAACACTGCCGCTATTTTAGCGAATCTCATTCCCGCCGCCGTCATTCCCCGATCAATCCGTCAGAATGGAGCCAGAGCCAGGCTGCGATCGCCCCCCATTTCGCCCTTAATCTCCCCCTAAACTTGATCCCCAACAATGCCCCAATACCTGATACATTTAGCGAGTATCGGTAAAGACAATCACAAAAAAGGCAATATGAAAGTTTTAGTCATCGGTGGGGATGGGTATTGCGGCTGGGCCACAGCACTCCACCTCTCCAATAAAGGATATGAGGTCGGCATTCTTGATAACCTGATCCGCCGTCATTGGGATGCCAAACTGGGTGTTGATACACTCACCCCCATTGCACCGATTCAGCAACGACTGCAACGCTGGAAAGATTTAACAGGCAAACAGATTGATCTCTACATCGGTGATATTAATAACTACGATTTTCTGATTAAATCGCTCCGAGAATTCGGGCCCGACTCCATCGTTCACTTTGGCGAACAGCGATCAGCCCCCTACTCCATGATTGACCGCGAACATGCCGTCATGACCCAAACCAATAACGTCGTTGGAACCCTCAATATTCTCTTTGCCATGCGCGATGAGTTTCCCGATTGTCACCTCGTGAAATTGGGCACCATGGGTGAATATGGAACCCCCAATATTGACATCGAAGAAGGCTACATCGAAATCGAACATAACGGCCGCAAAGATACCCTGCCCTACCCCAAACAACCGGGGAGTTTCTATCACTTATCCAAGGTTCACGACAGCCATAATATTCACTTCGCTTGTAAAATTTGGGGACTCCGCGCCACGGATCTTAACCAAGGGATTGTCTACGGTGTGTTAACCGAAGAAACCGGCATGGATGAACTGCTGGTGAACCGTTTGGACTATGACGGTGTGTTTGGTACGGCCTTAAATCGATTTTGTATTCAAGCCGCGATCGGGCATCCCCTCACGGTCTACGGCAAAGGCGGCCAAACCCGCGGCCTCCTCGATATTCGCGACACCGTGCGCTGCATTGAAATTGCGATCAATAATCCCGCCGACCCCGGTGATTTCCGCGTCTTCAACCAATTCACGGAACTCTTTAGCATCAGCGATTTAGCAACAATGGTGCAAAAAGCCGGCAGCACCCTCGGTCTCAAAATAGAGATTCAAAGCGTGGATAACCCCCGCGTCGAACTCGAAGAACATTATTTCAACGCCAAAAATACCAAGCTCTTAGATCTCGGTTTAGAGCCTCACTTCCTCTCGGATTCTCTGTTGGATTCCCTGTTGAATTTTGCGGTGAAATATCAAGATCGGGTAGATAAGCAAGAAATTCTCCCGAAGGTTTCCTGGCGGCGTTAGGAGACGAGCTTTTTCACGCATTACCCTCACCCCAAACCCCTCTCCCAACCTAATTCTGTAGGGGTTTGGACGTAGCCTTGAGCACCTTGCCTGAAAAAAAAGAAACGCTCAATCGCATTAGCCAGAACTTTGACCCCTGGCAAGGGTTGCTTCGGAGAAGGGGCAAAACCCACTAACTTCGCCAAGGCCAAGGTAGCCTGTCCTAGAGAGTCAACCGCATGACCCGAAAGTAAACCTAACAATCACAGTTCCTCAGCAGCAAACATCGTCTGAGGCGACTGTCTGATTGACTGACAAAAGTTTAGTCAGGGGGGTAGCGAAAAGTACGAACCTGGAGCTCAAGACGATAGCGATGGGAACGCTGCTCATGCTGTGAGCGAGAGGCCATCGCCGGTTGTGGATCGCGGCAGGTAGAGAAACAAATAGTAGTTTATCCGTAGCTTTCCAGTGCTCTAGAGAGTCTGAACTCTTCGCCGTTTTCTTGCCCTTGGGCATAACTCTTCATCCTAAAATGGGTCAGACTGCCCCAATCTCGTCCCTTGCCCTGAGACAGGAGCTTACAGGGTCAGACTGCGATTAACGTTCCATAATACAGGCAACCCAGGGATTTCTGGTCAGCAGGAAAATATGGCTGATTCTAATTATGAAACCTATTGCGACCCGGCGATCGCTCGATATTATCAACAGATTCACCAGATCCAAGGGGCTGAATCGGCAATCTTAGACGAGTTACGAGAGGATCTGGCGAGGGCGAGACTGTTGGATATTGGCGTTGGGGGTGGGCGCACGACGCAATATTTTGCGCCTGTGGTGGCGGACTATGTGGGGATTGATTATTCAGAGGTGATGATTCAGGGGTGTCGGCAACGGTTCCCAAGCTATCGGTTTGAGCGGATGGATGGGCGGGATTTGGGGCAGTTTTGCGATCGCAGTTTTGATTTTGTGCTGTTTAGCTTCAATGGGTTGGACTATGTGGGACAGAGCGATCGCCTCCAGATGCTCCAGGAAATTCATCGCGTTTTACGACCAGGGGGCTATTTTTGCTTCTCAAGCCACAATCTCCAAGGCCTCGAACTCGCCTTTAATGCCGTTCAACAAGTCAGCTGGAATCCCCTCACTACCTACATTAACCTGGTGATGTGGCTCTGCCTTCGTCTGAAGAATCGAGGCATCACAGCGGCGCGGCTCAAAACCATGGAGACTGCGATCGTCCGCGACGAATCCCACAATTTTCGCCTTGCTCACTACTACATCCGCCCCCAACATCAGCTTCAACAATTGCACCCTTGGTTTAACACCATCCGCGTCTTCGCCTGGCAAACAGGCCGCGAACTGTCCACCCCCCAAGACCTCGCCACCCACACTGCGCAATGGCTCTATTACCTCTGTCAGCCGTGAAGCTGTCCTCAAAATATCTTCCGTATGGGGTGGTGTGGGCTAAAAAAATTGTGAGTAATTGGGTGAGAGGGGGCGATCGCCTCTAGGCTAAAGACGAGCAACCTTAAATTACTAGAGGGGTCTTAACCATGTGCGGAACCTGCGGCTGCCATAGCGAAAACGGCGTGACGATTCTCACCGCCGATCACGATCATCACCATCACCCCAGCGACGATCATGCCCACGATGCCCACAACCATTACCACACCCACGCCCCCGCCACCCGTACCCTCCACCTCACCGAATCTGTCCTCGCCAAAAACGATCGCCTCGCCGAACGCAATCGCGGCTATTTCCTCGCCAAAAATCTGCTGGTGTTGAATGTCATTTCCTCCCCCGGTTCCGGCAAAACCACCCTCCTCCAAGCCACCGCGAGCCAAGGCGGCCTGCGCTGCGGCGTAGTCGTGGGAGATTTGGAAACCGACAATGATGCCCAACGCTTCCGCGCTGCGGGCGTTCCCAGTGTCCAAATCACCACCGGAACCCTCTGCCACCTCGAAGCCGATATGGTACTGACGGCGGCTCAACACCTCGACCTCGACGCGATCCAACTGCTGATCGTGGAAAATGTGGGCAATCTCGTCTGTCCGGCGGCCTACGACCTCGGCGAAACCCTGCGCATTGTCCTGCTTTCCACCACCGAAGGCGAAGACAAACCCCTGAAATACCCCACTCTCTTTAAATCCGCTGATGTGGTGCTGTTGACTAAGCTCGATATTGCCGAGGCGGTGGGGTTTGATCATGGGGAAGCGATCGCCAATATCCGCGCCATCAACCCCACCGCCACTATCTTCAGCGTCTCCGCCAAAACCGGCCTCGGCCTAACGGATTGGTATCAATACCTCGAAGAACGGTGTGGAGTGGGTGCGATCGTCTAGCGGAAGTCTCTCAGCATCACACCCTCAACCGCCAGCAACATTGATATTCTGGAGTTCAGTGGATCGCTCACCCGCAATGCCTGAAACACCGTGGCTTACGAATCTCAACGACACACCGACCTATAGGGTTGCCGACGCAGCCCATTATATTCGTGTGCCCACTGTCACCCTCAGCACCTGGCTCAACGGACGCACCTACACCACTCAAAACGGCAAACGGCAAAGCCCGCCCCTCATCCAACGCCCCAACCCCAAAACTCCCCTGCTCAGCTTCAATAACCTCCTTGAAGGTCATATCTTGCGCGTCATTCGCGAAACTCACGGTATACCGCTCTCCAACGTGCGGGGCGCGATCGACTACCTTGGCCAAAAATTCAACACATCCCACCCCCTGATCCATAACCAATTCAAAACCGACGGCGTAGACCTCTTCATGGAACATGCCGATCTTCTGATTAACGTGTCGCGGGCTGGACAACTTGCCATCCGTGCAGTGATCCAAGACCTACTCAAGCGCATTGAGTGGGAAGACAATATTGCCGTCCGACTCTACCCCTTCATCAGCCCCACCGATCCCGCCGACAAAATCATCAGCATTGACCCCCGCTACTCTTTTGGTAAGCCCATCATCACCGCCACAGGAGTTCCCACCGATGTTCTCGCTGAGTTCTACAACGCAGGCGATACTATCGAAGACCTGGCCGCAGACTACGAATGCACCCCCGCCCAAGTCCGTGCCGCCATCCGGTTTGAGTCCTCGCGTCAAGCGGCATGACCCACCCGCAACCTTCCTATACCTACTTTCTTGACCACGCACTCCCCAAAAGTGTCGCCGCCACTCTCCGCAATCTGGGCTATACCGTTGAACGACTCCAAGACCACTTTCCGGTTAATACCCAAGATGTAGATTGGCTTCCTGTCGTTAGTCAACGCGGCTGGATTGTCCTGACCAAGGATAAAAATATTGGCAAGCGCATGATTGAACTGGGAGCCGTCGCCAACTCAAACGCCCGGCTTTTTACCCTTGTATCGGGCAATATGAGCTCTGCTGAGACCGCCCAAGTCTTTGCCAATGTGATTGGAAAATGTGAAAACATCGTGCAGCAAGAAGCTGCTCCTTTTATCTTCAAAATTTATAAGGATGGCTCAGTAACACGATGGCGTGATGCTAACACTATGCAGCAAAATGTATCACCGTAGAGGGTTAGCCTATGAAGTGGCACGTTTTACTGCCATCGGTTGGCCCGCGAGAGGCGCGATCGCCTAGCTGAAGACCCCCCAAATCTGATAGCCTATCCTAAACGCTTTGGGAAGGGAAAAACAGTAGTGAGCATTCAAATTGGACGAGGGAAAACAGCACGGCGTGCATACGGGTTCGACGAAATCGCCCTAGCCCCCGGTCAATGTACCCTAGACCCCGCCTTAGCCGATACCCGCTTCAGCATTGGTGGGATTGATTTAGAAATCCCCATCCTAGCCAGTGCCATGGATGGCGTTGTGGATGTCAAGATGGCCGCGCTCCTCTCCGAACTCGGTGCGCTTGGCGTTCTCAACCTCGAAGGCATTCAAACCCGCTACGCCGACCCTAACCCGATCCTCGATCAGATCGCCTCAGTGGGCAAAGACGAATTCGTCGGGTTAATGCAGAAACTCTACGCCGAACCAATCCAACCGGATCTGATTCGGCAACGCATCCAGGAGATTAAAGCCCAAGGCGGTAAAGCCGCCGTCAGTCTCACCCCAGCAGGCGCGGCTAAATTCGGCTCCGTCGTGGCCGAAGCCGGTGCGGATCTCTGCTTAATTCAAGCCACCGTCGTCTCCACCTCCCACCTCTCCCCCGAAACTATTCAACCCCTGGATCTGGCGAAATTCTGCGCCGAAATGCCCATGCCCGTGGCATTGGGGAACTGTGTCACCTACGATGTGGCGCTGCAACTGATGCAGGCGGGCGCGGCGGCGGTGCTGGTGGGGATTGGCCCCGGTGCGGCTTGTACCTCTCGCGGCGTGCTTGGTGTGGGCGTTCCCCAAGCGACGGCGGTGGCGGACTGTGCGGCGGCCCGTGATGAATTCCACGCCCAAACCGGGAAATATATCCCGATTATTGCCGATGGCGGGATTGTCACCGGGGGGGATATTTGCAAATGTATCGCCTGTGGGGCCGATGCGGTGATGATTGGGTCGCCTATTGCGCGATCGGCGGAAGCACCGGGCCGGGGGTATCACTGGGGGATGGCTACGCCGAGTCCGGTGCTGCCCCGTGGAACGCGGATTAATGTGGGCACGACGGGGACGATTCAAGAAATCATGCGCGGCCCGGCCCGGCTCGATGATGGAACCCATAACCTCTTAGGGGCGTTGCAAACCAGTATGGGAACCTTGGGGGCGAAGAACATCAAGGAAATGCAACAGGTGGAAGTGGTGATCGCGCCGTCGCTGCTGACAGAAGGGAAGGTGTACCAAAAGGCTCAACAGTTGGGCATGGGTAAGTAGAGGGTCTGAGTACAGGACAAAAAATCAGGCTGAGGCTGAAACCCTTATTATTGCGTCGGTTAGGTCGGGTCATCGCGAACCCCCACAGGCTCCAGCAACATTCAGCCTCTGGAGTGTGGGCATCTTGCCCGCTGGGATTTAGACAAAACAGGGAGCAGGATGCTCCCGCTAAGGTAGAGGGTTTTTGATCCAGATTGAAAACCGTATGATTGAGGGGGTTTGGTGTTCAAACCCCCGTTTTTTGTGGTTGATGTTCCTCTTGTTGGCAATCGGTTCGATCTGTTATGACTCATCCGACGGTTTTGATTTTTAATAGTCTGCTTTTGCCGCCGTCTCAAACTTTTGTGCGGGATTTGGCGGAACAGATTCAAGATTTTACGGCCTATTATGTGGGGTCGCGGCGGGTGGAGGGGCTAGAGTTACCGAACGATCGCACCCTCGTGATCAACCACGGCCAGCCCGGCGGCAAGGTGATTGAACAGTTGTTTAAATTGAGTGCGATCGCTCCCGATTTTTATCGCCACTTGCAACGCCTCAACCCGGTGTTGATTAACGCTCAATTCGGCCTCAGTGGCGCGTTAATTCTCCCCTGGGCCGAACGCCTCAACATCCCGCTCCTTGTCCATTATCGCGGCGCTGATGCCACCATCGACCCCAAACAAGCCCGCTACCAATCCCTCAACCATTGGATTTATCACCGTCGCCTGCAAACACTCCAAGCGCGGGCCACGCTCTTTCTGCCCGTTTCAGACTTCATCCGCCAACGGTTGCTCAATCAAGGCTTCCCCGCCGATCGCACGATCACCCATTACGGCGGCGTGGATGTGCAGCGGTTCCAGGCTGATCCCGCCGTGGCACGGGAGCGGGTGGTGTTGTTTGTGGGGCGATTGGCGGAGAAAAAGGGGTGTGATGTGTTGATCGAAGCGATCGCCGCCGTCCAAGCCCAAGCGCCGGATGTGGAACTGATTTTCATCGGTGACGGCCCCCTCCGTGAGTCCTTGGAAACCCAAGCCCAGCAACAATTAAAACGCTATCAATTCCTAGGGATGCAGCCGCCGGAAATGGTGAAAACCTGGATGAATCGCGCTCGTATTTTTGCCGCCCCCAGTGTCACCGCCGCCAATGGCGATTCCGAAGGATTGCCCACGGTGATCGTCGAAGCGCAAGCGATGGGGTTGCCCGTGGTGAGTACCCTCCATGCAGGGATTCCGGAGGCGGTGATTCACGGTGAAACGGGATTCCTCACCCCAGAGCGGGATGTGGACGGCCTCGCGCACCATTGTTTAGAGCTGTTGCAATCGGATGAACTGTGGGAGCGGATCAGCCGAGGGGGGCGATCGCACATGGAACAGAATTTTAACCACGTCACCCAAATCGCCTATCTCGAAGACCTCTATCGCGCCGTCCTCAACGGTGACACCCCCCAACCCCAAACACGATAATCGTTAAGGAGTGGAGGGCGATCGCCGTGCTGTCCACCATTTCACCCAAGCCCGCTGCCACGCCTGGGGTAAGCGAATCCCAATCAGCACATCATAGAGAAACGTCCAAAAGTCGCGCTGGCTTTCAAAAATGCCCAACCGTAGCGGGCTGCCCTTCGCTTCGAGGGTCGGTTTGACGAGGCTGTAGGCCCGTTGATATTTGTACCAGGGAATCGACGGCCAAAGGTGATGGACGAGGTGATAATTTTGGCCCAAAATCAGCAAATTCAGCAGCGGACTGGCATACACCCGTGCATTTAACCAGCGATTCCGTTCCACAAAGGGGCGATGGGGCAGGTAGTCAAAAAACAAACCCAACGCCATCCCGACAATTCCCGCTGGCAAAAACCAATAGGTGACAATGTAGGAGAAAAACCCGTATTGCAACGATGCCCAGGTAATCCCGAATAAAAATGCCCGACTGAGGAACCATTCCAGCAACTCATACTTGCGCCACAGTCGCCGCTGAAAAAAGAAAATTTCGTGATAAAAAAAGCGCGGCGCGATCAACCAAAGCGGGCCAGCGGTGGAGACGAAATGATCCGGGTCGTTTTTCGGATCATTGACATGGGCGTGGTGTTGGAGGTGGACACGGGTGAAGACGGGAAATGCGAAACCGATAATCAGGGCGCTGATGTGACCAAGGGTGGCGTTCACGATGCGATTCGAGTGTGCTCCGTTGTGGCAGGCATCATGAATGACTGATCCGGAGAGATGAATCGCCACCAGGCTACAGGTGAAGCAAGCCCAATGCCACCAACCCCAGAGCCAGAACCCACAGTGAGCACCGATCAGGAGGGCGATCGCACTCAGACAAAGCCCCACATCAAGATTCAGTCCCCCCGGTGCATTAATCACATCACGGGGGATTAGGGAAGACGGCACAGTGGGGGCGGGGGCTTGCGCCTGCATAGTCACAATGGATGAAGGAGGATGAATTTGCTTGTCCGTATTTTAAGCGAGATTGGCAATCTTTAAGAATCATGACGCAGAGAAAACCCCCCATGCGATCGCAGGGGGGACAAGCAAAGGAGGTACTGGTTTTTAGGATTAGGATTCAGATTTGGACGCATCCCGACGCTTCAAGAGCGTGGTCACTGCCGCCGTCACCCCCAACAAGCCTAAAAGACTTGCGGGTTCAGGCACGGGCTGACTCCCCACCGTCATATCATCAAACGCAAACTCATCTCCTGTCACTCCATTCATCCGGAAGTTCACTTGGTCAAAGGTTTGGTTACCATTGCCCACAAACCCAAAGTAGAAAGCTGACCCGTTAATCCCAGCCGTCTCACCATTGGGAATCAGGAGAGAACTGATCAGTTCGCCGCCACGGTACAAATCCAGATACGTTGTGGCATCATAATCACCCAAGTCATAGCCGTAGAACCCAAAGGCCGCCACTTCAGTATCAAAGTTAACCTGGAAGTCTTGCGCACCATTGGTCAGCCAATATTGCGTCCCAGAAGATGCGTTTCGCCCCTTCTCAATTTCGCGGAGGATATCGGCTTTGACGCTGGCGGGCGTGCCAGGATCATCCAATAGGCTTTTATCAACCGTTTTCACTTCGGACGCGACACCTCCCCCGCTCAGGGTTGCTGTTGCCACAGCATCGAAGAAAATATCAAGCGGTGCATCGGAAAATGCCGTAAAGCCCTCAAAGTCTTCGGTTCCCTCGCCAGTAATGGCGTTTAGAAAAGCAGTTTCAGCCGCTCTGGAGTTGACGATGTCGTCGAAGGTATTGGCAAAGTCCGTGGGGTTGGGGTTGGCATCTTGTCCGAAATAGATGGAGAAGGCATGAGCGGGCAGGGCGGCGCTGAGAGATGCGATCGCTGTTCCGACAATTCCGAGGATGATTTTGGGCTGATACATAAAACTCAATAATGGTGGTGTCTACGTAAATATCACAGTAAACAAGGTCACTGCACTAACTTTAAAGTCTTCCTTAGTATCAGGATAAACACTGTAACCTAAATTTAGCAACGTTTTTTGCTAATACTTTAGCGAGAGAATTTTGATAATTCTAATGTTATCGATCACCGAAGGCGATCCACGTGATATGGATCACATTAATTACTTACGTTGATCAACTGTTTGATTGGGATTCAGTCAGCCATTGCCAAACCTGCTCAAAAAGATCGGGGTGGTCGGCATCAAACCAATGGATTTCAGGATAGGCCCGGAACCATGTTCGCTGACGTTTGGCAAATTGGCGGGTATGGAGACTGATGCGATCTCCTAATTCCGTCGGGGCTAATTCTCCCCGCAACAGGGCACAAACTTCGCCATAGCCTAGGGTGTTTAAGAGGGGTAAATCTTCGCCATAGCGTTGACAGAGGGTTTCGACTTCTGCCACGAGTCCTTGGTCGATCATGGCTGTGGTGCGGTGTTGAATGCGGTGATCGAGGCGATCGCAATCTAGGCCAATCTGTACGATCGGATAGGGGGGCGGATTTTCCCCCTGTTGTTGCGAGATTGGCAACCCGGTCACATAAAACACTTCGAGGGCGCGGATTGTACGGGTGGCATCGTTGGGGTGAATTTTCTGGGCGGCATCGGGGTCAAGGTGTTGTAAAAGCCGGTAGCGATAGGGTTGATCGAAGGATTGGAATTGCGATCGCAGATCCGGATGGGGCGGCACAGGGGGAATTTTGAGACCCTTCGTAATTGCCTTGATATACAGTCCCGTCCCCCCCACCAAGAGCGGCGGCGTTGCTGCGGTATGAATCACGGCCTGGGCTTGGTGTTGATACTCTGCCAGGGTCAAAACGTCTGTCGGTTCGCAGACATCAATTAAGTAATGGGGCACTTGGGCCAATTCCCTCGCCGTCGGCTTGGCCGTGCCAATCGTAAACTCGCGGTACACCTGCCGCGAGTCTGCACTGATAATCACCGTCTGCAACCGTTGCGCAAGACGTAACGCTAAACTCGATTTGCCGCTGGCCGTAGGCCCACAAACCACAATCAATCCTGAAACCATGCTGAACTCAATTGCTTGACACTCCCCGCGAAGACGGCGACGGGGATTCTGGGTTCATCCACCGGACTGAACCGAGCCGGACTGCTCCAACCCCACCAGAGGTCTAATCTCCCCAAGCGGATAACTTCCCCTGTGCCCCACGGTAGCCCCACGGTAGTTAGTCCAAAGCGCAGGATACAAACCCGCCTCACTATCGACTCAGCCCGATGCCGACCGCAGACTAACCCGTTCACCTTCAAGTCTTCCGAGGCGACCAAATCGTTAGATTGGATGACGCAGTCGGCAATCCGCCCACTCATTCCGCTGCCTGCTTACCCTTAACTGCTTCCAGGACTGTCGGTTTTTAGCCTTGTGATCGTTCCTAGACGTTTGCAATCCAAGATAATCAGCCTAACACGACTAGTGTCTTGTCTAGCTTAAAAAGGTGAGTTGCTATCCAGAGGGGTGAGCGGAGTCGAACCCCGGAGCACCAGACTTCGACTCCGCTCAGTCTTCAAGTTACTTGCCATCTGAGGCTAGACAGTCCACTAGGTTGGGTGGAACAATAGCAAAACTCAACACGCTCCATCAAAATCCATAGTCTGTCGTGCGGGCATCTTGCCCGCTGGGATCAGACAACATAGGGAGCAGGATGCTCCCACCCCATCAAAATCAAGATGCCGCCGTACATTTCAACGTTTGTCCTGTACTCAGAGGATTGCTATCGGATCAGGCATGCTTAGAATGACGGGATTTGCAGTGGCTCACCAAACCAGGCTTGGGATAGAGTATCGAAATCTCCAGAAAAGCGTTTGTGGCGGATAAAGACATTCACCCATTCCAACATATCGAGATCGCCGCGCCGCACGCCGATATAACAGGGGGAATTTTTCATCACAAACTTATTCTCAATGCCGGCCTCTGGGTTATCCTGAATCACTTGGCCCACAATCGTGTTACCGGCGGCAATCAGATCCACTTGCCCGCTCAATAATGCCGAAATGGTGATGCTGTTGTCTTCAAAACGACGAATTTCAATGCCTTCTGGGGCTTTTTCGGTCACTTCGAGGTCTTCGAGGGACCCTTGAGTGACACCAATGCTGAAACCGGACAGGTCTTCGTAGCTCGACACCTCAGCCTCGGTGGGGCCATAGACCCCAGAGAAGAAGGGTGCGTAGGGGGTTGAGGAGAAATAGATGGATTTGGCCCGTTCGGGAGTTGCGCCTAAGCTCGAAATCACCAGATCCGCTCGTCCGGTTTGGAGGTAGGGAATGCGGTTGGTGCTGGTGACGGGGATGAGTTCAATGTCTACTTCTAAGTCTGTGGCGATCAGTTTGGCGACTTCAATGTCGTAGCCTTGGGGTTCGCCATCGGTTCCCACTGACCCAAAGGGTGGGCTGTCTTGGGGGACGGCGATTTTAATCACACCTGCGCTCAAAATACTATCGAGGGTGTTCCCGGCGGGGGCGGTGCTTTCGGAATCTTCGGGGGCGGTATCGGATTGGGCGGTGGTGGTGCTGCCGGCTACGTCTTGGGAGGTGATGGACCCTGCGGAACAGGAGGCAATTCCCAGGGTGAAGAGACTACTCAAAACAACCGCCATGAGTAGCGATCGCCAACGGGGGGACAGGCCGAGGGTATGACTAAAAAATCGAGAAATTGCGGTGAACATAAACGATCCTCACAGAGAAAAAACAAGTTTAAGCAGGAATGCGATCGCTGGCGGTCATGACGTTTGACGTTTAGCGATCGTAGGAAAACTGACGCTCTAAGCGCCGACTCCAGAGCGAGAGGGGAAAGCACAGACAAAAATAGATCACCGCTGCGATGGAATACACCAAAAACGGCTGAAAGGTCACGTTACTAATCGACGAAGCCGATCGCGTCAGTTCAACGAAGCCGATCACGGAAGCGAGGGAGGTTCCCTTCACCACCTGCACGGCAAACCCCACCGTGGAGGGAATCGACAAGCGCACCGCCTGGGGCAAAATTACCTTACGAAACTGTTGAAAATAACCCATTCCCAGGGCTTTGGATGCTTCCCATTGTCCCTGGGGGACGGCTTCGACGGAACCCCGCCAAATGTCCCCTAGGTAGGCGCTGGTGTAGGTGGTGAGGGCGATCGCCGCAGCCACCCAGGCAGAAAAGTTAATCCCAAATAGGACAGAAATCCCAAAAAAGACTAAGAAAAGCTGCATTAGCAGCGGCGTGGCTTCAAAAAACTCGATGTACAGGATGCTAATTCCTTTAATCACCCGGTTTGCGGAAATGCGCATCAACATTAACAGAAACCCCACCAAGCCGCCCCCCACAAATGCGATCGCCGAAAGTGCGATCGTCCATTGCGTCGCAATCAACAAATTAGTCAGAATTTGGGCTAGGGTAAACTCTTGCACAACTCAATGGCTTAAAGGACTAACGGATATATTTTGTAAACGCAAAAAACTTTTGTTGAATCCCATAGGCGATTAATTTAATCACCCAAACCAGCCCCACATACATCAAGGAAATGGCGAGATAAATCTCAAAACTGCGGAAGGTGCGGGATTGTAAAAAGTTGCCCACAAAGGTCAATTCTTCGGCGGAAATTTGCGACACGACGCTACTAAACAGCACCGCGATCACAATCTGACTCACCAGGGCTGGATAGATTTTTCCCAAGGCAGGGACGAGGATCACATGGCGAAAAATCTGCATTTTATTAAACCCCAAGGCCATCCCCGCTTCAATTTGGCTGTGCTCAATCCCTTCAATTCCGGCCCTCATAATCTCGGTGGCATAGGCCCCAAAGTTAATCGCTAAGGCCAGAACCGCCGCCTGCCAGGATGACATCCGAACGCCAATACTAGGCAGGCCAAAGAAGAAAAAGAACAGTTGAATCAGAAAAGGGGTATTGCGAAAAAATTCCACGTAGGCGGTGGCCAGCCAATTCAGCAGGCGATTGTGGGAGGTGCGCCCCAATGCGCCCGCAATCCCAAGGGGAAGACCGCAGGCGATCGCAACGACCACAATTTGCAAGGTGAGAAAAATCCCTTGGGCAAAGAGGCCTAAATTGTTCCAAACTACTGAAAATTGCGGGGTGTAGCCCATCAGACGCAAGCTCGCTTACTATCCTATGTGCAGAGTAAAGGGTGCTTTCGGTCTTGTTTGTGTAACTGGCTACAGTGGTTTTTCTGGCTTGGGTGTGGGCATTTGGTTGATGCCGATCGCATTGTAGTCCGCATGATGGTTGCACAGATACCCCCTTGAACGAACCCACCCTGGAGCATATCTAGGCAGAGCAAGGCTATCGAGGTGATACATTGCAGCGCGTGGCGGATGGCTGTGCATGGGCAGTCGTTGAATGGACTGAACTTTGCCCAAACCCCTGAACTGAATACGTTTTTTGCTGAAGCTCGCCTCTTAGGGTTTGCGGAGGATCAATGGGGGGGAAATTTCCGGTTGGGTTATCGGGAATATCTGCCCACGGCGGATCTCGTTTGGGGGGGGTTATGTGGGTTACGATCTGCGGCGCACCCGTTTTAAAGAGAGTTTTCACCAATTGGGTTTTGGCGGAGATCTGCAAAGTTCCCGATGGGTGGGGCGGTTTAATGGCTATCTGCCGGTGGGCGATCGCCGTCGTCAGGTTGCCCAAAATCAAGTCGCGACCACCGCGAATCAAACTACAAATGTCCGGTTTACCGAGGAACGTTTGCTCTATGACCTGCTCCGACAAAAGACGTTAACGACAACACGCCAATTTCAAACCGCTGTGGCGGGGTGGGATCTAGAGGCGGGTTATTCGTTATGGGCTTGGGAAACGGGCCGTATTTATAGTTATTGGGGTGTTTATGGGTTGAATATTCCCCGGAAGGGCCGCTATTTAGGCATGCGGGGGCGGTTGTTGGGGGAGTTTAATGATCGTTGGACAGCGGGAATTACGGTCTCGACGGATGGCCATTTTGGGACACAGTTAACGGTGAAATTAGGGGCAGTCTTGGGGGGGCAATCGGCCAAGACCGATCCATCGCCAACGGTGTTGGCGCGTTTGGGGCGCGGGGTGGAACGGCAAGAAGCGATCGATCGCCCTGGATCATCAGCAAGAAGTGACGACAACGGTGATGCGCGATCGCCTCACGGATCAAATCGCCCGCAATCCGGCAACGGGGGAGTTTTGGCGCTTTCTCCATGTGACGGGGGGAGCCGTGGGGGGAGATGGGACATTTGAAAATCCCTTTGGGGAAGTGACCGCCGGGGTGGCGATCTCCCAATCCGCTGGCAATGATGTGATCTATGTCGATGGGGGCACAAATCCGGGGCTGAATGGCTTTATCATTCCCGATCAGGTGCGGGTGCTCTCCACCGGAGTCGTTCAATCCCTCGATATTGCAGATGTGGGTCAGGTGCAATTACCCGGATCAGGCACAGGAACCCTACCCCGTTTAGACGGAGCGACGATTACCAATGGTGGGTTTACAGGTCAGGTGGCGATGGGGAACAATAGACAACTGTCTGGCTTTAACGTGATCACCACGGGTGTTAATCAGCGGGGCATTCTCGGCTTGACACTCCCCGGCCTAAAGGCACGGGGATTCTTGGCTCACCGAGTCCACTTACCTAGGATTCCTTGCGAAGTCCTACATAGAGGTGGTTCTCTCCCCAAGCGTTACTTTCGGTGTGCCCCACCGTAGTTGGATTGCTCCAAAGTTTGTTTGGATTGGCAGCAATATTTGCCAAAAACTGATTCGTCTAGTCCCTGTGAATCTTTTATCTACTTGCAGGGAGGTCTAGAACAATGAAGTAGAACCCCATAGATTCAATTTCCAAGGTTCAGTCGCTACGAGTTAGGTAGCATCGGGTTTTTAAAGCGGTTGATTACCCTATCCGCTATGCTAATCATAAACCATAAAAAGCCGTCCTGGAAGGACGGGGCTTTAGACCCATGAATTTTGGTAAATGTCAGTAACGCAACCATCGATCGCAATCAAATCACCACCCAAGGCAATAATCAATCCCATGCCATTTCTCTCCATGGCAACGGGGGCGGCACGGTGAGCAATACGATCATTACCGGTAATACAATCACCACCACCGGCAGCAATGGCGAAGGGATGTATCTCCATGCCAATGGCGGCATGATTCGCAACACCACGATTACCGGCAATACCGTCGAAGCAGTGAATTTTAATAGCGATGGCATTTTTCTGCGGGCTGATGGGGGTGGCACATTGAGCGGGGCGATCGTTGCCAACAACACCGTCACCACCGCTGGCACTGCGGCCCGTGGTATTTTCGTTTCCACACAAAACAGCACCCTCAATGATGTGATGGTTGCTGGAAATACCGTCACCACCACCGGCCCTAACGATGCCATCGGTGATTCCACAGGTGTTTTTCTGCGCAGCAATGCCAATGGAATGTTGCGAGATGTCACCGTTGTCGGCAATACCCTCTCAACGGCGGGTAATCTAGCCCAGGGAATTTTTGTCTTTATTGACGTACTCCCCCGCATAAATGACGGGGGATTCTGGGTTCAGACAGCAATTGCAGGCGTAGCCCGTCTTATCTTGCCTCGCCCAATGGACAACGCCCTGCCCATAAGGTGCTCACCCCGGAATTTTACTTCGCGCTAGCGAACGCTTTTATTGTATCACCACCGAATCAATTCGGTTATTCGCTTATATCCCCCGAATAAAATTCAGGGGGCTTTACGCATCACGCTCGTAATAATGGGGGATCGTTAACGAATGTGGGCATTACGAACAATCTCATTCAACAGGCGGGCCAGCATAGCGTCTTTGTCCAAACTAATAACGCCGCTGGTAATCTCTGTATTGCCGCCTTTACGGGCAATCGCAGCGATAACCCCGGTGTATTCGCGGGCGGGGATGATTTGAATTTGGCTGTTTTGGGGGGATCGACGGTGAATTTTGTCGGCTTTGCGGATGTGGGGGCGAATAATAGCGGGTTTGATGCGATCGCCAACGCACCCACCGGCCAACCTGCCCGTTGTCCCTAACCCAGTTCCCGCTATCTCTCCGAACCACCGGCTCAGTTTCCCCTCGCCGAGATTCGTTCTAGAGCGATCGCCCCAGAGCAGTAAACCTCAAGCCGGATCACATCAATTAAACTCTGATTGTAGAATAAAAAACGATACATCTTGATGCAATTCGGTGCAATTGGGTTGGAGTCTTTCCAGCCCAAGACTGCGGCTAAAGTACCCCATTCCATAGGAGTTACTTCCCCTCCAAACCGGACAAACGAATGTTGTCAGTTAAATTTATTTCATGAGAATTTAGAGCGTGTTTTTACGACACAGGAGAACTCTAATCTCCCTTGGGAAGCGGATTATCGGGAATTGATGGATCAAAATCCCAAGCGATTAATGGGTCTGCAAGGGGTTGACACACCGTATAAATAGAGGTCTTGGATGACTGAGGATCGACCTCCGACCTATCATATCACTTCAAAGAATTCCATATAAATTCATCGATCATTACAAAACTTAATAGCTTTTTTTTGGTGGATAGTAAAATGGTGTGATATTATTCAGCTTAAGTAAAGTAATCGAAGGTTTGAAATAACATTTGATCCGGCGTTATCTCGATTTATGAGGACTCTGATTGTCCCTGGCAACGAAGGCTTAAGGGAAATTCATGTGCTGATAGTCTCAAGAAATGCGATAGCGGTTAATTAAATGTTTAACGTTCTTTTGATACCTTGATCTTGAATCGTGTGGTGTTATTGTGAAATGCTTTGATTTTTTATTGGTGTTTGTTGCCATCGATAAATTTTAAGGTATTGTTTTGATGATCAATAATGTTTTCGGGATAAGCCTTGATTAGTTAAAGCTTGTCAGTCCTAAAAAAGATTGTATGTTTACAATCTATGGCAATCCTAAATTAATTAGAAGCTCTGAAATTCTATAGCAATCCTATTTGATTCATGAACAGGCAAGCGACTTAAGCCCCTTGTTGATGGGGAGATCAGATCTCCGATTGATTTAGGATCGCTATAGTCAATAAGAGGCTTGAGCTTTTTGCCTACTTATCAATCGCTTGGGATTGATGTTGCAATGATGCTTCTAACTCTTTTTATGGATGCAGAACGTCTGACGTTGAAGTCAATGGTGGCTTTGTAGAATAGTCTGTTTTACTAGGCTGAGTTACTCTATTTCTATGAACTTCAAATCGTATGCCATCACAACAAGATTGGGTGAATTTCGCCCTACAACGCCCTAATTATTTTCCGGGCCAGTATCTACTTGATGAAGATTTTGAATTGGCCCATCGCTATTTGAGCGATCGCCAACGCTACGTTAACAGTCGTCTCCATTTGGCGGGGATTGTTGAAGGTCTGGAGGTGGAGGCGATCGCGGGTCAGCCGGAGGTCGTCATCAAGTCCGGAACCGCCATCGACGGGGAAGGCAATTTGGTGATTTTGCCGGAGGATGTGGTTCGCAAAATTAGCGGTTTAGGCTGGCTTTGTCTGCGCTATCACCAAGAACCCAAAATTCTGCAACAGCCAGAAATTCCCGATAGTTTCACCCGTTTTGAAGAAGTGCCGCTGCTGACTTTAGAAGCAATCCACACCGAAGATGCCAAAACGATTAATTTGGCGAAGGTGATGCTTGAAGAGGGTCAAGTGATCATTGATGTTACGGTGCGGCAGTATTCTGGGGTGCGTTTACCGAGTGCGACTCAGGATATTACGCTGCGGAGTAATGGTCAGGATCTCAGTATTCAAGGCAACTTAACGATCGCCGGAGCATTACAGTTAGGAGAAACCTTGATTGAGGGTATTTCCCAAAGTATTCCAGCCATTGATCGCCCGAATGTGATCCCCTCGGAAAAAGCGGTTAAAGATCACATTGCTGCCGCCTTAGCGAACGCAGGGAAACCCACAGGAGAAGCTCCCCCCGTTCGCCTCAGCGAAAAAGACGGCAAGATGGTGGGCTGGAAGATTCAAGGGTCAGAAGATGAGAGCGATCCAACGGCATCGTTACGATTGATTGCGTCAGAGGATGGAGTGGAGTGGCCGCGCTTGACGGTGGAGCGGGCAACTGGAACGGTAACGGTGCATGAAACGATGCGGGTTCAACATTTCGAGTTGATCAACCCAATGCGCCATCGGATGTATCCAGCAGCAGCAATCGACCCCAATAATCCAACGGCGGAATCAGAAAACCCCACAATCATCTACCAAGATATTTTCGAGGCAGAACAAGCCAAAGTAATCAAGAAGTGGAAACTAACCCAAAATTACGACAACACAAAGCATACAAATAAAGGTCCATACTACATGCGTACAGCGATCCAGTATGGATGTGGTAAGGAAGATGAGGGAGGAGCCTTGCTAACTGTTCCAACCGGCTATGACACAGTGTGGGTCAGGCTTGCTGACTGTGTAGACCACTGGCACACCGTTAAAGCGGAATATTCAAAGAAAGGGAGAGCGTTCCAGGACTTAGGGAATTGGACTGCGGGTCGGAGAGCGTCTAATCACTACTGCCCCGATGGTTCTTTAAGCGATACGTCATCCACCCAGCATCAGTGGCTGCCCATTCCCATTGGGAATTCGGGCCAAGTCACATTGGTACACAAAGAGGCCAGTACCGGTTTTTGGACTTCTGGAGTGGCCTTTAGCACCAACCCCTGGGGTCATGCGACTCAATCTGCGGTGGTCTACCATTGGCAGCTCAATGGAGGCGATACGCTTCTTTGGCATTCTGCTAGACAGGATGGCGATATTGTAGCAGCCATTGATGATCAAACCTATGGAGAATTGATGGTTCCGATTGTTCCGTCCGGGCGAGATAAGCTGCTGTTTATGGTTGTACTCAATAACAGTTGGAATAACTCTGTCCACACAGGAATTACAGTCACTGTTAATGGAAAAGATGTTCCGGTGGATCGATTCCTGGCAAGCTATGACAACCCCTTTGCGCGCCATTGGAATGGTCGGCAGGGTTCGCAGTACATAGCAGCTCGCATTCCGGCCAAGCTCATCGACGATGCCTTAGGAAATCCTGAACCCGGCGATCGCATGACGCAGTATCTCAGCGTCAAAATTGATACTCGTAAAAACACCGCTCACTCTGATAAAGGTGGCTGGGACGATTGGGAAGATCGCATTTATTTCCGGGAAATCGGAACCCATGATTTAGAACTGCCTTACTTCGTTTAAGCATCCGTATCGTGTAGTGAGTGAAATTCGATGCGATCGCAACTGCAAAACCGACTGCAAGCCCTCAAAACTGAATACGCCGCTGGGCAAAAAGCCCTCGCCAATTTGGAGGCGCAACAGCTTAGTTTACGCGAAACCTTACTGCGGATTGGGGGCGCGATCCAAGTGCTGGAAGAAGAACTCGCCGCCGCTCCTGATCGTGAGTCGGAGAGGGAGCGATCGCAACCAAATCCAACAACCCCCACCCCTGACCTACCCGATCTAACCTCCGAGGATTAACCCGATGTTAGATGATCTCGACAGCAGTTTAAAAACCTTCTTGCTCCAGGAACTGCCCGGCCTGCAAAATTCGGGCGAAACCCAGGTCGCCATTAGTTTTGAGCAACCCCTAGAAGGCGTAATCCAGCAAAAACCCGCGATCAATCTGTTTCTGTATGATGTGCGGGAAAACCTAGAGCGACGGAGCCGCGAGTGGAAAATGCAGCGCCAAGACAACGGCACCGCAATCAAACTCCAGCCCCCCGCTCGGATTGACTGCTCTTATCTGATCACCGTCTGGGTCAACGCCAACGACCCCCAACAAGAGCACCATATTTTGAGCAAACTGATGCGCCTCTTGTTGCGCCATCCCGTGCTTCCCTCAGCCGTACTCCAGGGCAGTCTCCAAGACCCCATTCTCCCGGTCACACTCACCGTTTTGCAATCGGGTTACCTCCAGAGTTTGGGGGAATTCTGGCAAGTGATGGGCGGTGTGCCCAAGGTCTCGTTACATTGCACCGCGACGATCGCAGTTCCTCTGACCGAAGACCCCGAAGAAGTCCCCCTCGTCCTCGAACATCGTCCCCAATTCTTGCGCTTGTCGTGAGGTTCACCCACCGATGGTTAAACCAATGCCCATGACGATCCAGCAATCCCACCGATCGAACCCGCGTCACCGCCGCGTCACATTGGCAGGCAGGGTACAAAATGCCCTGACCCAAGAGCGGTTAGCCGGAGCCTTGATCACCATTCGCCAAGCCCCGGATGCCTTCATCCAGCCACTCTTAACCAAAGTGCGAATCTTTGGTTTACCGGAGCGTTGGGTACGGTGGCGATCGCCCCCACGCCCTCCGGTATCTGTTCCCCCCAACGGGCAAGACATTCAGGCCAAATTGTTTGATCCCACCATCAGCAGCACAGCCCGATTGAATCACTTGCAAGCCATGATCGGGGCATCAGACATCAGTAACTCAGACAAATTTTCAGCCTTTCAATCCCTATTAGATACCGTATCAATACAGGATTGGAATGCCCAGAAAACCAACTATGGACGCACTCAATCTCGTGCCGATGGTTCCTTCTATTTTACTGATTTACCCGCTGGGTTCTATCAACTAGAAGCCTCCTTACCGATGGCAGGTTCATGCTATGGACAAATCATCCTTGATGTAGAGATAAAAGAGACTCCGTCTTCTCTTGATTCATCAGAAACATCAGTTTTTTCTGATATACTCAAACTCAAGTTTGAACTGCCGCCAACAACACTATTGGGTAAGGTCATTGATGCTGTCAATCAAGAGCCCATTAAAATGGCAAAAGTGCATTGTTCAGAAAATAAGTCTCAAACCTTAACCTCTGGTCATTTGCAACAGAATCAACAGCAAGCATGGAACTATCGGCTCGTCGGACTTGAGCTAGCTTCACCTACATTGACATTGAACTTTTCTGCATCAGGCTATACACAACAGCAGCAGCACGTTGTTCTAAAACCTGGCGAAATCAAACAATGTGATGTTCAGCTTGTTGTCCAGTCCTAAATAAAGCGTGATTCGCTTCATGATTATTATCCTCAACGATAAGGAATAAGGAGAATGCCTACATATTTATCACCGGGCGTTTATGTCGAAGAAGTGCGATCGGGACTCGCCCCGATCGCAGGAGTTGGCACAAGCACGGCTGGTTTCATTGGAATTATGTCTCCAACCGATGCCAGCGAAGAGACCAGTACTGAAAATACAGGAGATGAAACCTCAGCGACCTCAGCGACCGATGCAGCGGCTAGCCCCAAATCCAAACTTGCGGCGGAAAAGGAAGTCAAGCTTTGTACAAACTTCGGCGAGTTCAAAAGCTTCTTTGGTGATTTTTCAACTGATCCTGACCAAAACACCTTAGCCCATGCAGTTTATGGGTTTTTCAAGAATGGGGGAACCCGTTGCTTTGTGGTGTGGATCGCAGCAGAAAAAGACATTAAGGATGCATTAGATGCATTTGAAGCCATTGATGAAATTGCGATCGTAGCTGCACCCGGTGTCACCA
Organism: Spirulina major PCC 6313; assembly: GCF_001890765.1. Lineage (NCBI taxonomy): Bacteria > Bacillati > Cyanobacteriota > Cyanophyceae > Spirulinales > Spirulinaceae > Spirulina > Spirulina major. The sequence goes on along the minus strand of NZ_KV878783.1, from coordinate 4,695,386 downwards.
CCCCATCAACCTTGTCAGAATTGGATGCCCATTGTCGGAATCTCGGCGATCGCTTTGCCATCCTTGATACACCTGAAGAGATTACCCTCGACGAACTCGAACCGGGAAATGGCAAAATTCTCGGTAACTCTGACTACGCCGCCATTTACTACCCCTGGATTCAAGTCTTTGATCCGATTAGTAATGCATTAAAATTTGTGCCTCCTAGTGGTTATGTAGCCGGAATTTATGCCCGTGTGGATAATCTGCGAGGAGTCCATAAAGCACCCGCTAACGAGCCAATTTTAGGCGCAATGGGTTTGAAATATGCCGTTAGCAAAATCAAGCAAGAACCCCTCAACAAAGTGGGGATTAATTGCATCCGCAACCTCAACGGCAATATTCGGATTTGGGGCGCACGAACCCTAGGAGCCGGTAAGGATAATCCTGACTTTAAATACGTCAATATTCGCCGTCAGTTTAACTACCTCCGCGAATCTATTGATGAGGGGACTCAATGGGTGGTGTTTGAACCGAATACCCCCGAACTGTGGGCCCAAATTCGGCGTAATATTACGGCATTTCTGACCAACGAATGGCGTAATGGTGCGCTCTTTGGGACGACGGTGCAAGAGGCATTCTATGTGAAATGTGATGCCGAAACGAACCCGATGGATGTTCGTAAACTTGGCCAAGTGATCACGGAAATTGGCGTTTCTGTGATTGAACCGGCTGAATTTGTGATCTTCCGTATCTCCCAGATCGTGACGGAAACTCAGCAGTAACATCCGCATCCCTCCCCGTTCTTAGCCCCCACTGACCTGTGAACCCTTTTGATTCTTCTCCATTGATTGCCCCTGGCGTATCGCTCCAAGCCCTACGTCAAGTGGCTTGGGATGGCGTAACAACGGGTGTGCCTGTGTTTTTAGGGGTGGCTCAGGGGGAGGGCGAGACATTGCCAGAACCCCAACGGCTGACGATCTGGCCGGAATTTCTCCGGCGGTTTGGGGCCGCGAGTCATTTTTTAGCCCAGGCGGTGCAGGGCTTTTTTACGAACGGTGGGGAACAATGCTATGTGTTGCTGGTTCCGGCGGACGCTACGCCAGCCTCGCCGTCCCCGCTCACAATGGCTAACCTCCATCACGGCTTACAGATCATTGAGGCTCTAGAGGAGATTGATCTCGTCTGTGTGCCTGATATCATGCAGACGCGATCGCTCACCGCCATCCTCACTCTGCAAGCCATGGTGTTAGAACATTGTGACCAACTGGGCGATCGCTTCGCCATCTTGGATAGTTGCGACACCGCCGATCTCGCCATCCTCAACCAGCAGCGTCAGCAATTGGTGGGCCATAACGGCGCAATCTACGCCCCCTGGGTGATCGTCGAATCCAGCCCCGACCCCATTCCCGCCTGTGGTCACATCGCTGGGGTCTACGCCCGCAGCGATCGCGAAGTCGGCGTTCACCGTGCCCCCGCTAACTACATCCTCGAAGGTGTACTGGATCTGAATTTGTCCCTCTCCGATCACGATTGGGCCAGCCTCAACGTCAAAGCCGGCCCCGGCGTGAACTGCATCCGCAGCTTCCGCAGTCGTGGGATTCGAGTTTGGGGCGCACGCACCACCAGCACCGTCCCTGGCTGGCACTATGTCGGCGTACGACGGCTGATCATCACCATGCTGCGGTGGGCTGACCACAACCTCGCCGAGATTGTGTTTGAGCCCAACAACTCTGCCCTCTGGATTACCCTTGCCCGCGAACTCACCGTTTACTGTGAAACCCTGTGGCAACAGGGTGCGCTCCAAGGCAACGACCCAGAAGCCGCGTTTTATGTCAAATGCGACGCAGAGACTAACTCCCGTTCCGTGCGGGACTTGGGCCAAGTCGTGGCAGAAGTGGGCATTGCCCCCACCACCCCCGCAGAATTTATCGTGATTTCGCTCGTTCATAACAGCAGCGGCATCACCTTCGCTTAGTTTTGTTCATCGTTTTTCTAAGTTTAAGGAGACCTAAAACCCATGCCTAATATTAAAGACACCCACGATCCCTATAACGGTTATAACTTTTGGGTTGAATGGGACGGCATTGTCCACGCAGGCTTCCGGGAATGTAGTGGGTTAACCAGCACCCGTGAAGCCGGGATGTATCGAGAAGGCACTGATAAAAATCTTGCCCAACGTCAACTGCCGGGACTGAATAGTCATGGCAACATCAGCCTGCAGCGCGGCATGACAGACAATAATGAACTTTGGGAATGGCTAGAGACAATGCTCGGAGGTGAGACGGAACGGCGGAATGTTTCGATCATTTTGGCCGACGATAAAGGGGAAGAATTAATTCGCTGGAACCTCGAAAATTGCTGGCCCACCAATTGGAATGGCCCTGAATTCAATGCAACCGCTAGTGATGTGGCGATTGAATCATTGGAATTGGTTCATGAAGGTGTGACGATTGGTTAACGGAGTAAGTCATGCATCAAACTGAATTTCCCTTTACATTACCCCATGGTTATCTCGATGCGGAAGGAATTTTGCATCGTGAAGGAGTCATGCGGCTCTCGCGGGCGAGTGATGAAATTACGCCGTTACGCGATCCGAGGGTACAGCGAAATTCAGGCTATCTCGTGATTATTCTCCTTGCGAGGGTAATCACGAGATTGGGCACAATCGACCAACTCAATACCAAAATTATTGAGGAGTTATTTTCCGGTGATTTAGCCTACCTCCAAGATTTCTATCAACGCATCAACCAAAATGGTCATACCCGGTTTCGGGTTGCTTGCCCTCACTGTAATGGTGAGTTTGAAGTGGAGACCGCCTCTGTGGGGGAGTAGTAAGCTACCCCCATAAGCGTTTGCTTGAGGAGGTAGCTTACCTTTCCTATCATTTTCATTGGTCCTATGGCAATGTGATGGAGATGGAACATTGGGAACGGCAACAATGGGTTGAACAGGTGGCCCAAATTAATCAAAAAATCAACCAAGATTCCGGGAAAAAACGATTTTGAAGGCAAGACAGCTTCAGTTTTGCTGTGGATTAACTGATTGAATCAAAATAGCTATGGCTAAATCTCAAAAAAAAGGTGGCAATGATCAAGAAAAATCCCGTGATCCCTATATGCCCTTTAACTTTATCGTTGAGATTAAAGGGATAACGGTGGGGGGTTTTTCTGAGGTGCAGGGCTTGAGCAGCAGAATAGAGTTAGAAGAATATGTGGAGGGGGGCATGAATCATCGGGTTCACCGTTTTCCGAAATATGTGGATTCTCCTAATTTAGTGCTGGTTCGTGGTTTGGCGGAGCGGGATGATTTATGGAAGTGGTATCAAGATGTGACGCGGGGAAAGGTGGAGCTAAAAAATGCCACGATTATTCTCAAAGATAGCCAACAGTCGGATGCGATCGCTTGGCGTATTTCTAAAGCGTATCCGGTGGCTTGGGAAGGGCCACAATTAAATGCGAGTACCGGAACAGAGGTGGCGTTTGAGCGGATGGAATTGGTACATCGCGGGATTTATGAACAAAAAGTTCAGAAGAATAATTAATCTCATTAAGTCTGGACAATCGTGATGGATCTTGACCCCAAACTGGTACAGCGGCTGACACGACCCATCCACCAACCCGGTGTGACGAATCATCGGATGGCGGATCGGTTGATTGATCGTGCCGAGCGTTTGGTGAATCGGTTGCCGTTGCTGGATCAGCAGTTGGCGCGGTGGTCAGCGATCGCCGATCTCGAAACCGAAGATATCCCCATTGTCTACGCTCAAGTTAACGAGGCGGATCAGTCAGCCGCCGATGATTGGCCGCAAGATCAACCCCAGCGAGTCCAAGGCAAGAATCAGACGGATTCAGGGGAGGGTGATTTGCCCATCGCCGTTGCCACACCCATGCAACCCTCGATCCCGCCGGATCTGTCTCGCGTTGAGCCGTCCCAAGCTCCGCAAATAGGAACCGAAACGGGGAACCCCAAAACAGCGATCGCGCCCCTGGCCCCTATCGTGACGACAACCGCACCGATCATTCAAGCCCAGCGCGATCTTGTGATTTCACCGGATGCCGCGCCCTTGGATGGTGTCACGCCGCCTCTGCCGTTAGACCATACTGATCAATTTTCCACGCCCCAAGCTCAAGGGAGACTGCAAACATCGCCCCCTGAAGCGGATCGAGGATCAATGCCCTCTACATCGGCCCCGGTGGTGGAGGCGATCGCACCCCTTGGCCCTGTCACGAACCAAACAACGGGCGTGATTCAAGCCAAGTTAGAAACCGGAGCCACCCCAGCCCAACCCCTAGAAATGGGGGAAGATCACGACGCGATCGCCCCTGTTCAGGCCGCTGAGTCGCTGCAATCCGTCACGGCTTCACCCATTGATCAACCCTCTGTTATCAAAAATCCAGCGTTTGATCCTCAGGTGATGCAAGCGGCCCTGAGTTTGGATCAGCCAAACCTGAACCCCTTGCCTAGGGATCTACCGCTGGCCACGATGCCACCAGCGGTTAATCAAAATGAGTCAGGGCATTCTGAGTTAGAGGATCACCGCGTTTCTGCGATCGCCCCAAGTCCGGCACAATCTGCCACAGTTGAAATCCTGACCACTCCCCTCAGTCCTGATTCTGCCTCTTCTATCTCAGACTCTATGCCCCTGGTGCAGCCATCCGCTAGTTCAGAATCCGCTAGTTCAGAAGCTGCTAGTTCAGAAGCTGCTCGTTCAAAATCTGCTCGTTCAAAATCTACTCGTTCAAAATCTGCTCGCTCAAAATCTGCTCGCTCAAAATCTGCTCGTTCAGAAGCTGCGGCCCCAAGGGTGGAGGCGATCGCACCCCTTGGCCCTGTCACGAACCAAACAACGGGCGTGATTCAAGCCAAGTTAGAAACCGGAGCCACCCCAGCCCAACCCCTGGAAATGGGGGTAGATCACAACGCGATCGCCCCTGTTCAGGCCGCTGAGTCGCTGCAATCCGTCACGGCTTCACCCATTGATCAATCATCCGTTATCAAAAATCCAGCGTTTGATCCTCAGGTGATGCAGGCGGCCCTGAGTTTGGATCAGCCAAACCTGAACCCCTTGCCTAGGGATCTACCGCTGGCCGCAATGCCACCAGCGGTTAATCAAAATGAGTCAGGGCATTCTGAGTTAGAGGATCACCGCGTTTCTGCGATCGCCCCAAGTCCGGCACAATCTGCCACAGTTGAAATCCTGACCACTCCCCTCAGTCCTGATTCTGCTCATTCAGACTCTATGCCCCTGGTGCAGCCATCCGCTAGTTCAGAAGCTGCTAGTTCAGAAGCTGCTAGTTCAGAAGCTGCTAGTTCAAAATCCGCTCGCTCAAAATCTGCTCGCTCAAAATCCGCTCGCTCAAAATCTGCTCGTTCAGAAGCTGCGGCCCCAAGGGTGGAGGCGATCGCACCCCTTGGCCCTGTCACGAACCAAACAACGGGCGTGATTCAAGCCAAGTTAGAAACCGGAGCCACCCCAGCCCAACCCTTGGCTATAGGGGAAGATCAAAACGCGATCGCCCCTGTTCAGGCCGCTGAGTCGCTGCAATCCGTCACGGCTTCACCCATTGATCAATCATCCGTTATCAAAAATCCAGCGTTTGATCCTCAGGTGATGCAAGCGGCCCTGAGTTTGGATCAGCCCAACCTCAACCCCTTGCCTAGAGATCTACCGTTGGCCACGATGCCACCAGCAGTTAATCAAAATGAGTCAGGGCATTCTGAGTTAGAGGATCACCGCGTTTCTGCGATCGCCCCAAGTCCGGCACAATCTGCCACATCTGAAATCCTGACCACTCCCCTCAGTCCTGATTCTGCGTCTCCCACCCCAGACTCTATGCCCCTGGTGCAGCCATCCGCTAGTTCAGAAGCTGCTAGTTCAGAAGCTGCTCGTTTAAAATCTGCTAGTTCAAAATCTGCTAGTTCAAAATCTACTACTTCAAAATCCGCTAGTTTAAAATCCGCTCGTTCAGAAGCTGCGGCCCCGATTGGTGGAGCGATCGCCCCCCTTGCCACAAACCAGACAACGGGCGTGATTCAAGCCAAGTTAGAAACCGGAGCCAAGTTAGTCCAACCCCTGGAAATGGAGAGCGCAGCCCAACCCCTGAATGGTGGTGAAGACCAGAGCGCGAAAGCACTTCCACCCCCGAAGCCAGACATCCAACCCCAGACGACCGCCTTACCCACAATTCAGACCCGCCCCTTCACGGAGGGGATCGTTCAAGCCAAGTTTGCAGCGGGCGCTACTTTGCCGATGGTTGCCCCGTCCGAGGGTTTGGCTCTCAGCCCCCATTCATCGGGATTCACGTCCCTCAATCTTGCTGCCTCGAACCCGATCGCCGCTCCCCTAACCACCGTACCAGCGGGAGTCACTGAGCCAATTTTGACCCCCTTCACCCCGCCCCGCTTCCCGGCGGTCGTCTCTGTTCCCTCCCTTGACCCCGCCCCACCGCCAAGCATCGTGCTCCATGCTCAGAATTTTAGGGCAGAACAAGAGAACCCGTTAGCCCATCCACAACAGGCGATCGCCACTATTGTTCCTAGAGATGGGGGCGATCGCAGATATCCCCAAGATCAGCCGATTTTCCTTGGCTTAAACCGGATTGAGGGGGATCAAGCCGATGGAGCCAAGGGGTCAGGAGCGATCGCCGTACCGAACCGGGTTGCAATCTCGCCTCAAGTCTTAGCAACCCCTTCAGAACAGGGACAGGATTTCACTTTCGTCCTGCCGAATCAGTCTGAAACAGCAACGATGCCCCAAACAGCGGCGCTGGTGCAAGCCCTAGAACCGATAACGCCCAGGGTGCAACCATCGAGCGATGCTAACCATCCTGGGTCAAGGGTGCAATCGGTGGAAATGCCTCAACCCATCTCCCCCCTGGTCAATGCAGAGATAGGGAGAAACACCAGCCCAGAACTGGTGGTGACGACCTCCCAGGCGGCAAACCCTATGGCAGCATCAGCCACACCAGCGTTACCGAGGGCGATCGCTCAACCCCTCCCATCGTCAAGGAATCCAGCCCACGAGGAGCAACCGGCTTTAGCGGTATTCTCCCGCCCGTTGGAAGTCCCCCCCAGTACCCCCACGGCCCTAGGTGTAACCGCCCAAGCTCAACCCTCACGACCAGTATCCCCACCGCCAAAACAATCCCCATTGAGGAAAGAGAAAAGAGAAAAAAGGAATGAGGCAGGATCTTCCTCACTTCTCAAAACAGCGGTGTCACCCATTCAACCCTCAGCAACCCGATCCCAGAGGCTTACACCAACACCCCAAACCCAGAGCATCCCCTTACCCACCGTCCAGGTGAAAACAGAGTTTAACCCGCAAAATCTAGAGCCGCTGGTGTTGTCCGGGCCGATGGTGCGATCGCACCGCACCGCCGTCAGTCAAGAAACCCATCGCGCCGCACAGACCCGTAGTCAAACCCCCAACAGTCCCGTTGTCATCAGTCCAGCCTTGCCCAACCCCCCCCCAGCGACAGCATCCCCCGGTCAGCAAAGCAGCTCCACAACAGGGCCACGGGCAAAATCCACCACAACCCAAGTGGCAAAGCAGACAACCCCGGCAGCAGTCAACATCGATGATCTCGTAGCCAAAGTTGAGCGCAAAGTGTTGAAACGATTAGTGGTAGAACGTGAGCGACGAGGAGGGCAACGACAATGGCGTTAGAAAAACTCAAAATCAAAGCCGAAAAAGACAACGAAGGCGACTTTGCCGAAGAAATCGAAGTGCTTTTCAACCCCAACCAGGTCACGATTAATAAAACCGGGTGGTCTCTCAATCAAGACGGTTATCCCAATGCGTCCAAAGAGTTGGCAAGCCTGAGCATCACTCTGTTTTTTGACACCACCCTGAGCGGCGATCCACCGGACAACGTCCAGCAACATACCAAAAAAATCTTTAACCTCACCCATCCGAAGATCGGGAAAAGTGTAAAGCGGCCACCCCGCTGCAAACTGGTGTGGGGCAAAATAGGCGGCAAAAGTAATATTCTGCTCCCCGATGGGTTTCTTGAAAGCATCACCAAAACCCTAACCCACTTTTGGGAAGACGGCACACCGGTTCGCGCCACCCTCGACTGCACCTTCCGGGAATGGGCCGATCCCGAAAAACGCAAAAAGGCCGAAAACCTGATTGACGACCCGGTGCGTATTGTCAAGCGGGGTGAAACCCTGAGCAGCATTGCCCAGGAAGAATTCGGTGATCCCGCCTTGTGGCGGATTATTGCCGATGAAAATCGGCTCTACAATCCGCGCCAAATCACCCCCGGATTGGTGCTCACCATTCCACCCTTACCGATTTTGAGTTGAGAAATGGCAGATTATTCCGGCGTTGAAACCCTCATACCCAATATCAAAGTCAGCATTGGCGGGAAGAAGCTCCCGAAGGGTGCAGATGAGGATTTGATCGCGGTACAGGTGTTTGAAGACATTGAAGCACCGAGTATGTTTACCTTAGAGTTTATGACCTGGGATTTACAAAAAGGTAAGTTTACTTGGGTTGATGATAGTTCCTTTGATGTGGGGGAGGAAGTCGAGATTCAAATGGGTTATGTCAACAAACTCAAGACCGTAATTTTTGGTGAAATTACGGGTTTAGAGCCGGAATTTCGGCAGGGTGAACGGCCGCGTTTAATTGTGCGAGGCCATGATTTACGCCATCGTTTATTACGAGGGTCAAATAGTAAATCCTTTACCAAAATGAAGGATAGTGACATTTTTAGTAAAATTGCCCGTGCTCGTGGCCTCACACCGAACACGAAAGATAGTGAAGTCAAACATGACTATGTGATTCAGCATAATCAAACGGATTGGGAGTTTCTCAGTGGTCGGGCTGAACGGATCGGCTATGAAATTACGATTGAGAAAAAAAATATTTATTTTCAACCGCCTCAAAATGATCAACAAAAAGTGTTGACATTGAAATTTAAAGAAAATTTAAGTGAGTTCATGCCCCGTTTAAGTAGTATGAACCAAGTCCAAAAGGTGGAGGTGCGTGGTTGGTTGCCCGATGATAAAAAGGAGGTGCTGGGCAAGGCAGCGGCGGGGAAAGAGGGGAGCAAAATGGGGGGCAAAACCACGGGGCCTAAAGCGGTTAAAACCTTCGGAGATTCCATCACCACAATTGTCACTCAGCCTGTGGTGACGAAGGCGGAGGCGGATCAAATTGCCTTGGGTCAGTTTAAGGATATGGCGATCGCCTACATCACCGCCGAAGGCACTTGCCCCGGTCTGCCGACGCTTCGGGTTGCTAAAGTGATCGAGGTCAAAGGCGTGGGCAAACGCTTTAGTGGTGAATATTATGTCACCTCGACGGAACACCATTATTCCCAAAAATTTGGTTATACCACTCTATTCACTGCGCGGAGAACTGCTTTATGATCGGATTCGATTTACTGATGCCCAATGATCCTGCCGCCCGTTTTTATGGTGTGACGATCGCGGTGGTGACGAATGTTGAAGATGACGATAACTTAGGACGGGTTAAGGTGAAATTCCCCTGGCTTACGGATGAGGATGAAAGTCCGTGGGCGCGGGTGGTGACTCCGATGGCGGGGGGCGATCGCGGTTTCTATTTTCTGCCGGAAGTGGATGATGAGGTGCTCGTCGCCTTTGAACATGGTGATATGGCTTTCCCCTACATTTTAGGCAGTTTGTGGAATGGCAAAGATAAACCCCCGGAAAAAAATGATGATGGGGAAAATAACAAACGCCTGATCAAGTCCCGCAGTGGTCACATGATTATCTTCGACGATACCGAAGATAAAGAGCAACTGATCATTCAAGATAAAAGTGGTAAGAATAAAATCACGATTGATTGTGAAAATGATGCGATGACGATTCAGGTGGAAAAAGATTTCACCATTGAAGCGAAAGGAAAAGTAACGATTAAAAGTAAAGATGATGATATGTTGCTCGAATGTAAAAACCTGGAGATTAAAACCCAAAGTGATTGCAAAATCAATGCCGGTGCAAATTGCAATATTCAAGCCAAAACGAAAGGGGAATTTAAGGCCCAATCTGGTTTAGAACTGAACTGTTCGGCGGGGGTCAAGGTTAATAATGGTGCGTTGGAGGTGATGTAGTGGATATTGATTTTCTCGGTGTGGGTTGGACGTTGCCGGTTCAATTGCAGGAAGAACACCAAATCGCCACCGCCAAATATGAGCAAGCCGTCCGCCAGTCTATTTGGGCGATTCTCAGTACGGCGCGGGGGGAACGGGTGATGCGACCGGATTTTGGCTGTCGCATCCATGATCAGGTGTTTGCGCCGAATACGGCGGGGACGGTGGGGCAAATTATCAGTGATGTGGAATCAGCCCTTTTGGATTGGGAACCCCGGATTGATGTCCTGGCCATTGAGCCAGTGGAAGCACCGGGGCAACCCAACCTGTTACAGATCTCGATTAACTATCGGGTACGGACGACGAACAACGCCTTTAACCTTGTCTATCCTTTCTACCTCCAGTAAACGATGTCTTCCCAGCCGCCCAAACTTGACCAGCGTAGCTACGCAGAACTTGTCCAGCAGACTCAGAGCCTAGCGGAGTCCTATACGCCTTGGCGTGCCGCTCCCAATTCTGGGGATGTGGGTTTGGCCTTGGTGCGCATTTTTGGGCGGATGGCGAGTCTGGTCCAGGAGCGTCTGAATCAAATTCCGGAACGGAATCGGTTGGCGTTTATGAATTTGGTGGGGACGCAACTGACTCCACCCCAAGCGGCGCGATCGCCCCTCACCTTTGAACTAGCAGCAGGGAGTCCTGTGGATGCCCTCGTCCCGGCATTGACCCAGATTGCTGCGCCGCCGCCGGAGGGGGAAGAGGCGGAGGTGATTTTTGAAACGGAGCGGGAATTGTTGGTGACGGCAACGCAGGTCAAGGCGATGTTTGTGATCGAAGATCGGGATTATTACAGCGATAGGTGCGCTAACGTCTTCCCTGACCCAGTGCCGCCCGCCTTTGAAGTGCTGAAGGGCGATCGCCCCGTTGAACATTACCTATATCTCCACGGGGCCGAGGTGTTTGACCTGCCCAAACTCACCACCGTCCAGTTCGCGATCGCCACCGATTCCCCAGAGAGTGCGACTCAGCTTGCCGCCCGCTTTCTGGCTTGGCAGACTTGGGACGGTAAACAGTGGCAACGCCTCCCCCAGGTTGCGGTGGAAACCGAAGCCGCCCAGGTCTTCATCACCCTGACCCAACTCCCCAAGCTCAAAGAGGTTGAGGTGAATGGCCGCCCCGGAAAATGGCTCCGCATCACGCTCTATCGCCATCGGCGGGAAGCGTTGCCTGAAATTTTGCAAATTTTGGTGAGTGCTAGCGTTGACCAGACCCAAACGCCCCAGGACTGTCTGTTTAACAACATCACCCTCGATCTGAGCAAAGATTTTTACCCCTTGGGGACAGCACCGGACTATAACGATACGTTTCAAGTTGCCCTTGATCCGCGTTTGATTCAGCCGGGGGTGGCGATCGCCCTCAACGCCACCCTCAGCCATGCCCCCAGCCATAGCGAGGATCTTCAGTTGGTGTGGGATGTGGGGGATGGCCAAACTTGGACGGCAATCTTCCCCGATCCCGACCCCGCCCAATTCCATTGGCTGCGGAACTCGGAACCCCCGCAATTTGTGGCGGGGCGAACCCAAGGCACTTTCCGCTTTCCTGACCCCCTCCCGCCCCAGGGTCCCCATACCGCAGAGCCGACCTATTGGCTGCGGGCGCGGCTGGTGCAAGGCCGCTACGGTAGCCGGGGCCGGGTGCGCCATTATGTCACCTACAACGAGATCACCTTGCTGGCAACGGCAAACGCCGCCGGGCAAACGGAAATTGTCGTGGATAGTACCGACGAAATCCAGGTGGGGGATACGATTCGGCTTCAGGATAGTCGTGATCTGCTGATCCGGGAGGATCTCGAAGTGACAGCCATTTCCCCCGATGAGAACCGCATCACAGTCAACCGGGCCACCCGCCAAGCCTATGGCATCGGCAGCCGGGTCTTGGGTAAATTCACCATTGCCGAACCTAGCCCGGATGTGGTCGATCCGCCCTGTTTGGCCGCCCTGACCGTAACCTATCAGTTCTTTTTAGAGCAGCCCGCCGTGGCCCTGGCCTACAACGACTTTACCTATGGCGCAGGGAGTCCGCTGGTAGCCTTTCTCCATCGGCCAGCGCGGGCGGGCGATCGCCGGATTCAACTTGAAGAGGTGAAGGGTTTGGCCCTAGGGGAGTTCCTCCGGTTTGCCGATGGGTCGGGGGAACGGGGGCAAATTGAACTGATTGATCCCGCCTCCAGTTGGGTGGTGTTCACCACAGCATTAACGGCAGATCACAAAGCCGGGGTAAAAGTGACGCGGGCGTTTTATCCCCTCACGCCACCCTTGCACCGGGATTCTGCCTTTTATCTCGGCTTTAACCAAGCCTTTCCCAACCGTCCGAGTACCCTCTATTTCCAAGTCCAGTCTCCCGAACCGGACGAGGTGGCTCCCGGTACTCATCGCACTGTGGGGGATGGTCGTCGGTTGGTGTGGGAATATCCCACGCCGGAGGGGTGGCGATCGCTGACGGTGCGCGATGAAACCGCCGCCCTCACGGAGAAGGGCTTAGTCCAGTTCATTGGCCCCACGGACTGGATCGCCTCCCCCCACTTTGGGCAGCAGCACTATTGGCTCCGGATACGGCAACAGCCCAACACCGAGGCCGAGATTCCCTTGGTTTTGATTGATCTTTGGCACTGGGCGATTCGCGTGGAAGAATTTCGGCTGTATGGCTTGATGCGCTATCTATTTGCGAAAGTTCGGGATTCCGCCGATCTCACCGTTCCCCCGCGCTTGCTCAACGCCCGCACCAATACAACTTGGGCGCGACAGGCGATTACCCTCAATGCCGAGATTTTGGGGTCGAGTCAATTTGAACCGGGCCAGGTCGTCACCGCCAGCCAAGCGCCGATTTTGGCGGGACAAGCGTTAGAGATTGAGGAAGGCCGTTTCCCCTCGGAGGCGGAACAACAGCAACTCCGGCAACAGTGGGGGACGGAGGCCATCACCCCCGTCTACGATGAAACGGGAGAACTCGAAGCGGTGTGGGTGCGTTGGCAGGAAGTGCCGGATTTCTATAGCTCGGCGGCGGGCGATCGCCATTACACCCTCAATGTTGCTACGCAAGGGCAAGCCCAACGCCAGCGGGGACGGATTCAATTTGGCAATGGCCAGGCGGGGATGATCCCGCCACGGGGTCGCAACAATATCCGCTTGAGCTACCGCACCGGGGGGGGCGATCGCGGCAACCAACCGGCCCAGACCATTGTCGAACTCAAAACCACGATCCCCTACGTGGCCGGGGTGATCAACTGGGAAGCTGCCGAAGGGGGCAATGATCAAGAATCCCTCGCCCGTTTGAAGGTGCGATCGCCCCAACGGCTGCGCCACCGCGATCGCGCCGTCACTGCCCAAGATTTTGCCGATCTCGCCTACGATGCCGCCGTCGAAGTCGCACGGGTGCAGGTGATCACCCCGGAAATGCTCACCCCTGACTTTAATCCGCTCCTGGAAGAACTGTGGATCGACCCCAATCACCCCAACACACCCACCGCTTCAGTTCCCGGCAACGAAATTGATGTCTTTGACCACGAAAACGAGATCCGAGCCGGGCGCGTGCGACTGATCATCGTGCCCCAAAGCAATGACCCCCAACCCCTGCCCACCCTCGCCCTCCTCAACCAAGTGGAGCAATTTCTCCAAGCGCGGTTTGTGGCCACGATGCGCCTACAGGTCTGTGGGCCGAAATGGCAGGCGATCGGGGTCACGGTGGATATTGTTCCCGTCAGCATCACCAATGCAGGCACAGTCAAAGCCGCAGTGGAGGCGAAACTCCAGCAGTTTTTGCATCCCCTCACAGGCGGGCGGCAGGGCCAGGGCTGGGATTTTGGGCGCATTCCCCATCGCTCGGATCTGTTTGCCGCCCTCGAAACCGTGCCAGGAGTGAGCTATGTCAGCAGCCTGGCCATCGACCCAGCCAACCGACCGATTGATCGTCAAACCCTGATCTATTCCGGGACGCACCAGATTACCCTCCAACTTCCTGAAGCCACCCCCTAAGCCATGCCCATTCCTTTACCCGACCTCGACGATCGCACCTACGCCGATTTGGTGGTGGATGCGATCGCCCAAATTCCCATCGAAGCCCCCGAATGGACAGACCACAACCCCGCCGACACCGGGATCATCCTCATTGAACTCCTGGCCTGGCTGACGGAAATGGTGCTCTACCGAGTCAATCAAGTTCCGGAACAAAACCAAGCCCAATTTTTAAGCCTCCTCAAAGGTCGGCCCTGGGTCTTGCCCCCCGACCTCAGCCCCGCCCAGCAATTCACCCTCGTTCAGACTGAAATCCAAACCACCCTCGCCGACCTGCGACGACCCTATCGCGCCGTCACCAATCCTGATTTTGAGCAACTCATCCTCTCCGATTGGGCGAAAACCCAATATGCCCAGCGCGAATTCGGGGCCGCAGGTGCGATCGCGCGGGTCAACTGTCTACCCGAACGCGACCTAGAAAACGCCGATATTAATCAACCCATTGAAGCCCATATCAGCCTCGTCATCCTGCCCCGCCATCCCCAAACCGATGCAGCGGTGGGGATGCGCCTGCGTCAGGATCTCAAACGCTTCCTTGACCAACGCCGTTTGATTACCACCCGGCTCCATGTGGTGGAACCCAGTTTCATCACCATGACCCTAGCCGCCACCCTCTACCTCCAGGACAGTGCCAAACCCCCCGATGTCCGCCGCGAGGCCGAGCGTCAGATTCACGCTTTTTTTGCCCCCTTGGATTCTGAGGAATTTTGGCAAGGTCAAGGCTATCCCTTTGGCGCGGATATTTACCTATCGGAGCTTTATCAACTCCTCGATGACCTGCCCGGTGTTGACCATGTAGAAGACATTGAACTGACGGGAGTAGACCCGGTGCGGCAACAGTTTAACGATCAGGGTCAATTGGTGGGCCTGATGCTCCAAGCCCACGAACTGGTACAGATTCAGATCGCCGCCTTACCCACCCTGCAACGCTTCGGAGACCAATGGCAACCCAACACCCCCTAAGCCGCTATCTTGATTATCTTCCCGCCTATCTCCAGACCGATCCGTTTTTGGGGCGATTCTTACTCGCCTTTGAGCAGGTGCTCACGGGTGTGCCTGACCATGAACCCCAACCTTTTCAGCCCCAAATCATCACCCGTGAGTCAGGGGCGAATTATGGTTTAGAAACGATCATCGGGCAGATCCACACCTATCTTGACCCCCAACAGACTCCGGCGGAATTTTTGCCCTGGCTGGCGGGTTGGATTGCCCTGAGTCTACGGGAGGATTGGGATGAGGCGGTGAAGCGGCAATTTATTAGCCAGATGGTGCCGTTGTATCGGATTCGGGGCACGGTGCGGGGGCTGAAAAAAATGCTTTCGATTTATCTGGAGCATTCGGGGTTGAGCTATCCCGATCGCACGATTTCCGTCATGGAATTTGACGATCGCCCCCATTATTTTCAGGTGCAGTTAGTCTTGCCCAGCAATCAAGTTTTGCAGCCCGATCGCTACTGGCGAGAATGCCGCGCTGCCCAGGCGATTATTAACCAGGAGAAGCCCGCCCATACCTTCTATGCCCTGCGGATTCTCACCCTGACGATGCACCTGAGCAAAACCTGGGGGGCCTGCTATCCGTTTACGATGTTTGACCAACCGCCGCAGCAGATTGTGTCGGTGGAGGCCCGCGTCATCCTGGATGAATCTTTTGATCCTCGGCTGGCGGAGCAAATCTTGATCCGGATTCAGGGTAAAACGGCGGTACTAGAGCCACCGGGGAGTCAATTGGGGCCGGTGGTGCGCCAGACGGTGTTTTATGAAAAACTTTTGGCAAATCCCACAGGTTTTTTTGTGGCGTTGGCGAATTTGAGTAATGAAACCCTCTCCGGAACCCTCAGCGTCACCCTGCACTTTAACCTCAACCAGCAGCCATTTACGGCCCCTCTGTTTGACGCACCCTTTACCATCCAGCCCAACCTCCGGATTTATCGCCCCCTCAATCGCCTCACAGCGATGCCCGGCAATACCCGCCTCAACGCTGAAGGCAGTCAGGGCTTCCGGCTCCAGTCCGCGCCCCCCCTCGAACTGCATCGCGCTCAGATCAGCCCCATCGACGGCAATACCCGCCTTGGCCCTGCGATCGGTGACACGATGCGCCTGGTTCACGATGCCCGCCTCCGCATCTACAAGCCCCGCCCCCGACCCGACCAAATGCAGGGCAATACCCGCCTTGGTTTTGAGGTGGGCCAGGGCTTCCAACTCCCCAGGAATGCTGACGCACAGCCGCTTCAGGTCTGTATTCCCCACAGTGAATACAAGATCGGCAACACGCGCCTCGGCCCTGCGATCGGTCATACGATGCGCCTGGTGACGACCTCCCAATGGGAAGAAACACTCTACAACTTCCGCCTGTTCAATGTCCCTGCCAAGCGGCGCATTGAAATCGAAGCGTTGGTGGAAGTGGATGGGGCTGATCCGATCGCAACCCGCCAAATCAGCCATCTGCTCATTCTCCGGATGCAGTCCCAAACCTCGAAATTCCGACCCTTTACCCCAGAACTGGAATTTTTCTCCTGGGGGATACGGGCAACCCACCATCTACCTTACCAACGCTTCCTCGACAATCCCCGTGGCTTTTTCGTCGTCCTCGATAATCTCAACGATGGCGCAGTGACGGGACGGGTCACGATCAAGCTCAATTTTACCCTCAATACAAAGCCCTTATCTTTGGTGATTGTGGCTGAGGATTTTGCCTTGAATTCTCGCGATCATGCCCTCGAAATTTGCCAAGCTCAGGGCGATGGTCTGGTGACGGGGAATACAATTCTCGGACGTTTAACGCCCTATATGTTAGAGACTATGACGCATCAAGAGGAGGTGTGGATTGAATAGCTTGATCTTAAGAGTTTTAGGACGGGGTAAATTGGAGGTTCAATGGCAGATTTTATTTTGACCACAGGAGATTTAGCGATGTTTAATCCGACGTTTGGATCTGCGATCGTGACGGTTATTCCGGGTAATTTAACGGGAACGGGGAAAGGTATGATTAATAAAAAAATGGTCTGTGTCGATGGAGATGAAAAAACCGTCATGGTTCCCGGTTGTCCCTACATCACAGCTTCTCACCCTATTCCGGGTGTGGGGATGCTGAGCATTGCGTCCCTAGGGGGCGATCAAAAAGCCAAGCGCACGAAGTCAAATCATAAGCCCGTGTTACTCAAAGGCAGCACATTCACAGCGAAATTTCAGGTGATGGCTCCCGCTCAACAACCCACGCCCGCCGGGCCGATTCCTGATCCTGTTCCTCAATATTCCGGAACGGGTACATTTATTACAACAAATATGCGCGTAAAGGGGACATAATGGGTGAAGAATTTCAATGATCATTCCGTAGAATCTGATGACACTGTTATAGATTATTGGGCATTATTTAAGGATTTCGTGGGATTAAAGGTTAGCGGCACAGAGGTATAGGGTCATTATGGTTTATTCACGAAAAAATAAAGCCAAGCAGACCACAGCAATGGTGAGTCAGTCGCCGATTGTTGCTGTTCAACGCTCTGCTGTACCGCTGGATACGCCAGAGTTCGCCCTCGGCAATCAGGCTTTGGGTCATCTTCTCAAAACCCAGGAGCCGTCGAAGGGGTCGGGTCTGCTATCTCGTTATCTTGCGCCAAACGGTGCTGCCCCCAGTCGCCCCGTATTCCGGGGGCTGTCCCAGGAATTCCCGGTACAGGCGAAGTTGACTTTAACGAAAGCAGGCGATCGCCATGAGCACGAAGCCGATCGCGTGGCGGCGCGAGTGGTGCAGCGGCTCCAGGCCCCCGCCGCTAGTTCTCTCGGATCGGGCAGTTCAGCAGTGATGCCGAAGGTGCTTTCTGTCCCCAGTGGTAATCAAGGGGGGGCGATCGCGCCACAACTCGAAACCAACATTAAGCAGCAACAGGGCAAAGGCGACCCCATCGCTGAAGATATTCGTGAACCCCTTGAACAGGCTTTTGGTGTGGATTTTAGCCGCGTCAGAATTCACACTGATGGACAGTCCGATCAACTCAATCGTTCGATTTCCGCCCTGGCATTCACCACCGGAAAAGATATCTTTTTTAAGCAGGGTGCGTATCAACCCAGAAGTCCCAAAGGCCAAGCCTTGCTCGCCCACGAACTCACCCACGTAGTCCAGCAAAATCAACCCCTCAAAACGTTACAGCGGAAGGTAGATAGTCCTCAAAAAACAGAACCTACACAGAAAGTAGAGACAATCGATTTGCTTCCAGAGCTTGTGCGAGAAATTCAAGCATTTTCTCCCCATTGGTTCGACTCTAATCCTAGTGAAATTGAACTGTGTTCTTGGCTCAAAGTGGTTCAACCCAGTATCAATGTTCAACAGGATTCTAATCACCGCAACTTAGATATCCAAGGAGGAATTGAACTCAACCTTGGCACTGGTGCGATCGCTGTTCAGCCCAAAGGCACTTTAAAACTGAGCTATAAGAGTCAAACAAAGCAGTGGGATTACAAGAGTGAAAATATCGGCATCAGTGCCACTATTGCGGATATTCTCAAGTTCGATGCCCAAAATATTACATACGATCGCGCTCAAAAATCATTCAATATTGCGAAAGCCGGAATCACAATTCCCAATCTCAACAACGCAGAAGCCTCCGTTACAAAAGCTAAGATCGATGCTCAGGGACTGACCTGGGAAAAAGTCAATCTAAATGCCAAAGATATCTCCTTAGGGAGCTATGCAACGATCAACAATGCTAGTGCTGAAATTGCTGGAGCAGCCGCACAGTACAAATCACAATTCAAAGGTGATTTTGATGTGACCTTGGGTTCATCTGACCTGGTTCAAGTTCAAGGTAATGGCCAGCTTACGATTGACTATGACAACGGTGTATGGAGTTGTCCGCAAAATAATGTAACGTTGAGCGGTGCGATCGCCAACATTCTCAAGTTCAATGCCAAAGACATCCACTACGACCATAAAACCAACATCGTCACCATCAAGGAAGCAGCAGTCAGCATTCCCAATAGTGAAGATAAGAATAAAGACTACTTTAACGCCAAGGTAACAGCCGCCAAGATCGACAAAACTGGCTTAGATTGGAACACCATCAAATTAAATGCCAATCAAATTCCCTTACTGGGCAACTACGTCACGCTCAAGCAAGCAAAAGGTGAAATTCAAGCGCATCCAAGCAGTACAACTCCAACTTTGAAGGTGACTTCAGTGTTAACGTTGGGTCTTCCGACTTAGTGCAAGTGAATGGGAGTGGTCATCTCACGTTCAATTACATTAATGGCCAAGTCACTGTTGAACACAAAGATGTGGGTCTTGATGGAACCATTGCCAACATTCTCAAGTTCAATGCCAAAGACATCCACTATGACCACAAAACCAACATCGTTACCATCAAGGAAGCAGCAGTCAGCATTCCCAATAGTGAAGATAAGAATAAAGACTACTTTAACGCCAAGGTAACAGCCGCCAAGATCGACAAAACTGGCTTAGATTGGAACACCATCAAATTAAATGCCAATCAAATTCCCTTACTGGGTGAGTACGTCACGCTCAAGCAAGCAAAAGGTGAAATTCAAGGCGCATCCCAGCAGTACGACTCTGACTCTGAATGTGACTTCAGATGTAACGTTCTGCTCTCCTGACTTAACGCAAGCGAATGGGAGTGGTCATCTCACGTTCAATTACATTAATGGCCAAGTCACTGTTGAACACAAAGATGTGGGTCTTGATGGAACCATTGCCAACATTCTCAAGTTCAATGCCAAAGACATCCACTACGACCACAAAACCAACATCGTCACCATCAAGGAAGCAGCAGTCAGCATTCCCAATAGTGAAGATAAGAATAAAGACTACTTTAACGCCAAGGTAACAGCCGCCAAGATCGACAAAACTGGCTTAGATTGGAACACCATCAAATTAAATGCCAATCAAATTCCCTTACTGGGCAACTACGTCACCTTAGAGAAAGCAAAAGGTGAAATTCAAGGCGCATCCAAGCAGTACAACTCCAACTTTGAAGGTGACTTCAGTGTTAACGTTGGGTCTTCCGACTTAGTGCAAGTGAATGGGAGTGGTCATCTCACGTTCAATTACATTAATGGCCAAGTCACTGTTGAACACAAAGATGTGGGTCTTGATGGAACCATTGCCAACATTCTCAAGTTCAATGCCAAAGACATCCACTACGACCACAAAACCAACATCGTCACCATCAAGGAAGCAGCAGTCAGCATTCCCAATAGTGAAGATAAGAATAAAGACTACTTTAACGCCAAGGTAACAGCCGCCAAGATCGACAAAACTGGCTTAGATTGGAACACCATCAAATTAAATGCCAATCAAATTCCCTTACTGGGCAACTACGTCACGCTCAAGCAAGCAAAAGGTGAAATTCAAGGCGCATCCAAGCAGTACAACTCCAACTTTGAAGGTGACTTCAGTGTTAACGTTGGGTCTTCCGACTTAGTGCAAGTGAATGGGAGTGGTCATCTCACGTTCAATTACATTAATGGCCAAGTCACTGTTGAACACAAAGATGTGGGTCTTGATGGAACCATTGCCAACATTCTCAAGTTCAATGCCAAAGACATCCACTACGACCATAAAAATCCCAAGGTAACTATTGGCCAAGCTGGCATTAGTATTCCATCCCTCAACCATGCTAGCGCATCAGTAAAAAATGCTAGAATTGATCAGGATGGTGTTGATTGGGATGTAGCACAAGCGACTATTAGTACAATCCCTATTGGTGATATTTTCGCAATTACAAATCCTGCTGTTCTGGTTGAAGGAAGACAACAGCAATACAGCACTATAGCAAGTGGTGGGGTGCAGTTAAAACTGGGTAAATATTTTACTGCTGAAGGGAAAGGTGCAGTTATCCTTGCGCAAAAAGATGCTGAGAGTAAGAGAAAATTAAGGGTTGATAGTTTAGAGCTTAGTGCCAAAGGTAATATTCAGTTCCCTGGAGATCTGATGAACTGGCCGCTAGATTTAGCCTTCAATTATCCCATCGTTCCTGGTGCTGTTGAGGCTGGTATTTCGCTCAAGGTGGAAGGAAGTCTGGGTGCGAGCTTGAGTGGCACGGTCAAAAAAGAAAGTAAAGAGAAATATTGGGACTTGGCTGCTAATCCAGAGATCAAAGGAGCCATCGAGATTGCACTCAAAGGAAATGCTAGTGCGGGCACAGTTTACGCTGCTGCGCTCAACGCATTTATTGAAGGAGGATGCAAAGTAGAAGCAAAGGGAGGACTCAAAATTGATGGCAAGTTAGGCTATGACGAAGAAAGCAAAAAAGTTGATGCCAAGGGCTTAAAATCTGAATACTACGCTGGTGCTGAATTCAAAATAACAATGGGAGCAGGCGTACAAGCCAAAGCACTATATATCTTTACGAAGGACTTGTATGCTATTCGTGGAGAGTTGAGTTTAGGGCGCGGCTCAATGAAGGGCAATCTTGAATTCGATGAGAATGGTGGACTCAAGATAGGCAAGCCAACGTTTGAAGGATGTCTATCATTTGAGCTAGACAAAAAATCAATCGATTTCAAGAGAACGTATGATTTAGTTGATACTAAGGAAGCACAACAACTTTTAGAAGATGCACAACAGTATATTCCAGGGAGTGGAAAAGAGCGAAAACGAATTATTGATCACGTAAGTGCTGAATATATCAAGGTGTTTAAGAAGGCTAAGGATGTCATTGGAAACGAAACTAGTAAAAATAAGAAATACATTCAAAAGCTAGAAAGACTGAGTGTTAAAATATCACGATATCAAGAATTACTTTATCTTTCAGGAGAGTTATTTGACAAGGAGCAAGAATTAGCGGATTTGAAATCTGAGTCTGAGATTACACCAAAAATAGAAAAGGAAGTAGAGGAAATAGAAGCAAAAGAGCAGAAAAGCCAGGAAGAAATAAACAATTCAAAAGATGGTGTTTGGGACACATTAAAAGGCACAGCAAAAAAAGCAGGTAAATCAGTTGTTAAAACATTTAAAAAAGTCGGAAAAGCAAAAGAAAAAGTAAAAGAAAAATTCAAAAAACATATACCATCAGGAGTTTGGGATAAATATTATGCCTTGAAAGAAGAGAAGGATGAAATAAAAGAAAAGGCGAAACATGCAAAAGATATGCTGACTATCAAACTTCATGATGTGGAGCAAAAGGTAGCTCCTATTTCAAGTATTAAAACAGAGTTACAAGACAAGGTTTCTGGACTCAAGAATAAGGCCTTACAAACAAAGCGAGAAATGACAGAAGAGATAAAAAGTAAAGCACTCTCGAAAATCACTGAACTTGGTATTCAAGATCCAAAAAGCTTCATTAAGAGGATGGAGCAATTAGAACAGATGCAAGAAAAGTACACCGCAAAGTATGAGAAGCATTCTGAAATTCTTGAGAGTGCATTAAGCGCCAAAGAAGAAGCAGATAAGATTCTCGAAAATGTTGAAGCAGTAATTGGATGGGATGACAAAAAATTAGAACTTGGTCAAGGAATCAATACAATTTCTGACATGAGAAATAATCAAGGTGATCTTAAATCAATAGAACAAGAGTTGACCAAAGAAATCATCAAGTTGGATGATAATCTTGATCAAGAGCTTGCAAAAATTTAAAAAAATCTATTATGAGTTCCAAAGGTAGAATAGTAAGTATCTTCAATTCTTCTACTTGAAATCTTCTTTCCTATTTACGTCGCCAAAATTATGTTATTAGAATCCACAATATCTATCCTAAAAAAACAAGAGTGGCAATTTCATGAGGTGAGAAATTCCACCATACGGCTCGATGTCAATGGACAAGCTGCAACTTGGAGCACGATGGTGAAGTGCATTAATGAGCATCAACAGATCATCATTTATTCGATTTGTCCGAATAAAGCGATAGCGGATAAATTAACTGCGATTCAAGAGTTTTTGACTCGTGCAAACTTTGGCTTGAAGTTTGGTAACTTTGAGCTGGATTTATCTGATGGTGAAGTACGGTTTAAAACTAGTATTCAGTTTGCAGGCGAATTTGACCCAGATCCCATGATTGAAGACTGTCTTTCACTGAATATTGTGACGTTCGATCGCTACCTCCCTGGTCTTTTACAAGTGATGTTTACAGATGTTGACCCAGAGACTGCGATCGCAATGATTGAATCTCCCAATCCTGAGACATCAGAAAAAGCGTAGAATCACTCATGGCACAAGCCGACTTAGGTTCGTTAGTTGATTTATTGAAGTGGCTGGATGTTCGGTTAGAGTCAGCGGTCGCGATCGCACAATCGCTGGTTGAGACGGAGGGGGAGCAGAATCCTTATCGAGGCATCCAAATTGATGAGGCAGAAGTTGCCAAATTACTCGCACAAGCGCCAGGCCAACCTCTATTTACACAGCCTGAACTCAGTGAGATCGACCTATCTTTTGAGCACGGTTTAGAAGAACGATCATTATCTTGGTTAGTGAAAACATTTACGCTCACGACGTTTGATCTGGGGATTATTGCGATCGCCCTTGCCCCAGAACTCGATCGCCGCTATGAGCGTATCTATGTATACTTACAAGACGATGTTCGCGCCAAACGTCCGACGGTTGATTTGAGCTTGAATGTGTTGTGTGGTTCCACGATCGAGAAACTAGAACGGCGATCGCATTTTGCCCCCGATGCCCCCCTCATTCAACAGGGTTTACTGCATTTAGTTCCTGACCCCAATCAAGCGGAACCTTCTCTTTTAGCCCATATCATTAAGCTCGATCCAGGTGTAGTTCGTCTACTTCTAGGGGAGTCTGGACTAGACCCTAGATTGAAGACCTTTTGTTGCTTCAAACCCCTTGAAGCAGTTCAAAATCATGCGATTACCCATCGCACATCAATCCCTCAATCCCTGCTAGATTTTGTCCAAGCCGCTCAGGTTGATCAAGATGCATTAACACTATTCTTTCACGGTGTAGATCAGGTCGGTAAACAACAAACTGCAAGCGCGATCGCTCAAGCATTGAGAACACCATTACTCACGGCAACTCTTTCCAAAATTGGAACTTCAAAAGTCAATGAATTCATCGAAATTATCCAGTTATTACTCCGTGATGCTAAATTTCAAAATGCATTGCTATATATTGACCAACTTGATGATCTACAAAATAAAGAAAATCGAGTTTTATATCAAGTATTCACAGCAGAGATCAACACTTACTCAGGTATCGTTATTCTGTCTGGGATAGAGAATCATAAAAATGCTGAAATTGATTTGCATGGTGTCATTGAAGTTGCCTTTCCAGTTCCTAGCTTTGAACAACGGCGTGCGTATTGGCACTATCAGTTACAAACTGTAGATATTCATGTTGATGATCTGGAATTAGATCGTTTAAGCGATCGCTTTCGACTCACGTCGCGACAGATTGAAAATGCCGTGCTGACTGCGGTAAATCAAGCCCAATGGCAACATTATCATCCCGCTGTGTCGTTAGACTCTAGTCCACCTTCAATCGAGCAATTATTTATGGCAGCGCGGAGAGTTTCAGGTCATGAACTCAAAACCCTATCTCAGCAGATTCAGCCCACATATTGCTGGGATGATATTGTTTTATCACTGCCTCAGAAAACACAATTACGGGAAATTTGCAATCATATTCAATATCATCATTTGGTGTGGGAAACCTGGGGGTTTAAAGCACAAAGATCTCTGGGGCGAGGCTTAAATGTTATGTTTGCTGGGGCTTCGGGTACAGGAAAAACAATGGCAGCAGAAGTTATTGCCAAAGAGCTAGAGCTAGACCTCTACAAAATTGATTTATCCCAGATGGTGAGTAAATATATTGGTGAAACCGAAAAAAATCTTAACCAAATTTTTACAGCAGCAACAAATGCCAATGCAATCCTATTATTTGATGAAGCAGATGCTCTTTTTGGTAAACGAAGTAGTGTCAAAGATGCTCACGATCGCTACGCCAACTTAGAAGTAAGTTATCTTTTACAAAAAATAGAAGAATATGAAGGTCTGGCTATTTTGACAACTAACTTACGGGGTAATATGGATGATGCTTTTATGCGAAGATTGCAATTCATTATTGAGTTTCAATTGCCCAACGAAAAGCAGCGCCATCAAATTTGGCAAAAAGTTTTTCCTCACCAAACTCCGCAAGAGCCGGATTTAGGATTGCAGTTTTTAGCCCACCATTTTGAACTTACAGGGGCTAATATTCGTAATATTGCGTTGATGTCTGCTTTTTTAGCGGCTGCAACCCAGGAAAAGGTAGGGAAGCAACATATTATTCAAGCACTCCGTCGTGAATATCAAAAAATGGGTAAAATTTTTATTGATCAAGTCGGAGAAAGTTATCTGAACTAGGGGTGTGAGGCCGAATTGTTCAAAACGGTGGCAGAGATTCGCGCCCGTTTGGGTTCTGCCGTGGATGGTGTAGGTGTTCGTTATGGGTGATGGGGGTTCCTGTGCCGTCGGCGGCGGTGATGCTCTGGGCGATCGCAGCTTGGGAAAGTCCGAAAAGATGGGACAAAGCCGCACAAACGAAAGCAGAACAGCGGGCGAAACGGGAAAGAAATCAGTGAATGGGTTGAGATGCGATCGCGTCTAATCTTCCACGAGGCGTTGAGCTAATCAAGGGTGATTAATGTGACGCAGAATTCACCAAAAAAGCGCCGAACCCATTCACGGGGAGAGAACTTCATCTCACGGTATCGACATGACGGCCATAAGAAAATTGACACTGTTGTATTGATCAAACCCCTCAACTGCGTAATCCCGGTGCTGCGATCACAGGATTAAGCCTGCTACAATTTTGAGACGCAATTTTTTGCTCTGTCTATGAATGATACTCAGCGATCGCAGCAACTCTGCACCCTCATCGCCCAACTCCACGCCCAAGGCAAATCCCCCGCCACCTCAACAAACTATTCCTATCGCAATGATGCGGGGGATGTGGTTATTTCCCGCAGCGGGGTGGATAAGTCCCAGTTTGGCGTTGAGGATTTTTTACAGGTTAACTTAGATGGTCAACCGCTGCCGGCATTTGCCACGATTAAGCCTTCAGCCGAAACGTTAATTCACTGTTGTTTATATCGTGAATTTCCAGAGGTAACGACAGTTTTACATACCCATTCTGTCGCCTCTACTGTATTATCGGGTTTGTTTGCTGAACAGCAAAAGATCTCATTTTTTGGGTATGAAGTGATTAAAGGAATTAAGGGCTACAAAACCCACGATACAGCGATTCAGTTACCCATTTTTGTGAATCAGCAGGATATGGTGACATTGTGCGATCGCTTCACCGCCCGCCGTGCTGAATTAACAAATTACGGTCTCTTGATCGCGAAACATGGACTCTATGCATGGGGGCACGACTTCGCCACCGCCAAACGCCATTTAGAAGTATGGGAATTTTTGCTAGAATGCGAACTTGAATTACTCAAAATTAAGCCTTAAATTACGCCGAATAACGTCCACCCTCGCCATGACTCAACTCGTCCAACCTCAAACCAATCTCAAACTCACCGCCATCACCGACATCACCGCCTTTCTCCAATCCCACGGCATCACCTTCACCCAGTGGGACACCCCCGCCCAACTCAGCCAAACCGCCAGCCCAGAGGAAATCCTTGCCGCCTATCGTGATGTTCTCGACCCCTACATGGCCGCCAATGGCTATCAAACGGCGGACGTGGTGAATATTCACAGCGGCATTGAAAACTACCCCGCGATCCGGGAAAAGTTTCTCGCTGAACATACCCACGCCGAAGATGAAGTACGCTTTTTTGTGGAGGGTCGGGGGTTATTTTGGTTTAATTTAGACGGTGAGCTGGTGTTTAATGTCCTATGTACGGCGGGGGATTTAATCTCAGTGCCCCAGGGGACAAAACATTGGTTTGATGCAGGGCGTGAACCGAATGTGAAAGCGATTCGGATTTTTTCCAATACTGAGGGCTGGGTTCCTCACTATACCGGGTCAAATATTGATGCGGAATATCGTGATCCTGCCCTGATTCTGACTCGTTAATCTTGATGATTTCTTATTTTCGATTACGAATAGATCGGTCAGGTGATCATGGGCGATCGCTCACTCATTTCAGAAGGCATCGATGAGCGGCGAACGGGATTTTGAAACATTATTGCGATCGCTCGCTCCGGAATTAATCGACGGAGAATATGTGTTTTGCACCTTTGAGGGGGCACAGTACGGCGATCGCGCTGACCTAGAGCCGATCGCCGCCCTGCAAGAGCGAGAAGGCCTCACCCTCGTGATTCCCAGGGCAAAAGCAGAAGAGCAGCACCTCCCCTATGAATCCGTGTTTTGCGGGATTACCGTAACCGTTCATTCCAGTCTAGATGCCGTGGGGTTAACGGCGGCGATCGCCACTCAACTCACCCAATACAACATCAGTGCCAACGTGATCGCAGGCTATTTTCACGACCATATTTTTGTGCCCTGTGATCAGGCCGAAACAGCGATCGCCGCCCTGCACACCCTCGCACAATCCAGCAGATCACGAGCACAACAGTCCTGACCACGGCAGAGGAAACGGTATCGTGTGAGCCTCTGGCCCACTCCTGATAGATCCAGACTTGCACCTTGGGTGATGTATAGCAATCCTATTTGATTCATGAACAGGCAAGGAACTTAAGCCCCTTGTTGATGAGGAAATAAGATCTCCGATTAATTTAGGATCGCTATATGAGCCGTAGCATCCCTGAAAAGAGGGCATTCAGGAAGCCTTACTTTTCCTGTCCTCCCCTGAAGCAGTCCGGTAAGCTCTTGAAGAATTTCACCGTGCCGAAAAATTCACCCGTTTCAGATCAGGCATTCACAGCATTTTCACAATTGTTCGATATATTCAAGCTTTACAAAAAGATCACAGATTATTGTTTATCTGTAAGGGCATCAAAAAATTCTCAAAAAACGGATTCAAATGAATCGTTATGAAAATTGAAACAAAATTTTTACTCTCTTCACTTTCAGTGATTGCAATTATTGTTGCTTTTATTGGTGGCAGCACTTTTTTAGGAAAATCCCTACAAGAGAGCTTTGAAGACCGTGATGATATTACAGATGAAGCCTTGGATGTGGTGGATATGCTAGAAGTTCAAATTCGAGATGAAGTCTCTAACTTGAAAAATAGCTTACTTTTAAATCCTAATCAGGCATCCATGATCAAGATGCTACCGAATGATCAAAAAAATATCTGGAAAAATCTAAAAAGACTAAAAACATTGTTGCAAGATCCGGATCTGGTTGATCCCTTATTGCAACAGCATCAGAATTTACTTGCCATTGCTAATCAAGAGTATCATGATCGTACTCAGCTTACATCTTTAGCACAAAAAATCTCTTATGTTGATAGAAGTAAAGCTCAATTTATTGACACGCTCGATTCAATCAATCAAATCCTGATTGCCCAAGAAGATAAAAATGATCAGTATTTTGATGACCTGACATTTTGGCTTAATATTGCTCGCTATAGTGGTGTGATTGTTGCAGTATTCATTGTTTTTTTGCAATTTAAGTTTACGTTTGTACCAATTAGTACATCAATCAGAACATTAAGTCGTAAAACCCAAGAAATTGCGTCAGGGCAATTCGATCAGCATGTTGATATTCAAACTGGAGATGAAATCGAAGCTCTCGCCCATGAATTTAATACGATGGCAAATCATCTTAAAGAAGTTCATAATTTGTTAGAAGAGAAGGTGCAAGGACGAACGAATGAATTGGTTGAAGCAAATAGGCAATTAAACGAGACATTGGTGTACCTGAAGAAAACTCAAAGTCAATTAATTCAAACCGAAAAATTATCGAGTTTAGGGCAGTTGGTCGCAGGGGTTGCCCATGAAATCAATAATCCTGTGAATTTTATTTTTGGAAATTTGACCCATGTGTCACGGTATGTGCAAGATTTATTGGCGTTGATTCAGTGTTATGAACATCATCATCCCCAACCCCATCCGGATGTGATTAAACTCCAAGCAGAATTAGAATTAGATTTTTTGCAGCAGGATCTAACGGAAGCGCTGGACTCGATGCAGGTAGGGGCGAAGCGAATTCGTGAAATTGTACTATCTTTGCGCACCTTTTCACGATTAGATGAGGCGGACCAAAAGGAAGCTAATATTCATGATGGTATGGATAGCACGTTAATGATTTTACAAAGTCGTCTCAAAGCTCATTCCGATCGCCCTGCCATCACCATTCAAAAGCACTATGGAAATCTGCCGTTATTGTATTGTTATCCGGGACAGCTTAATCAAGTATTCATGAATCTTTTGGTGAATGCGATTGATGCGTTAGATACGTTGTATCAGGCTCAATCGGCTACGGAGCGTAAAACGACTGAGTTATGGATTAATATTCACACTCAAGTATGCTCTCAAGAGGAATTAAAGGCAGAGGTGATCCCGACGAGTGCAATTTTCAAAGATCATGAAAAATGGCTTAAGATTACGATCGCCGATAATGGTTCAGGCATTGATGAATCGATCAGGAAACGACTTTTCGATCCATTTTTTACGACCAAAACTGTTGGGAAAGGCACGGGACTTGGATTATCGATTTGTCATCAAATTATCGTAGATAAACATGGGGGCGAAATTTGGTGTGATTCACAGCCGGGTCAGGGGACTCAATTTGTGATTGTGATTCCGTTTTTACAATGAGAGAGAGGCGCTGAATCCGGTGCGGTGCTGAAGGATGGATCGGGTTGCTGGGTGTTAGGGAAATGGGGGCAGAGTGTTGAATAGGGTGGTGACGTTTTTCCAGAGGGCGTGGGGCCAACCGTAAAACCAGACTTGGGCGCGGCGGCCGGTGATGTTGAAGCAATGGCGGGGGAGGTGGCCTTGGGGGGCGTGGCTGTGAAATTCTAATTTGGCGTAGGGCAGCCAGCGATCGCTGCTTCGCCACCCGACGATATCCCCAAATTTTTGCCAGCGGACGGTTTGATAACGGTGATAGAGATTCTTTCCCCCCAGCCGTTCATAGATGCGCCGCTGTACGGAAAATCCGAATAGACCATGGCTCTGCTCGACCCAGAGGCGATCCAACTCGGCGAGATCCTCCGAGGCGAGACGCGCCACGTCTTTTAAGCGTAACCAGCCGTCGCGATCGCGCCCCGCCCACTGCAACAACAGTCGCCCCGTCTCCGCATCCGCCGCCTGCCATTGTTCCGTTCGCAAGAGGTCGATCAGGGGTTGAAAACTGTCCCCTGTGGGCACGGCGGACAGATTCGCCACAGCAGCCCAAACCTCCTCACTCTTGCCCCAGCGATCCTTAACAGCATTGGCCACCATGCGATCGAGTACCACCCCCAACCCATCCCCCACCGGATTCTGATCAAGATAAGCCCGCCAATTCCAGCGATCCTCATGGACATCAAATAAATCAAAGGGCGATAGTCCCGTTAACAACGCCAAACAGGTCACCCCCAAACTATACAGATCGCTGCTGAGGGTTGCTCGCCCCTTCAACTGTTCCGGTGCGGTATATTCCGCGCTGCCGATCATTGTCCCTGTTTGCGCCAAGGCGGTCGCTGTGGCATATTTCGCCGCCCCAAAATCCACGAGGATGAGACGGCGATCGCACCGCCGCCGAATGATATTTTCCGGCTTAATATCCCGATGGATCACCCCACCCTGATGCACAAATGCCAGCACCGGTAACAGATCTAGTAACAATTCCTGCACCTGAGCTTCGGAAAATACCCCCTCTTGCTGAAATTCTTCGGCCAAATTTTGACCCTCAATATATTGCTGCACAATGTATTGTTCGCCCTGTTCTTCAAAATGGGCATAGAGGGCGGGGATTTGGTCATGATGGCCCAACTCTGCCAAGCGCACCGCTTCCTGCTGAAAGAGTTGGGCAGCTTTGGGGCTGTGGGGTTGGCCCATGGGGTGAAATTGCTTGATCACGCAGGGGGTGGGGGTGGGTTGGTGTTCATCCTGGGCCAGGAAGGTACGCCCAAAGCCGCCTTGGCCGAGGAGTTTCCTGCTGCGATAACGCTGGTTGAGGCGGAGGGCGTGGCCGCAATGTTGGCAAAAATTGGCATTGCTGGGGTTTTGAGGGGTGGAACAGAGGGGATTAAGACAGTAACTCATGGTCAGGATGGGCGGGACTTGCCAGTCTAGAGGGTGTGGGATGGTTGAGACCGGGGGAGACGGTGGTGATTCGTATCACGGTTTACATCGTTATCAGTCACCCTCATGATTTCTTAAGATCACGCGGATCGAAGACGAGAGATCACCCCTGAGATTCCCACAGTCAGACATAATGAGATCAACGACATAACACCGTGTTTTTAGTATTCAACTTTTTTAGCAAATCGGGTGGGAGACAACACTATGACTAGTATTCGCGAATTAAGTATGCAAGCCCTCAGCAATCGGACTCTGTCCCGTTACGATCATCAACGGATGCAGTTAATCCTGCAAGAACAGGGCGATGGCCTAGATGTTCTCGATCGCACCTTAGCCCAGCGTGTGTTCTATGGTGTGCGCCACGGTCTCCTCGATATCAAATAAGCTACGTTTAATCCCTAGAGTGATGTTGGAAGCACTTTAGGGATTTTTGTTGGGGGTTGATGGGGATTGATCGGCGTGGATGGCCTGTTGACGACGGCGGTGATGCCAAAAGCGACGGGTTTGCCGGATGCCAATCCACAGCACGATGATCACGACGATGCCCGCGAGGAGAGGCACGAAGAGGCCGAGCAAGGAGAGGGCGATCGCACTGATCAATTCCACGGAGGAAAAGACGGAATTCCCTAACCCAGCGGTCATGGTGGTGGATGCCAACCGAGTGACGCTGGTGAAGCTTTCCACCGCCCCCGCACTGCCGCCCCCAGCGATCGCCGCGATTGTCCATTGTAAGACAGGATCAATCTCCCCCAAGGTAGCGGCGGAGAGGGCCGTACCAATGGCGATCGCGGTGGGAATGGCCACAAGATCCAGAGCATTATCAACGGCAGGAATATAGTAGGCGGCGATTTCGACGGTGGCGGCGATCGCCAGCGTCAATAAAGCCGGGAATGTTCCCAGCCAGACGAATTGAGGCGCGGGCGTAAAATCTCCATAAATCGTCGCCACACTCATCACCAACGGCGGGATAAAAATCCGAAATCCACAGGCAGCACTGAGGGTAATGCCCAAACACAAGGCTAGTAATATTTCCATGGGGTACAGGGTCGGGTCAAGATTAGCCTAGATCTACAGCCTGATCTCGCCGGGTTACGGGTGGGTTGTCTTGCAGTGGATCTAAGGGCGTAAAAACGTCACCAGTTCTTCCACCTTAGCCCAGGCCGCCCCGCTGTCGAGAATCTCCCGCGCTTTGGCTATCCCAGCACTGTGGTCGAGAAAGGGAACCACATCCCCCACTTGGAGCGCGATCGCTGCATTCAACGCCACCACATCCCGCTGCGCTTCCGTCCCCTTCCCTTGCAGCACGGCGGTCAAAATTGCCGTATTTTCTTCCACTTCTCCCCCCCGTAACGCCGTCAAGGGTGCAGCCGCTAACCCTAGAGCTTGGGGATCAAGGACATCGGTGGTCACAACGCCCTGCTGCACCGTGGCGAGATCCGTCAAGCCCCCTAGTCCAGCCTCGTCCACACCTTCGCGACCGTGCAACACGATCGCCTTTTCAATCCCCAACTGCTGCAACGCCCCCGCCATCCGCTCCACAAACTGCACATCATAGACCCCAATCACCTGACCCGTCGGGCGTAGCGGATTCACCAATGGGCCGAGGAGGTTAAACACCGTCCGCACTTTCATCGTCTTCCGGAACGGGACGACGGCTTTCATCGCCGGATGCCAGCCGGGGGCAAAGAGAAACGTGATCCCCACCGCTTGCAAGGCAGCGTGAACCTGTTCCGGGGCAGCACCCAAGTTAATCCCCAAGGCTTCGAGCACATCGGCCGACCCCACCTTACTCGACGCGGAACGATTGCCATGTTTTGCCACTTTGACCCCCGCCGCTGCACAGACAAAGGCCACCGCCGTTGAAATGTTAAAGGTGTGCGCCCCATCGCCCCCCGTGCCGCAGGTGTCGATGACCGGGGTGCTGTGGGCGATCGCATCCTGTTGACGGGACTGCGATTGCAAAACGCGAGCCATCCCCGCCAACTCATCGACGGACACACCCTTGGCTTGGATCGCGGCCAAAATCGCCCCAGAGAGGACAGCGGGAATGTCTTCTTGGAGCCAGCCGGTCATCAGTTGGGCGGCTTGGTCTTGGGTGAGGGACTGGCCATCGAGAAGTTGTTGAAGGACGCTGGGCCAGAGGTCTGCGGGTTGCACCATGGTTGCTTGTATCGTTTGCGGTTGAGGGTGGTTATCCGTTGCTCTAAAAGCCTAGCAAGGAATGCGGTTTTTTTTTGAGCGATCGCACCTGAATTCCGACCCAGCATCTGGGGTTAAATTCCGATTCATTCCCTGCTGTTGGCCTGAAGGGTTTACTGATTTTTTGTAATATTCTGTTACAGAAAGAAGCCTGACGAGGCATCTTTAGCCTCAGGGAACTGCCCTAGGGTTTCGGCTACAACCGTTATTCTGCCCTACTTTTTCCCCCATTCTCAAGGTGCAGCGTTCTTCATAAAACTTAAAAGCCTGGGTGAGCAAAGCATCAATTTTACGTGTAGGCTTGAGTTTAGATAAATTCCAGACTGTTAATGGAGACAAGTTTTATGGCAAAGCGTGGTGATGTAGTCAAGATTTTACGGAAAGAATCCTACTGGTATCAAGATGTCGGTACGGTTGCCTCTGTCGATAAAAGTGGCATCATCTACCCCGTCATCGTTCGCTTTAATAAAGTTAACTACTCTGGCGTTGCCACCAACAACTTTGCCGAAAGCGAAGTAGTTGTGGTTAAAGCGGCTCCTGAAAAGAAAGCGAAAGCTTAAGGTTCAGGGTTCGTGCCAGAACTCCCAGAAGTTGAAACAGTCCGTCGGGGTTTAAACCAAAAAACTCTGAATTGTTTAATCGAGGGGGGCGAGGTGTTGCGCGATCGCACCCTTGCCTACCCTCTTTCTCATGGCGATTTCACCGCGTGGCTCACCGACACCTCGATACAACAGTGGCAGCGACGCGGTAAATATTTATTGGCCCAACTGGATTCCGGGGGCTGGCTGGGGGTGCATCTGCGGATGACCGGCCAACTGTTTTGGGTGCGTCAGGATGAGGCGCTGTCGAAACATACCCGACTGCGCGTGTTTTGTGCCAAGGGTCAGGAGTTGCGGTTTGTGGATAGTCGTACCTTTGGGCAGGTGTGGGTTGTGCCGCCTGGGGTTGCCCGCGAAACGATCATCACGGGGTTAACCCGCCTCGGCCCGGAACCCTTTGACCCGGAGTTTTCCCCAGACTATTTACAGCAAAAAATCCGCCGTACCCAACGCACGATCAAAGCGGCATTATTGGATCAAGCTCTGGTGGCAGGGTTGGGGAATATCTACGCCGATGAGGTTTGTTTTGCCAGTGGCGTGCGCCCGGATGCGATCGCCTCCCGCCTCACCCCGGAGCAAGTGCAGCGCCTCCATGGTGAAATCCGCCGCATTTTAGAGGATGCGATCGCCCACGGTGGCACAACATTTAGCGACTTTCTCGACCTCCTCGGTGTACCGGGAAATTACGGCGACACCGCCAAAGTCTACGGCCGCACCGGCCAACCCTGTCGCACCTGTGGCAATACGATCGCCCGGATCAAAATCACCGGCCGCTCCACCCACTTCTGTCCCCGCTGCCAATCCCCTTAACCCCATCCTCTGCGGATTGATTACTGTATCAGCGGTAGTCCTCGCCAGAGATAGCCCCAACTCCCCACCCCCGGAAGCCAAGGGAGTATGATCGGTAATCAGAAAAACAAGTTTTGAGAATGTAACCCTTGCCCATGTTGGATTTTGAATGGCTCAATGATCTCCTTGGTCGTCACCCCGACCAAGTCAAAGCCCAGGTGGAAATCTACACCTGGCAAACCTGCCCCTACTGCATTGCGGCCAAAGGCCTGCTCTGGTGGAAAGGCGTAGAATTCCAAGAATATAAAATCGACGGCGACAATGCCGCCCGTGATGCCATGGCCGAACGCGCCCACGGCCGTCGCTCCGTCCCGCAAATCTTCATCAACGACGAGCACATTGGTGGCTGTGATGATCTTTACGCCCTCAATGAACAGGGGGCCCTCGATACCCGCCTGGCCCAACCCATGTAGGAACCGCAGCCGTCGGGTGCATCCCAGCTATCCAACCCC
Source organism: Spirulina major PCC 6313 (assembly GCF_001890765.1). Taxonomy (NCBI): domain Bacteria; kingdom Bacillati; phylum Cyanobacteriota; class Cyanophyceae; order Spirulinales; family Spirulinaceae; genus Spirulina; species Spirulina major. Next base: position 4,660,087 of record NZ_KV878783.1, on the reverse strand, counting down.
TCACCCAACTCTCACCCGTAGGAGAGGGCTTTTGGCTCCCTTCTCCTGCGGGAGAAATGATGCCCTGAGCGATGTCGAAGGGGGCTAGGGATCAGGGGGCTAACTGGCAAGCAGGATGAATCGGCAAAAGTAGGATGCACCGCAGCCGTCTCGCCTTCCCCATGAGCACACCCATCCCCCTTGGTTCCTTAGCCAAGCCCGCCCCTAAACTCAAAAGATGATGCAGGGGATACCTTTTTAGGGACAACCTTCGCCCTACTATGAATCATTCCCGTTGCTGGATTCATCATGCAAGGTTCATTACAGCGCATTCAAATGGGCGCGATCTTCTTTTTAATGACGATCGCCCTTGCTGTAGTGGGCTATATGGTCTTTGGGTGGACGGTGCTCGAAGCCGTATATATGGTGGTGATCACCATTTTTGGGGTGGGATATGGGGAAGTGAAACCCCTAGAAACTCCCACCCAGAAAATTTTCACCATTATTGTGATCATTGCGGGCACATCATCAGCGGTGTATTTGGTGGGAGGATTTGTCCAGATGTTGACTGAAGGTGAAATTAATCGCGCCCTCCATGCCCAGCGGAAGCAGCGCAGTATTGACACATTAAATAATCACACGATTATTTGTGGATTTGGTCGGATTGGGCAAGTGTTGGCGCGACAGTTGGCCCAAACAGGGGAACTCTTTGTGGTGGTGGATACCCAAAGCGATCGCATCCAGCAAGCCGAAGACCTCGGCTACCTCACCTACACCGGCAACGCCTCGGAAGAACTCAGCCTCCAATCCGTCGGCATTAGCACCGCCAAAGTCCTCGCCACCGTCCTCCCTGATGATGCCAACAATGTGTTTATCGCCCTCACCGCTCGCGGCTTAAACCCCAATCTCCTGATCCTGGCACGGGGCGAACTCCCCAGCACCGAAAAAAAACTGCGCCTCGCGGGGGCGGATCACGTGGTCCTCCCCGCCGCCCTCAGTGGGATTCGCATGGCCAGCTTGATCACCCGCCCCACCACCGTTGATTTCTTCGCCCAAGCCGAAGAACGTCGCCAACTCGACGAAATGCTCAATCACATTGATGTGCAACTCGATGAACTGATGGTGGAGCCGGATTCAAGCCTTGCCCAGAAAAGCATCCGGGAAATTGAAGTGCGCAGCAAGGGTACGTTTATCATCGTGGCACTGCAACGGGCAGACGGAACCGTGGCGGTACATCCTAATCCGTCGTTGGTTTTAAATGTGGGTGATACGTTGATCATTCTGGGGCATCAGAGTGATATTCCCCAATTTGCACGCCATGCCGAACTCAAAAATAAACGACGTTATCGAGGAGCCACGTTTTAAGCGATGATCGATACCCTTTGGCTATTGCTCTGCACGGGCTTGGTTTTTTTGATGCAGGCCGGTTTTATGTGTTTGGAGTCGGGGATGACCCGCTCGAAGAACAGCATTAATGTGGCGGTGAAGAATCTGGCCGATTTTGGGTTGTCTGTGGCGTATTTTTGGCTGTTTGGCTATGCGTTAATGTTTGGGGCTTCGTGGCGGGGGTGGGTCGGTCTGTCCCAGTTTACCCCTAACGTTGAGCCTGCGGATGTGGCGGTGCTGTTTTTGTTTCAGGCGATGTTTTGTGGCACGGCGACGACGATTATTTCGGGGGCATTGGCGGAGCGGCTCAAGTTTACGGCCTATTTAGCGATCGCAACGTGGGTGGCGGCGTTGGTCTATCCCCTCTTTGGGCATTGGGCCTGGAATGATCACGGTTGGCTGAAGCAACTGGGTTTTATCGATTTTGCGGGGTCTACGGTGGTTCACAGTGTGGGGGCGTGGGTGAGTGCGGCGGTGCTGCTGACGGTGGGGGCGCGTCATGGCCGGTTTGAGGCGGGGAAAGCGATCAAAATCCAAGGATCAAATCTGCCGTTTTCGGTGTTGGGGGCGTTGCTGCTCTGGTTTGGCTGGATTGGGTTTAACGGCGGCAGTGAATTAAGCCTCAATGATGCCGTGCCGGGGATTATTCTCAATACGATGATGGCGGGGGTGAGTGGCATGATTGTCGGCGGGGTGCTGAGTTGGATTCAGCATCGCCATGTGGAAGTAGACGGCTTAGTGAATGGCTCGATCGCGGGGTTGGTGGCGGTTACGGCCAGTTGTCAGATGGTGACGACTCCGATCGCGGTGATTATTGGGGGGACGGGGGCGGCGGCGATGATTTTGGTGTCCTGGTGGATGGCACGGTTACAGATTGATGATGCGGTGGATGCGATCGCGGTTCACGGTGGAGCAGGAGCCTGGGGAACCTTGGCCGTCGGCCTCTTTGGTAACTCCGATGCCCTTGAGGCCAGCAGCCGTTTGGCTCAGATTGGGGTGCAAGGTTTGGGGGTGGGGTGTTCTTTTCTCTGGGCCTTTGGGGTGACGTGGGTTTTGTTTAAGCTCATCAATAGTGTCTGGCCGCTCCGGGTCAGCGCCGAAGCCGAAGCCCTGGGGTTAAATATCACCGAACATCAGGCCAAAACCGAAACCTACGACCTGTTTCAGGTGATGGACTACCAAGCTCGCACCTTTGATCTCAGTCAGCGCGTGCCCGTCGAACCCTTTACCGAGGCGGGCCATATTGCCACCCGCTACAACCAAGTGATTGATGCCCTAGAGCACAATCATCAACAAAGTGCCACCACCCTAGAGCAGATTTACATGATCGCCTCCACCGTTGCGGCGGCGGTGGAAAGCCAAACCTTTACCCCCGACCCGGAAGAATTAGAACTAGTAGCCGCCCGTGAAGATGAACTGGGGATGTTAGCGGGGTTGCTCTTAGAACTCACCCAAGCGGTGCGCCTCCGGAACCAAACCCTTGAACAGGTACAAAGCTGTTTGCGGGCGGTGCTGTTTCAATTGATTGACCATCGCTTTGGGGGGGTTCCGGCGAATCTACGGGCTGCGATCGCCGCCACTACCGACACCACCACCCTGACCCATTGGCTGCAACAGGTGGTTATTCTCAATAACCTAAGTGAGCTAGAAACCCTGATCGTGCATCCGCCTGTAGATTAAACCCGCTACACCCACAGGGGCGGCCGTGGGGCGATGAGCCTGGGGAGGGCGATCGATAACATTTGCTTCAGGGGATCTGAGGCGGGAAAATTTTTTGCTACGGTGAGCTAATGACAGCAGCCCCGCATCATACCAAAGGTCAGCGCCGGGAGTATGTCATCTTTGAATCCTCTCGTATTGTGGTGAGAAATTATGAATCCTGCTCTGACAAAATTGGGACTGCAAATGTCGCGCCGTACCGGAGTGCGGGCGATTATGAAAGACATTGTGGAGACGCTGCGGGCGGGAGCGGGGCAGGATTTTATTAACCTCAGTGCGGGGAATCCGGTGTTGTTGCCGGACGTAGAACAGTTGTGGCGGGACTGTACGGCGGAACTGCTGGCCAGTGATGACTATGGCGAAGTGGTGAGCCGCTACGGGTCGAGCCAGGGCTATGGGCCGTTGATTGAGGCGATCGCAGCCGATTTTCGCCACCGCTACGGCTGGGAATTGAGCGATCGCCATATTCTGATCACCCCCGGTTCGCAATCCCTCTACTTCTACGCCGCCAATGCCTTCGGTGGTGAGGATGCCGACGGACACCTGAAACATATCGTCCTCCCCCTCAGCCCTGACTACACCGGTTACGGCGGCATCTGCCTCAACCCCAACGCCCTCCTCGCCTATCGGCCCCATCTCGACCTTGATGCCCTCCAGCACCGTTTTAAATATCGCCCCGACTTCAGCCAACTCCAGATCAACGCCCAAACGGGCTGCGTCATTTTCTCCCGTCCCTGTAACCCGACGGGGAATGTGCTGACCGATGCCGAAGTGGCGCAAATTACTGATCTAGCCGCCCCCCACGATGTCCCCGTCTTCATCGATTCCGCCTATGCGCCCCCCTACCCAGCCTTGAATTTCACGCCGATGAGTCCGATCCTCACCCCCAACACGGTGCATTGCCTGAGCCTGTCTAAAGCCGGATTGCCGGGGGAACGGATCGGCGTGGCCATCGGTGATCCGGCAATTATTGAAGTCTTAGATGCGTTCCAAACGAATCTTTGTATTCATTCGCCACGCTATGGCCAAGCGATCGCTGCGATCGCCATCCGTTCCGGTCGCTTAGGCGCGATCGCCACCGACATCATCCGCCCCCATTACCAAGCCAAATTCGCCATCCTCGAAGCCACCCTCGATGCAGCCATGCCCGACGCTGTGCCCTGGTTCCTCCATCGCGGCGAAGGGGCCATTTTCGCTTGGCTCTGGCTGCAAGATTTACCCATGACCGATTGGGATTTTTATCAAAAACTCAAAACCGTCGGCGTAATCGCGGTTCCCGGTTCCACCTTCTTCCCCGGTTTAACCGAGGACTGGCCCCATAAACAGCAATGCCTCCGTTTTAGCCTCACCGCCACCGCTGACGAACTCGCCGAGGGGATGAAACGCCTCGCCAGCCTTGTGCGTGCGGTGTATGGCTGCGCTTAAAATACGAGCCGTTTAACCGCGCTGACATAATTATTGAATTATTGATCTTGAGGACAATCTGACCGATGCCGAACCCACAAGCCCAGAATCAGTTTCCCTTCTCCAACGATGTAGAGCCTCTCGATGACCATGACCATGACCATGATCATGCTCCCGTTAATGACGATGAAGCCTATTGGACACAACGAACAGCCGTGATTCAAAAGCTGCTCGAAGCAAAGGGCTACTTTACAGCAGCGGAGGTCAGGCAGGAAATCGAGCGCCAAGATTCTGTCACCCCCATGTTGGGGGCGCGTTTAGTCGCCCGTGCCTGGGTTGACCCTCCGTTCAAAGCGCGGCTGCTGGCGGATGGCAAAGCGGCGTGTCACGAAATGGATATTGACACGGTGGAAATTAACCGTCTTGAGGTGGTGGAAAATACGCCATCGGTGCATCATGTCGTTGTCTGCACCCTCTGCTCCTGTTATCCCAGGGCGATTCTGGGCTATCATCCACCGTCTTGGTACAAAAGCACCGCCTATCGTCAGCGGGTGGTGATCGATCCACGGGGCGTGCTAGAGGAAGAATTTGGCACTCTGCTGGCCGATGACATTGAGGTGCGCGTCATGGATAGCACGGCGGATACACGCTATTTGGTGATTCCGGTGCGACCCGATGGCACGGACGGCTGGGCGGAAGAGGCGTTAATCCCCCTCGTGACCCGTGACAGTATGATCGGCGTGGCATTGGCTCAAACCCCCTGAGCGGGTCTGACCCCTGCGAGATGAGTTGAACCGCGTGAGTGCAGTCGTAAACGCATCGATGCGGGACATCGCTTCACCACAGATTGAGGATGAGCCTCACGATTCTGCATCGGTTGGGGGGTCTGGGGTCGGTTCAGGTTGGGGCGGATCGACGAGGGCGGTGAGGGCTTGGGTGAGGGCTGCGATCGCAGCTTGGCGATTGTCCATCAGGGCGGTGAGTTCGGTGACGGTTTCGCCTTGGCTGGTTTGGGCAGTTTCGAGGCGGTCGAGTTGGGTTTCGAGGTCGGCGGTTTGGGCTTGGAGGTCGTTCCAATTGGCGGCGAGGTCGGTGGGGAGGCTGCTTTGGAGGTCGTCGAGTTCGCCTTGGAGGGTGGCGAGGTCTTGGCGACTGGCGACGAGGACTTGCCAATCCTGTTGGAGGGTGGTGATTTGGCGATGTTGTTGCCAGGTGAGGAAGGCGAACAATCCGCCGCCCCCGAAGATCGTCACCAGCAGGGCAATGATTAACCAGCGGACTTGCGATCGCACCCGCGCCATCCGTTCCGCCTGTTGATCCGAAGCCGAGAGAATTTCGAGTTTGAGTTCTAGAATTTCCTGGGCCAGGGCTTCGGTGCTGAGGGGCAGGGTTTCAGCCTCAGCACGGGGTTGATGAACAAGGGGACTCGGTTGAGAATCAGCCGTCATAACTCTCAGAAGATAGAGCAGATTGGGGTTCAGATGCCGGGGATTTGAGGTTCTGAATGTCGCTGTAGGCCAATGTGAGGACAGATGCGATCGCCACTAATCCCCCCGCCAACACCACCAACCCCACCATGACCAAAAATTGCCATCGGGCTTGGGCGGCCTGGAGTTGCTGCACATCTTTTTGCAACTCTGCCAAGAGCCGCATCGCCCGCAAATCCGACCACACCGTATATTGGCGCGGCTGATCCGGCGTGGTCGATGTTGCTGGTTCAGAACTATCCATCGCGTCTTTTACAACCCCAAGGTAATGTTTCAACCATACCGCAGGGAACGGGTGAGCCGTCAAACTGCGATCGCCTGACGAGTGGCAGCCATCGATCGCGACGTGACCACATCCACCCCCGTCCCTGTTCCACCGGAGCCGTCAAAATTCCGAATCGCGAAAGACCTGCTCAACATCTCGATATCCACTCACAACCCGCAAAATTTCAATCCCTTCATCCACAATTTGATAGAAAATGATATATCCCAGCATTGAGATTCCTCGTAAATCCGGGTCAATGAAAGTATAGGATTTACCAAGGTAGGGAAATTGAGCTAAATACTGACATTTCTGACCAAACTTTTCGACAAAACGCTCCCCTGCATCCACACTTTTGTCCAAAAAATAATCAGAAATTGCGGCTAAGTCTCGACTGGCCTCCTGCGCAATAATCAACCGTTTCATGGAGTCGAATCCTTTGCCCGCTGCACCTTAGCACGTAATTCTGCCAACACTTGATCCACGGTCTGTACCTCTCCGGCTGCGATTTGTGCTCGTGCTGTATTGATTTGTTGGCGAGTCTGCTCAACCCACGCGGCATACTGCGGCGAGTCTGCTCCCCCCGGCACGTCATCTAATAGCCCTAATAACGCAGCATTTAAGGCCATTTCTAAGGATGGATATTGTCCTTGTTGAACTAACGTTTCGAGGATTTCCGTTTGGATGGGATTGAGAGTTACTTGCATGAGCGCATCACTACAGATTGAGGATTAGTTCACTCTATTGTATCGACGGAATGACGAGCGGTTAGAGGGGTGTGGGATTCAAGCTTCATCAACTAGGGGAGTCGTAGATGGTGTATTAACACGGAAGGTGAGGGCTTGAATCCCAGCGTTTTGGTTAAACTGCGATCGCCTGACGAGTGGCAGCCATCGATCGCGACGTGACCACATCCACCCCCGTCCCCAGGGCATCGGCCAACACCACCGCCCCCCGCTCCACTGGGGCCGTCAAGCAAACTTGACGCAGGGCAATACAGAGGTCTTTCACCTGGCCTTTGGGGATGGGTTCGAGGGTTTTCACGGGGACACGTGCCCAGGTGCCGTTATTAATTTTCACGGTGGTGGTTACCATGCGGCGGGGTTCAACGTGTTCTTGGTGGGCGTATTGTTCCCCGCGTCGGCAGGAAAAACCGCGCACTTCGACGATTTCGCTGGGGTGATCGGGTTCGGTCTCCACTTCTAAGCGGCAGCCCATGGGACAGCCGATGCAGAGGTAATGGCTCAAGGTGTCATCATGTTCAGTAGCACGGGAGGTCATTGGGGTCTCCTTGGGCAGGCTGAAGCTGCTCCTGATAATTGGGATATAGGGTTAACCGTCGGCCGGTAAGAGGTCGATGCGGAGGGAATCGCCCTGGAAGTTTTGGAGGAAGCGGGGTTTGACCTTGAGATTGATCATCTCAGCGGGGAACACGTACCGGAGTGTTTTCTCGTAGACATCCCCAAGGCGGAGGGTGCAGTTTTCGATCGGTTGGCGCGATCGCAAATACACGGTATGGTCGCGATCGCTCGATATCGTCTGCGGGACGCAATACCCGACGTTATCCCCCGGAACAAGGCGAATATTATCCGGTGGCGGCAGTTGGCCCGTCACATACAGCCCCGCATTGCGCCCCGTCAAACTCGCTTCGGCACTGACAAAATCCACTAAATCATGAATATGCACCACATTCCCACAGACAAAAATCCCATCCCGTGAAGTTTCCATGCGGCTATCCACCACCGGGCCATTGGTAACGGGATCGATGCGGATGTTTAATTGGCGCGATAGTTCATTTTCCGGGATTAACCCAATGGAGAGCAGCAGTGTGTCGCAGTCAATATCCCAACTGCGGCTGAGGTCGGGTTGAAAATGGTTATCCACGGGGGCGACGGTGACTCGTTCGAGGCGATCGCGCCCCTGAATATCCACCACCGTCGTCTGTAAATGCAGCGGAATCTCAAAATCCTGCAAACATTGGACAATATTCCGGTTTAACCCATTGGCATAGGGCATAATTTCAAACACCCCCGCCACGTCCACCCCTTCGAGGGTGAGCCGCCGCGCCATAATCAAGCCGATATCCCCCGAACCGAGGATCACCGCCCGATGGCCCGGCAATACGCCCATCAAATTAACGAACTTTTGCGCTAACCCCGCCGTTAACACCCCAGCGGGCCGCCGTCCGGGGGTACGAATCGCGCCCCGCGTCCGTTCCCGTGCGCCCATGGCCAGCACTGCCGCTTTGGTTTGGATTAACTTCATGCCCTCGCTGCCGGACATCACTTGCACCTGTTTATCGGGCGTGATGTCGAGGACATAGGTATCAGAGGCGATCTGAATGTCGGCGGCTTGGACTTGTTCGTGGACGCGCTGGGCATATTCGGGGCCCGTGAGTTCGGCTTTGAACTGTTGCAGGCCGAAGCCCGGATGGATGCATTGCAGCAAAATGCCGCCGGGTTCTTTTTCACGGTCAACGATGAGGATGCGATCGGCTCCGGCTGCTTTCGCACCCAAAGCCGCCGACATCCCCGCCGGGCCGCCACCGACGACAATGACATCGTATTGATCCTCTAGGGGCCGTTGTTGAGTCATGAGCATGGGGATACCTCCGCTACTTCAACGCGATCGCAGACCAGCCAAGAATCGCCGCCGCGCTTCGTGATTTCGGTGATGGGAATGTCCGTCATCTGGTGGATCAGTTCCATACAGCGACCGGAACAGAAGCCACCTTGACAGCGGCCCATCCCGGCGCGGGTGCGGAATTTAATCCCGTCGAGAGTTCTCGCCCCGCGTGCGATCGCATCGGCGATTTCCCCTTCGGTGATCAGTTCGCAGCGGCAGACCATGCGGCCATAGCGGCGATCGCGCTCCACTAACGCCTGTTGTGCGCCATAGTCGAGGCTCATGAAATGGATCGGTTTCGCGATCGCCGGATTAAAGTCATCTTTAGGATTCAGGGATAAGCCCTCATCCCGGAGCAGGTCTAACACTAAATTGGCGATCGCCGGAGCCGCCGTCAAGCCCGGCGACTGAATCCCCGCCACATTAATCAACCCCGGCTGACTCGTGGGGCCAATCATAAAATCTTCCCCATCCGCCACCGGCCGCAACCCCGCAAACTCCGCAATACAATCCCGCGCACTAATGCCCGGCACCACCTGCGTCACCTGGGAAAACACCTGCGCCCCACCGACCGCCGTTGTCGTCAGGTCGGTTTTATCCTCAATTAAGGTCGCCGTCGGCCCCACCATCAGTGTCCCGTCATAGGTGGGAATCACCAAAATTCCTTTAGAAACCGGCGTGGGACAGGGAAAAATCACCCGTTGAATAAACCCCTTCAAACGCTTATCCAGCAAATATTCCTCACCCTTACGCGGCGTAATCTTAAAGCTCCCCACACCTGCCATCGCCGCAATCTCATCGGCAAACAGACCCGCCGCATTGAGCACAAATTTCGCCGCGATCGCATCGCCGGGCGTGTGAATCTGCCAATGGTCATCGCTGCGGGTGAGACCCGTTACAGGGGTATTGGTGCGCAGTTGGAGGCCGTTCTGTACCGCATTTTCGATCAGGTTAAAACAGGCCTCATAAGGGTTGACCACGCCTGTGGTGGGGGCATAGAGTCCCGCCACCACTTGATCCGAGAGGTGAGGTTCTTCAGTGAGGAGGCGATCGCGCTCCCACAATTCCAACCCCGGCACGCCCTTCGCTTCGCCTTGGGCCTTGAGTTGGTACAGCGTCGCCCGTTGGTCTTCGGCCATAGCCACGGTAATTTCGCCAATGCGCTTAAACCCAAAGCCCAAGTCGTCGTAAAGCGTATCCCACAGTTGATTCCCCTCCCATTCCAGCTTGCCCTTCAGAGTGTTCGGATCGCCGTGATGACCGCCGTGGATAATGCCGCTATTCGCCTTACTGACCCCAAAACCCACCTCGATCTCTTTCTCGATCAAAACAACATTCAGGGCGTAGCGCATCAATTCCCGCGCTAGGGCACAACCGACCACACCGCCGCCAATGATGGCAACATCGTAAATCATGATTTTGGCCTTTCGATGGTGTGCAAATGACCCAAACATAAGCGGCTCTTCTGTTCGGCGTTGGTTGCTCTCTTCACTGTACCGCCAGGGTTGGGTCTAGTTTCAGTATAGGAAGCCAGGCGGGCCGACCCTAGCGAGATGAGGCTGAACTCCAAAAAATGCTGAAAAACGCTACATTCTGTCGTATTTGTTCATACTCCCGCCCCCCGGCTTGGCGTGGTGGAGGACGGGAGGAGGTGCGATCGTTTTTTTAAACAGTTCCAATTACCCGCCGCAGATTATCGTTGCACCATAACCGATCAACTTTCGGCGGTCAGTGTGCACGGTCGTTTTTAGACTACAATCACTTGCTTAAAGTCTAAAATCTTGGTGCGTTTCCAGGAATTTATCCGGTAAATATTGGACTTATGTGTTCTAGAGCAGATACATTTTTAGCGCTAACTGATGACCCAATATAGCAATCCTCAATCAATCGGAAATCTTATCTCCTCATCAACAAGGAGCTTAAGCCCCTTGCCTGTTCATGAATCAAATAGGATTGCTATAGACATGCAAAATACAAGCTGAAATACTTCCAACTTTCTCACGGTCATGGGTGATGTGTTTGTCGCTCACTCTGGCAGCTTCTCAAACGTTGGCACTTCCCCAAATACCCCATCCCAAGGGGCTTTGCTGGATGTAAAAATATGTGCTGTTGGTAACATAGAAACTTCAGTATCTAAACACCCGGCCGGAACAACCAGCAAACCTGCAAGCTGAATGCTTGGCAATGCTGAACCACACAGTTTACAAAAGCTTTTGTTGTGACTAGTATCCGGAAGTGTAAAGGAGTTCACCGCGTCAGCACCCGCCAGCCAGGTCAATTTGGCTGACTGCGCAAATAAATTTGCTGCATGAGCAGAGCCTGTATCCTTTTGACAATGTCTGCAATGACAAAGATAAAAGCTGTCGAAGTTGCCTTGTACCTCAAATCTCACAGTGCCACACAGGCAAGAACCGAAATGATCGGTCATCAGAATCCCCTCTACGGCTTGCAGATAAAGTACACATAACCACAAATTATATGAACTTTTTCCATACCATCATCCCCAGAAGTGTTGAATGGTTTGTTTGTTCGTAAGCATTCAGGTCATGAGGATTTGGCTGTAAGCACTGCTCAGTATGGGTTTCAGCTATTTTGAGCTATTTTGTTATTCTCAATAAATAAGGCTGTAACCCCTAGTCTTGCGTAATTATTGAGAATGAACTGTTAGTTTAGAACTCACCTCGATTTTGAAAGCCTTGCTGTGACTGCGTTTCAAGTACCTGAATCCTTACGTTTGTTCTAGTTGAATTTGGACACACTAATCCTATGAAAAGCCAAAATCAACATCGTGGAATTAACTTTCTAAACCAATGTACATAACTGATTTGCTCACACATGAACGCTTGCAAATAGCGTAGCTTATCTAACAAACTCTTTCCCGCTTCTTTTGGGATTTCAGTCAATTGCAGTATCAGATATCCTATTAAACAACTATATATTTGTATCTCGATGCCATTCTTGTTTTTTGTGATTAAGTGAGACAGCTTTAGATGCATTTTTAGAAACTTCCATAGCAACTCTATCTGCCAACGTAATCGATAGAAATCTGCAATCTCTTCATTACTTGCTCTCCGTTTTTCCATTATTGGAATATTTGTTGCAAGTCTGAATTCTGTCTTTGCTTCTCTGTCACTGAATATCACTACTCTCGCTTCTACTTGCTCTTCTCCTGTTCCCACCCTATAGTTCCCATTCTCCCGCATCTCTAACTTGATATTGTTCTTTATTCTGACGATAAAGTACTTGTCCTCTTGTTTTTTCAGTTCCTGGATTCTAGACAAACGGCAAAACCCCCTATCCATGACGGCAACTCCATTCTCCGGCGTTGCTGCTATGGTTTCCTCTCCGTATTTACTATCATGACCTTGACCCAAACCCAAGTGGATCAATACCCCTTCTGGTATTCCTGTGAACAAATCTATGCCACTGAAGAGCTTGACTTGATGCCATCCTTCCTCCCAGAGTAGCTTACTGGTTAAGGCGACAATCGTTGAGTCTAGGGGAAACATTGTCAACCGTTTTAGGTTGCTCCCTTTCTGCTTTTTTTGCTCTTTCTTCAGGTCTTCATACAAGTCGATGAATATCTTTTTTTCTCTCAACTTACTCGCTTTGGAAAACGTAGATATATCCATCCCTATTCCTCGGTTGTTCAACCTTTTGAATAGGTCTCTCATACTAGTTACGCTCTGATCCATGGCAAAGGATAACCATGTTGATACAAAAGTTTGCGTATCGAGGACTGGATAATCATCTTGCGGCAGTTTTCCGAGATGTTTTTTGACGATTGCAGGGAAATTAGATAAAATGGTTCTAACTTTTTTATTGGATTTACAAGCTCTCATTTTACTAAATTGAGAGCTTCTTTTTTTGTTTTTCTTCTGGCATTCAACACTTCTGTCTTAAGAGAATCTTTTGTTCGAGATGCCCTACCCAGTTGCTTCATCCAAAAAAACTTCTTAACCGTAGGAACAAAGGAGCTGTGAAAATATCTTCTTAAAGTGTCTTTCTATGTACAGCAGTCACTCCATAGGCTTGATACTCAGCCATAGTGAATAAGAGATCAGCCATAGAAGGATGTGCCGCCGCTAAAGACCCCCCCTGCCAAATTAAGTTTTGATAATTATCAGGAATAGTCATTTTGACAGTGACATCGCGGGGAGCAAGTTTCCGCAACTGATTTTCCCAATCCTTGGCAACAGCTTCAGAGGGAACGTTATCTCCCATCAAAATAACTCGATTGTATAGCTCTGCACGAATATCAAAATCACACTTCATCACAGAATTAAACAAGAACTCACCAGCATCAGCGGCACTCACATTGGGAGCCATGCGGTTAGCACCAAAACTAGACAACATACCTGAATAATAAGGAACAATGAGCGTTTCATTACTATTACAAATTGTTGCTACTCCTGTTGAGCTACCTGTGGCAAATAACCCCAACAAAGCATCTGTCATAACCCAAGCACCCTGAATCCCAAACTTGTCAAAGAGTAAGCTAACAATCGCTTCTCGTTGGGAAAAATAGGGGTAAGCGGCGGATTGTGAAAGGAGTACTTTACAGTCCTGAGAACGAACCCCTAGCGCAGAAAATACCTGATTTAGATCATTCTCAAAAGCTGTCATGTCAGAGATTTTTAGTCCAGGGGAAGAACGTTTAATGGCAGTACGCTGCTGATCTTCTCCCACAAATCCGGCTTCAAGCATATCACCGGAACTTAAATCGATAACAATATTAGGCATTTTTGTCCTACTCCAAGAAAAGACAAGAAAGAATGATTTTTCCTTTATATTATACCGGACACCTCGAAAAATAGAAAGATTTCATGAACCGAGCGCGAGAGGAGCAGGCCTGGCTGCCTGACACATCTTAGTGAGTGACAGATAGCTCAAGGCTTACAGGATAGGGAACGAATTCGAGTAAACCAAATGCGAGGCAAAACAAGGTTCAGGATCTTTGGGAAGCAGCGGGAGCAAAGGCAGACGTTGCCGTTCTTTATGGAGAACACCGCGAAGCTACCGCACCCCCATCTTGAGGTAGCTAATGCCGCGATGCCAATGCGGATCAACCTGTTGGCGTAACCCAGCGATTTGCATAGCTGTCGAAGTTGCCTTGTACCTCAAATCTCACAGTGCCACACAGACAAGAACCGAAATGATCGGTCATCAGAATCCCCTCTACGGCTTGCAGATAAAGTACACATAACCACAAATTATACGAACTTTTTCCATCCCATCATCCCTATAGCGATCCTCAATCAATCGTCAATCTATCATCCCCGCCGACAAGGGGCTTAAGCCCCTTGCCTGTTCATGAATCAAATAGGATTGCTATATACGGATTTTATCTGCATAACATATCTATGGGAATGTTATACGGAAAATTTCTGTATAGTTCCTGTATTCGTATTTTGTAGGGATTGGTTAGTTCTGCTGAATTAAAAGCGACTGGATAAGTTTGAGGGGGGATTGCTCTTGGATATTGTTCTCCTTCGTTAGGGAGTGAGGCGCGAGAATTCTAGGGGGTTGAGGCAGGTTGGGCGGAGACCTGTGGCACAATAGGCGGAAATTGATTTGTAAGGATTTGCGATGAAAGCATTGGTGACGGGGGCGAATGGGTTCACGGGGTCGCATTTGGTGCGGGCGTTGATCGAGGGTGGGTTTGAGGTGGTGGGGCTGGTGCGGAAGACGAGTAATTGCGATCGCATCTCCGGTTTACCCGTGCAACTGGCCTATGGCGATGTGAGCGATCGCGCCAGTCTGGACGGGGCGATGGTGGGGGTAGATTGGCTGTTTCATACGGCGGCCTATGTAGATTTGGGGATTGTGGATGGGGAACGGATGGCGCGGGTGAATGTGGAGGGGACGCGGAATGTGCTGGCGGCTGCCCAAGTTGCCCAGGTGCAAAAAATGGTTTATTGCAGCACGATCGGCATCTATGGCGATACCCAAGGTGAGACGATTACTGAAACGTTTCAACGTCGCCAACAGGGGTTTTCCTCGGCCTACGACAGCACTAAATACGACGCACAGCAGTTAGTGAACCAAGCGGCGGCGACAGGGTTTCCGGTGGTGAGTGTGATGCCGTCGGGGATTTTTGGGGTGGATGATCCGCATTTTGGGCCGGTGATTCAGTTGTTTTTAAAGGGAAAATTACCGTTTTGGGTGGGGGGCGATCGCATCACCGGCATCGTTCATGTGGATGATCTCGTCGCTGCCATGCTCCTCGCGGCGGAAAAAAGCCCCCCTGGTGAGCATTACATCATTTCCACCGACGACCTCCCCACCCGCGAAATGTTTGCCTACCTCGGCTCGAAAACGGGCATCCCCACCCCCAAAGAAGCCCCCAAAGCCCTGGTATATTTCCTCACCTTTTTCCTCGATCCCCTTGGCCATCTTTTCGGCTGGAATCCACCTCTCAGCCGCGAACGCCTCCACTATGTTTATGAACGGTGTGTGCGGGTCAGTGGTCAAAAAGCAAAAGATCAATTAGGCTGGAAACCTCGCCCCTTGACGGCTATTTTTGATGAATTTATTGCCCAATCTTAGGGAAATATGTGGGTAGGAGTGCGATCGTAACAGAACAGTATGAAATTCAGATTGTAAACCACCCGCTACACCTACTGAGTTCATGAATAATCCAACATAATTAAACCATTGAATATTCATTAAGAATCTAATTTAGCCAACAGCTTAGCCTTACGACTAAATTACCGTGTGCTTAAGGTTACATTGCCTTGGTCATCATTGACGGTGACCATAATCGTTGTTTCTTCACTGTCTTCGGAAGTAAAAATACAATCAAAGGTGCTGCCAACTTCAACTTCACGATAGGGATTGGGATCTGCGTCTAAACCACAGTCTGCAATTCCAGACATATCAGCATCTGACATTTGAGTTTCGATCGCGTCTTCAATGGCGACAAGATTCAGCCCTCTTGTTAGCCAATCAAAGGTTTCTGCTGCGGGATTGGGAAACACATCCACAATTGTGGTGAATCCTGCCGTGGTCAGGACTTCACATTCAAACGGCTGATCAGATTCGAGTTCAATAGCTTCCGGACAAGCTACCATTTCAACATCGTAGCCTGTTTGTTCGGGGAAACTGGTGGATAGGACTTCTTGAACGGTAAAAGCAAAAGTCCCTTCTGGGGCGGGTTCTAAGGTTGCTTCTTCCATTTCTTCCGTATCCGTGTCCTCTTCTGCGATTATTTCTGTGTCTTCAGTGTCGCTCGGTTCTTCGGCGACATCTTCTCCGCAGGCGGTGAGGGTCAGCCCGAAACCGAGCAGAAAAATTAAGACCCATCGCAATTGTAAAAATTTCATAGACTTTGGGGAGTGTTGAATATTAACGATTGTTTATCTCCCGTCAGTGTAGTGGAAAAGGGCAGAACTGCGAAAACAATTTTCTGCCGCTTTATGCTGCAAAAATAGACCGGATCGGTCGTGTTTAGGGATGTTTAGAAAGGGTTTAATTCAGTTCTCTAGAGAAGGGTGTGATGAATAGATCGTAACGGGCACGGTTGCTGATGATCAAAATGGGGGACGATCGCACCCCTCACCCTTGCGGTTAGACTTGCGATCGCCCCCCCTCAATCGGAGCCGACTCGCTCCCATTTTCAGAATTCATCCAACCCTTAAACCGCAGCAGCGTAGGGGGTTGTGAGTTGATCCAACTGTTTCACCAAGAGACTGAGGAACAGCCCCACATCGGTGACCACGCCCACGGATTCCACGGAACCGCGATCGCTCAACTTCGTCACCACCGCCGGATTGATATCAACGCAGACCATTTTCACGCCCGCCGGGGTCATATTCCCCACCCCAATCGAGTGCAACATTGTCGAAAGCATCAGGATCATATCTGCGCCTTCGATCAGTTCTGCATAGGCATTTTGGGCCTTGAGCAAGTCCATTTCCGTATCGGGCAACGGGCCATCGTCACGGATCGAACCCGCGAGGCAGAAGGGCACGTTATTTTTGACACATTCGTACATGATGCCTCGGTTCAACACCCCGGCTTCCACGGTTTTAGCAATGGAACCGTAACGCCGCACGGTGTTGATCGTTTTGAGGTGGTGACGGTGGCCGCCGTGGACGGGCACGCCTTGTTTCATGTCCACGCCGAGGGATGTGCCCATCATGGCCTGTTCGATGTCGTGAACGGCGATCGCATTCCCCCCTAACAGAGCCTGGACATAGCCATCGCGCACCAACCGCGCCAAGTGTTGACTGCCGCCAGTATGGATCACCACCGGCCCCGCTGTGACGGCCACTTTGCCACCTTGATCGCGGATATGGCGAAGTTCCCAGGCGATTTGCTCAACGACCAATTCCACCCGCCGCTCACTGGAGACCCCCGCCCCCATGAAGCTGAACTCTTCGGTGCGGTTTTGTTTTTTGCGCTCATCCACTTTGCGCACGGTGCGAATCCCGTGAACGCTGACCACAACTTCTTCGTCCGTGGTGAGATCCCGCAGCAGTTTACAATGCGCCGTGATGCCGTTCTCAGTTTTGCGCACGGCGATCGCACCATCCATGCGCTGTTGCTCCACCCGCACCCATTGCCCATTAATGCGCACTTCCGTCGGGTAAATCGTCGTCACATAAAAATCATCCGGCGCAACCCCGGCCGCAAACACTGCTTCAAGGTCTGCATCTTTCTCCTCGCTGGGACGATCCACCGCCCCCAGTTCGATCAAGTCCGTCATGATATTTTCCATGACGTGGCGATCCGGTGCAGAGACCCGCACTTCCGCCATCGAGGTGCTTTGGCGTTCCGTGCCGAGGTTAAAGTTCAACACCTTAAAGCTGCCGCCCCGTTCCACAATCAGATCCAAGGCACGGTTGAGCGTGCCTGCATCCAAGAGATGGCCTTGCATTTGGATGGTGCGGGTTTCCACAGAAACGGCCGCATGGACGTTTTCGAGGATGGGTTCAGTGGTGCGGAGGGTGAGGCATTTCGCCGCACCGCCGGCCTTGAGAAATTCTGATAAGGGCGTTTCAATGGCGGTGAAGCCACAGTCAGCGAGGCGTTGTTTTAGCCCCTCGCTAACGTTATTCATGATCACGATATCTTCGAGGTTGACCGCGTTACAGGCAAAGTTGACGGCATCGGGTTCAGCGATCGCAATCCGTTTTTCCGCCGGAACCCGCCGCTCAATTAAATGGTTAGAGTAGGCATCAAAGGCCGGCGGATAGTAGAGCAAATACCCGCCGCGCAACGGACAAAAACAGGTATCAAGGTGATAAAAGCGGCTATCCACCAAGCGCAACGACAGCACTTCTGTGTCCAACCATTGAGCGATCAGCGGGTGGGAATCCAATTCAGTGCGGAACCCATAGCCCGCCCAGAGCCAACGTCCTTCCCGATCAAACAGCGCATCCCCCGCCCCTTCAAAGGGCAAATCTGAGGGCAACTCATGCACCGTAAAGCCATTTTCTTCAAACCAGGCTTTGAAATAGGGTTCTTCCCCTTGGCGTTCCGGGTGTAAAAAGCGGCTCAGCACCACCGTTTTACCCAACACCAACCCCGCGTTGGCGGTGAAAACCATATCGGGCCAGCCCTTGGCCGGTTCCACCAAGTCCACTGCGGTATGCTCTTTAATCACGTTGTAGAGCTTGTGCCACTGTTCAGCGGCGCGATCGCGCGAGGACTTATGAATATTGCCTTCCATCCAGGGATTAATCACATAATCCACGTCGTAATGATCCGGCGCACACATCAGAATTCGGATTGCATCAGTCATAATAATTAATTGAATGGGTGAATACACCCAGCAGTAACAGTAAAAAGTACAGTTCTACGGGCAAACCAGTTGTTGGCACTCGGTAGATCAGAGCAGCTCTAACCCAAGACCAACGATCGGGTCATGTTGACAACAATAACGAGAAGTCACTCGATCAAGATTCAACAACAAAGCAACTTTTAATCTTAAGGGACAAAGACTCACCTGAGCAATCTCTCAGGTGATGAAATGATCACGAAGGGTTCAGCCTGTGGTCAATCCTTCCTGACCCTGGCGCGGGAATTCAATCCCGAATCAGGCTGAAACCGTCGGCTGTAACGCAGCTTCTACCTCGGCTTCGCTCCAGCCTTCCTGGGTGAGGCGGCGTTGGATTTGGTCATCACTGTAGCCCCGCGATCGCGCCTGCTCAATGTAGGTCATTAAGGGGCGCAGATTGTTTGAAACCATTGCCACCGTAGGCGCAGCGGCTTTGGCCTTGAGCAAGCGCAAGACAATCCAGCCAAGCAGCCACCAGAGAGGAACCCACAGCACCAAACTCACGCCCAAGGTGCAAACAATCGAAACGCCAATAATGATCAGCCCGCCAAACATCGAGAAGTTGTTAAACAGCCCAACAATCGTTAGCAGTAGAAAACTCAGGGCAAACCCTATCAAAACACAGTTTAAAAAAGACGTTTCAGGAGTCGTTTTCATGATTGCAGCGGATAAGGTTAAAGGCGGTTATCTAAAATCGTTTCCCAATAGCGAATGCAGGCAATAATTAACGCCATGTAACAGGGAATGGCAAAGGCAACTTCAACCGGAGCGTTAAAAATCGGGGTCACAAATCCCGTAAAATTGTGGGTCGCACTTTCGCCATAGACCCGATAGCCCTGATCCATCAACCAGGCTTCAATGGGAAGTGCGATCGCACCCGTCACCCCCAAGGCAATTAAGAAGCGCATCACAATCGGCAAATGTAAAAAGAACCGATCCACCACCACCGCCGCAATGCCAATCACCGCCACCCATAGGCCTGTGAGTAAGACACTAATATCAAAAAAGACATAAGACCATTGGGGCAATTGATTATTGTCCACCATGGGCTGAATCATCACTTCAAAGAGAAACACCGCTAAAAAGGCAATACCAATACTCCGTAACCATTTCCGTTTTTTACTGGGAATTAACGGTTCATCATCCAAGACAAAGCCCCAATATTTATAAAAACTAATCACTAACCCTGTAAAAACAGGGGTGTAATAGAAGACATCAAGGAGGGGAACTCCGAAGAGAAACATCCCGGTTAAGCTGGCTAAAACTTCCGGGGCATAGACACGAACTCCCAAGTTAACCACCACCATTTCTAAACCACTGACTAAAATAGTTAAAATCACCAAATAAATGGGGAATCGTTGCCATTCTTTCCAGTGGGGGAGGAGGCGATCGCTCACCGTCACCACCGTTAAAATCAACCCCGTCCAGCCTAGGGTTAAAATCCAACTGACATCGAGATAAATATACGCCCAAACTCCCATTTTTTGGTTGAGCCACATGGGCGAGGTGAAGAGTTCAAAGAGTAAGACCGCAACGGCCATGATCAGGAAGCGCGGTACGATTTTTGTCTGAATTTTTGCCAAGAAAAAGACCGCGATTCCCGTCGTAATGAGGGTGGCGATCTCAAACAAGATGATGGCGGTGGTGGGGGTTTTATCAAAGCTGCAATGGGCGAAGATTAGGGAGTTGAGCATAGGATTTCAGAGATAAGAATCAGGATCAAAGTCTAATCTGTTGAAAGGCTTAATCCCCTCCTGGGAGGGGAGCGGGAAGTGCGGGGTGGGTTGGTTCGGATTGGCGATCGCGCCAGTCCGGATCTTTCACTTTGCAGCCGCCCCATTTGGCGCTGCAATAGTCGGGGGTGGTGGTGAGGTGTTCCCAAATTTGCCAGAGGGGGGCGGTGGTGATGTTGCCAAAACTGTGGGCGTTGAAGTCGCAGGACATCACATCGCCGTAGGGGGAGAGGTAAAAATAACTCGTGCCACAGGAACAACCGACGCTGCGGTGACTGGTGAAGTGGGCGAAAAAGACGATGCCGGGATAGGTGCGATCGCGGTTGTAATGGGCCACCGATCGCATCATCGCTTCGACCCAATCGGGACCCTGAGGGGATCTCACTAAATCCTCCCGGTCTTGATAGCGACCACTGGGCAGCGCGTCGAACACCAGCACTTCATGCACCCCCAACCGTTTCGCCAATTCAATGATCCGGGGCAGTTCGCCCGCAGCGTAGCGTTCGGGGGTGAGGGTGGTGGAGATGCCGACGGAGAAACCGAGTTTTTTCGCGACTTTGAGACCCGCGATCGCGCGTTCAAAAAGTCCGGGGGTTTGGCGAATGCGATCGTGCTGTTCGGGGTCGGCAGCGTCGAGGCTGACATAGATGCTATCGAGGCCAGCGCGGGACAGTTCACGGGCGCGATCGCTCAACAGCCACCCATTCGTAAACAGCACCGTTGTTGAACGTTGCCGATCCACTGAGCGAATCAGATCCGGTAAATCCCGCCGCTGCAACGGTTCACCGCCGACGAAGTTGAGCACCGAAACGCCAAGATCCTGAGCTTGAGCGATCGCATCACAGGCTTGCTCAAAACTCAGGGGAGAACGGGCGCGATCGTCCACTGCCTCGAAAAAACTGCAATGCTCACAGGCGGCGTTACAGTCATCATTGACCGCAAAACTCATCAAGTTCGGCAGGTTTTTATTTTGGATCGTGCGGTAGAGGGCGCGGGCGAGGAAGTTGGCCGCCGGAGCACTGAACACCGCCGGAGTCGAGAGGGAATAGACCGGAAAGCCCCGCCGGAAATGAATGATTTTGTCGTGGTTGAGGTAGATCTTGTAGAGAATTGTGGTGAAATCTGTGCCATAGCCGAGGCTACGGGTGAGGAGAAACCACTGGAGGCGAAGACGATGGAGGAGGGCAAGCATTCGCATTCAAGCCAGGTGATGGAGCAGTCTTCATTAGTTTTAGCACTTGGTGCGATCGCTTCTCTGTCCTGTATTGATTCTCTGTAGTGCGAGCTTCTAGCTCGCTACTCCTACCGTAATCTCGCTACTCCTACCGTAATCTCGCTACTCCTACCGTAATCTCGCTACTCCTACCGTAATCTCGCTACTCCTACCGTAATCTCGCTACTCCTACCGTAATCTCGCTACTCCTACCGTAATCTCGCTACTTCTACCGTAATCTCGCTACTTCTACCGTAATCTCGCTACTCCCCCGAAAATTGAGATCTGATGGTGCAGGCGTGTTGCAAACTTGGGCAGGAGTGAGCCAGAGGCTCACACTACAGTGCTTCTCTATCGAGCTTCTGACTCGCTGTTCCATCAAGAGGCGAAACAGAAGTAAATCGCTGCGATCGCTCACGTCAAGGCTAGTTTAATCAAGAAATATTAATTAAATCCCGTGAAAAATCTTGATTTCCGCAGCGGGTTCTTAATCTTTTTTTTAGGATTGTGCGATGCTCACGTTTGGAGAAATAAGGATTTCTTGAAAAATCCATAAAACTTGTTCTCAATCCTCAGAAGCTCGTTACAGTGTAGGTACATTTCTGCTTTTGATGGTAGATGTGTCATGAAATTCCCGTTTTAAGGGAATTATCACGGCTCTTAATCCTGATACCTTGAGGGATTCTGAAACTGCACTGGACTGAGTTTTTAAGCTAGTCTCTATGGCCTGAGTTTAAACTCCTTTTTTGTAAACAGATTGTTACATTGCCCATGACAGACTCCGCTTTTCGTTCCTCTTCTGTCCTCACCCCCACGACCGACGGCTCGCAGCCCCAGGTGTGGCTCCGTCGTTTCATCTGGAAAATGGCGATCGCTGTTTTCCTCTTGATGGCGATCGGCAGTGCGACACGGGTGATGAATGCGGGACTGGCTTGCCCCGATTGGCCCCTGTGTTATGGCCAGCTCGTCCCCACCCAACAGATGAATCTGCAAGTGTTTTTAGAATGGTTCCATCGTTTGGACGCGGGTTTGGTGGGCTTAAGTGCGATCGCACTGTTGGGTCTGTCGGTGTGGTGGCGGCAATCCTTGCCCCGCTGGGTTCCCTGGGCCAGCGGCTTTGCGCTTTTCCTGATCGTCTTCCAAGGCATCCTCGGCGGATTAACCGTCACCCAAATGCTCCGGTTTGATATCGTCACCGCCCACCTCGGCACGGCCTTATTCCTCTTCTGCACCCTCTTGGTCATGGGAACCGCCCTCCTGCCCCACAACGGCACTGGCACAGCCCGCCGCCTCCCGCTCCTCGGCATGACCGCCACGGTCTTGGTTTACGGCCAAAGTCTCCTGGGGGGCTTGGTGGCCTCGCAATGGGCCCTGCACCAATGCCTGAGCCGCTCCGATCGCTGCTGGGTGATGAATAGTCACCTCCTCGGCGTGGTTCCTGCCACCCTCGCCACCCTGCTCCTCGTTGGGATGGCACTCCGCACCCCGGCCTTACATCCGAGTTTGCGTAAATTGGCGATCGCGGCCGGTAGCCTCGTCGCCCTCCAAGCCCTCATTGGCGTAGCCACCTATCGCCTCCATCTCCAAGTCGAACCCCTCACCGTCACCCATCAAGCGGTGGGTGCTGCCCTCTTGGGGGTTTTGACCGTTTTCACCGTCGTTGCCCGTCGCGATTTGGCATCCCAACCCTAATCTAGGTTGGCGATCGCCCCCGCTGTGATGCCCCTGCATCATTCAAGCTCCCACGCTCTACACATTTATCACGTAAGGACACGACTTCATGATTGGGACAAGTTACACCCCGAAACACGAAAACATTCGTGATGTACTCAAAAGCTACCTCCAACTCACCAAGCCCCGGATTATTCCCCTCCTCCTGATTACCACCGCTGCGGCGATGTGGATCGCCGCCAAAGGAAATGTTGATCCGCTGCTATTGGCGGTGACGCTCCTAGGGGGAACCCTAGCCGCCGCGTCGGCTCAAACCCTGAACTGCATTTATGACCAAGATATTGACTATGACATGGTACGGACGCGCAAACGTCCGATTCCCGCCGGTCGAGTGCAGCCCCGCCATGCCTTGGTGTTTGCGATCGCCCTGGGGGTCGCCTCTTTCACCCTCTTCTGTGTTTTCGTCAACCTCCTCAGCGCCCTCCTCGCCATGGCAGGCATCGCCTTCTACATGGTGATCTATACCCACGTCCTCAAACGCTATAGTTCCCAAAATATTGTCATCGGAGGCGCAGCGGGCGCAATTCCGCCCCTCGTCGGTTGGGCCGCCGTCACGGGGGATCTTAGCCTTACCGCTTGGCTCCTGTTCGCCCTGATTTTTCTCTGGACTCCCCCGCATTTTTGGGCCTTGGCCTTGATGATTCGGGAAGACTACGCCCAGGTGAATGTGCCGATGTTGCCCGTCGTCGCAGGGGAAGAAGAAACCGTCAAGCAGATTTTGATCTATACCTTGCTGGTGATTCCTTGCTCATTTTTGTTGATCTATCCCTTGGGTGAATTGGGGATTGTCTATGGTGCGATCGCTGCTTTCTTAGGATTTGGATTCCTCAAAAAAGTTTGGCAACTGTATCAAAACCCCTCCGATCTCCCCCTCGCCAAATCAGCATTTAAATATTCCATTCTCTATATGATGCTGCTCTGTACCGGCATGGTGATTGATAGTTTACCCCTCACCCATCAGGCGATCGCATCGTTAGGGCAGTTCCTCCAAACCATCGCCGTGGTCTAGCGCGATCGTCATTACCCCAAAACGGGCACACCCTCATCCCCAACCCTCTCCCGCAGGCGAAAGGAGCCAAAAGCCCTTTCCTGCGGGAGAGGGTTGGGTGAGGGATTGCATCACTAGAATGCACCCGCTGTTCAACCCATCCATCAACACCGTAAGGAATGAAGTAGGAAACTGGTGAATCTTCCTGAATCAGTTTCATTGTTCTGAAATTATCATGGCTCTTCCGTTTCCATTGATTTGGTGTTTGATTGGGATCGGCTGTTATGGGGCAGAGGTGTGCATGCTGTCCAGGCGTTCCCTCCGGTACGCGGGACTCTTTCCCGGTGCGATCGCCTTCATTCTCGCCCTTTTCACCTGGCGCTACGGATTTTTAGCAAATCAATTTCAGTTCCAACTGTTGTACTGGATGGTTCTTTCCACGATGTTGGTGATCTGGGTGCGACCCATGTTGAGTAAGCGCCAAGGCTACCGCGATCCCCTTGTGATTGAAGCGATCAGCCTCACGCCCATCCTGCCGGGTCAAACGGGGCGTGTGCTCTACGAGGGGACATCCTGGGCAGCCAGGGCAGAATCCTACAGTGAGGCGATCGCCCCCCAACAAACGGTTTATGTCCTTGAGCAACAGGGAACAACCTTAGTGGTCACGGCCCTGCTTCAGTCCCAATAAGTCTCCGGAGCCGCTGCCTCACCCCCTCAACCTGATGAAAATCATTAACAATTGTAATTTCCCTGACGGCATTTCTCCGTGAATTGTCTGACCCGGTTCAAGAAAGCTTGTAGGTACAATCGAGAAACAGATTTAAACCTGCACCGTTTTCATAACCTTTAATGGGAGACCTCTTGTCCTGTGTCCTCTGATGCCATCACCCTCAGTCATGCCGACTACACCGCTTTGCAAGCCGAACTTGAGGCCCTACGCCGACAGGTTAAGCACCAACGGCTCGAACCCTTCAAGCAACAACGCATTATTTCAAGCACCATTGAACGGGTGCGAGCATCCCTCAATATTGAAGAGATTTTGCTAACAACGGTGACAGATGTTCGCCAACTGTTGCAGGCGGATCGGGTGGCGGTTTTTGAGTTTGACCCCAAATCGGGCTATGACGATGGCACTTTTGTGATTGAGTCCATTGACCCGCGTTTTACGTCAGTGGTGTCCTGTCGTGTTCACGATCATTGTTTTGGAGAGCAGTTTGCGGCGGACTATGTCAACGGGCACTGTCAAGTGGTGGCGGATATTGCAGCGGCGGGTTTGAGTCCTTGTCATCGAGAGATGCTGGATCAGTTTCAGGTGCGGGCGAATTTAGTGGTGCCATTGTTGCAGGGTGAGCAGCTTTGGGGGCTGCTCTGTGTGCATCAATGTGGGGGGCCTCGTCCGTGGCAGGAGAATGAGGTGGAGTTTGCCCGGCAGATTGGCGGCCATCTTGGGGTTGCGTTGCAGCAGGCGGGCTTGTTTGCCCAGGTGCAGCAGCAGGCCACTGAACTAGAGGAACTGCGCGATCGCCTCAAGACCCAAATTACCCAACAGCAGACCTCTTTGCAGTCCTTGCAGCAAAAACATGTGTCTGTGCAAGGTCAATTGCAATCGCGGGAAAATCAACTCTATCAATTTGTTGAGCATACTCCGGCGGCGGTGGCGATGTTTGATACGGAAATGCGGTATCTATTGGCGAGTCGGCGGTGGATTGAAGAGTATGGTTTGGGCGATCGCGAGGTGATTGGGCGATCGCATTACGAGATTTTCCCCACCCTTGACGACAACTGGAAAGCCATCCATCAACGCTGCTTAACTGGGGTCATCGAGCGTTGTGAGGAAGACTCCTTTACCCGCGAAGACGGCTCAACCGAGTGGCTCACCTGGGAAATTCGCCCCTGGTATGACGACCATGGCAACGTCGGCGGCATCATTATGTTTACCGAAGTGATTACCCCCCGGAAACAGATTGAAGCGCAACTCCGGGAGGCCAATGAGCGCCTTGAAACCCTGGTGGACGAAAAAAATACCTGCCTTAAAAACACGGAATCACGTCTGCAAAATATTGCGGAAAACCTGCCGGGAATGCTTTATCAATACGCTGTGCAATCGGATAACCCAGAGGGCTACTTCCTCTACGCATCATCCCGCAGTCATGATATTTTTGGTTGTCCGCCGGAGGCGATGGCCAGCGGACTGGTGGCGACCCATCCCGATGATCAACGGCGTTTAGCGACATTAATTTATCAGTCGGCGACGACCTTAGAGAAATTCCGCTATGAAGGGCGAATTCAAAACCAAACCTCCGGGGAAACGCGCTGGATTGAGGCGATTTCGCAGCCGGATGTTTACGAAGATGGCAGCATTGTCTGGGATGGGGTGATGTTTGATATTAGCGATCGCAAGCAGATCGAGCAAGAACTTCGCCTCTATAAACAAGCCCTGGCCAGTTCCAGCGATGCCGTGGGCATTTCGACCCCAGCGGGCGTGCATATCTACCACAACCAAGCCTTTAATAATCTGTACGGCTATGGGTCAGCGGCAGAATTCCAAGCTGCGGGGGGCATGGCGGCGGCGTTTGTTGATCCGGCGGCGGCGGCGGCGGTGATGCGATCGCTCCAAGCCGGTCAACCCTGGAGTGGCGAAGTCATGCAACGCACCAAAAACGGCACACACCTCAATGTCTTGCTCCGGGCTGATGTGATCCGCGATGATGACGGCACGATTTTAGGCTTTGTGGGCGTAAACACCGACATCACCGACTTCAAAGCCGCTGAACGTGCCCTCCAGCAAACCACCAACAACCTCCAAGAAGCTCAGCACCTCGCCCACATCGGCAACTGGAGCTACGACATCGCCCAGGATCAGATCACCGGCTCTGAAGAACTGTTTCGCATCTTTCGCCGTCCGCCTACCTCGGAACCGCTCCCCCTCAATACTTGGCTCTCGTTTTATCATCCCGACGATCGCCCCCTGCTCCACACCGCCCTTGAACAAGCCCAAGAAACCGGCCACAACCAAAATCTTGAACTGCGGATTTTAAAAAGTGCCCATGTGGTGGGCCATGTGCAGGTTCGGATTGCGCGATCGCCCCAAACCCCCCACACCCCCGCCCGTCTTTATGGAACCCTCCTCGATATCACCCAACGCAAAAACGCCGAACTCCTTGCCCAGCAAAAAGCCGCCGAAATTGAAACCGCCCTCCACGAACTCCAGCGCACCCAATCTCAACTGATTCAAAGTGAGAAAATGTCGAGTTTGGGGCAACTGGTGGCGGGGGTTGCCCATGAAATTAACAATCCGGTGAATTTCATCTATGGCAACATCACCCACGCCACCGAATACGCCGCCAGTCTGCTGGAAATTATCGCCGCCTTCCAAGTCCAGTATCCCGACCTCCCGCCGGATTTGGCAGATCTGATCGACGAGTTAGATCTTGACTTTTTGCGCGAGGATTTGCCCAAGCTCCTCAATTCCATGCAGGTGGGGTCCCAACGAATTCGGGAGATTGTCGCCTCGTTGCGCACCTTTTCCCGCTTGGATGAGGCGGAGGTGAAGGCGGTGGATATCCATGAGGGGATTGATAGCACCTTGATGATTTTGCAAAGTCGATTTAAGGCACGGAGCGATCGCCCTGCTGTGACCCTCAATAAGAACTATGGCCATCTGCCCAAGGTGGAATGCTATCCGGGGCAGTTGAATCAAGTGCTGATGAATATCATTGTGAATTCCCTCGATGCGATGGAAGAGCGGGATCAACAGCGCGATCGTGCTGCCTGCGCAGCAAAACCCAGCAGTCTCTCGATCAGTACTGGGGTGGATTTAACCGGGGGCAATGTGGTGATTCGGATTCGCGACAATGGCCCAGGGATTCCAGAAACGATCCAATCGCGGATCTTTGATCCCTTCTTCACCACTAAAGCGATCGGCAAAGGAACCGGGATGGGGATGTCGATCAGCTATCAGATCATCACCGAACGCCACGGCGGCTCATTAACCTTTGTCTCCTCTGACCAAGGCACTGAATTCACCCTCAGCATCCCCGCCTATCAGGCCATCACTGCCTAGGGGTTGCTTCGGTGGGTTGGGGGATGGGGCCGCGAGTTGTACCGATCAAGCAGGCGCGATCGCAATTCGCCCCCGTAAAATCCGCCCCCTGCAAATCCGCACAGAGCAAATTCGCCCCCACCAAATTCGCCCCCGCAAAATTGGCCCCCCGCAGGTCACATTCTTCCAAATTCGCCTCACTTAAATTCGCCCCCTGCAAATCCGCCTGGGCCAGGCATGCCCCCTTCAAATTGGCACTATTCAGCGTCGCGCCCCGCAGGTCTACCCCCCGCAAATCCGCCCCCTGAAAATTAACCCCCGTCAAATTCGCCCCACTCAAGAACGCACCGGCCAACGAAGCCTGCACCCCCTTTGCACTCATCAAATTACTGCCCCGCAGATTACTCCCCCGCAAATCTCCGTGGGAAAAATCACTTTGCATCAGATTGACCCCGACAAAATTTGCCCGGCCATCCACCTGCAACAACTGCGCCCCCAGCAAATTTGCCCCATCAAACCGGCCACCCTTCAAAGACGCATGGGAAAAATTGACACCGACTAAATTCGCTCCCACCCAATTAACGCGGTCTAGGGATGCATTCGATAAATCTTCATCTTCTAGATCCACCCCAGGGAGATCTTTTAGTTGACCTGCGCGAATCGCCTCAATGTCCATAGAAAATTGTGTTAGAAAACCAGCAACAGCGACATCACCCCCTAGTAGCGGTAATGTTCGGGAAACACTACTTACAGAGAAGGGACTCTCCCCGTCAGTATAGAACTAACTACTGAACAGTAGAAGACTTTCCCCCCAAGGTGGAACAGCCTTCCTCACTGTAACTCTGTTGTAGATAGCCCGGAGCACCAAAAAAATTATGGCAAAAGTCGTTGGAATTGACCTCGGCACCACCAACTCTTGCGTCGCTGTGATGGAGGGCGGCAAGCCTACCGTCATTGCCAACGCGGAAGGGTTTAGAACCACTCCATCCGTTGTCGCCTATGCGAAAAATGGCGATCGCCTCGTCGGCCAAATCGCCAAACGTCAAGGCGTAATGAACCCGACCAACACCTTCTATTCCGTCAAACGCTTCATCGGTCGCAAACACGGCGAAGTCAACGTCGAGACCACCGAAGTCTCCTACAAAGTTCTCCAAGACAACAACGGCAACGTCAAACTCGACTGCCCCGCCTTGGAAAAACAATTCGCCCCCGAAGAAATTTCCGCCCAAGTGTTGCGGAAACTCATCGAAGACGCGAGCAAATACCTCGGTGAAACCGTCACCCAAGCCGTGATTACCGTACCGGCATACTTTAACGACTCCCAACGCCAAGCCACCAAAGACGCGGGTAAAATCGCGGGGGTCGAAGTATTGCGGATCATCAACGAACCCACCGCCGCTTCCCTGGCCTACGGTTTAGACAAGAAGAGCAACGAAACCATTCTCGTCTTTGACCTGGGGGGCGGGACCTTTGACGTGTCCATCCTCGAAGTGGGCGATGGTGTGTTTGAAGTGCTTGCCACCTCTGGGGATACCCATTTGGGCGGTGACGACTTCGACAAAACCATCGTGGACTACTTGGCAGAAAACTTCAAGAGCACCGAAGGCATTGACCTACGCAAAGATAGCCAAGCCCTGCAACGCCTCACTGAAGCCGCTGAAAAAGCCAAAATCGAACTGTCGAGCGTCACTCAAGCGGAGATTAACCTCCCCTTTATCACCGCCACCCAAGACGGGCCGAAGCACCTCGACATCACCCTCACCCGCGCCAAGTTTGAAGAACTCTGCGCCAGCTTGATCGATCGCTGCCGGATTCCGGTGGAAAACGCGGTGCGTGATGCGAAGCTGGATAAGAGTGCGATCGATGAAATCGTCCTCGTGGGTGGTTCGACCCGGATTCCGGCCATTAAAGAAGTGGTCAAAAAAGTCCTGGGCAAAGACCCCAACCAAAGCGTCAACCCCGATGAAGTGGTGGCCGTGGGTGCGGCAATTCAAGGCGGTGTCTTGGCCGGTGAAGTCAAAGACATTCTCCTCCTGGACGTGACCCCCCTCTCTTTGGGTGTGGAAACCCTCGGCGGCGTGATGACCAAAATCATCCCCCGCAACACCACGATCCCCACGAAAAAATCGGAAGTCTTCTCCACGGCTGTAGACGGACAAACCAACGTGGAAATCCATGTTCTCCAAGGGG
This sequence comes from Spirulina major PCC 6313, assembly GCF_001890765.1. Taxonomy (NCBI): domain Bacteria; kingdom Bacillati; phylum Cyanobacteriota; class Cyanophyceae; order Spirulinales; family Spirulinaceae; genus Spirulina; species Spirulina major. Next base: position 4,629,544 of record NZ_KV878783.1, on the reverse strand, counting down.
AACGGGAAATGTCCAAGGACAACAAGAGCCTCGGAACCTTCCGCCTCGATGGCATTCCTCCCGCTGCTCGTGGTGTGCCGCAAATTGAAGTCACCTTTGACATCGATGCCAACGGGATTCTCAACGTGACCGCGAAAGATAAGGGCACGGGTAAAGAACAGTCGATCAGCATCACGGGGGCTTCGACGCTGCCGGATACGGAAGTGGATCGCATGGTCAAGGAAGCGGAAGCCAACGCCGCCTCCGACAAAGAGCGCCGCGAAAAGATCGATCGCAAGAACCAAGCCGATACGCTGGTGTATCAAGCGGAAAAACAACTCACGGAATTGGGTGATAAAGTGCCCGCTGCTGAGAAGGAAAAAGCCGAAGCTCTGCTCAAGGATCTCCGCGAAGCCGTCCAAACCGAAGACGACGACAAGATCCAAACCGTGATGCCTGAACTGCAACAGGTGCTCTACGCCATTGGTAGCAGTGTCTACCAAGATGCGGCAGGGGCGGCGGGGGCTGAAGGCCCGCAAGATCCAGCAGGTGATGCGCCGGGTGGCGGTGCGTCCGACGGTGGCGATGATGTGATTGATGCTGAGTTTTCGGAAACGAAGTAGTTGGCGATCGCGCTCCGGATTGCCGCTCGCGGTGATCTGCTAGCGATATGATGCGACAATGCTCGGCCGGTGGGCCGGGCATTTTGCTGTAGGGGGGGGGTTGAAACGTGGTGAGGTGTGAGCGATGGAACAGACTCAGTTTAAAGTGTTACATTTACCGGAACCGAGGGGCGATCGCGCCCCCCGTTGGCCTTGGATTGCGCCCCCCGATCCCCATCCCCTGCCACCCCATTGCCCCAAACTTACCATCGTCATCCCCAGCTACAACCAAGGGGATTATCTGGAAGCCACGTTGCGATCGATCCTGCTCCAAGGCTATCCCGCCCTCGAAATTTGGGTTATTGATGGCGGCAGTACGGATCAAACATTGGAGATTCTCCAGATGTATCGCAAGTGGGTGCAGTGGATCAGCGAACCCGATCGGGGGCAATCCGATGCCGTGAACAAAGGGTTACAACGGGCAACGGGGGACTGGATCGGCTGGCAAAATTCCGATGATACCTATGCCCCCGATGCCTTTGCCCATTTCGCCCACGCCCTCACGGAGCAGCCCGATAGCGAGGTGATCTATGGCCGCCTCGATCACATCAATGCGGCGGGTGATTATCTGTTTCCGTACCCTGTGACCGAGGCGACGGTGGGCACGATGATCCCCTATTCGGCGGTGACCAATCACGCCGTTTTTTTTCGTCGCACCCTTGTCGAGGCGGGGCAGGGGTTGGATCTGACCTATCACCACTGTATGGATCAAGAGTTTATTTTGCGGCTGTTGCTGCGGGGCTATCGCTTCACCTTCACGCCCCATCTGTTCGCCCATTGGCGTTTACATGAGCAGAGTAAATCAACGCAACAGATGGAAATCTGGGCGCGGGAGGCGTTTCGGCTCTGTCAGCAGGTCTATGGGGCGGAGGTGGCTCCGGAGGTGCGGGCGAAGGCGCGGGACTGCCTGTATAGTTTGTGTGCGGATAGTTTTGCGAAGGGGCGATTAGGGGTGTTTCGGGAACAGGTGGCGGTGTTGCGATCGCAATTCCACCTCACGCCCTCCCTCTGGCTCAAGTCCCATCTCGCCAAGCTGCCGGGGATACATCATCTGATCCGCTGGAAGGCAAGCCTACGAGGAGGAGAGGGTTAACGATGGTGAATCTGGCCTATCGGGCGGCGCGGTGGAAAGGGGCATTAATGCGGCGCTGGTATCGGGCGCGATTGCCGCAGCTTGTTCGCCGTCCGGGGCTGTGGGGCGATCGCCTCCCCGCCTCGGTCTATGCCCTTTCCTGTGATCGCGATCTCCCGGAACAGGTGGCCAGTGTGCGATCGCTCCTCACCTATGCCGGTGTGCCCGATCGCTACGTGATCGTCTCGGACGGCAGCTACACCCCCGCCCAAATCCAACTCCTCACCAACCTTCATCCCTGCGTTCAAGTCATCCCCCTCACGGACTTCGCCGATCCCGCTCTACCACCCGAAGTCACCACCTACGCCCACCTCAACCCGATGGGCAAAAAGTTAATGATGATCCTCTCAATCCCCATCCAGGGGCCAACCATCTACAGCGATTCGGATATTTTCTTTTTTCCAGGGGCGCGGGAATTGCGCGATCGCCTCACCGCCCCCGGTGAGCACTCCTTCTATCTCCCCGACGCAGACCCCGCCTTCGATCGCCGCATTCTCACCGGCCTCCCCGATCGCGAACCGATTAACGGCGGCTTCATCCTCTTCCGGCGCGTCCCCGACTGGGGCGAAGCCATGGCGCGATTTCTCGCCCTCGACGGCCCGCCCAATTATTTCACCGAACAAACCATGATGCACCTCACCCTCCATCGGGACGGCGCACAACCCCTAGAGCGCGATCGCCACATCATGGGCCGCGAGGATGAATTCCACTGGCGCGATCGCTACGCGGGCGATCGTACCGTTTTGCGCCACTACGTCACCCCCGTGCGCCATAAATTTTGGGGCAATTGGCAGTATTTGGGTTGATTAAGGTTGGCTACAATTTGAGATGAATCTGCATTGAGCGAGCGAGGTGCGGTGAATTCCCGATTTTGAGCATGGCGATGAAGGTGAGGATGTGGTGATAGACGTGATGCGGTAGGGGAGCTTGCAGGCATTGTTACAGCAGGATGGGGAGGCGATCGCCGATGGCGTTGAGTTGGGGAACCAGTTCATCGGGGACATTGAGGGTAATGGTTGCCATAGGAAGGAGGCTCTGTGTATTGGCTCTATTTTAGCGATCGCACCACTTTTGGGGCGGTTTGATTTTGGGTTTGGTGGTGGCGGGGTTGCTACAATTTTGAGCAGGTCTTATGTGATGTCGAGGTAAATATGGCGATCACTTTAACTCCAGACCCAGAACAATTGATTCAAAACAAGCTTGCTAGTGGCCAATACAGCAGTGCTGATGAGGTGATTGCTGAAGCCCGGCGACTGCTCGAAAAGCGCGATCGCGGCTATGAGGCATAGTTGGCTCAAACACGAGATCAGGTACAGGTTGCCCAGGCGGAGTTAGCGCGTGGAGAAGGGATTGAGAGTAGTCAGGTAATCGAGCGACTGAGGGCGCGATCGCGCCAACTCAAGCAAAATTAGTGTGGAACTTAAAATGAATTCATTACCTATTCGCAAAGCCCAAGATAATCTCAACCAGCTCGTTGATGAGGTGTCGCAATGTCGCAGCCCGGTACTGATCACAGGTTCAAATCATGAGGCAGTATTAATTTCTAAAGCGGACTGGGATGCGATGCAAGAGTCGCTTTCTCTCGGTAGCATTCCGGGCTTGGTGGAGTCAATTCAGCAAGAAGCCAGTACACCGCTCGAAGATTGCATTGAGCTTGAGAATCTAGAGTGGTGACTTGGCGCGTTGTTTTGACCAAGCAGGCGGCGAAGGATGCCAAGAAGTTAGCAGCGGCCGATCTGAAGCATAAAGCACAAAAACTGCTCAACATTTTGGTGCAAAACCCCTACCAGCCACCCTACGAAAAGCTGGTGGGGAATTTGGCTGGCTACTATTCCCGTCGAATCAACAAGCAACACCGTTTGGTGTACGAAGTCCATGAGCAGGAGCGACTTGTGAAGGTGTTGAGGATGTGGACACACTACGAGTGACAGCATTTGCGAAATTTGTCGTTCTGCGTCCTGTCACTGAATAAGCGGCTCTGAGGCTGCGGGTTTGGGTTGAATTGGTGCAATGAGATAACAGAGGTTTGAACGCATGGGTTTGGTGGTGGCGGGGTTGCTATAATTCCAGTACCTACAGCCCCTCTGAAGTCAATGGTTGCAACCATCACAGAACATATTCAAATCACACCGGGTGTCTGCGGCGGTAAACCACGAATTGCTGGTCATCGTATCCGAGTTCAGGATGTGGTGATTTGGCATGAGGAGATGGGTCTGTCGCCACAGGCGATCGTTGCAGAACACACAACCATTACGCTGGCAGATATCTATGCGGCGTTGGCGTATTATCACGATCATCTAGACGAGATTCGGGCGCAGATGGCAGCAGGCGAGGCGTTGGCAGATTCGTTGCGATCGCAGTTGCCGTCCAAGGTGCAACAGAAGTTGCAAGCGCAGTGTGGCGAAAATTAAGTTTCACAAGTTTCCAAGAATTGGCGTTCTTTCACTCGCTCCGGCAGATTGAATTGCAATAACTGAGTTGTTGTCCTGCCTTCGGGTGTCAAGCCACAAATTTCACCCTGTTCAAGTTTGAAATGCTCCGACCAAGTTTGAGTGCGAGGATTGAACAAAAAACTAAACTCTTGAGTTTCAGGATCGAAGGAACCTAAATCGCTGCCTTTGTGGCGGTTACAACGCCAGCACGCCAGCACCAAGTTATCTGCGTCTGTTTTGCCTTGGTGTTTTTGGGCGATCGCATGATCCAGTTCATGGGGATAGAAGCCAACCTGATCGGGGAGTTGGCAATATTCGCAACGGTTGTTGGCCCGTTCAACCACAAGGCGGCGCAGAGCAGCGGGAATGTAGCTCATGATTGGCGCGTCAGGTGCGGCAAGTTACCGATTTTGAGCATGACGATGAGATGTTCAATCCGTTCGTATTCGTCGAGTTCGGCTTGCTCAGTAACAGTGAGGGTTCCGGCTTGATTGCGATCGAGGAGCCAGCGGAGGCGATCGCCCATTTCGGGAGTGGGTCGAAAGGCGGCAATTTCGTCAGGGGTGGGGCGACTGGCAATGAAGTTGAGGATGTGATGATAGACGTGGTTGGGGAGGGGGGCTTGCAGGCATTGTTGCAGCAGAGCGGGGAGGCGATCGCCGATGGCGTTGAGTTGGGGAACCAGTTCGTCGGGGACGTTGAGGGTAATGGTTGCCATAGGAAGGAGACTCTGTGTATTGGCTCTATTTTAGCGATCGCGCCACTTTTGGGGCGGTTTGGTTTGAGGGTTAGGGGTGGCGGGGTTGCTACAATTTTGAGTAGGTCTTATGTGATGTCGAGGTAAATATGGCGATCGCGTTAACCCCAGACCAAGAACAATTTGTTCAGAATAAGCTCTCTAGTGGTCAGTATGGTAGTGCCGATGAGGTGATCGCGGAGGCTCTGCGACTGCTCGAAAAGCGCAATCGCGGCTATGAGGCATGGTTGGCTCAAACACGAGAGCAGGTAAAGGTTGCTCAGGCGGAATTGGCTCGTGGAGAAGGGATTGAGAGCAGCCAGGTGATTGAGCGACTGAGAGCGCGATCGCGCCAAGCAAAATTAGTAATCTAGAAATCAAGTTAGTAGCGAGCGTTAAACCATGACTATTTCTCCGCCGGAACCCGTTGACTTAGCTTTACCTGAGCAATTGCTGGAGACGTTGGGGCAATATGCAGAGCAGGAATCTCTCTCCCTTGACCGGGCGATGCAGATTGCCTTGCACGATTTTCTGGTGCGTCAGGGTTACGTAATTGAACCGCGCAAACGGTTGCGAATCACACCAGCAACCCAGGGCAGTGGGTTTACGGATACTTCTGTTAATCATGATGCTGTGTTCTCTGGAGTTAACTAAACCCATGAACTCATTACCCATTCGCAAAGCCCAAGATAATCTCAACCAGCTCGTTGATGAGGTGTCGCAACGTCGCAGCCCGGTACTCATCACCGGCTCAAGCCATGAGGCGGTGTTGATTTCTAAAGCGGACTGGGATGCAATGCAAGAATTGTTATATCTCGGCAGTATTCCGGGCTTGGTGGAGTCGATTCAGCAGGAAGCGAGTACACCGCTCCAAGATTGTATTGAGCTTGAGAATTTAGAGTGGTGACTTGGCGGGTTGTTTTGACCAAGCAGGCGGCGAAGGATGCGAAGAAGCTAGCGGCGGCAGATCTGAAGCGTAGAGCGCAAAAATTGCTCGATATTTTGGTGAAAAACCCCTACCAACCGCCTTACGAGAATTTGGCGGGGAATTTGGCTGGCTATTATTCTCGTCGGATCAACAAGCAACACCGTTTAGTGTACGAAGTCTATGAGCAGGAGCGGATTGTGAAGGTGTTGAGGATGTGAACACACTACGAGTGACGGCATTTGCGAAATTTGTCGTTCTGCGTCTTGTAACTCAATAAGCGGCCTAGGGGCTGCGGGTTTGCATTAAATTGATGAGGTGAGAGGACTGAGGTTTGAACTCATGGGTTGGTCGCGGCGGGTTTGGGGTGGTTTGGTTTTGGGGTTGGTGGTGGCGGGCTGATTGACTGACAAAAGATCATATCTGAATCTCGAAATCCCCCACTATACATAGACTTCAGCGTTTTGTGGTCGAAGTCCCCTGATCGGACAGTATCTTGGCACTGTATATAAATCAGCAGAAGCCTTACCAGCACTAGATCATAGCCTTTTATAGGAGTGATCGCTGAAATGCTTATGAAGCAAGGTGTTTCAAAGTTTTGTCAATCAATCAGGTTATCGGGTAAAGTCTATTTATAATTCAAGTACGATGAAACAGTAAATCATGACACTTCAATTTGGACTAAGGTTTCCAGAAGCAATGCGAAGAATCAAGCAATGCAATATTCTCTTAATTGGTGACACAGGTGTTGGCAAGAGTACACTCATACAAACATTGCTTAATGTTGGCGATTCAATCAGTAATAACGTAACGTCTGAGATTAAAGCATATAAGCATTCACAATTGCCATTTTGTCTTTATGACTCTCCAGGGTTAGAGTGGAAAAATAAAAAAACCGAGTCAGGCAAAAAACAAATTATTGATTTCATTAAAAAGCAAAATAAGCTTGAACCCAAGGATCAAATTCATGTAGTTTGGTATTGTGTAAACTCTCAAGTGACAAGACAAGCAGACATTGATAATAAATGGATTCAAGATGTCTCTGACCTAGTCCCTGTAATCGCTGTTATTACAAAATCACTTGATAAGAAAGACAAAAATCTCAGAAACTTACTGCAAGAGACTCAATGCATTCGCAATACTTCTTCAGTGATGGCAGAGCCAACACCAACAGTACGCGGCAATGTTAAGCAGCATGGTTGTCAGAATTTATTACATGAAACAGAGACTTTGTTGAATGAAATTGCTGAGCGAGCCATCCAAAATGCAATCAGACAAAAGAAAATTGTTGCCGTACATTGGTGTGCTTTAGGTTTAACTGGTGTTATCGGAGCGCAATTCGCTCCATTTGTGAAATCCAAGTTTTCAGCAGGATTGCAAGTTTGGATGCTCCACGACATCACCAAAAATTTTGGACATAGTTTTTCCAAAAAAGATATTAAACAACTGCTACAAGTGGCTGGGATTTACAGTTTTTTCGCAATGTTTGACGGAATCATGGAAAACGTCTTATCTCATCTACCAGGATTAGATTATAACAACATACAAAGTGTGCAACAGATCTTGGATCACGTCGTTTCCATTATCGGACAAAACGCAGAAATCATTCCATTCAAAGAAAATATTATTGAAATTTTACAACAGCTTTCAGGTGTGAATCTTATCGCAAATCTTCCTGCCCTAAATGTCTTGTCGGCACTAGAAGCAACATTTTCAACAATTGTTCTTGCCGCTATTTGGATAGCTGTCATGGAAGACTACACAAAGCGTGTGTATGAAGGTCAAGATGTACCTAATCTAAATGAATTATTGTCTCAAAAGTTTAGTCAAGCTAAGGAATTCTTGACATCTTTATTAGGTCAAGTGGAACTAGCATAAGGATCTTATCCCAATTTTCTAACTTACAGCCACAGAACAAGGGGCTTAAGCCCCTTGTCTAAGTTGCTGGATGTGTAGTTCCCGATTTAGCGAAGTTATTATCGGGATTGTGGGGGCTTCCGTTGGAGGGCTATATCATTTTGTATCAGCTTGTGAGGGATGGGGTGGAAATTTTGCGGGTGGTGAGTGCATATCGCGACTTGGATGCGTTGTTCGATGATGGGAATGTGTGAGGCGTTATACGAAGCGGCAGGGTTGGGCTAGGGCTCGCTGTAACAGGACTTGATAGGCGCGATCGCCCACCACATAGGCTCCGAAACGTTCCAAATGGGGGTTTTGGAGTTGGGCATCAAACAGCGTGAACTGGCGCGATCGCAAATGTTCCACCAGCTTCACCATCGCCACCTTCGACCCCTCCGGGATGTGAAAAAACATCGACTCGCCAATAAAGGCCCCCCGAATCGCCAACCCCAAAATCCCCCCTGCGAGGCGATCGCCCTGCCAGGTTTCAAAACTATGGGCCCAGCCCGCCCGGTGCAACTGGAAATAAATGTCTTGCAGTTCCGGCGAGATCCAAGTTGTTTCCCGCGCCGCACAGCCTGCACAGACCGCCGCAAAATCCCGATCAATCGCCACCGTGAAACGATTTTGATTCAGCGATCGCCGCAACGACTTTGGAAACCGAAACCGCTCATCTAAGGGAATCAGCGCCCGCTTCTGGCTCGTATACCAGCCCAACTCCTCCTGCTCATCCGCCATCAGAAAATAGCCCTGGGAATATCCGTCAATGATCGTTGCTGTATCAATCTGCATCTTGCTCATTTACCTATCACCCCAAGACCCTGCCGCTAACCCTGCGATCGCCCCCTGCACTCAAAGCCCATGATGATACCATGGTTATCTGTAGGCCGTAGTGACAGCGCAACAAGACTCAACGCGCTCCATTGCCCACATCACCGTTTTATAATCGAAAACCACCGCTCACCCATGGGGCTGTTTTAAGAGGTATGTTTAAAAACTTATTTGGCGATCCCAACACTCGCAAACTCAAAAAATTTCAACCCCTTGTGGCCGATGTCAACGCCATCGAAGAGGACATTCAAGCCCTATCCGATGATGAACTGCGGGGCAAAACCTTTGAATTTAAAGAGCAACTCGCCAAAGCTCGCACCGACTTAGAACGCAGCGATATCCTTGATGATATCCTCCCCGAAGCCTTCGCCGTCGTTCGTGAAACCGGCCTGCGCGTCTTGGGCATGCGTCACTTCGACGTACAACTGATCGGCGGCATGGTACTCCACAGCGGCCAAATCGCCGAAATGCGCACCGGGGAAGGAAAAACCCTCGTCTCCACCCTCCCCGCCTACCTCAACGCCCTCAGCGGTCACGGTGTCCATGTCGTCACCGTCAACGACTACCTCGCCCGCCGTGATGCCGAATGGATGGGACAAATTCACCGCTTCCTTGGCCTCAGCGTCGGCTTGATCCAAGCGGGGATGAGTCCCGCCGAACGCAAGAAAAACTACGCCTGTGATGTCACCTACGCCACCAACAGCGAACTGGGGTTTGATTATCTGCGCGACAACATGGCCACCGCCATGGATGACGTGGTACAGCGGCCCTTTAACTACTGTGTGATCGACGAAGTGGATTCCGTGCTGATCGACGAAGCCCGCACCCCGTTGATTATTTCCGGCCAAGTGGAACGCCCCACGGAAAAATATCTCCGCGCCGCCGAAATTGCCCGCCAACTCTTCCCCCAAAACGAAGAAGAGGGAACCGGGGAATACGAAGTCGATGAAAAAGCCCGTAACGTCTTGCTCAATGACGAAGGCTTTGCCAAAGCGGAGGAACTGCTCGGCGTGACGGATCTTTACGACCCCGAAGATCCTTGGGCGCATTATATTTTCAACGCGATTAAAGCGAAAGAACTCTTCATCCCCGATGTGAACTACATCGTGCGCGATGACGAGATTGTGATTGTGGATGAATTTACCGGCCGGGTGTTGAAGGGTCGCCGCTGGAGTGATGGTCTGCACCAAGCGATCGAGGCCAAAGAAGGGGTGAAGATTCAAAATGAAACCCAAACCCTCGCCACGATTACCTATCAAAACTTCTTCCTGCTCTATCCGAAATTGGCGGGGATGACGGGGACGGCGAAAACAGAAGAGGCGGAATTTGAAAAAATCTATGACCTCCAAGTGACGATTATTCCCACCAACTTGCCCACCCGTCGCTTTGATATGGCGGATGTGGTCTATAAGACGGAAGAGGCGAAGTGGCAAGCGGTGGCGATGGAATGCAAAGAGATGCACGAACTGGGCCGCCCGGTGTTGGTGGGGACGACGAGCGTTGAAAAGTCGGAAGTCCTTGCGAAGTTGCTGCAAGGGTTGCAGATTCCCCATAATCTCCTCAATGCGCGGCCGGAAAATGTGGAGCGGGAATCGGAAATTGTCGCCCAAGCGGGTCGTAAAGGGGCGGTGACGATCGCAACCAATATGGCGGGTCGCGGGACGGATATTATTTTGGGGGGGAACTCGGACTATATGGCCCGCCTCAAGGTGCGGGAATACCTGATGCCCAAGATTGTCATGCCCGAAGACAAGGAATTGATGGTCAGTGTGCCGGGGGCGAAGGGGAAACGGAAATCCGCCCCTGGCTTCGGGGATGAGGCTAAGCCGCCAAAAACTTGGAAAGCATCTTCGGATATTTTCCCGACGGAGTTGTCCAGTCAGGCGAAAACGATGCTCAAGGATGTGGTGGCCCTGGCAGTGCAGCAGTACGGTGAACAGAGTATGCCGGAATTGGAAGCCGAAGAGAAGATTGCGATCGCCGCTGAAAATGCCCCCGTTGATGATCCGGTGCTGGAAAAACTGCGGGAAGTCTACAACACGATCCGCCGCGAATACGAAGCCCTCACCGGCAAAGAGCACGACGAAGTGATTCAACTGGGCGGCCTCCATGTCATCGGCACCGAACGCCACGAATCCCGCCGGATTGATAACCAATTGCGGGGCCGTGCCGGTCGTCAGGGTGACCCCGGTTCGACGAAATTTTTCCTCAGTTTGCAGGATAATTTGTTGCGGATTTTTGGGGGCGATCGCGTCGCCGGCCTGATGAATGCCTTCCGCGTCGAAGAAGATATGCCCATCGAATCCGGGATGCTGACCCGTTCCCTCGAAGGTGCCCAGAAAAAAGTAGAAACCTTCTACTACGACACCCGGAAACAGGTGTTCGAGTACGACGAAGTGATGAACAACCAACGCCGCGCCATCTATGCCGAGCGTCGCCGCGTTCTCGAAGGCTTCGACCTCAAAGAACAAGTGATCGGCTACGCTGAGCGCACTATGGACGACATCACCGACGCTTACACTAACCCAGAACTTCCCCCCGAAGAATGGAAGCTCAATGACCTCGTTGGCAAAACCAAGGAGTTTATCTACCTTCTTGCCGATCTAGAGCCGAAACACCTCGAAGACATGACGATCGGGGAAATTAAAACTTTCCTCCATGAAGAAGTCCGCAAAGCCTACGACCTCAAAGAACACCAAATCGACAAAATCCAGCCCGGCCTGATGCGCCAGGCGGAGCGGTTCTTCATCTTGCAGCAAATTGATACCCTCTGGCGGGAACACCTCCAAGCCATGGATGCGCTGCGGGAGTCGATCGGGCTGCGGGGTTATGGTCAAAAAGATCCGCTGATCGAATACAAGCAGGAGGGTTATGAAATGTTCCTCGAAACGATGATCGATATTCGTCGGAACGTGGTCTATTCCCTCTTCCAATTCCAGCCCCAAGGTCAACCCCAAACCCAAACCCAAACGGTTTAGATCCCCCCCGCCCCCCTTTTTTAAGGGGGGGGGAACACCCAAACCCCCTCTAACCCTCGTGACCTGGCTCTGCCAGGTTATGAGTAGCAGAGGCTCTGCCTCTCATCAGGCGGCAGGAGGGGGGAATATCCAAAACCCCCTTAATAAGGGGGTCGGCACAGCCGGGGGGATCTCTACCTATTTTTCATCGGAGCATTGGCACTATGGACATTCTCACCCTCACCCAACCGGACGATTGGCATCTACATCTTCGGGATGGGGCGGCGTTGCGGGCGGTCTTACCCGATACGGTGCGGCAGTTTGGGCGGGCGATCGTGATGCCGAACCTGAAGCCACCGGTGCGCACGGTGGCCGAGGCGGCGGCCTATCGCGATCGCATTCTCGCCGCGATTCCCCCAGGGCAACAGTTTGAACCCTTGATGACCCTCTATCTCACCGACCAAACTCGCCCAGAAGATATCGAAGCGGCGAAACAATCGGGGTTTGTCAAAGCGGTGAAATATTACCCCGCCGGTGCGACGACGAATTCCGATTCCGGGGTGACAGATATTCGGAAGTGCGATCGCGTCTTTGCAACCATGGCGGCGTTAGGGTTGCCATTGTTGCTCCATGGCGAAGTGACCGATCCCGCTGTGGATATTTTCGATCGCGAAAAAGTCTTTATTGATCGCCATCTCATCCCGTTGCGCGATCGCGTTCCCCGCCTCCGCATCGTCCTTGAACATATCACCACCGCCGACGCAGTAGAGTTTGTGCGCGGGAGCGATCGCACCGCCGCCACGATCACCCCGCAGCATCTTTTGTTAAACCGGAATCGCATCTTTCAAGGCGGTATTTCGCCCCATTTTTACTGCCTCCCGATCCTCAAACGCGAACCCCATCGCCAAGCCCTCCTCCAGGCTGCCACCTCTGGCAATCCCAAATTTTTCCTCGGCACAGACAGTGCACCCCATAGTCGCGATCGCAAGGAAACCGCCTGCGGTTGTGCCGGGTGTTATACCGCCTTCCATGCCCTGCCCCTCTACGCCGAAGCCTTCGACAGTGTGGATGCACTGGATCGCCTCGAAGCCTTCGCCAGTTTCCACGGCCCCGACTTCTATCAACTCCCTCGAAATACTCAACAGATCACCCTCACGAAAAAACCCTGGCAAATCCCCACCGCATTACCCTTCCCCGATTCGGAACTTGTGCCCTTAAACCCTGGCGAAACCCTCACCTGGCAAATGGTGCATTAATCCCAGGGTTTGGTGTAGATGCCGATGTGATTAGCGATCGTGCGTTCGGTCATGGGGATTTTGGTGTGGATGGGGGCGTTGAGGAGTTTAGGGCCATCGGGAGTTTCGTAGGCCAGAGTTGCAGAGCCGCCACCGTCGAGGGCGATCGCATCCGTCGCCCCCAACTCTTGCGCCCATTGGCCCGCCTCCATGAGGGTCATCCCTGTGCTGTAAAAGGGTTGTTTGCCATCCACGATGATTAACCAAAGTGTTGTCCCGGTGGCGTTGGTGGCGGCAATGGTGCGGGCGTAGGGTTTGCGGTTGGCGGAGCGATCGGGTAATGTCCCGCTAATCAGGAGGCGAGGGAGACCCGCGAGGGCCTGGGTAGTATCGGGAGGGCAAGTGGTATCGGCGGAAATCTGCATCCGTTGCGTAGGGCCAAAACAGACCGGATGCCAGTCAGTGCGGGGCTTGGCGTAGGGGATACCGTCGGCGATCGCTTCACCGAGAACATAAACGCGATCGCCCCCATGGGGAAAATAATCCCACGGCGTATTTTCGATAAAGGGGTAAAAATAACTGCCGTTGATGGCGATTTGGGCGCGGGATTGGCGCAGAAAGTCGGTCGTGGTGGCGGCGCGGGTTTGGCCGGGATGGTCAGGATCGCCGGGGGAAACGATGAGGCGCACACCGGGGACGGTGAGGTCAATGGTGAGGGTGTGGATCACCAAGGGGCGGGGAGAGTCGAGCACGGTGCGATCGTACTGCACCCCCTGAAACAGATCCCGCTGGAGGTCAGTGCGGGGAGGACGTTGGAGCGTGGGGACGGTGTAAAGGATCAGAGCGATGAGAAGCGCGATCGCACCTCCCACACTCAGCCCTCGTCTCCGCCATAATTTAAATAGAAATTGTTTGAATCGTGTTAACGGTGTCATTCCATGGCCTCCTCTGCTTCCAATTTACAAAATCGTTCCTTTCGCCGCCAAACCTTGACCAATGCCGATTTTCACGGCGCGGATCTGCGGGGGGCGGATTTTCGCGGCGCGATCCTCCGGGGGGCGACATTTCGAGGGGCGCGGCTGGGGCGATCGCCCTGGCAATGGGCCCAACTGATTGCGGCGATCGCCCTCACGGCTTGGCTCACGGGCCAAGCTGTGACGGGGTTAATCTTCGCAGCTTTGGGACAACCGATGCAGGGCACAGCGGGGATGTTAGTGATCACGTTGCATACTGTGAGTCTGGGGACGGGGGCGGCGATCGCGCTGCCCTCCCGGTATCGCATCGCGGTGGGCAGTGGCGGCGTGGGGATATTAATCGGCTTTTTTTACGGCGGAACTTGGTTTGATCAGGCGTTGATTCCCGCGATTGTGGGGGCGGTACTGGGTTTGAGCGTGGGGGTCGGGTTGAGTGGACGGTGGCGATCCGGATTGGGGGCGATCGTGGGGCCGACCGCGATCGCTCTCACCTCTGGCAGCGCGGTGTTTCTCCTCTGGACGACAGCGATCGCGGGTCTCACCACCGGCCATCCCCTCGGCTGGGTCTTCACTCTCCTCACCCTGTTCTATTTCGCCATCACCTGGCAATGGACGGGACTCCTCGAAACTGCGATCGCCCAATACGGCGGCACATTTTTCCAAAATGCGGACGTAACCGGAGCCGATTTTAGCCATGTGCAGGGCGGATTAGTCCATTGGGAGGGCGCGATCGGGGCCCCAAACCCTAACCCAATCCAAACGAGCGTATCACCAGGGTAAACACCCCACAGTTGGGTTGAGTGTTTGCACGTATTTCTATCTTCACTTAAAGATATAAAACTGTCCGTAACCCCTCATCTATCTCCTCCTGCACATAATTCGGGAGCGACCCAATTCGCTCAACTAAAAATGTCTTATCAAGCGTGATAATTTGAGAAACATCAACAACAGATTCTTTCGATAAACCTGATGCATTACGAGGCAAGAGCACATTACCCGGTGCTGCTGCCAATTGAAGATTGGACGTAATTACCACAACGATTACCGTGCTAATCTAACTCTGGTTAAACGCATCATCCTGAACAACCAGAACAGGGCGACGATATCCAGGTTCTGAACCCACGGGTTCGGGTAGGTTAGCCCACCAAATTTCACCTCGATACATTACCACTCCTCATGAGGAAGTGACATCACTTGCATCCTTACTATCTCTGGCTCTAGTTCAGAGGATTCTGTGGTATACACTGGGTTCAATTTGAGCAGAATTTGAGCGCGATCGTGTTTTTTGAGGTATGCCTGTAGTGCTTTTGTGTAAAGCTCACTACGAGACATGCCTAACTGCTGGGCAAGGGATTCGGCCTGCTCAAACACTGAATCTGGCAGCGAAATTGCAGTTTTCATCGTGACTTTGATTTCAGGTCATACCTCAGTTATACCAGCAAAAACCTCTCTGTCTGTTCTGATTCAGAAAATAAAGTCAGCTAGCGATCGCGCCTCCCCGAAAACCCTAACTCAATCCCAACGAACGTATCGCTATAGCAATCTTGTATCGAGATGCAGAGGATTTATGGAACTCACACAGATGATTGAGTGGTGGCGTGATCGCTGAATATCATGTTTGTTCAGTGCCGCTCGACCTACTCGTGTCATCCAAAGATTCAAGTTGAGTTAACCAGTTATGGAAATGTTGGCATTGATGTCGGATTGACTGCAAGCCAATCTGTTCAGCTAACTGTGGTCCAAAAGTAGATTTAGATTTTTCATAATCAGGGAATTGAGTAATAATACGTTTACTCGGTGCTGTGTCAGACCCATCATTAATCAACTCTGGTGATTCATATTGATTAGCAATATCATGAAGGGCACTGATTCCGCGATCGTTCTCAGCATCAAGATATTTAAAACAGTCGGGATCGGAGAAAAGATACGCTTCATATTCATGCAATTGAAGATAGGGGATGAATCTCCGATCATGAATATCGTCTGCGAATTTTTGCTCTAAAAATTCAACTCTTTCAAAAGGATTATATCTCATGTTTTCGGATTCAGCTAAACCTGGAAATCCAGCATGAAGTGCATATAAATCAATCATCGTTGTAAAAAATACATCTTCAGCTTGATCCTGCTTCAGAAAACGGATGATGTCATCTTTCATGGGGATATAGTTCCAGCCACCCCCGCGATGTACTTTGCCTTTTTTTCTAGCGTGGGCAATAAGTACAGGTTTATTCATAAACACATTATACTGTGCTAAATGTGGTTTGATCAGGGTGTCAGCAAAGGTTTGCTCCGTTTGCCCTTCAGCAAATAAGTAAAGGCGAACCATTAATGTGGCCCTCCACCAATCACATTTTTCTCCCAAACTTCTCCTAAGCTATAAGCATCTAGCCAAGTTTCTAACTCTTCAGGATGTAGCCGCTCAAATTTCGACTCTTTCCCGTCCCGGTTTACAGCAATAATATCTTCAGGATAAAAGTTATCTAAGAAAGAACTAGACTGAGTACCAATGAGAATTTGTGTGTGTAATGAGGCTTTACTAAAAAGATCTGCAATGATAGTCAAGGCATAGGGATGAAGACCTAACTCTGGCTCGTCTACAATAATAAGTTTTGGGAATTCATGCTCAGGTTGCAGTAGTAATGTAGCTAGACAAATAGCACGTAACGTTCCATCTGAAAGCTGATGTGGCCCAAATACTCGATCTGCCCCTTTCTCAGTCCAATTAAGAAGGACATGATGAGATGCATCGGGTTCAAGCACAAAATCGTCGAAAAAAGGTGCAATTAGCCGAATCGTTCCAACAATACGCTGATACGCTGCCTTCCCATTCTCTTCACGAAATCTTAAAAGTAGAGCGGCTAAATTACTAGCATCTGGCATCAGCCATCTATTATCACCTACATAGCAGGATTGGCGAACACCGGCTGTCGGGGATGTATCGTGAAAGTGATACACTCGACAGCGATCAAGTAAATATTTAAGAACTCTTGCAGTTTGTTTTTCGTCTTCTATTGCTTTATTAATGTTAGTTTCTTGGTGTCCTGCTCCCAAATCATCTACCCTCGGACTGTCTCGACCAGTTTCAAGATAACTCAAGGTTTCTTCAGCAAAAATCAATGTGTCAGCAGCAGCATGAAACAGTCTTAACGAATAGGTATCGACACCATTTTCAACTTCAAATTCTAGTTTTGCTTCAATTTGAAGAGTCACTTTAGAACCAAAGTGCAGAAAAGATTGGGCCCGCCCTGATATGCCGACGTAATGTTGAAATCGGCCAGCCATCATTTCATTGATCATCTTGAAAAATGAAATCAGGTTACTCTTGCCGGCTCCATTCGCTCCAATTAAAACATTCAAAGGGTTCAATTCAAGATCAATTTCTTTGATAGATTTAAATCCCTTAAGTGTTAATTTTCGTAATGTATTCAAGCAACAATCTCCTAAGTTCGTTGTCGAGTACTGCACTACAGCAATTTGTAATTGTTTATCAGCCTTTAATCTTAATCAAGCAGTGAATTAAGGTTGTTTGCTTGTTAATCATGTAGATTTTTAATTCAAAATTATACACACAAACAATCTATTGTACACACATTCACCCTCAAGCCCGATCGCACCTCTCCCTACACTAATTGCAACCGCATAATTTCTTGGGGACTGATGGCGATTAAGCCGCCGTCTCCGGCGAGGAGTTGGGTTTCGGTGCTGACGAAGGGTTCCGTGTCGGGGAAGGTTTTAACGACGTGGATTTGTCCTTGATCGACTTCGACGCGGACGATGCCGCTGTCGGTGGCGGCGAAGAGAGCTGCACCGACGGCGCAATGGGTGCGGAAGGCTTCCAGCCAGGGGGCATCGCCTTGGGCGGCGCAGATTTGGGCCTCGATCGCACCTGTGGAGTGGATGACCGCCCCGTGATAGTAGGTAATGCCGTCGGTTTGCATCGCCCAGACGAGCCACGATCGCACCGCTCCCACCGTGCAGTGCGCCGCGATTAATTGGCCCCGTCCCCAATCGAGGCGCACTTGGTCATTGATGCCTGGTTGCCCGACGGCAAAGGTGAACGTCACACTGAGATGACCCGCCCGGTAATAGCCCACGCCAAAGGATGCGCCGACCCAAATCTGCGTTGGACCCGCCAAGACATCGCCCCAATAGTCTGGACCGAATCGTCCGGCTTTGAGGAGTTGACCATTGTGGAGCCAGAAGCGATCGCGCCCATTGGTGACGAGTTGGGGCTGTCCTTGGTGAGTATCAACGGCGAGGCGTTCCGGGGACTGGTCGGGGTGAAATGCGATCGCTTGTCCCGCCATGGCGATCAGGGTGGTGCGGCCTTGGAGTCCGGCCCAGAGGGATGGATCGCGATCGCCCGCTAAAATCACCGCGCCCCCTTCCCGTTTAAACTGTCCCGCTTCATGGACGAGCCATTGCACCTGTGACCCCACCACCTGCGCCGCCAAAATTAACCCGGTGGTACGATGGAGCACCGTGGCGGTGACTGTGCCGCGCACGGTTTGGGTTAACGGTGGGGGAACAGGGGTGATCGTTGCATGGGTGCAAACGGGGCAGGCGGCGCGGGTATGTTCAAGCTGACATTGGGGACAGGTGCGCCAGTGGAGATCCTGAAGGAGTTTCACGGGAAAGGGGCCGCGCTGATCGTTCACGAAAACCCGATAGCAGTAGTGCAGCAGGTCATCGGAGAGGCTTTCGATCGGTAAGGCGGGTTTGGGGTATTTCACCTCTGGATGAAAGATCGTGATCCGGTGCAGGGGACGGGCTGCGGGGGGGACAAGCTGGGCGGGGTTTTTCGGTTTGTACACGCCACCATAGGGGCCAACACAGAGGAGCGATCGCATCACCATCACCCCAAAGGCATACCAGTCGGTTTCCGAGTGATAGGACGCATTGAGCATCAGCGCGTTAGCCGTCGGGTCGCAGCGGAGGGGGTCAACAAAGGCGGCGGTAAAGACGGTACAGGCAAAACCGCCGAACTGAAACGAATCGGCATCGATCAGATAGGCGCGATCGCCCTGCACCAACACATTCAAATCATTAAAATCCCCCATCACCACGCCGACCCGATGGATCGCGGCGATCGTGCCATGGAGGTCTTGGAGAATTTGAGCGATCGCACCATTCCCAATGCCGCTCCGGTGGAGGGCGCGATCGCTATACTGGCGCAACACCCTCGCCGGTTCCACCAGGGGCATCCCGTAGCCCCAAATCCGCCCGGCGCGATCGGTGACTAACTCCGTGGGGGTAATGACGCGATCGGGTAAATTTTGGGGAAACTGGCGCAGTTTGGTTTGATGTTGGTCAAGGCGGAATTGGGCGGCCTGTTGGGCCTGGGGAAAACCGTGATAGTCGGGATGGTCGGGGGCTTTGAAGAGTTTAATCGCGTCATTCTGCCAGCGAAAAATATCCGCTTCGCCACCTTTGGCGATCGCATCTTGAGGCCGTAACGTCAGCCGTTGGTGATTGAGATACATTTGCATAATTAACCCCACCGTTGCTTAAGAAATAGCGATCTGTGTAGTGCGGGCATCTTGCCCGCTGAGATTGAGCCGTAGCGAGCAAGATGCTCGCACTCCCTGTTTTGAAAGCCCGCTGAGATTGATTTGCCCGCTGAGATTGAGCCATAAATCCTGTAGTGCGGGCATCTTGCCCGCTGAGATTGAGCCATAAATCCTGTAGTGCGGGCATCTTGCCCGCTGAGATTGAGTTACCCGCTGAGATTGAGTTGCCCGCTGAGATTGAGCCGTAGCGAGCAAGATGCTCGCACTCCCTGTTTTGAAAGCCCGCTGAGATTGAGTTACCCGCTGAGATTGAGTTACCCGCTGAGATTGAGTTACCTGCTGAGATTGAGTTACCTGCTGAGATTGAGCCGTAGCGAGCAAGATGCTCGCACTCCCTGTTTTGAAAGCCCGCTGAGATTGATTTGCCCGCTGAGATTGAGCCATAAATCCTGTAGTGCGGGCATCTTGCCCGCTGAGATTGAGTTACCCGCTGAGATTGAGTTACCCGCTGAGATTGAGTTACCTGCTGAGATTGAGCTGCCCGCTGAGATTGAGCCGTAGCGAGCAAGATGCTCGCACTCCCTGTTTTGAAAGCCCAGATTTAATGTCATATTGCTATAGTGTCTTTTTCACACTATAGCACTCCCGCCAAAACTTCCCATCTCCTGGCATGATGCCGACCGTTTCACGGTATTCTGAGGCCGAATCATGCGTGGAACTCGTCGCCATGAAGCGGTCTTTATCCACCCGGTTGAATCGGTGGATTTCCCAGCATCATTGGGGTAATTACATCATTGATGACCATTACGCCCTCTTAGAAGCCTGTTTAATCGGGTGTATTTCTGCGATCGCCGCCCTCCTCCTCAAAAAAGGCATCGCCACCGTCGGCATCTTTCGCATCGAACTGATCGAATCCTTCCCCAAACTCTACGGCCGCTGGCCCCTCATACTGCCCCTGTTTGGGTTTTGCATCTGTTGGTGCGCCGGGTGGCTCGTGGAAACCCTCGCCCCCGATGCCAAAGGCGGCGGCATCCCCCAAGTCAAAGCCGCCCTTGCTCAATTTCCCGTCCTCCTCTCCTTGCGCGTCGCCGTGGTGAAACTGATCGCCACAGTCCTCCTCCTCGGAGCCGGTCTGACCCTCGGCCGCCGTGGCCCCACCGTCCACATCGGAGCCGCCCTCGCCGCCCAACTCAGCCAATGGGTTCCCACCTCCCCCCAACACCGCCGCCAAATGATCGCCGCCGGTGCTGCTGCCGGTCTCGCCGCCGGATTTAACACCCCCATCGCCGGGGTGCTGTTCGTCGTTGAAGAACTGTCGCGGGACATGTCCGGCCTCACCTTAGAAACCGCGATCCTCGCATCCTTTACCGGCTCAGTCGTTTCCCGTCTCTTAGATTCAGCGGATCTCAACCTTCCCGCCACCATGCTCAACCCCGTGCTGGTTAACCAATTCATCGCCGCCGAAATTCCCTTTTATCTCCTCTTGGGGGCCTTAGCAGGGGTGTTGGGGGTGCTGTTTAACCAGGGGATTCTTGCCTGTCTGCGCTTTAACCAACATTTGCAATGGCCCATGTCTTGGCGGATTGGGGCGGCGGGCTGTATTTCCGGCCTGGTGATTGCCCTTGCCCCGCCGACGTTTTTAAACAATGCGGGGCTGCGGGATTTTTTGATTGCGGGGGATGTGAGTTGGGATAAAACGCTGTTAATTTTCATGATTCATTTTGGTCTGACAATCGTGGCCTATGGGTCGGGGGCAGCGGGGGGATTGTTCTCACCCACGCTCGTCTTGGGGTCGGCCTTGGGGTATTTGATTGGGGAAATTGAGTTTATGGTGCTCCATGCCGGGTCGCCGACCACCTATGCGTTGGTGGGGATGGGGGCGTTTTTTACGGCGGTGGCGCGGGTTCCGATTACAGCGATCGTGATTGTGTTTGAGTTAACGACGGATTTTCGCCTCGTGTTGCCGTTAATGATTAGCGCGGTGATGGCCTATGGGGTAGCGGAGGCGATCAAGTCCGGGTCAATTTATCAACATCTGCTCAAGGCGAATGGGATTGATCTGAAAGACGAGACGGGGCGCAATGATGTGCTGACGGATATGGGGGCGGGGGATGTGATGCAGCGGAATGTGGAGACGCTGACGGGGACGATGACGGTGCAGGATGTGTATAACCTGTTTGGGCAGTCGTTTCACCATGGTTTTCCGGTGGTGGATGAGGGGGGGGTTGTGGTGGGGATGATTACGGAGCAGCATTTGGCGGGGCTGAGTAATTTGTCGCCGCAGCAGTTGGTGCGGGAGGTGATGACGGCGAGTCCGGTGACGGTGGCTCCGGAGATTCCGGTGGGGGATGTGATTTATTTGATGGATCGCTATCATGTGTCCCATTTGCCGGTGACGGAGGGGAAGAAGTTGCTAGGAATTATTACCCGGAGTGATTTGATCCATGCGACGGCGGATCATTTGCGGGGCAAGCCGGATGGGACGGAGGTACGATCGCATCCCTCCTATGCGGTGTATCAGACGCGATCGCCCGCCATTGGCAAGGGCCGGATTTTGTTACCGCTGGCGAATCCCCATACGGCCCCGTATTTGGTGAAAATTGCAGCCGCGATCGCCGCCACCGAAGAGTTTGAATTAGAATGTCTCGCGATTATCAAAGTCCCCCGCCACACTGCCCCCGCCCAGGCCCAGGTCGATATCACCCCCCACCGGGAGCTTTTGCACGGGGTAGAAGCGATCGCCCAAGCCTTCCCGATCTCCGTCCATTGTCAAATCCGCGTCGCCCAAGACACCAGCCAAGCCATCCTCGATACAATTCGCGATCGCCACATCGACCGCCTGATCATGGGCTGGAAGGGCAGCACCAACACCCCCGGCCGCATTTTCGGCACGGTGCTCGATGCTTTGGTACAGCGGGCCCCCTGTGAAGTAATGTTAATCAAGCCCGGTCGCAATCCTGACGCTTACCCGGCGATCGCTGACCACGGCCCGAGCCAATGGCTTGTCCCCATGTCCGGCGGCCCGAATGTCAAACGTGCCCTCCATTATCTGCCCGCCCTGACTCGCTTGATTGCCCCCGGCGACATCCTCCTCACCCAAGTCTTTCCCCCCTCCCAAGGCAAACTCCACTTTCAACCCCTGAAACAGATGGCCGCCTCTCTCAGCCAAGACCTAGATTGTCCCGTGATTCCCCTGCCGATGCGATCGCAGGATGTGGCCGATGCGATCGTCAAACTCGCCCAGATCGAAGCCTGTTCCCTCATCGTCCTCGGAGCCAGCCGCGAAGGCATGCTCCAACACGCCATCCACGGCAACATCCCCGAAGCGATCGCCGCCCAAGTTCACGCCACCGTCATCCTCCTCCGCGCCGCCGTTACGGAATAAGAGGGCGCGATCTGAAATCGTCCAACACGTCTCTCTCTGGCACTTAAGGCTCAATCTCGATCGCCAACTTTTGCCTCACCACAGTTTCAACAGGTGTGTAAATATCAGCCCCTTCCCCTGTTACTCGAATCGAAACAATCAGCGCATACCTAATCTGCTCGTTCCATCGGTTATGTATAGGGCGCTCTTTCCACCATCCTCCCACTGGATAAACACCGATTGCATTCTTGGCTGCCAAATCCGCAGCAGTCCCCGTCCAAATATCCGAATGTAAGGAACCTCGGTTACGCAATTCAGTACCTAAAAACCAACCTTTATCCTCTTTAAAGGAAACTGTATCCCCTTCCTCATGAGCATCTTTAGTAATCCGTTTCTTGAAAGCCGAAAGTGTCTCAGTTGCATCTTTAGTAGCAAATCTTAGCCCATAGGAAGGATAAGAATAGCGGCGAACCCAACCTCGTTCGCCTGGGTTCGACTCAATAAAGTACGAAAGTGTCACCCTCATCTCAACATCCCTCTCACCCAGAGACTCCAGCTCATTCTTTGGCCAGGGAAGAGTATGAAGATTCATATCTTTCGTTGTTATGTTGGACTGATTTTCTTTCTTCTGAAAGGGCTGAAACCCATCCTCAACAATCATGGTCAAATCATTCTTCGCACTCCGAAGTGCCTTGTCCAAACTCGGTACACCATACCCATAACGCCTCAGCAGAATACTTTTGTCTTTTTGCTGTGGTGTAGCAGGCAAATGCTTTCGCATCGCCGCTGTCCAAGTCGCTGAGTGAACAATCAAGGCTCGCACCGTCTCTGGCCAATAGTCAGGATTTTGAACTAGAATCTGTGCCGCAAAATATCCTGCTAAAGCAGTCGATGCACTGGTATCACCAAATAATGTAAATAGACGTTGATTAAATTTATGATGAGTTGTGAGCAAGCTCAAATCATCTAAAACTTCACCTGCACAAGATCCATCTGTCGCGAGATTTCCCCCTTCAAATACAACGTCCGGGCGGTTAGGCCATTGACGACCCCAAACACAAGATGTTCTACTACGGGGTGACAGATCACCAGCGGGCGCGATTGGCTCCCAATGACGATATTCAGAATCAACTATATTTACCTTGTCAGTAAAAGCCCCAACGACTAAGGCATTCCAAGATTGTGCCGGATTCTCAGCAGATGCACTATCATTATTGTCAATATAATCCTTACGATTGATCGCATCACGAATATTACCAACCGGCAAAATTATTAACCGTTGCACCAATTTATCAGAAATTTCATCTCGACCAAAGCATAAATTATCTATCGCCGCAGACCAAGAGGAAGGTGTTCCTCGATTTGCTCCCTCACTGGTCACTGGCATACAAATCACCCGTGTTCGGAATGGAGCTTGTATCTCAGCACGGCTAATACCTTGCTGCATGATCCATCCATACAGATTAGGATCATTTTCCCCTTGCGGGGGAAGTATTTTTACTGATTCTAAGCAGTGCGAAATTTCGATTTTTTGATTACTAACCAGAGCTTCACATAGTTCTCCGTAGATCAACAGCCCAGACATATTTGTGCCATGCCCTTCACGAGTGTCGTGAGTCCCCCATATTGGCTCATAGCTATGCATATCATCTTCGCTGAGGCTATGTTCTAGCAATGGATGAGTTCTCATCACACCACCATCCAACAAACATACAGAGACACTCGGAGATTTCTCAAATACACATTTATTCAGTAGATCATTCATCCACTCCTGCTGTTCAAGCTCGTTATTCTCAAAAAAGAATGATGGCAGATCCTTCGCAATTCTGAGTTCTGCGATCGCATCACACTTACGGATAATTTGCCCAAGCTGAACAACATTAGCCAGCACTAAAACCACTTCACGTTCGACAAATTTAACGGAATGTGGCTGAACCCGAACATCCAGTCGCTCAGTGATCTCATCAAAGCTCTCCTTTCGATCACCTCTGAGCCAGACCTCCCACCAAACCAACACACTTTGATCCTGCGGAAATAGTGACTTCTCGTCGGTAAACAATGGTAAGGATTCAGGTAGCAGGGATGAGGGAAGGCATGGAGACTTGCTCAGGAGAAGCCGTCGCCATCAAAGCTTGTTTCAAGAAACTCAACACCGAACGCCCTTGAGTCCGACAAGTCTGAATCACACTCAGTAACCTTGCCGTCTGGGCAAAACCTGCCATCGAACGCGAGCCACCACAAACCTTACGCTTGGTTACAGCCAACCGCAACGAGCGTTCCGCACGATTATTATCCGGGGGAATTTCTGGATGGGACAGGAAATACCACCACTGATTTGCCTTATCGCGTAGAGAGCGCAATAACAAGCCCGCCTCATGCCCAGCCAGGGGGAGCCAATGCTCCACAGCCGCCTTCACCTCATAGATAAAGCCCGCCGCCCATTGATGATAGGCAGCCCCATCCTCGGTTTCACGCCACTGACGATGCTGCTCAAAGGCTGTGTCAATCAAATCCAGGAATGCCTTCGCCAACTCTGGATTTTTTCCATGCCTGAGCTTGCAGACTTTCTTGAAGTGCCGCCTCAGATGAGCCAAGCACTTCTGCTGGGCTTTCACCTCATAACCGTTGTACACACTGAAGTCATCAGAGACGAGTACACCATCAAAGCTTCGACCTAATAGGGTCTCTAATTCCGCCCTTGAACGAGTATCAGCGGCGTGGAAGAGGCAAAAACCCACCCCACACACTACCCACATCCACTCTTTCACTCCCTTGACTAGCCATGGTGTTTCATCCACTTGGGCGTAGTCTTGGTGTTTCACCCAGTTTCCCAGTTCCTCTACTGTCGGCTTAACGCTTTGGGATGCCCTTTCGTTGGTCGCTTGTAATGTCCCTACTCCCACGGTGATATTCCCCAGTTCCTCTAGGAATTCCTGCTGCTTTTCATAGCTCATGTGAGCGTAGTTCCCCAACCACACCAACAGGGATTGCAGCCCGACTCCTAAGCTTTGACCTCCCAGCACTTGCGGCGGTAGCTCTCCCCATGTTTCCTGTCCGCATCGGCTACAACAGCAGCACTGCTGCTCATACTCCACTACTTCTATGGCGGGTTGGATTAACTCGGCTACTTCATGGCGGCGCGTTTTTCGGGGGACTAGGCTCAACTCTTGGCTCCCACAGTACCCACACACTTGTGCTCGCACCATTTCGTAGCGGTCTATTCTGCCAAACCCTTTGCGAGTTTTTCCCTGATGACCGGGTTGCCCACCGGGTTTACGTTTTCCTTGGCTTGGTGGCTCTTTTTCTGGGGGTTGGTGTTCTGAGCGTTTGTGGATGTCGCTTGATGGGGGTTTCGATGAACTCTCGCTATCGCTGTTGGCGTTGTTCTTGAGCCGCTCTATTTCCCAGACTAGTTGCTGAATAACCTCTTGTTGCCGCAACACCAGTTCCACCAGCACCTCTGATGATGCTTGTCTCAGTTGCTCTCGTTCGACGGCTGGGGGAATCTCGATGGGCTTCATTGTGCTAACTTAGCTGTTTTTTCTGATTTGTCAACCCCCCCCCACCTGAATCCTTACAAACAATGAAGTAACAGAACTTAAGAAAAAGGACTCTATTCGGCTAACTAGAGTTTCATTTTTTGGTTTGCCAGTTTTTGTTTCCTCATTCTCATAGGCAGTAATTTTTTTCGTGAAATCATTCTTCTTACTATCAGGAACAAATAGTGTCGCCTCTAAATATTCATTGCTATTTGGAGAAACGCTAACTGACATCAACTCAATCTTAGCCTTACCCCTAAGATTTTCTATGCTTTGAAGCACCTTGTCCTTCTCAGAAACGCTAAACTCTACATCCAAATAGAATCCAGGCTCACCTACTACATCCACTTCGGAAGCAGATGACTTCCTCTCCTGTTCCAAAGCCTCAAGAACGTTACTCAGCTCAGAACGAAGTTTATTGGCATGACTTCCCCGATTTCGCAGAGGATTACTTCGATCACTACTTATTGGTTTAGGATAAGTAGGCCAGGGTAGAAAAAGAGAGGTAGATTGAGAGATGTAAAGAGTGAGTATAAAGAACAGGTGTACTTATGGGAGCAAGGATGAGAGTATTTCTAAGCCCAGAGGAAGAAAGAACCCTGTGGGAGCTAAGGAAAGCAACCACAGTAATACAGAGAGTCAAAGACCGTGCAGAAGCTCTGAGACTCAGCCATCAAGGATGGTACGTCGAAAAGATAGCCCAACACTTGCACTGGAATGTAGGGACAGTGAGGAAAACGTTCAAACGTTGGCAGGAAAAGGGCTTAGGCGGACTCTGGGATGCACCAGGAAGAGGAAAAAAGAGCACCTGGACAGAAGCCGACATGGTGTACCTAGAAACCTGTTTGCGTGAAGAAAAGCGAACCTATAACAGCGTACAGTTAGCCAAGAAACTCAAACGATACAGAGGCATTAGCTTGAGCCCAGACCATCTGCGTCAGGTGCTCAAAAAAAGGGGGTGATATGGAAGCGGACACGTCAGAGTCACCGAGAGCGCCAAGACCCAGCAACGCGGGCGATTAAGCAAGCAGACTTAGAGATGCTCGAACTCTCTGCGGCAGCAGGGGAGATTTGACTTGCTCTACGGCGACGAATCCGGCAGTTGTTTATGGAGTGCCGCCAGTTACAGCTATTACTTCCGAGGTGAGCAAAAACGACAGGAGCAGACTCGCAAGCGAGGCAAGAGGCTCAGCATCATCGGTTTGTGGCAGCCATTGGTCACCTTCATCTACTCTCTGGTTTTAGGCAGCTTTAAGAGCGATGACTTCATCGCCTTGATGAACCAGCAAGCCCAGAGTGCCGCTGACATCCTCTCGAAAACCGGACGGATAAGGGTCATTGTGCTGGACAACGGCTCCATTCATACCAGCAAGCTTGTTCAAGCCCAGATTGCTACTTGGCAAGCTCAGGGGCTTTATCTTTTCTTCCTGCCCCCCTACTGTTCAGAGATGAATCCTATTGAGTTGGAGTGGCAGCATCTCAAGCGAGATGAGTTGGTTGGTCAGATGTTTGAGTCAGAGAAGGAGTTGGCTTGTGAGGTCATTTTTGGACTTGATGCTCGGGCACAACAAAACGCTCACTCCACTGAATATGTCAATCTGCGACAACCTCAATATTCTGTTACATAGTTCACTCTTTCTTGCCTGAGCTACTTAGAAATATTGGAAATCAAAAATTCTTTGCTTACAGCATCTGGAATTTCTGAAAAAGCAAAAAAATATTTACAAGAACATGATAGAAAAAGAGCAATAAATGGTCTAATAGAAAATTTTCTGGAACCATCTGGAAAAGCATTCGTAGATGAATTAGTTTATCGTTTTTTGCTAACGAAAGGTGATTCACTGGGCGGTAGCATGAGAAACCTTGCCGGTGTGTTGGGAGAATGGAAATTCACGAGAATTTTGATTGCCACATGCTCTATTAGCGGAATGGATTTTGAATATCTTGATTCTAAAACAAAAAAATGGACACATTTTAATTCTGAGCCTGAAGTCGAAAAATATGTTAAAGGTTTACATTGGGTATCCAATCAAAATAAACGAACCTTACTCTATAACTTGACCGTGCCAACAGTAAAAAAGAATGTTGATCTTTGTTTATTCGATTGTTCACCAAATGAAATTGTATCTGGCAAAAATAGTAATTCAGCACATCATGATCCTAAAAAATATCTTGCTTTAGGAGAATTGAAGGGTGGTATTGACCCGGCTGGGGCAGATGAGCACTGGAAAACTGCAAACTCAGCATTAAATAGAATTAGAACTTCATTTTCTGCTAAAGGCTATCATCCTAAAACTTTTTTTGTTGGTGCAGCAATTGAGAATGCTATGGCACAAGAGATTTATCAGCAACTGAATAATAATACTCTTTCAAATGGAGCTAATTTAACAAACGAAACTCAAGTTGTTTCTTTATGTGACTGGCTAATCAAACTATAAATATAGCAATCTGAACTAATTCATGAGAGACACAAGGGTGAAAGTCATGATATACGCCAGATCTAAATCTCATGTCTCACCTGAAATTGCTATAGCGTATAATGCTCATGATACTAATTTTTAGTTTTCAAATAATAACTTAAATGATCTATAAATAAATCAGAGTGTGGCGGCAAGGCACTTTCACGATACTTTGAAATAATTATTTCAAAGCCATGTTTAGATCACGATTAAACATGTCTTGAGTCTGCCCTTGGCTAAACTCAAGAATCAGGGTGCAGGCTTGGATCGCATCGAGGAGATATTCGCGATCGCGATTCATAGGGAATAGATGAGGCGGGTATGGTTAAGAATGGCAGCACGATGAATCGGGTTGTGGCTTTGTTCGATCGCCCGCCGCGTGGTGAGGTCAATGGGGCGATTGTGGAGTAGGGGACTTAGTTGGCTTTCAATCTGATCGAGGTCAAAAAATGTAATCCGAGCTGTGGGGTGAAATGTAGCAAGAATATCGATGTCGCTGGTGGGGTGAAAATCATCCCGGAGAACGGAACCAAACAGTTCAAGCTTGATAATCTGCCACTGTTGGCAGAGAGTCGCAAGGCGATCACGCTCAATGGCCAGTCCAGGGCGAATTTCTAAGCAGTGGGGAGTCCTGTTGATCATTTGCTTGACGGTTGGGGGGCGTGGATTAAGCCGTGGGCTCAGCGATCAGGGTGTGGAAGCGCTCCCAGTGAGCGGGGGTGATGCGGAAGTTGGTGCTGTTGGGGGCGCGGATGATCGTGAGGTCTTTGAGGATGGGGTCTTGGCGGACGGTGGTGCGGAGGATGGGGGTGGTGAGTTTGTGGGTGAAGCGGAGCAGGGCTTGGGGGCGCGTGCCGATCCGGCTTTTGTCGATCCAATAGGCGCGATCGCTCGGATTCGGCATCAATTCCGGCAGGCCGCTAATTTCTGCGATCGCATAGGCCCCCGCTTCTTTGCCCGCAATCCAAACGATCACCCCATCCCCCAGGGCGATTTCTTTGGCATAGCGAGTTGTGAGCCACGGCATTTCATCAAAATCCCGGATCGCATCCTGAATCCGGTAGTATTTTGGGTTGCCTTGAAACAGCCAGTATGCCATGAGTGATCACCATCGTTTAGAGGGAAATTGTATCAGGTTGCTTCCCGACTGGGCGGGATTGATCACCATTTTTGACGCTATCGCATCACGACTTCTCGCTCGACGGTGATGCCATCGAGATAGGTGCGATCGCTCGTCAGGTGGGGTAACTTTAACTGCGATTCCAGCACGCCCCGCGCCAAGGAGCGGCGGCGGAGTTCGTTAAAACTGCCGGGGGCTAAGATGCGCAGGCGGGGGTCAGGAATGGGACTGGGGCGACGATAGGCATAGGAGGCGTGAACGCTGGCGAGAATCTGATCAAAGCGGTGGATAAAGCGATCGGGATTGTTTAACACTTGCCCCGGTGCGAGTTCGATGTTGACGCGATAATGGGGCGGGATGTCGTCGGAGAGGGTGACGCAGAAATAAGTGAGGGTGAGGTTAAATTCGGTTTGGAGTTGGTTGAAGGTGGCGACGAGGTGATATTCGGTGGTTTTTTCGGTGGTGGCGGAGAGGAGACCGCCGCGACGATGACGAAAAATCAGCATCGGTGCGTCATGGTAAAACCCTTCGATTTCCACCACATCGCCGATGTCGTAGCGATAGAGGCCGTTGAGGGCGGTCACGAGGATGCGGTAGCGATCGCCCACATTCACTTCGTGGGGCAGCACCGTTTGGGGTTCTGTCGCCTCCCATTCCGATTCAGGGATAAACTCATAAAACCCACTATTCACCGCCAAAATCGCCCCATCGGTGCCAAAATCCCGATGCATTCCATACACCGCCTCCGCTGAGGAATAAGTCCCCCCAAAGATGGGAAGATCGCCAAAATATTCCGGGAATCGCTCAAAATAAAAGTCCGACGTGCCGCCCCGCGCCGTGATCATAAACGAGAGCTTGGGCCAAGCGTCTTTAGGGTAGAGATGGCCGGTATGGTGGAAAATTTGGGCGAGTTCGGCGGCGCGGTGGGGGTCGCTGCGCCATTGGCGGGTGAGGCGGCGCTTGAGAGCGGAATCCAGTTGCAGCCAGTCGGGTAATGTGCCGGTTTTGAGGTCGTGGATGAGGCTGGGGGCGTGGTGTTCGATCGCTTGGCAGAAGGTGAGGGCATAGAGGGGAAAGGTGGCACTGAGCAGGCCAAGATTGCGATCGCGCAACGCAAACAACAACGCTAAATAGTTGCGTGTTTCGCCGTCTTCAATCCGCAACACATCCACCGGATGCGCGAACACCTGCTGATAAATCGGCCCTAACAGGTTAATATCCCCCACACTAATCGGCCCGTAGGCGATGCCCTGGGGGGAATAGCCAAAGGGCCGCGCCGAATTATTAAACAACATCTTCCCCAAGGGACGGCGATCGCGCTGCGCCACCCAGGCGGCAAACCCCATCGCCACCTGATTCGCCCGACTGACGGCCTGGCGCGATCGCTTCGTAATCGGCAACATTTTGCGATTTCCCGTTGAACCGCTGGTAATGCTGAAATAAATCGCCGGGTCGGGGGTCATCACATTTTGCTCCCCCTGAAACATCCGCTCTACATAGGGTTCATAGGTGCTGTACTGCGTCACTGGCACTTGCTGGCGAAAGTCTGACAGGGTTTGCACCGTGCCTAAGCCTAAGGCCTGCCCTAAAACGGTGTTGCGATTGACCTGAAGCAACTGCGCTAAAAATTCGGTTTGGATCGCAGCGGTGCGTTGGGTCTGCTGAATAAAGCGGTTACGAGCGTGGCGGGCCGCTCCTCCAATCAACGCCAGCAACAGGTTAGCCATGAATTTTTGATACTCCCGCGATCGCGAATGATTCAGTGCGATTATCGCAGATCAACCCCCAGCGTGATGTTTGAAGTGCAAACCGAGGCTCACCCACGGCATCGAAATCAGCAATTATGCATAAAACTAGGGGCGATCGCCTGATATCTAAATTGTAGAACTGCTCAAAATACTTCAGTGCAGAATCAAGGCACTTATCCAATCGTTGCTAGCGTTTGTGTGGGTAGCCTGCTCCTGAGTGGATTGTGTCCCCCCTCACTTTTAGCCCAAACCCCTCCCCCTGCTGATCTGCGTCCTGAACAGCCTGCGCCCCCACTGCCCGATGTCCCCGATCTTCCCACGGAGACTCCGCCGCTGTTGCCGGGTCTTGACTCCACTCCGCCGCCCTCATCGACCCCGCCTGATGTCACACGCTATCGAGTTGATCGCATCGTCGTGGCGGGCAGTACCGTTTTTACGGCGGCGGAGTTTGAGGCGGTCTTGGCAACGGTGCCGAGGCTGGGGGCGGCGAATACTTGGTCAATGGTGGAACTCCAACGTGCGATCGCCCAGATTACAGACCTTTATGTTCAACAGGGCTACATCACCACGGGGGCGTTTTTGCCGCCGCAGACTCAATATCGGGCAGACAATCGCGTCATTGTGATTCAAGTGTTAGAGGGTCGGATGACGGATATTCAGGTGGAAGTGCAGGGGAAATTAACAGCGGACTATGTGCGATCGCGCCTCAACCTTGCCACCACCACCCCCCTCCAGCAAAGCACAATTGAAAACGCCCTCAAACTGTTACAGCGTGACCCAAACATTGGCGAGGTACAGGCCAACCTAGCGGCGGGCCCTGAACATGGCACGAATATTTTGCGGGTGGTGGTGACAAGCCGCGATCAAGTTGGGCTATCTATCCAGAGTGATAATCAGCGATCGCCCAGTGTGGGGAGCGATCGTCAAGGGGCAACCGTGAGGGTGCAAAATCTCTCCGGGTGGGGCGATGTGGCCAGCCTAGACTATAGCCGCACCGCCGGGAGCGACAGCCTGAACTGGAGTTACACCCTCCCCGTCAGCCCCCACAACACCACCCTCTACACCAACGGCGGCATTGCTGACAGCACGATTATTGAATCTCCCTTTGATCGCCTTGATATTCAATCCCAATCCCACTACCTCAATCTGGGGTTGCGGCATCCCCTCTGGCAAACCCCAACCGACGAGTTTGCCGTAGGACTTCAACTGTCCCACAGTCACAACCAGACCACGTTGCTAGACATTCCCTTTCCCCTCGCACCAGGGGCGGATGTGGAGGGACGTACCCGCATCTTGGCCCTGCGGTTGATTCAAGACTGGACAACCCAAGGCCAGACATTCGTTTTTGCCCTGCGATCGCAATTCAGCCTTGGCCTTGATGCCCTCGATGCCACGATTAACAGCACTGCCCCCGATAGTCGCTTTCTGAGTTGGTACGGTCAAGCCCAATGGGTGAAACTCTTGGGGACAAAGCGGCTGATAGTGCGGGGGGAGGTGCAACTGAGCGATCGCCCCCTGCTATCGGGGGAACAGTTCGGCCTCGG
The DNA here is from genome assembly GCF_001890765.1 of Spirulina major PCC 6313. Classification (NCBI taxonomy): domain Bacteria; kingdom Bacillati; phylum Cyanobacteriota; class Cyanophyceae; order Spirulinales; family Spirulinaceae; genus Spirulina; species Spirulina major. The sequence continues at coordinate 4,596,498 of NZ_KV878783.1, read as the reverse complement.
TGGTCAGAATACGATACGCGGCTATCGTCAAAACGCACTGCTCACCGATAACGGCTTGCTCGGTATGGTGGAGTTGTTTGTGCCGATTGTGCAGGGGGGCGATCGCGCTTGGGCGGTGCAACTCATTCCCTTTATTAACATCGGCACAGGTTGGAACAGTGGCAGCAGCACACAACCCCAAACTCAAACCTTGCTCTCGATCGGGTCAGGCTTACAACTGTCGCTGTTCAGACAGTTGACCGCCCGCCTTGATTGGGGCGTTCCTTTAATTCACCTTGAAGACACAAACGCAACATGGCAAGAAAACGGCCTCTATTTTCAACTGCAATACAATCCCTTTTAATCGCGGGGACGTTACTGCTGTCGGGTTCCGGGTTTACGGTGGAGTCACGCCTAGAAGCCGCCGCGACAGCGTACCAGGCGGGGCAATACCAAGAGGCGATCGCCCAGTTAGAACCGCTCATCTCAGAACTCGCCGGACAACCGGAGCAACAGATCATCGCCCGTCTGAATTTAGCATCGGCCTATTTAGCGATCGCCCACCCCACCGCTGCCCAACCCCACATCCACCGCATTGAATCTCTCCTGCACCCCAATACCCCGCCCCGCCTCCGAGCCGCCTTTTATGAGGTGCGTGGCCAAGTTCAGTTTTCCCTCGGTCACTACGCCCAAGCCCTAACGGATTGGGAAACGGCCGAACAGATGTTTAGCCCCTTGCGTCAACCCCAAAACACCCAACGGACTCGCCTCCATCAAGTGCAAGCCCTAGAAGCCCTAGGGCAATATCGGGCTGCGATGGAGCGCATTATACCCTTATATCAACAGGTACAGGTTGCCCCTCCTTCCCCGTTTAAAGCCCAGGTTTATCGACAATTAGCGGCATTGGGACAAGGGGTGGGGGAATTTGATCAGCGGTTAAATCTGGTGAGTATACCGATCGAAGCCCGCAAAGATGATCAACGGATAAACTACCTGTGGCAGGCGTTACAGCTTTTAAACGAGGCGATCGCCCTCACCGAACCATTCAACGCCCCCCAACTTCAGGCGGACATCCGGCTAGAACTCGGTAACCTAGAGCGAGCGAGCTTCGCCTGGGCAAGGGATGCCCACGATCGCGTCCCCAGTCTCAGCACGGGGCCAGATCAACAGGCTATTTACGCTCAAGCGGCCCTCACGCATTACCAAACAGCAGCACAACAAAATCCCGCTTTACGCACTCAAGCCCAAATGAATCAAATCAGTTTGTTGGTGGAGGTGCTCCAAGCCGCTCCCTCCCTGCCGTTTCCAGCATCTCATCTGAGGGATTTAATCGCCCAAACCCCCCATATTGCCGCCGATCTCCACACTCAACCGCCGAGCCGCGATCGCTTCTTCCAACAACTCAACCTTGCGGATCAACTACTGAATTACTACGACCTCACGGGGCAACTACCCGACCACCAGGAGGCGATCGCCCACCTCCTCACCGATACCCTCAACAGTGTTAATGTCCCCGGTTCCTCCTCGTCCATTTGCGACACATCCACAAGCCAGACCACCGATGCGCTGGTGGCGGCCTATGCCTTTTTATACCTAGGAACCCTCCAGGAAAAACAAGGACAGGGATCTCAAGCCCAAGCCTGCACCGAAGCGGCGTTTTGGTTGGCGCAACCCTTGCACCATAAACCCTTGCTCTATCAAGTTCAATGGCAGATGGGGCGACTATTGGCGCGATCGCCCCACAGGCGACCGGAGGCGATCGCCGCCTATGAAAACACCCTCGATATTCTCGATCAAATTCGCGCCGATTTGGTCAGCCTCAATCAGTCTGAATTTCGGTTTTCCTTTCGTAATGGGGTTGAGCCAGTGTATCGCGAGTTAATGGCGTTACTGCTCGCCTCGGACAGTGCAGCCGCCCCCAAACAAGCCGGAAACACCGAATCAGCGTCAAGCCCCGACGACCTACAGCGAGTCACGGATGTGTTGGCTGAATTACAAGTGGCAACCATTGAAGATTATTTACGGTGTAATTTACAAGCCAGTGATCATCAAACAGCCGCCGAATTAGCCCAAGCCACAGAGTCGAGTAATGCGGTACTAATCTATCCCATCCTGACGGAAAATCGCCTCGAAATCATCCTCAAACACCCTCAGAGTGGGATGCTCATTCGACGCTCTGCGGGTGCAATGACCGAAGCAGAATTAAATCGTCAGATCACGCAACTTCATTGGGCAATCCATCGCGATCGCACGCCCCAAAATTCCCCCATTTTCCATCAACTGTATCAGCAGTTCATTGCCCCCATTGCTCCCGAATTGGCAAAAACGGGCGCAGATACGCTCATCTTCGGTCTCGACCGCTTCTTTCAAAATATTCCCATGGCTGCCCTCTACGATGGCGAACAGTATTTAGTAGAAAACTATGCCCTCGCTGTTAATGTTGGGCTGCCTCTCTATGCGAACTCTGAACTACCACCGCCAGACCGTTTCAATATTCTCCTGACGGGCAATAGCCAAGCGTTTAAAACCGGCAATATTCAACTGCCCTTTGTGGCGCAAGAACTGAAGCAAATCCAAACCCTGTGGCCCGAACAGGCGACAGTATTGCAAGATGAAGCCTTCACACTCGATGCGTTGCGCGAAAATCTTCGCACCGAACCCTTTTCAATTGTGCATCTGGCGACCCATGGTTTTTTTAGTTCCAGCCCGGACAAGACCTATATTTTGACCCAAGACCAACAGGTGGATTTGACTGCGATCGCGACCCTCCTGCAACATCGCGCTGCCAGCACACCGGAGGCAATTCAACTGTTGGTGTTGAGTGCCTGTCAAACGGCGACGGGAGATCGACGGGCAGCCCTAGGGTTGGCGGGCATGGCGGTACAGACAGGGGCCAGAAGCGCGATCGCGTCTTTACGACAAGTTCCGGATCGCTCCACCGCTAACCTCATGACTGAACTCTATACCGCCCTCAAAACCCCTGATATTACCCGCGCCCAAGCCCTCCAGCAGGCCCAACTCGCCCTCCTTCAAGATCCTGAATCGGGACTCGTTGCGCCGAAACATTGGAGTTCATTTATTCTGATTGGAAACTGGCAGTAGTACATTCGGCTTGCTCTGGGAAGGTGAATGACTCTCCTAAGGCAGCCTGTAACAAGGCTGCCAACTCTGTCGAGGTCTGATCGCGGCAATACTGTTGCAGTGACAGATTAACTGCGTCGTACCACAGGGAGCGATCGAGATAATCCGCCACTTGAGCTGAAACCGGTAGCCCCGCCGCTGGAGTCTCGGTCTCGATCACTTTAATCCAGGTGCTGGCCGAGTCTCCAATAATGGGGGATGTGAGATCACAATAGGCCTCTACATAAACCGTGACTTGATACAAGGTGTTCGGCGTGAGGGGTTGACTTTGGTCATCTAGGACAATGCTGAAAAACCCACGTTGTGGCTGCTCAATGATCGCATCGTAGATTAATGTCGGTTCCCCTTGACTCTCCAATCGCCACACACTAAAGTCGGCTGTCTTAATGAACGCGGTTTCGTAGGGTAGATAAAACCAGAGGGTGGGCTGATCAGGGCTGCTCCAGCCGTAGCGTTGCCTCGGTGCTGTATCGGTGGCGGTGCTGTAGTTCGGCACGATGGGCATGAACACGTTGGCTAAGGTTTCACAGTCGCGACGCTCAGGGCCAACACTGCCACGATTATCGCTGTCTGCATCGGGGGGAGGTTGGATGTTGAAAGGGGAAAAGGTCTGGGCGATCGCACTTATCCCACTCATGACATACACCATAGACCACAACACCGAACGGCACGGAAATTTCATAGTATGCTTTCAAAAACTGAGTATTTTTAGTGATTTTTGGGTTTCTGATCACGTTGAATGATTGACTGCCAAAGGTTTGACCACACAGGCAAACTGTAGGAATAGAGCAGGGAGCATCCCACTTTTACCACTGACGGCTTTATCTGCCCTCATCCCCCAGCCCCTTCTCCCAAAAAGGGCGAAGGGGAGCCGGATTCAAAGTCCCTCTCCCTGCTTGGGAGAGGGATTTAGGGTGAGGGCTGCCAAAGTGGGATGCTCCCAATAGAGCATCACTAAACTCACCGTGATTAACCCTAGCGATGCAGGCACAATCGGCAAGACTAAGCCAGATATTAAACTCTGCCAACTGAGTAGAATTGCGATGCCTAATAAGCAACCGATTGCCACGATTGGCCGCCAGGATATTCGCCAGGATAACACCATTAACCCCGCACTACTCAAACACCACAACCCAATCCAAGCCAAGGATTGGATTGGGTTGGCCAAGTGCAAAATGGGACGCTCCCCGATCGCCGCATCCAACAATTGGCTGACCATGTGGGCTTGAATGAAAAGCGGTTGAATGGGTTGATGGTTAATGTCTTGATAGGTCGGAGATGCGCTTCGATTCACGCCGATCAAGACAATGCGATCGCGAAACAGTCCGTCGAGTTGGCGATCCTCTAGGGTTAAAACATCGGTCACTGAAAGAGTTTGGGCGATGGTTTTAAGATCGTCACGCTGGCGATAGTTAAGCAGAATTTGATAGGTAATGATGTGATCCTGTTGGGGGTGGTAAAAGCCCCGGTGTTGATGAAGTTTGTGGATCAGTTGGGGGGAATCCATATCAGGATGATGGAATTGTAAAATGTCGTCTGATGTGAATTGCTCATCCGGGTTTGAGATCGTGGGGAAATAATGCTGGGCTACTTTCAAGCTCAGAGCATTAATGGCGTGACAGGTTGATTTTACAGAAGAGTCCAGGATCAAAAGCTGACGACGCACTACGCCATCGCGATCCAGCGTGATGTCGCCAAAGCCATGGCGCTCGTCTTCAATGTATTGTGAGCCAGGGATGGAACTCCCGGATTCCTTGATGTTGCGTTGACACACGCCGTAGAGGTGGGGGGTGTTTTTTAAGTAGGTTTGTAGTTCGGGGGTTTGGGCATCGGCATCACCATCTTGGAGTTTGTAAAGACCGATCGCACTTGGTTGATAGGATTCAATTTTGGTGAGGAGGCGATAGAGCACCTCATCGGTGATCGAGTTGGGGGTGGTTCCGGCGTGGGGGTTGAGGCGTTGGTCGCGGTCGGTGATTTCGACGATGACGATGCGGGAATCTTGGGGTTCGGAGGGGCGCGATCGCAGCATCGTGTCATAGGCCCACCATTCCAGCGGCTGGAATACCCCCAACCAACGCAGGGTAACGATCGCGATCGTCACCAGCACCCCCACCTTTACCCCCCACCCCCAGAACCGGGGTCGCGGCCGCTGCGGTGGTGAGGGCATGGGGGACGGCTCCGGTTTTTCCCCTTGGCCCGCCAACTGCTCCCAACTTGGCGGCATCACCAGGGGATTTTGACAAATCACCGGCAGCCAACTCGCACAGGGAATATCCCGCTCCAGTTCATCGTGCAGCCGTTGCCGGGCTTGCCGCACCGCCACGTACAGCGGTTCCCCCGCCGCAAAGGTGTGCAGAAAATAGGTCAAAAATTGGTGAGCAACGCGATCAGGGACAAGCTCGCGCATCAGAATCATCTGGGGAATATGGAGATCATCCAACCGTTGGGAGAGTCCTAGCCCATCGCAGGAGTTAAAAATCGCCAGTTGTAGCCCCCGTTGAGCCGCTTGGCGGAGGGTGTACCACAGTTGCTCAATGGTGAGGGATTCCGTGGGGTTGATGTGAATCACGCCATGCTCCCCTTGGGTTTCGCTATGGCCCGCAAAAAAGAGAATATCCCATGATTCTGTCCAAAGGCGATCGTTAATATCTTGCAGGGTTGGCTCGTCTAAAAAAACCGGCTCGGCGTAGGGAAGTTGTTGGAGGAGGCGGCGATCGCGCTCCACATCAATCCCCGCACTATGACCTAAGATCGCCAAAATTCGTACCGTGCCAGTTTGAGTAATCGGCGGAATCAAAACCTCGCGAGTTTCCAACGGGCTAAACGAAGCCACTGCCTGGGGGTAGCGATCGAGCAAATCCCATTCATCCCACGGCAGCTTTTTAAACTCCAAGCTATTCGTCCGCAGCAACAGCCGCACCATGTCACGGGGATGCAATTGTTCCCGCAGCATCAGGTCAATCCTGCGAAATGACTTCGCCATTAACCACTCATTGAAATGCTGCGTCAAGGTTCGGGCCGAATCATGACACAGGGCAATCTGCTCCTGCAATGGCCGACCACTGATCACGCGCTTGGGTTTAATCCGAAAGGTAAAATCCTGGGGTTCCCCTTGCCAGCGACAACTATAGGGCGCACCCAGGGGGCGATAGGTCTGTATCCAATGGTGTCGGAGTTGACGGAGCAGTTCCGGGGCTGGGGGTAAATTGCCCCGCTCCCTCAACATCGGTGCTGCACCGTCTTCACCCAGAGTCAGGGCAACACGAAACCCTATTTCAAGGGAGCCATCAAACTCTAACTCTACTCGCTTAATCATCATTCGCTTGTGTGAATCGTCATTATTGACTGAGGTGTGTCATTGATTAAATAGTGAAACTCTCTAACTCTCTAACAGCAGTGGTTTTAGCATTGCCAAAAGGCTCAATGTCCCACTGTTAGGGCGGTTAAACCCGATCGAATAACAGACTCTAGATCAAGAATGCCTCCACTAAACTAAATTCTCCCATTTTCAGCTTGACGCTAAATTGTTCTCCTGGTTGGCCCGTAAATTCACAACTCAAGCTTGGGCTTTCTTTTGCTAATGCTTGCATGACGGGTTGATCGGTGTTGTCAAGGATGGCGAGGGTGAGATCGTTGGGTAGGATGCGATCGCGCTGCGGAAACACCTGCACCGCAATATCTAAATCCGGGTCTGGGGTTTGCGTCAACTCAATCAGCAAGGCGATTTGATGCTCCCCCCGTTCAACCTGAATCCACTTGCCCCGACGCAAAGTCGGATGGGTCGCATGATGCACCGCTCTGAAGGCCAAGGCGGGCTGATGGTGGTCGTGAAACAAGGCTTCAACGGTTTCCCAGCCTGTGGCGATGATGTCATTAAACCATTGGCTCAAGGGGTAGAGGGTGCTGGAGATGGCTTCAACCAGAGCTTCGATGGGTTTAAAGCGCTGGAGGGGGACAAATTCATCCGCAACAACGGGTAAATAACCGATCAGAGTGGCATCGGTGAGTTCAGCATTAAACTGGACGGCAACATAACCCCGACGTTCTTCCCAGAGTTCTGGGGGCACATAGCAGTGGGTGTCGGTGGGGAGAACGGGACGACATTCAAGCTGTCCCCAATTGGGAATATAGAGGGCGGCGGTTGGGGTTAAGGTGCGGAGTACGATGTTGGTGCTGTCGCTCTGGGCCGGGTCGGTGGTGATGCCGAGGGCGTTGAGATAGTCGCTGACGACGGCGATCGCTAAGGTATTCAGATAAATATGTTTTGCACTCTGTGGCAAGGCATCACCAGAGTATCGCTGTGCCACTTGGTGAGCTTCAATGGTAATCGGCATAATCATGGGTAAATTGGGTTGAGTGGACATGAATTTGAACTCCTGGCACAGAGTGATTGAGGCTTAGAGATGAGCTTGGAAATGGGGCAAGAAGGCTCGGATTTGGCGTTGATAGAATGCGCTGAGAGTAGGAATCGGAATCGACCATTGCTCTGAAAGTTCTTGCCAGCTATATCCTTCAATCCGAGAGAGGGCGATCGCCTGGAATGTGGCATAGGAATGACCCTTGATATGACTGTTTTGAAACTGATCACCAGGGTCTTCCCTAAGTAAATTCACGACATCCTGAGGTGTTGTTTCTAACCTTTCGGTGGGTTGGGGATATGGTTCATGATCCAGTTCATCAAGAGAATAAATCCGTACGGGTTTCCCCGCATATTTACTTAAGTCCGAAACTTCGCGAATCGCATCGGGAAAGCGCCGAGTGAGCAGAAAATTCACCCAGGCTAAAACACCGCCTCGGTCTGGTTTATAAGATTCCACATTTTTATAGAGATAGACAAACAGATGCTGGAGTGCTGTGTTGTAGATTTCACCGTACGAACCTTGCAGGAGTGGCGGGACGGGAGGATAGACCAACCGTTTAGAATCTCGCAGGGTACGGTAAATGCGATCGCAGAGCAAACGACGATGAGTACTCTGGAGCGGATATTGTTGCGCTTGAGATACTAGATGCTGTAGCTCTGCTTCAAGATCACACATAAGGCTTAGGTGACAAGAAAGGGAATAAACAACGTTTGAGGGTGGGCCTCTACACCTATTCCTCAGGGATTTTGGCCAGTCGTTATGCAAGGAGCGATACAAAATATTTTCATCACACCATGGGAATATGCTTTAAAACCTTAACCACAGGTTTTCCGGTGCTGCCTAATTTTTTCGGCGCTGCATAATATTAGGCGCGATCGCCTGATAGATCTTAATGAGAGGTTGTGTGTTGTTTGAGCACATCACACGGGATATTCAGATGGGTTTGTATTGTTACCAAGAGTGAATGATGAATCAATTATCCAAAGGTTTAACCAGCAGCATTCTCGCCTTGACTGCCGTGGGTGCGATCGCACCCCCTAGCCTAGCCGGATTTTTCCATAACGGTTGGCATTATGCGATCGATGTGGGCTATGACAGCATCGCAGGGGATCTCAACAACCCCGGAACCGTCAACTACGGCGGCACCATCTACGAAATGTTCGGCCTCGCCATCAAAGAAAACACCACCACCAACGAAATTTGGGTCGGACTAAACGCAAATCTCCCCCTCACCGGTCGCACCGTTCCCACCGTGCTCAATGGCTACCCCGTCCCCGATGGCAACATTGGCTGGGGTGATATGTTCTTCGACTTCACCGGAGCTGGGGATCTGGAAAGTGCCTTCAACACTAACCAAATGTATGGCGTTCGCTTTTCACCCAATAACGATTCAGGGGCCCTAGAAGCCGGCCTCTACCAAGGAGTCCGTGGTGCAAGTGTTTCCAGCAGCAACGCAGGCTACGGTAACTTCACAATTCACAACAACGCAGTCACCGGATCTGGGGGACATCCCAACGCCTGGGTCGGAGATTTACGCCATAACGACAGCTACTTCACCAACGGTGCAAACAATCAGATCGCCAATGTCATCGCCGCCGGGTCAGGCACAAAAGTTGCTGATGTCACCATTCGCAACCGGGATGACCTCGAAAATGAAGGCTTTGACCTCAGCCAGTTCTTTGGTGAAGGTGACAATATTTTTGGCTTCAGTTTTCCGAAACAAGTTGATATGGTCGGCAACTTCATCGCCACAATCATCGAAGAATGTATCAACGATGCCATGTCACTTCTCGGCTCCATGAGTTCCAACACCACCCCTAACCCAGATATCAGCGAAGACGATAACACCGGCAGCGACACCAGCGGCCTCCTCGTTGGCGACTTCAACACTAAAGGCCAAATCACCGAAGATAACAACTGTGCCGTCACCCATAATCAACTCAAAGCCCTCGCTCCCGATGCTGTGGATGGTGATTGGAAACTGTTCTACGACGTTCAAAGTAACCAATGGTACGACCCCCCAGCCTATACTGGCTTTGAGTTTGAAGGGTTAGATGGTACACACTTCCACCAAATCCCTGACTTTCCCTGCGGCATCTCCGCCAACAACCGGTACGCCATTCAAGTTACAGACCCGAATACTAGTGAACTCGTCACTATTCGTAATCTAAGTCCAGGAGATAGCTTTGATTTTGTTGAACGCTTTGGTCAAGCGGTGTCAAGTTTCAAGATCTTTGGTCATTTTGATAATCGTGATGCAGAAAATAATCTTTTTGATCGCCCGCCCTTTATGCTGCCGGCTGTTTTAAGCCAAGAAGTGGGTAACATCCGGATTCGGACTATTACCGACGAGCGCGTTTCTGCTCCCGAACCGGGAACCATGCTTGCTTTTGCCTTTACCCTGGGGATGGCAGCAAAATTACGCCGCAAACGCTAGTGCAGAGGTGACCTTTCCCCCCAAGCCCTCCTGATTGCTTGGACTGATGGAGGGCTTTAATCCATCAGCAGCAGCGGATAACAGGCGATCGCTCCACTGTGCTCTTGATGTACTCGATCATCCTGGTTGTTGTGAACGTTGACGCGAATCGCAGGGCCCTCCTCTGGGGAAGCTGCTGGTTCAGCCTGGATGGTGAGCCATGGAATGGTTGGGGGTGAGGTGTTGGGTACATGACTAGGGATATTTTGGAGGCCACCCAAGCCGACAATGTGAAACGTGTTGTTGGGATTCGCCTCCTGTTGGGGGCGGCGGGGAGCACAAGCCGGTGCAAAATCAGCGGCTGCGAAATCCGTGGGGAGTTGGAGTTCGGGTTGGAAATCTTCGACAGTAATTGATGTGACACCATCCACCCCAAAGAGAGAATCAGCCGTGAAGTCACTTGCTGAGGTGCGCTGACCTTGGAATTCACGAAATCCTAAGATCAATAGGGCTTTAGCGAAAATCGCCCCCCCTTGACCACTCACCGCACTAGCGACAATATCGCTATTTTCAGACAAGATTCCGAAAATAATCCCATTGGTTTCGATCCACAAGTTGCCACCGTTACTGTTCCCAAAGGCTTCAGCGGAAATCTCACTATTGAACCGCAGGGTAATCGCGTCTGTTGAAACGATGCGGATGTTTCCCCCTGCTGAGGCTTCTGTGAACGCTTGGAGTTGTCCTTGATTGAGCAAATTAATTGAAGTGGCATTGATGCCTAAGTCTCCTGAAATGCCGGACCCGGTGCCGCTGACGGTGATGCGGGCGCGATCGCGCACCTCCAATGCCCCGGTTTTAATCTCAATCCCCCCGGCACGCCCCGCCCCATCGGACGTAAAAATAATCTGACTAGGCAAATCATTCCCCCCCGTTCCCTGTACCCACAGTGACTCAGAAGCCGTCACCCGCATCGTACCCGCCTGACCAAAGCTATTCGTTGAAGCGGAAATTTTACCCCCGTCTAGCACCGCTAGCCGAGCCGTTTGAATCACAAAATTTCCAGCGTTACCACTACCGGATGTGTCTGAAGCCAGTTGACTACTCACGAAACCATTGGGGGTTGTGCCGCGAATTTGAATCGATTCTGCTGCCCGAATGTCCAATGAACCCGCTTGACCCACACCCGCAGTTGATGCAAAGATTTGTGCTCCATCTGTCAGATTTAACCGTTTTGTTTTCAGGCTTAAGCTGCCCGCGTCTCCGGTCGCATTAGCACCTAAATACAGTCCCGTTGCGCCGCCATTGTTGCCGATTAAATCCACCTGCTCGGCAATTTCCACGGTGATTGTGCCACCGCTACCATCCCCTTGGCTAAAGGCGGATATTCGAGACGCATTGGCAGCCAATAATGTCCGAGCCTTCAGGTCAATGTTTCCTGCATTGCCCGTTCCACCAAAGGTATTCGCAAAGATAGATCCACCATCCAACTGAATTGCATCGGTTACGTTGATATTAATATCACCCGCTCGCCCGCTGCTGGTGCTAGTGGTATACAGGGCAGAGCTACTGGTAATGCGAAGGTTGGTAGCGTTTACGTCCACCATGCCACCGTTGCCGCTGCCCAGGGTTCGGGAAGAGACTTCCGAAAAATCGTCAATGGAGATCTGACCTTGGGCTGCTTGGAGGGTTACATTCCCCCCTTGTCCGGCTCCCAAGGTGTCGGCTCGGATCAGGCTGGAAGCGATCGCCACATTCCCCCGATCTGCGATCAAGTCAATATCACCGGCATCACCCCCACCCGCAAATGTTGAAAGATCAGCATTAACGGTCAGACCGCCAACGGTAGAGCGCAGGAATATATCACCCCCTTGACCCGATGAGGATGTCGCCTGAATATCCGCATTCACCGTAGTCTGCCCCGATGAGGTAAGGCTAATATCTCCAGCATTACCTGTCTGGGATGAGGCTTGAATCGCCGCATTGACCGCCATGCCATCTGCTGCAATGAGGTTGATATTTCCGCCCTGACCTGATCCAGATGTGGCTTGTAGTTCAGCATTGATCGCCATGTCATCCGCTGAGATCAGGTTGATATCGCCGCCTTGACCCGATGATGATACCGCTTCGATTGTGGCGTTAACATCTAATCGATCTGAGGCAGTCAAGGTTACTGATCCGGCTGTTCCTAACGATGAGGAGGTCTGAAGGCCTGCATTGAGCAGCAGTTGATCCGACGATAGATGAACGTTGCCGCCCTGACCTGATCCAGATGTGGCTTGTAGTTCAGCATTCACTGTCGTCTGCCCCGATGAGGTGAGGCTAATATCTCCAGCATCACCTGTCTGGGATGAGGCTTGGATCGCCGCATTGACCGCCATGCCATCTGCTGCAATGAGGTTGATATTTCCGCCCTGACCTGATCCAGATGTGGCTTGTAGTTCAGCATTGATCGCCATGTCATCCGCTGAGATCAGGTTGATATCGCCGCCTTGACCCGATGATGATGCAGCCTGAATGGCACCATCAATCGTCATCTGATCGGCAGCCAAGAGGCTAACATTGCCGGCATTGCCTCCGGTGGATGATGTATTGATCTCGCCGTCAATATTGACAGCACGGCGTGCATCAAGAACGACTGCGCTAGCATTACCGGTGGATGTGCCGGCGTTGATCAAGCCGCCGCTAAAGAGTGTGATGTCGCCGTCAGGAATGGCTGTATTGGGTTTGTAACGATTGGTGAGCAGGATCAGCCCGTCATCAGCGATCGCGATCACACCAATCTCAATATCGGCGGTGGTGATGGTGGGAAATCGCGTTCCATCTGCGGTTGTGAAGTTTGAACCAATACTGTCTTCTGGCGCAAGCACGCTCGCCTGAACCCCAGCCCGCACATCCAAGACCGGCTGAGAGACTCCATCAATGGTGATTGTTGTGCCATTAGACAGTGTGACAGCCGCAAGCTCTGGATAGAGGCCGCCACTGGGGGCGATCGCATTGCCGGTACTATCTGGCCCTGTAATTTGGACGGATTGGAGTTGTACCTTGCCCCCTGCCAGCAGATGCAAGGATGTGCCGATATAGGTGCGGATGACTACATCGCCTAATGCCCGAATCACAGGATCATGGGGGCTGATCAAATCACCGGGAGACCGATCTGAATTTTGAACGCTAAAATTCCCCCCGCTCCAATAGTGGGCATCGCCGATGATCGGGTTGTCGCTGCGGAGGGTCATGTCGCTGCCGGAAAAGAGGCCGCTTTCGGGGTGGTTGAGGGCGAAGATGTCGATCCGATCGCTTTTAATCGTGAGCGCACCTTGGGCGGCGGCGATGAAGGGTTGATCGGTGCGATCGCGGATCTGCACTGTCCCCTGACCCTCCAGGGTTAAATTCCCACCTGCCGAGAGTTGATTGTGCAGGATGACATCGCCGCCGAGGAGGTGTAAATTTTGCCCCGCTGCTAACTGGGCAAAATTTTCGATATTGCCGGGGTTTGTGCCGTATTGCAGCCCTAACGGTACACCGATGTTGAGCAAGGGGGGTGACTGGGGTTGTTCTGTGCCGAATTCGTAGCCATTGCTGAAGGGGATGCGGTGGGCGGTGGTAGCGGTGAAAGAGCCACGAAGATCAAGCTGGGCATCGGGGCCGAAGAGAATGCCGTTGGGGTTAAGGAGGGTGAGATTGGCAGGGCCGAGTACACCGAGGGTGCCGAAGATGTGGGAGGGGTTGGAGCCGGTGACGCGGCTGAAGATATCTGTGATACCGGTGGGGTTAGCAAAGTCGATGCGTTGGGTATTGCCGACGTTGAATTCTTGAAAACTGTGGAATAGATGCGTGTTACGGATTGCGCCGCCTTGAATCAGGGTGTCGTTCAGGATGGATTGTTCAGCCCCTAGGGTCTGATCCGGCACGATTTGAGCCGATGCAGGCCCGCTGATGCCCAGCGTGCCGACGGCGATCGCAAGACTAACCCGATTTAAAATACGCATCATGCCGCACCAGAAACAACATCAGAACCCTGAGATTCATTGTCGCTCATCGTAGCCGTCCTGAGGCTGGGTGCTGTTGTGATGGCTTGGCCGGTCGGGGATTGGGTCGGTATGGAGGGCGATCGCGGGTCATCGTCGTAACAATTTTTAAGATTTTCCTAAATTCAGGAGATTTGCGGTGAGAGTAGAACAAGGCCCCTCATTTGGAGAGACACCATGCGCTGGAAAACCGTAAAACCGCTGCTGAATCTGGTTCATTACAGCATCTTTGGACTCTGGAATTTGTGTTTTCTGGTGGTGTTGTACTTGATGTGGTTGCCAGAGTTCGGGGTTGAGACGATCCAGGCGATCGCATCGGGGGAAATCCAACGGGAATTTGCGATCACGTTAATCGGCTTTTTAGCGATTCCCCCGATCTGTACAGCGATCGCCTACACCAAACTACTCAAGCAACCCCTGGCCCAAACTCGCCTCTTTTTTGGCATTGAAGCGCCCCTCTTTGTCCTCTGTTTGCTGCGCTTTTTCGTGCTACGGGAACTAAACCCCGCCAGCTTTTGGCTCTTGGGGTCGCTGCTGGTGGCGATCGCCACCTTTAGCGTCACACAAATCACCGGCTATTGGGGCGATCGGGACGGCCTGCCGCGCCGCCTCGCGCCCCTCCAAGCGGCAGCCCAAACCCTCGTGATTTTGATGGGGGTGTATGTTGGGGTGCTGTTGATGCTCTATGTTGTGCCGGTGGCGGGCTTTGTGCTGACGGGGTTGGCGGACTGGATCACCTCTGAGTATTTTTGGACGGGTCTGGGAGAATCGTGGCAGTGGTTTTGGGCGAATTTGGCCCAGGGGAGCTTGGATACGGTGCTTCAGGGTCTGTTTTTCACTGCCTTGTTTGGCCTGAGTGTGGTGTTTTTCCTGGCGATGCCGATGAGTTTCATCCTGTTTTATGTGGACTCTGGGCGGGGGATTTTGCGGAAATTTGCAGCTCAACGGGGGCGGAAAACGGCGATGATCCTGGCGGTGGCGACCTTGACCGCGTGGATTGCGATCGCTGGCGGTCTCAATCGCCAACCCCAAAACCGCGCCTTTGCCTTCTTAGAGCGAGATATCTCCTCCCCCCAAGCCCGCCAAGCCCTCCTGGAAAATGCCCCCGCCATTCGTGCCGGCCTCCTCAATGCCTATCTCCATCCCTATCGCTATTTGGGGACGAATCAAGACACCAGTAATATTGAATGGCTATATCAACAGTCCTTACGAGTGCCAGACGGTGTGGCCCAAACCCTGCAAGAGTTTCAGGATCTGCTGTTGTTTGCGTTTTTGTATAACGGCGATCGCAACGATAACGATCGCGCCAGCGAACTCTACGCCCAATTTTTCGACACCCCAATCCAAAAAGGCGAACAGGCCGCCATCCTCAACTCCCTCAAATCCACCACCATGCTCGATGCGGCTAATGCTGGGGTGCTCAATATTGGCGAGGAAAAAGTCCACCTTGAACGCCAAGACCTCACCATCACCCCCGCTGGCGATTGGGCAGAGGTGGAACTTCATGAAGTCTATGTCAACCAAACCTTTGAAGTGGAAGAGATTTTCTATTCCTTCTCCCTGCCAGAAAGTGCCGTGATTACGGGGATTTGGTTGGGAGAAACGGAGAATTTGAGCGATCGCTACCCCTTCCAAGTCTCGCCACGGGGAGCCGCCCAAGCCGTCTACACCTCCCAAGTGCAACGCGAACGCCCCATCGACCCCGCCCTCCTCGAACAAGTGGGCCCCCGCAACTACCGCCTCCGCGCCTTCCCCATCCCCGCCCAACCCGACCAATGGGAACGCAACAACGGCATTGAACCCGCTAAATTCCATCTCTGGCTCACCTATCGCACCCTACGCAGTGCCAACAGTTGGCCGCTGCCACAACTGAGCGAAGCCCGTAATGTCTTCTGGGACGACACAACGACACGATTCCGCAATGGGGAAGCCGCCCCAAACATCCCAACTTGGTTTGAGGCGCAAGGATCGGCCCCAGACAGTCCCCTCCAACCCCAGACGGCAACCCTCGCCGGTTACACTATCACCGCTGAACCTCTAGCGGATTTACCCCTCCGCGAACCCCAAGGTAAGCGGCTAGCGATCGTCCTCGATAGCTCCTACAGCATGAACGAACAACGGCAAGAACTCGCCAAAACTGTGCAGTGGATCGAGAAGCATGGCCTCACGGATGGCGACCTGGCCAATAATGAAGCCGATTTTTATGTGGCTACGACGGCCGGGATTGACCCCTATGCTGTTCCTCGCGATGGGATTTCAAGCCTCGATCGCACCCCCTTCTATGGCACCGTCCAACTCAAAACCATGGTGCGGCAATTTGCCCAACTGCGCGACAATGCGCCCTACGATGCGGTGATTTTGCTCTCCGATCGCGGCAGTTACGAACTCGCCGACGATTCCGATCGCCTGCCCGCGCTAGAGATGCCCCTCTGGACAGTGCATCTGGGCAATCATTACCCGGCTGCCTACGATGATGCCATCCTCGCTGCGATCCAGACCAGCGGCGGCGGGGCGGCTGGCTCGATTCCGGAAATGCTCTACCACATGACGGAGTTATCGGGTCAGCCGATCACATTAGCGGATGGGTATCGCTGGGAGGCGACCCCCACGGATAACCCGACCGCCACCCCGCCCGATGGCTTTACCCCCTTCGCGGCTCGGTTCTTGATCCATCACCTCAGCCGCGAGACGGACACCACCGAGCCGGAACAGTTGGATCAACTCCATGCGATCGCCAAAGAGACTGCGATCGTCACTCCCTATTCCTCCATGATCGTCCTCGTCAACGATGAACAGCGGAACATGCTCAAGGAGGCAGAACAGGGAGAAGACCGCTTTAATCGCACCGTGGAAGATGGCAGCGAAGACCTCCAAGAACCCCCCAGCGTCATGGGCAACACCACGGTTCCTGAACCCGGCACTTGGTTCGCCGCTCTGATCATCACCCTAGTGATCATCCGCCAGCGCCGCCACTTCGCCCGCTAACCCCCTGGCGCGATCCAGCAACGGCCCAGCCATGCCCCTACGGACAACCCACCCCAACCCGGTGGGAAATTCGTGGGGGTATGGTAACGATTTCACGGGCCATTGACTACTGAGGACTGCTTTTGTGCCGCTTTTGAATGCGCTGGGCAAGCCCACAAATTTTGGCTGAGGTGGTGGAGGGTTTGGGGAAGTTGGGATTTTCTCGTGATTTGGCTCTGCCAAGTCATGACGATGGGGAGGCTCTGCCGCCTGGTTATGGGAGGCTCTGCCGCCTGTTGTCCATCCCACGGCGGAGCCATGGGACGAGGGGAGTTGTTCTATATTTAGCGTACTGAGGGTTGAGTGGAGTTAAACTCTGGCCGCCTATCCTATTGCTTGGGGAGGCTTTGTCAGAGCTGATCGCAACAGAACATCACGAAGGCAGATCGTCGGCCACCCTCTGCCCGTACACTAGCCACTAGAGACGCTCTAGACCGCTTATCCAATTTTGTTATGGCCGAATCGCTCACCCCGCAGACCAACCCCCGCACCGCCACCGAGCCGATTATCCTGGGGGCGATCGATATCGGCACGAACTCGATTCATCTGGTGGTGGTGAAAATTGAACCCCAGTTTCCGAGTTTTTCGATTATCGCTAAGGAAAAAGACACGGTGCGCTTGGGCGATCGCGATCTAAAAACCGGCAAGCTCACCCCGGAAGCCATCGATCGCGCCCTCGCCGCCCTGCGTCGCTGTCAAGATCTTGCCCTCAGTTTCGGTGCTCAACATCTCCTTGCTGTTGCCACCAGTGCCACCCGCGAAGCTCCCAATGGTCAGGACTTCATCCGTGATGTGGAGGAGACCTTGGGGCTGCAAATTAACCTCATTTCGGGGCCCGAAGAAGCACGGCGGATCTATTTGGGGGTGCTGTCGGGGCTGGAGTTCACGGCGCAACCCCATGTGATTATTGATATTGGCGGCGGCTCAACAGAGTTGATTTTATGCGATCGCCAAGATGCCCGTTTCCTGAGCAGCACCAAAGTGGGAGCCGTGCGCCTCACCCAAGAATTCGTCCACACCGACCCGATCACAACCGAAGAACTCACCTACCTCCGCGCCTATGTGCGGGGGATGTTGGAGCGGCCCGTGGAGCAAATTTTGGCTAAGCTCAAACCCGGCGAAGTGCCCCGCATGATCGGCACGTCCGGCACGATTGAAACCCTGGCGATTTTGCAAGCCCGCTCCCAAACTGACGAACCGCCCAATCCTCTCAATGGTTACACTGTGTCGCGGGCGCAACTCGAAGACCTGACGGAAAAGCTCGCTGAGTTGGACTATGACGATCGCGCTGTGTTTCCGGGGATGTCTGAGCGACGGGCTGAAATTATTGTGGCGGGGGCGGTGATTCTGCTCGAAGCGATGGAAATGCTAGGGCTAGAGGAAATCAGTATTTGTGAGCGGGCGTTACGGGAAGGGATTATCGTTGATTGGATGCTCACCCATCAACTGATTGCTGATAAGTTGCAGTATCAAAGTGCGGTGCGCGATCGCAGCGTCTACAGCATCGCCCAAAAATATCACGTCAAACTGGACTACAGCGAACGGGTGGCCGAGTTCGCGGTGCAACTGTTTGACCAACTCCACGGCAAGCTCCATTTTTGGAACGAGAACGAGCGCGAATTGCTCTGGGCTGCCGGGATGCTCCACAACAGCGGTCTATATATTTCCCACGCCGCCCACCACAAACATTCCTACTATCTGATCCGTCACGCGGAACTTTTGGGCTATACCGATCTGGAAGTGGAACTAATCGCCAACATCGCCCGCTACCACCGCAAAAGTAAACCCAAGAAAAAGCACCCCGCCTATCACGGCCTCAACAAACCCGATCGCCAACGGGTCGATCAACTCAGTGCGATTCTCCGGTTAGCGGTGGCGTGCGATCGCCGTCAAATTGGGGCGATTTCCCGCGTTCACTGCACCTACGATTCCCACCATGACACCCTCCGCCTCCATCTCTACCCCACCGACCCCAACGATGCCTGTGAATTGGAACTGTGGAGCTTGGACTACAAAAAAGACGTGTTTGAGGAAGAATACAACGTCATCGTCACCGCCACCGTGGGTTAGTCCCGCCGGGGGACTGACGGCTTATCCATAACCCAAGTTGCGAGTCTGGATCGGGCAGGAGTGAACCAGAGGCTCACACGACCAGAACTGTGATCCTCTGTAGTGCGAGCTTCTAGCTCGCTGCTCTGCTCTGATGAGGGAGATCAAAGGCAGGTTGAGGGGTGCGATCGCACCTAGGCCGCAGAGGGTGTTTGAGTGGAGTCTGGGCGGACAAACGCAGCCACCTGTTCAGAGGAAAGATCCCGAAACGCATTCCACGCCACATGGAGGAGGCGATTCGGTTCAAATTCATGCTTCACCAAATTCCAAATCCGTTGGACTTCTTCGGTGTGGAGGCGATCGTTTTCCGTCAGCGCCAGCAAAATTTGATTGCGCAAATATTGCCCCTCTTCTGAAAACAGGTATTGAATCCCCAATTGCGCCGTGGGCAGCAAATCAAACTGCCCATCAGTTTGGGCAATTAACAGCATATTTTCTAACCGTGCCCAATGGAATTTTCCATCTTGGAACAGCACCTCTAACAAGCGGCGACGCATCGCGGGGGATTCCCCTTTCAGGAGGCGTTGAGCCACGTAGGGATAGGCGATTTCGACAATTTTAAAGTTGGGATCAAGGGTGAGGGCGAGGCCTTCTTGGGTGACGAGGGAGCGAATAATCAAGGAGAATTTCGCCGGCACGCGGAAGGGGTAGTCATACATCAACGCTGAGAATTCATCGGTGATGGTTTTGAAGTTAAAGTTCCCAACACTCTCCCCGATCGCATTTCCCAACACCCGCTCTAGGGCTGGGATAATCGGGGTCATATCCGTGTCTGGGGTCAAGAAGCCAAGAACATTAAAATCATGGGCGAGGGCGTAGTAATCCCGGTTGATCAGATGCACAATCGAGGCTGCGATCGTTTCTTTGGTTTCTTCTTCAAGTTGATCCATCATCCCAAAGTCGATGTAGGCCATGCGGCCATCCGCCATCGCAAACAGGTTTCCGGGATGGGGATCGGCGTGGAAAAAGCCGAATTCTAAAAGCTGGCGGAGGCCGGAAACCACCCCAATTTTGATCACTTCATTGGGGTCAATGCCAGCGGCTTTGGCGCTTTCAGTGTCCGTCAGTTTAAACCCGTTGATCCATTCCAGGGTGAGGACACGATGGCTGGTGTAACGCCAATAGATATCCGGGACTTTAACGGTGGGATCATCGCGGAAATTGGTGGCAAAGCGTTCTGCGTTACGGGCTTCGTTGATGTAGTCGATCTCTTCAAAGAGTTTGCCGCCAAATTCATCCACAATCAAACTCAAGTCATGGCCCAAATTTAAGGGGAGCCAAGGTGCGAGCCACCCTGCCGCCCAGCGCATGAGAAAAAGATCGCGGGTGACCACGGGCAAGAGGTGAGGACGCTGGACTTTGACGGCGACGGCTTCACCGCTGTAGAGGGTGGCGCGATAGACCTGGCCTAAGCTGGCGGCTGCGATCGGTTGGGGCGAAATGTCTTGGTAGATTTCCTGGACGGGGCGATCGAGTTCGCGCTCAATAATCGCAAAAGCGGTTTTGGTGTCGAAGGGGGGGAGTTGGTCTTGGAGTTTGATCAGTTCATCGAGGAAGTCAGGGTGAATCAAGTCCGGTCGGGTGGATAGGGCTTGACCGACTTTGATGAAGGTGGGCCCCAGTTGGGTCAGGATGTCGCGGAGTTCGGTGGCGCGTTTGGGTTTGTTTTTGTGCTGCGGGTCTCGCCACCGATCGAGGATGAGACGGATTGCAAAAGTACCCAAGAGGAATGCGACGGAGATGGCGCGTCCGATCACAATCCAGGGTCGTCGGTAATAGTATTGTGCGATCGCTTCAGGATCGTAGCGTTGTCCGGTTACATCATCGGTGGAAAGCAGAGACTGACTCACAAGCCTTAAAACGCCTCTATGCGCAAAAATAAGTGAAATTCCTTTCTAGTATACAAAACTACAAACTTTCTGCTGATCTAATTCACGAGAAATGACGCTTTCGGCAGAGGGCAACGCTCCGGTTCAATGCGGATAATGGAAAAGTGGCACGGTTACGAAATAGAGTAATTTGTGTCGGTAACGGTCTAGGGATCAGGCGTTGGTGGGTTTGCCATTGTTCTGTAGACCCGTGCTGATGTTGCGTCTGCTGTCATTGTTTTTACTTAACCTTTCTTTAAGTTTTATGAAGTTTATCGATTTTTCGTCTCGTCTCAGTTTGGGTGTACTGGCCAGTGCGAGTGTGCTTTTACCCATGGCGATCGCACCTCAACCCAGTGCAGCCCAACAAATCGTCAACGCCACGCCAGCGGGACAAGAAGTCCCCAACAACAGCTCCATCACCTGGAAATTTGATGACGCTCGCCTGGTAAACCCCAATTCCCTCAAGGTCTCCCTTGATGGTCGGGATGTCACCGCCCAGAGCTTTATTGACACCAACACCAACACCTTCGGCTATCGTCCTCAGCAACCCCTCGCACCGGGAAGCCACACCGTCCAAGTGGAATTCACCAACACCCAAGGGGTGAGCTATCGGGCTGCATGGTCGTTCAATGTCGTTGATGTGGCCTTAACCATCGCCAGCGTTACCCACAACGCCAGCACCCAGCCCCTCGTCAATGGCGACACCTTCATGGCGGAACTGAAGGGCACACCGGGAGCAACGGTCGCCGTCCTCCTCGTGCAAAATGGTCAAACCGTGCGAACCTTGAGCGCGACGGAAACCGCATCGGGGGTCTATCGGGTCACGTTCCCGGTGGGAGCGAGCGATCGCGTCAGTGAAGGCATCGTCGTCGGTCGGTTCGAGAAAAGTGGCAAAGTCGTCTACAGCGTCGCCGCCCAAGCCTTCGCCCTCAACCCCACCCCCACCACCGCCACCGTCCAACAAACCCAAACCTCGAACGTTTCCCAAAACCCCATCGAAACCACCCCCGCCGCCGCCCCTCTAGCTGTGACGATCACCAGCCACACCAACAATGCACGGGTGAATGCAGCCAACGGGTTCCGCCTCACGGGGACAGCCACACCAGGGTCTACCGTGAATGTAACGGTGACCGCAGACGCACCGAGCGCCCTCGGCGGCTTAATCCGCTTGGGGAGCGGCACAAAGCTGCTCGATGCCGTGCCCGCCACCGTGCAGGCGGATGGGACGTTTGGTGTGACCGTGCCACGGCCGCCGGTTGTCCAAGGTGGCATGCGTTACAGCGTCACCGTCCAAGCGAATCAAGGCACGGAAACCAAAACGGCCGACTTGACCTTGATCCAACAGTAAGCCGCACCCCGTCAGTCACACAGTCTAGTAGACTGACAGGGTTAAAAAAGGACATTAGAAAAATCTTGCGTAGGGTAGACACTGCCCACCGGGAAAGAGTTTCATGGATTACAAGATAATCACTAATTAAGACATGTCACGGCACTAGTGGACTGACAGGGTTAAAAGGTGAGTCATTGCCCAGAGGGGTGAGGGTCGTCGAACCCCGGAGCATCAGACTTCGACTTCGCTCAAACTTCGACTTCGCTCAGACTTCGAGTTACTTTTTGATCTGTTGAAATAGATGGAATCCCCGTGCGTTCACGCCGGGGCGGATGTCAATTGCCATCTTGGACTAGACACGCCACGAGGTTAACGGTGGGGCTGACCTCTGCCGTCTCCAAATTCACGCTTCGGTAGTCTCAGCCACAGCACCCAGGCGAAGAGCATAGGTGAATGGCCTTGTACAGTAAAGAGAACGTGACTGTTGTTAGACCTACCCATGGTTGAATTATTTTCCATCCCCTTCTTCACCTTCGATGCTGCTCGATCCGTCCCCATCCTAGCGACAGCGTCAGAATCAGCCGACAGTTCGATGGTGCTTGCCAGCGTCCTCCTCAGCCTCGTTGTGGTCTATCTAGCCAGCAAAATTGGGGGGGAACTCTGCGCCCGGATTAATCTTCCCCCGGTGCTCGGTGAACTTGTCGGCGGCGTTGTCGTCGGGGTCTCGGCCCTCCAACTCCTGGTGTTCCCTGGCGAAGGAATCGCCGCTGAAAATTCACTGATCATCAAATTTGTTGAACTGACCACCACCCTCACCCCCTTAGGGGCCAGTGCAGTTTTTGAAACGCAAAGTGAAGTGATTTCAGTGCTGTCCGAACTGGGGGTGATTATTCTCCTGTTTGAAATTGGCCTCGAATCCAAACTCGATGAACTGATCCGCGTTGGCCCCCAGGCCGTGGTCGTCGCGATCGTTGGGGTTGTGGCTCCCTTTGCCGCCGGAACTCTCGGCTTGGTCTATTTGTTTCATCTGCCCATTGTTCCCTCAATTTTCGCCGGGGCAGCATTAACGGCCACCAGCATCGGCATTACAGCGAAGGTGCTCGCTGAAATTGGCAAACTGTCGTCTACGGAAGGACAAATTATCATCGGGGCGGCGGTGCTCGATGATGTACTGGGCATTATTGTCCTGGCGGTGGTGGCGAGTTTGGCGAAAACCGGCGAAGTGCAGGTGATAAATATTGTTTATCTGATCATTAGTGCCGGAACGTTTTTGGTGGGGTCGATTTTGCTCGGTCGCTATGTGATTAAACCCATCTACGAAAATTTGGTGGGAGAAATGAAGACCAGGGGTGAACTACTGCTGACGGCGTTGGTGGTGGTGTTTATCCTGTCCTATATTGCGACAGCGATTCAGTTGGAATCAATTCTTGGTGCGTTTGCAGCGGGGTTAATTCTGGCGGAAACCTCCCAACGCTCCAAGTTAGAAAAACAGGTGATTCCGGTGGCGGATTTACTGGTGCCGGTGTTTTTTGTGGAAGTGGGGGCCCGGACGAATTTGGGGGTGCTGAACCCGATGAATCCGACGAATCGCGAAGGCTTGGTGATTGCGGCTTTCCTGATTGTGGTGGCGATCGTGGGCAAGGTGATTACAGGATTTACCGTGTTTGGTCAACAGGGTGACTTGAAAAAGTTAGCCATTGGTGTTGGCATGATTCCGAGGGGAGAAGTGGGCCTCGTCTTTGCGGGTGTAGGTGCAGAGAGTGGAGTGCTATCATCATCGACGGAAGCCGCCATTATTATGATGGTGATTTCCACGACCTTCCTGGCCCCTCCCCTGTTACGTATTGTGTTTCGTGACCCGGAGCCCACTGCCTCGGAGACTTCGGAGGCAGGCGGATAAGTCCTATTCTCACTACCGTTTAGATTGAGTCTGATATGCCATCCCACCTCATCACACGCTTCAGCCTTGTTTCGAGTGTTTTAGGTTTATGGTTTTGGGCAATGCCTGTGGAGGCGGCACGTCTAATCTTTTGGCAGTTTGAATCAGACCAAAATCGTCTTGTTTTTAGCACCGATGAGGCTGTTCAGCCAACGGCGCGTTTGCTTCAAAATCCAACTCGTTTGGTGATTGATCTGCCGGGGGTGAATCTGTCTCAGTTAGACCCGGATCAATTGCGTTTGCCGGAAGGGGCGGCGGGGGCGATCGCATCCATCCAAGCTGTGCCCATGACGGATCAAGACAGTCGCCTCCTGATCGAACTGGCGGAGGGCTACACCCTCGATCCACAACAAATCGAAATCACGGGCCAAACACCCACCCGTTGGCAGGTGCAATTACCAGCCCCCACGCTCACCTCGCGCCCGGCTCCGCGTTCCTCCCGCTTGGAAGCGCAGGCGGTGAGTACGATCAATGCCATTGAACTGGGGGTGGGCAATCAACTCCTGATTCGGAGCGATCGCGCCATCAGCGGCACTAAGGAATGGAATCAGCGCGATCGCGTCTATCAAATTCTGATTCCTAACGCCCGCGTCGCCGATGCCGTCGCCCAATCTCAACTCCCCGTCAACAGCCCCATCTCCCAATTGCGCGTCCGGCAACGGGGCAGCACCGTCGAAATTTTGGTGTATCCTGCCACCAACTTTGATGTAGGCGACCTCCGGCAACTCAGCCCCAACCTCCTCGCCCTGGCCATCGATCGCCAAACCACCACCAGCCGCCCCGTCCCGATTCCCCCCACCACATCGCGCCCCCCCACCCCGATCCCCCCCCGTACCACCCCCCAACCCACTACCCCCCTGCCCCGACCCAGTGGCCGCGACTTGGTGGCCATTGACCCCGGCCATGGGGGGCGTGATCCGGGTGCGATCGGCATTGGCGGTCTGCGGGAAAAAGATGTGGTCTTGCCGATTTCCCTCGAAGTCTCCCAGATTTTGCAGCAGCAGGGCGTTCAGGTGATCATGACTCGCTCCGACGATCGCTTCATCAGCCTCGCGGGACGCACCCAGATCGCCAACCGTGCCCGCGCTGATATTTTCGTCAGCATCCACGCCAACGCCATCAGCATGAGCCGCCCCGATGTGAACGGGGTTGAAACCTTTTACTATTCATCGGGGTATCGCCTCGCCCAATCAATTCAAAACAGTATTTTGCAATCGATTCAGATTCGCAATCGGGGCGTGAAGCAAGCCCGCTTTTATGTGCTGCGTAATTCATCAATGCCAGCGGTGCTCGTGGAAGTGGGCTTTGTCACCGGGCGCGAAGATGCACCCCGCTTGGCCAATCCCCAATTCCGCAGCCAAATGGCCCAGGCGATCGCACGGGGGATCTTGCTCTACCTGCAACAAAATTAATCGCACCCTGTCCGTCGAGGCTATACTGAGGTGCGATTTGAGCAAAAACTCAGCCATCGCTGCGGTTTTACTCTAAATTCGCTCGTTAACGATACATCCGCCGTAACCAACATGCAACACAATCGAATTGGTGTGTTTGATAGTGGACTCGGAGGCCTCACCGTCTTCCAAGCTCTCCAACAAACCTTGCCTCATGAATCCATTCTCTACTTCGGGGATACGGCGCGATTACCCTATGGGTCTCGGAGTAAAGCGGAAATTTTGCAGTTTGTCCGGGAAATTCTCACCTGGATGACGGCCGAAAACACCAAGATGGTGATCATGGCCTGTAACACCAGTTCCGCCCTCGCCCTCGAAGAAGTGCAGTCAGAATTTCCGATGCCGATCTTGGGAATCATTTTGCCCGGTGCGCAGGCGGCGGTGCATCGGGGGCAGCGGGTGGGGGTGATTGCGACATCGGCAACGGTGGCGAGTCTCGCCTATCCCCACGCGATTCACGAAGCAGATCCCACGGCACAGGTTTGGCAAATGGATTGCCCGGATTTTGTGCCGTTGATTGAGAGCGATCGCATCCACGACCCCTACACCCAACAGGTCGCCCAAAACTATCTTGCCCCCCTCCTCGCCCAAAACATCGACACGCTGATCTACGGCTGCACCCATTACCCCCACCTCGCCCCCGTCCTGCGCCGGATTCTGCCCCCCACCGTCCGCTGCATTAACCCCGCCACCTTCGTCGCCCAAGCGGCAGCGCGGGAACTCCACCTGATGGGCCTACACAACACCCAGCCCTTAGCCGTTGACCATCGGTTTGGGGTCAGCGGTGACCCGGCCACCTTTGCCCACTTGGCGCAAAAATGGCTCAATCAACCCCTTAACGTTGAAAAAGTCCACCTGCCGACGGTGCAGTCAGAATCTGCATCCGTTCAGCCGGTGGACTCAAGCGGGTGAGGAAAGGAACAGCGGAAATCGTCTTGATTCAATCAAGCCCCTGGGAAACGAGTCAGGCGCTCAGTGATACCCTCGGATCAATTAACCTTTTGGGGTTACTGATGTCCGGCTCCGTTTCCCACGCTGCGCCAATGTCAACAACAGGTAGACCAACAATAAGTAGCTTGTGGCCATCATCAAAATCATCATCGGTGCGCCTCCACGGATAGGAATAGTAATCAGGTGGGGTTGAGAGGCTTGAGTTCGGCAAGGGGTGCGATCGCATCCCCTATCGCCGCGCTCAGTAAGCAACAGATATTTTTTCCAGCGTGTCATCTCAAGCACTGAGGGCACTTGCGTCAGATTAACAATGGTGTATGATGAGGAGCGCCCTGACAAGCACCGCATCAGCATAATTACTCATCGTCAACTGTCTGAAGGGAGTGAAGTTGAACAAATCCCAACCGTTCTAATAATCAAATCATTATTCGACGGTGAGGCCCCCATCCCTCAGGATCAATGAGTTCGGGGGGTTCAGATCTTCTATCTTCGCAAGGCAATCAGGTCTGGATCAATTGAAGTAACCATAATCATTCGCGCTGTTTTGGTCAATCCAAACGGAGCAAATCATCATGGTGAACCCCAAACAATGGAACAATATCTGCGTTTGCTATTGCTCAGCATCTATTGCTTTGTTATCTCTTTACCACAACGGTAACTCGAATACAGCGCTACAAGCAGAATACCCTGACGCACCGCAGTTTAAATGAATTAACCTGCTCGTGACTCACACGGGGTGAAGTATGCCACCGCCCAACGTGTTGACCGTATGGATAAAATCTATGGAACCCTCACTACTAGACTAACATAAGAATTTGAATGCCGGAAAATTGCACCCCATAATTTTTTTGAAAGTTTCCCCGGTGCGATCGCCGCTGCGAGCCTAGGACATTTCCGATGCTCAACCAAACGCTTTAATTGCCATTCAGGATCGGGATAGAGTATTTGTATTCATGTAAACCCTAATTGGTATGTAGCGTAAAGGTGCTGGTATGATTCCGCTGCAACTGACCCTCAAACATTTTCTCAGCTACGGCGAGGCAACCCTTGATTTTCGGGGTTTACATACGGCCTGCATTTGTGGGGCCAATGGGGCGGGGAAATCCTCACTCCTCGAAGCGATGACCTGGGTGCTGTGGGGGAAAAGCCGGGCCAGTAGTGATGATGATGTGATTCAAACCGGTGCAACGTCGGTGCGGGTGGATTTTACGTTTATCAGTGGTGAGGTGACCTATCGGGTGATTCGATCGCGCCCTAGGGGCCGCAGTGGTGAGTTGCAATTTCAGGTAGACAGTGGTGAAGGTAATTTTCGACCGTTGACCGAGAAAGGGATACGAGCCACCCAAGATAAGATTATCGAGGTGCTGAAGTTGGACTATGACACCTTTGTGAATTCGGCTTATCTGCGCCAGGGACGGGCTGATGAGTTTATGTTGCGGGGGGCGAGCGATCGCAAAAAAATCCTCGCAGATATGCTGAAGCTCGACCAATACGAACGCCTGGCCGATCGCGCCAAAGAGACCGCCAAAGCCTTAAACGTGAAACAAGCCGCCCTCCTGCCCCGCCTCGACCCTCTTACGGAGCGTATTGCCCAGCGAGGCGCGATCGCTCAACAGCAAACCGACATTGCCGCCGCCCTCACAAACCTCGAACAACAGCACAGCCAACAGCAACAGGAACTGAAGGAGTTACGCAAACAAAATCATGAACGCGATCGCTGGGCCGAGCAACGCCATTGGCAAGAAAGCCGCCTCCGAGATTTTGACGCAGATCATCATCGCCTCCAACAGGATCATCAAGCCCTGACCCGACGGATGCAGGCCCTAGAGGCCTTGTTGAACAATCAAGAGGCGATCGCCGCCAATCACCATCAACTCCAACAATGGCGCGAGCAAGAAGCCACCCTCGCCAGTCAATTCACCGCCGACCGAACCGCCCGCCAAGACCGCCAACGCCTAGAGCGCGACCTCAGCCAAGCCCGCAACCAAATCCAACTCAATATCCGCGAAACCCAAACCCAACTCGCCGCCGTCGAAGCCCAACGCCGCGACCTTGATCCGCTCTTGAATCAGGCCGAGAGCATCGAGCAACGGTGTCAAGAATTAGCCGCCTGCCGTCAACGGGTGCAGGCTTTGGATCAACTCCAACTCCAAGTTTCACCCCTCCTCAAGCAGCACAATCAACTCGAAATCCAATTAAGCCAAGCGCGGGCAGAGTTCACCGCCAAACAGCAGCAACTCCAGCGCGAACGGGAAACATTACAACACCAAAAGGCAGCGGGGGCGGGCTTGCGTCAACAGCTTTTGACCGTGGGAGACCAATTAACCGCCCTAGACCACAAACGCACCTATCAAGAGCGGGTGCGGTCGAAAACCCAAGCGCAGCATGGGCGACAAACGGGGCTAGAGGCGGAGTATCAGGCCTTGCAGCGGCGGATTGTGGAGCTAGAGCAAAAATGGCAGTTGTTGCAGCAACCGGGGGCGGATTGTCCCCTCTGCGATCGCCCCTTAGACGAGAGCGATCGCGCCCATGTCCTCGCAAAAAATCAGACCGAACAGGAACGGTATCGCGAACAACTGTGGCTGATCCAAGAACAACTCACCGACTGTCAGCAACTCCAAACCCGCCTCCAGGCCGAACAAGCGGAACTAGAGCGGGAACTCGCGGACTACGACACCCTCAGCCAACGGGCCAATACCCTCGATCATCGCCTCGAACGGATTGGCGAAATTCAAGAACGCCTCTGGGAGATTGATGCTGAATTGCAAACCCTCGACGCAACCCTCGCAGCGGGTCACTATGCCCAAGACATTCAAACGGAATTAACCCAACTGCAAGCCACCCTTGCTGACTTAAACTACGACGAAAAAACCCACAGCCTCGCCCGCGCCCAAGAACGTAAACTCCAATGGGCAGAAGCCAAGGCCAACCAATTAAAAGAGGCCCAAAAAAAGCAGGCAGACTACGATCGCCTCATGCCGGAATTGCGCGATCGCCTCCAACAGGATCACCAAGCGATCGCTGATCTCGAAACCACCTCAGACCTCGCCAAGGAGATTAAAGCCCTTGATGATCGCCTCGCGGCCTTGGGCTACGATCACCAACACCATCAAGACCTGCGGCAACAGATTCGCACCCATGAACAATGGGAACTCGACCATCATCACCTCCAAACCGCCCAAAACGACTACCCCCCCTTACAAGCCCAAGCCGCGCAAATGGCCCAACGCTTAGCCACACAAGACCGCGAACGACAAACCCTCGTTCAGGAACTTGCCACCCTGCTTGAACAAATGCAAACCCTGCCGGACTATCGCCCCGCAATTGAGCGTCTAGAGCAGGAGATTCACCGCCGCCAAAGTCAACTGGATGACCTCAAACGTCAACAGGGCAAAATAGACCAACAACTCGAAGAACTGATCCAAGTCGAACAGGATCACAACACAATGCAAGGGGAATTAAAGCAAATTAAGCATCAAATCCGAGTCTATGAAGAGTTAGGAAAAGCCTTTGGTAAAAATGGGATTCAGGCGTTGATGATTGAGAATTTATTGCCTCAATTAGAAGCGGAAACCAATGGGATTTTGACACGCTTAACGGGGAATCAACTCCATGTGCAGTTTGTCACCCAGCGGGCGGGTAAGGGGTCAAGTTCACGCAAAAAAAAGACGAAAATGATCGACACCCTCGATATTTTAATCGCCGATGCTCAGGGGACGCGCCCCTACGAAACCTATTCGGGGGGGGAAAGTTTTCGGATTAATTTTTCGATTCGGTTGGCGTTGGCGAAATTGTTGGCCCAGCGATCGGGGGCGGCGTTGCAGATGTTGATTATTGATGAAGGATTTGGGACCCAGGACGGCGATGGGTGCGATCGCTTAGTGGCGGCGATTAATGCGATCGCGCCGGATTTTGCCTGTATTCTCACCGTCACCCACATGCCCCAATTTAAAGAGGCCTTTCAACACCGCATCGAAGTGGCGAAAGGTACAAACGGATCATATTTGACCCTCGCCAGTTAAGCCACGTTTTCCCCACTGTCCCCGCCGATCCCTCCTACCCACCCAGATGATTGATTCAAAATTCCCATGACCCAAGCCGATTCCCCCACCCCGATTAAAATTCTGCATCTTTCAGATATTCACCTCGGCAGCGGCCTCAACCATGGCCGGATTAATCCCGAAACGGGGTTAAATTCACGCCTAGAGGATTTCGTCCAAACCTTGCGGACTTGTATCGATCGCGCCCTGGCCGAGCCGGTGGATTTAGTTCTGTTTGGCGGGGATGCCTTTCCCAATGCCACCCCGTTACCCTATGTGCAGCGGGAGTTTGCGACCCAGTTCCGGCGTTTGGCCGATGCCGGGATTCCCACGGTTTTATTGGTGGGCAACCATGATCAACAGGCCCAGGGCGTGGGGGGTAATAGTTTATCGATCTATCGCACCTTGGCCGTGCCGGGGTTCATCATTGGGGATGCGATCGCTACCCATACCATCCCCACCACCCACGGCCCGATCCAAATCATTACCCTACCCTGGCTCAACAATGCCGCCCTGCTCACCAAGCCGGAAACCGCAGGCCTCGCCATGGATGAGGTCAACCAGAAACTGATCGACCGCTTACGAATCGTCCTCGAAGCCGAAATTCGCCAGTGTGACCCGACCCTGCCCACGGTACTCCTCGCCCATGTCATGGCCGATCGCGCCACCCTAGGAGCCGAGCGATTACTCGCGGTGGGCAAGGGGTTCACCCTGCCGGCGAGCCTCTTCATTCGCCCGGAACTGGACTATGTGGCCCTCGGCCATGTCCATAAACACCAAAACCTCAACCCCAACAATGACCCGCCGATCATCTATCCCGGCAGTATTGATCGGGTGGATTTTAGTGAGGAAAAGGAAGAGAAGGGCTATGTGGTGGTGACGGTGACGAAGGGATCGGTGCAATGGGACTTTTGCCCCGTTGAGGTGCGCCCCTTCCGGACGATTAAGCTCGATGTGTCCAGCCTCGATGACCCCCAAACGGCTATTGTGCGGGCGATTCAAAAGGCTCCGATCACCGATGCGGTGGTGCGCTTAATCTATCAAATTCGCCCCGAACAATTGGATCAGGTGGACACCCAAGCGTTTCACGAGGCGTTAGCGATCGCCCATCACTACAGCATTCGTCCGGAGTTGGTGAGTCAGTTGGTGCGTCCCCGCGTGCCGGAATTGAATGCGGCGCGATCGCTTGACCCCATCGAAGCCCTGCAAACCTATTTAGATAACCATGAATCATTGCAGACTTACCGCGAGGCGATGCTCGCCGCGGCCGAACACCTGTTAAGTGCGGAGGAGGGTAAAGCGATCGCGCTACCCCTCTTTGCCCAGCACGATTAATTCTAGCGTTACCAAAATGGTAACCAGTGCTGCCTTCTATCCGAAGTCGCCCATAGTGGAGTTGAAGTGTAGCACTGTTGTCTTGGAGGTTCCCCATGGGTTCTGCATCCCGTCCCCTGATCCACTCGTTGCAATCCCTCACCCTAGCGGGGGTGAGCCTCCTGGCTTTGGCCAGTTGTGGCGCGGCTCCCTCGCTGGAATCAAACGTGGCGGGTGATGTTGCCCTGGAACAGACGGAATCAGCCAGTGCCCCCCAAAATGCGGCGAGTTTTCAGGGTGAATCCGCCCCCACAGCAACCCTACCCCAATTAATTAAACGGGCGGAGGTGACTCTGGCGGTGGATTCCTTAGGGACGGCGTTGGATGAACTGACGGCACTGGTACGGCAACGGCAGGGGGATGTGTTGACCTTGGAATTGAATGAGGGCGATCGCCGCTCACCCCAAGCCTTTTTACAGGTACGCATTCCCCAAGCGGAGTTAGAGCGAACGATGGAGGATTTACAGACGATTGGCACCATCCGTCAGCAACGGATCACCGCCGAAGATGTGAGCAATCAACTGGTGGATTTGGATGCACGGCTGCGGAATTTGCGGCGCACGGAGGCGAGTTTGTTAGAAATTATGGAGCGATCGGGTTCGATGGCGGATGTGCTCACGGTTTCCAAGGAAGTGAGTGCGGTGCGCCAACAGATTGAGCAAATCGATGCCCAGGCTAGTCATCTCCGCAATCAAGTGGCATTTTCCACCCTGACGATGACCTTAGAAACCACCGCGATCGCCCCTTCCACTCGCCCGCCCCTCTCCTCCCAATTGGGCGCAACCTGGCAGCAGGCCAGTGATTCCCTCCAGGGCGTTACCCTCGGATTCCTGCGCTTGGGGGTGTGGCTGTTGGTCTACAGCCCCTATTGGCTGGGCATGGGTGCGATCGCTTGGGCGGTGCGACGACGGCAACGTGCGATCGCCCCACCCAGGACCACGGATTCCGATGCGCCCCTGAATTAGGCTGCCCCTATTTCCCATCATGAGCCAATAAAGCACTAGCTAGGGCGGTTAGGACATTCAGAGACTCTGGAACAAAGGGCTTAAGCCCTTTGCCTGTCTTAATGCCCTTGTTGATTGCTATAAATGCAGTGTGATGGCATTGCTAAAATCAGGCTTGATTGTAGGGTGGGTTAGGCGGCTTAAACTCCCGTTATCACTGCAATTTAGCAATCCGCCGTAACCCACCGATTACGGGGTCATTAACTCTCCTGATCCGGCAGGCGAATAATATCTTCGTCGCCCAAAAATTCCCCATTTTGTACCTCAATCATCACCAAGGGAATCACCCCCGGATTTTCGACCCGGTGCTGCACATTCATCGGCACATAGGTGGATTGTTTTTGCATTAATAATGTTTCTTTGCCGTCACAAATGAGCCGTGCTGTTCCCGACACGACTACCCAGTGCTCGCTGCGGTGGTAGTGCATTTGGGTGCTGATGTGGTGCTGGGGCTTGACTTCGATCCGGTTGATCCGATAGCGGGGGCCTTCTTCGAGGACGGTGACAGTTCCCCAAGGGCGTTCTTCGACGCGGATACCTGGGCGGGGCTGTTCGGTGGTGTTGGTGTCACTCATGGATAGATTCTCCTTGGGCTGAAACTGATACTTTCGATTATGCGAAATCTGCACCGATTCGGGATCAAATCTTAAGCCGTTTTACGGGTTTGCCCGACCCTTGCAAGGACGGATTTTACCCTAGCCGGGGAGGAAGTGCGATCGCTAGGATCAAGTCATACAAAGCAACCTCCCAAACCGCCATGTTTAACCAAACCAAAACGTTGATTCTCTTGACTGTCCTCAGTGCGCTGCTGATCGGGATTAGCTACACGATCATTGGCGGCTGGGGCGGGGCGATCCTGGGGGTCGGACTGGCTGCCCTGACTAATTTTGGCTCTTGGTATTATTCCGATCGCATCGCCCTCGCGGCCTATCAAGCCCAACCCGTCACCGCCGCCCAAGCCCCGGATCTTTATCGCATTGTGGAAACCTTGAGCCGCAAAGCGGATCTCCCGATGCCAGCGGTGTATGTGGTTCCCACCGAAGCGGCCAACGCCTTCGCCACCGGGCGCGACCCGGAACATGCTGCCGTCGCCGTCACGGAAGGACTGCTCAAGATGTTGACCCCGGCGGAGGTAGAAGCGGTGCTCGCCCACGAACTTAGCCATGTGATCAACCGCGACACCTTGACCCAAGCCGTCGCCGCCACGATCGCCGGGGCGATCGCCTTCCTCGCTCAGATGGCCAGCTATAGCCTGATGTTCTTTGGTGGTGGGCGCGATCGCGAAAATAGCAACGGTTTCGGTCTATTACTGACGATTATTGTCGCCCCCTTGGCTGCGACGATCTTACAACTGGGCATTTCGCGCACCCGTGAATTCAGCGCCGATGCTGGTGCCGCCCGTTTGACAGGGAATCCCCGCGCCTTGATCAGTGCCTTGCAACGCCTCGAACAGGCGGCCAAAAAACAGCCGATGCCCGGTAATCCTGCCTTTCAAACCCTGCTGATTTTCGGCGGCGGCAGTGGCGACACCCTCGCGAAACTCTTTTCCACTCACCCCAGCACCGCAGACCGGGTACAAAAACTTCTCGAACTGGATCGGCAATTGGTGGCTGCGTAGGGGTGCGGAGAGGGTGCGATCGCGCCCCTCTGATTTAATTCCCAACCAATCGCAACAGTGGGTTTCTCCCAGCGAGAAACCCACTGTTTTGCATTGGGGGGAGTTAATGAACTGCGATCGCCCTCGGTTGATAGTCCGCCCCAGTCTTGCGGGCACAAAACCCAATACTGTTATTGGTTTGACCCGGCTGGAGCACCTGAGCCCAGCCTGGAGGGGTGATCGTGTATTGTGTGCCTTGGCGTTGGATGTCCCCGTTCCAACTGTTGTTAATCGTGGCTTGGTTCATCTGAAAATGAAGCCGCCACGAGTCTAGGGGATTCGCCCCACCATTCGTCACCTCGAAATTGACACAAAATCCATCGTCCCAATCCGATTGGATGACGGCCTTGGCTGCGATCGCGCCAGCACTGGTGGGGGGTTGAGGATTAGGGGTTGGCGTGGGAGTTGGGGGCGGCGTGGGAGTTGGGGTCGGGATAGGAGCGGGGGCGGGTTCTGGGCTTGGATTTGTCGCGGTGAGCGATTGACCCAGCAAGGGTTGTAAGAGTGCCTGCTTTGGCGCATCCACCGTCTGCCAATCATCCCGCAAGATGCCGCCCGTATCACCGCTGTTAGGATTCCAACTCCAGTAGGTGAAATGCAATTGGTGCTTGTCGATATAGTCCACCAGACGACGCTGCCAAATGCCTTCTTTGGACTGTGCATCAACCTGCCGACCGCCAAATTCACCAATCAAAATCGGGGCGATATTCTCCTCAGCAATGTATTGAAACCCCGTGTGCCAGCGAGCTTCTAAATTATTCGGAAATTCAGGGGTATTAAACCAGGGCTGATTGTAAACGCCTGCGCCGTATTCATGGGGAGAATACACCAACTGTTCCGGATGGCTCAACCGCACCGGAAAATTGCGCACCCCTTCCAAATTGCCGCCCCACCAATGCGTAAGGGTTTGACCCGGAACATTTTTTTCCACCCCTTCGACCACAATCAGCCAGTGGGGGTTAATCGTGAGGATTGCGTTACCGGCCCGTTCGGCGGCTAAACGCCAATCTGTGGCGCGATCGCCCGTTCCCCAACTGGCCGCCCCGTGGGGTTCATTTTTTAAATCTGCACCAATCACGTTTTTTTGATTGCGATATCGTCGGGCCAATTGTTCCCACGCTCCGATCCAGTCCTGCTCACTGAATCCGTCCCCGTACCAAAGTTCTGGAATGCGCTGATCATTGAGGCGATGGGAATCGAGAAGAATGAGCAAGCCTTCGCGTTCGGCGGCTTGAATGACGAGATCCATCACTTCCAGGGGGGTTTTACCCTGTAGCTCGCGGTTGCTGCCTTGGTTAAAATCAATGCCGCTCACGGTTTGCGATCGCAACATTTGCACCGAATAGGGCAAGCGAATCACGTTGTAGCCCAACCCATGAATCTGTTGGAGCATTTCCCGATATCCCCGCGCCCAGAGGCCATGGGGGGCATGGGTTTCGGTTTCAATGCCAAACCAATTTACGCCCCGCAGCAGCACGGGTTGGCCTTGAGCATCGATAATTTGGCTGCCTTGGGTGGACAGGGGGGTGACGAGGGGAGGCGATTGGGCGATCGCACCCTGCACTCCGGACAAAACCTGAGTCAGGAGGAGAGTGATTAACGCCAGGGCGAGATAAATCCGATGGCGGTAGCGTCGTCCTTGCACCCGTAACTGATGTAAAAATTTTTTCAACATGGAGACAAAAGGAATGAGAGAAAAGCTGATTCGTTGTGAGAAACGGCTGCTTTGACTCCTGACGGCGGTTAAACTCAAAAGCTTCCCCACACCAGCCAGTTATCAAGCTGTCTACGGCTAACCATCTCCGCTTGAAACCAGCCCATTCGTCAGTTGGGCTGGGGCTTGAATGCTGGGGCTAGAGTTCGGTCATTTTTTGGAGGAGGGTGTGGGAGAGGAAGGGGATGATTTCGCGGTTTTGGCTGTTGAGGCGGCCTTCGGTGAAGATGACCAATAGATAGGGTTGAGTGTAGGGGGCTTCGATGTAAGCGGCATCGTGGCGGACGCGGGAAGTCCAACCGGCCTTAGACCAGAGCTTGGTTTGACTGGGCAGACCTTCCCCGATGAAGCCCATCACTTGGTTTTCTTCGTTGGAGGGGAGTTCGCTGGCCTGGGCGGAGCGCCGGAGGAGTTTCATCATTGTTTGGCAGCGATCGCGCGATACCGCCACGCCCCCCACAATGCTATGGAGCAGACGAGCGATCGCATCTGTCGTCAACATATTGCGGTTTTCCAAGGTTTCCCCCACAAATTGCCGCTCGCGTCCGTAGGGGCCATCGCCCCAGGTTTTTTGATTAATATTCACCCCGCGCAACTCTTCCCAGCCCAGGGCTTGATAATACCGATTGACAATCTGACGCTGTTTCGCCCAAGCCGCGAATAGATCCGGCGGCAACTCTGGCCCGCTCGTCGTCCCACTGAGGACATCCACAATTAAACTCGTGGCATCGTTGCTCGACTCGACGATCATATCTTCAATGGCCCGCTCTAGTTCCGGCGACGTGCTGACCATCTCCTTTTCGAGCCATTCCTGAATCGCCACCAGATAAAACAACTTGACCACGCTGGCCGGATAAATTCGCTCAACGCCCCGATAGCTAAAGCCCCGCACCGGATAGCCCCAAAACTCCCCGGAGGAAATCGCACCGCCCGTATTCACAATCACCGGATCGTCATACACTATCCAAGTGAGCGCGATCTGATTGCGAGCGAGGCCTGGAAACTTGGCCCATGCGGCGGCGAGTACATCCTGTCCGAGTTGTTCGAGGGTCGCGTCGTTCTGAAAAAACAGCATGAAATCCTTGAGTGATGCCAACTTCTCCTCATTTTGCCCCCTCTCCTAGCGGGGAGTATCGTTGTCGCGAAAATCTTAATCTCTACACATCGTCGGCCTGTACGGGGTTGGCGACTCAGGCGGTGGCGGGTCGTCAATTGCGGATCATCGGTGCAGAAGGGGATGCGGTGCGGGTGCAACTTTGTGAGGATGATTATCCGGCGTGGTTGGCGTTGAGCGATCGCACTTTGATCGAACCCGCCCCCATGGCCTATCACGCCGTGCGTGTTGAACGGGATGAGATTGAACGCCGGATCGAGGGTGCGATCGCCTTTGCCCGCGCTGCCATGGCTCAACCCCATCATTACCTTTGGGGCGGCACGGTCGCGCCCGATTACGACTGTTCCGGCCTGATGCAGGCGGCCTTTGCCTCCGTTGGGGTTTGGCTCCCCCGCGATTCCTATCAACAGGGGGCATTTACAGCCGCGATCGCTTTTGATCAACTCCAACCGGGGGATCTGATCTTCTTCCAAGAACCGGAAAAAAACCGCATTTCCCATGTGGCACTCTATGCGGGCGCGGCGGGCTATCTCCACAGTTCCGGAGTCCAACGGGGTCGCAACGGGATCGGCATTGATCCCTTTACCGCCGATGGCAGCGAAATCGGATCACGCTACTATCCCCTACGCCACAGTGCCGGACGGATCATGCACAGTTACCAACCCGGCGACGGCTGGAATCAATAAATCGTGGCAAAATTTGGATCAACCCGATCGCACCTGTGTTATGGATTTTGTACTCGCTTCTGCCTCCACCGCCCGTCACCAACTCCTCACCCAAGCGGGAATTCCTGCTCTGACCTGTAAAAGTGGCTTTGATGAAGACCAAGTGCAGATCGCTGATCCGGTGGAGTTGGTGAATACCTTGGCGCGGTGTAAGGCGGAATTGGTTGTGCCGCGCTATCCGCAGGCGTTGGTGTTGGGGTGTGATTCGGTGTTGTCGATTGGGGGGGAAATTCACGGTAAACCGGCAACGCCGGAAATCGCGATCGCACGCTGGCAACAGATGCGCGGTAAGGTGGGAACCCTCTACACGGGTCATGCCTTGTTTGACGGCATCACGGGCCAGTCGGTGATTCGTTGCGGCATCACTCAGGTTAAATTCGCCCCGATTAGCGATCGCATCATTGCAGCCTATGTGGCCACCGGGGAGCCGATGAACTGCGCCGGGTGTTTTGCGATCGATGGCCAAGGCGGCCTGTTTGTGGAAAAGCTCGACGGCTGCCACAGTAACGTGATCGGCCTCAGTTTGCCCCTCCTCCACGAAATGCTCAATGAACTCGGCCACAGCATCGAAGAGTTTTGGCAAACCCAGCCGCACTGATATAGCACGAGTCGAAGAGATTAGGACAAGGGTATGTCTCAGAACAAGGGGCTTAAGCCCCTTGCCTGGCCTAGCGATCTCGACCACTGCTATAACCGCCCGTTGGCCTGAAGTCATGGGGGCGGCGGATCATCCCCCATCACCCGACCCCAGAGGTGCTGCCCAAAGGCGCGATCGCTGGGTTGAGGTGCGGTGTAAAGGGTGTCGTGATAGAGCAGGAGTCCCGGCGGCAGAGATGCGATCGCCCCTGGCTTGAACCCCGCCATAAAACCATTCAACGGAACAACGGTTTGACCCTGAAAGAGGGGATATTCGGGGAAACTTTCGGGCAGCACCGTATACAGCCGCTGCTGGGGGTGTGCGTCGAGCCAGTTCCCCACCCGCTCCAAGGCATGGGCGAGGGGTAAATTGCCCCGCGTTAACTGTTCAATGCGGTTGAGTTGGAACACCGAGGGCCAATGCTGTTCTCCCTGTTGGGTGGGGATTAGGGGGTAGGCTTCGCGAAACAGGAGCGTGGTGATCGAAGAGATGGACGCGGTAATCAAGATCAGCGAGGTGAACAGCGCCACCCCCCGCTGCATGATCTGGGGGCGGTCAAGCTGCCACCATTGCACCACCAGCGGTACGGCGAACACCGCCCCGGCAATGAAATAGCGACCCCGCCACGGGTCGTATTGGGAGGTGAGGGCTTGGGTGGCGAGGAAGATCAGGAAACTGAGGGACAGGGGCAGGAACGATCGCTGCGATCGCATCCATGCCAACCCAAGGGCCGGAACAATCAACAGGCCCAACACCCCCCAATAGGACACATCTTCCTGGGCAAGGGGTTGATCGAGGAGGAAGGGCGATCGCGCCCACTGGGTTTGGTCAATCGGTAGTCCCACCTGCTGAAAGGGGAACAGGAACAGGCGTTGTGACCCAGAATGGATCGAGTGAATCCACCCCCAGGCCGGGAGACCATCAAGGGAAATCAGTTGCGAGCCGTAGCGCACCATGTTGATCAAGCCGAGGTGCAGCCGTTGGGGGAGGGAAATGTCAGGGAGGGAATGTTCGGTGTAGACGAGTTCCGGGCCGATGGGGTCGCCGAACTGGTGGAGGTTTTGGGCATAGCCTGCGGTCGCGAAGACAATCAGCAGCACGCCCAATAAAACGGCGCAAAATGTCCAGAGGAAGGGGCGACGCAGCGATCGCCCCTGATACCACAGGAGCAAGAATACCAAGGCGGGGCCGTAGAGCAAGGCCGAGCTTTTCATCCCCAGAGCCAGACCAAAACAGAGGGCCGTGGGTAGAGCATACCGGAGGGTCGGGCGTTGAACCCACCGGAGGCCAAAGAACACCGCCCCGGCCAACAATCCCCCCATTAATAACTCCACTTGGGTGGTGGTCATTTGCAAGTTGACAATGGTTAGGTTCAAAAAGACACCACCGGCGAGGAGGGCGGGCAGGATGCGATCGCTCAACTGCAACGCAATCCCCATAATCGCCACCGCGCCCCCCACACCGCCTAAATATTGAACCAAATTCACCGACTGTTCCCAGCCCAACAGCATCCAAGCGGCAATGTTCAAATACGCCCCATAGACCGGATGGGTAATTTGGGCCCAATAGTTGGCATCAAAAAAATCAGTGCTTTGGTGTTGGATGTAGTAGAGGGCGCGGGGCAGGAGATAGGCGGCACTATCAACGTTGTACGGATAGAGGATGGTGCAGAGGATCAGGTTTAGCCCCAGGATCGCAGCGGTGGTGAGGAGAAAGAGTTTTTCAGCGGGGCGGGCGGGGTGGGTGGCATGGCGAAGGGGGGTGATGCTGGGGGGATGATTGCGCCAATAATGCCAAAGGGCGATCGCACTCCCCACGCCGATCACCCCCCCACCGAACCGCCACAGGGTCGGATCACCTAAGCGATGGGCGCGATCCAGAAGAATCCCCACGAGGACGATCGCGCCACACCATCCCGTCAGCAGGATCACGATGGGTTCAATGAGGTGGGTGATCAGGGTTTCGTGGGGGCGGTGTTCCATGGAATTGCCAACAAGGGATAGAGATGCGAATTTTCTCACCCTAGTCTAGCGAGGGAGGATCACGGGTTGGGGTGGCGGCTGCGATCGCACCACGACGGATCGCCGGGGAATATTTGGGATACAGTTAAGGCTGAAAGCCTGATGATATCGGCTTTTTTTTTGCTCTGTTTATCGTCATTTTTTGCCCCATGTGTCGTTTATTGGCGTATCTTGGCCCTCCCCTGCAACTGGATCGCATTGTGATTAAACCGCCCCATTCCCTTGTGGTGCAAAGCTATGCCCCCCAAGAAATGCAGGAGGCCCTACTCAACGCCGACGGCTTTGGGTTGGGGTGGTATCACAGCGATCGCGCCGAATTGCCCTATCTCTACAAAAACACCTGCCCGATCTGGAATGATGTGAATTTGCCCCATTTGACGCGCTATGTGGAAACGCGCTGCATGGTGGGGTATGTGCGCAGTGCCACGCCGGGTTTGGCGGTGGATTTGGGCAATTGCCAGCCGTTTAGTAAGGGGCATTTACTGTTTAGTCATAACGGCTATATTGACCAGTTTCGCCATACCTTGCGCCGCCCGATTCGGAATTTGCTCAGTGAAAAGGCGGATGAATGGGTGCAGGGGAGTACGGATTCAGAATATCTCTATGCGTTGGTGCTGACCTATTTGGCCCAAATGCCTTTAGAGGAGGCGATCGCAGCGGCTCTGCATCAAATCGGGGACTTGGCGCGATCGCCCTTTTGCAAATTTACCGCCACCACGATCGCCAGCACGGGCGATCGCCTCATCGCCTGTCGCTACGCTAATTTTGACATCCTGCCAACCCTCTACTGGCTCCAAAATGATCCCCACTATCCGGAGGCGGTGATTTTGGCCTCTGAACCGTTATTTGCAGGCAATTGGCAGCCCTGCCCGCCCCAAAGTCGTCTCATTGTGGAACCAAGTCTTGATGTCACCATTACCCCCCTTTGATCCTGCCCTTTTCACATCGGAAGGCGATCGCGCTGCCCTCCGTACCGTCCTCCGTCACCATTGGGCCGCCTGCCGCGATCGCACCCTCGCCCTGTTCGACCGGATCACCGCCTCCCACTTTTGCCCCCAACTGCATTCGGACTACAGCCCGCTGGGGTGGCATTTGGGGCATCTTGGCTGGACGGAAGAACTGTGGATTTTGCAGCAGTGCGCTGGGGAAAAGCCCCTCGATCCCACCCTCAATCGTCTTTTTGCGGCGGATAGTTTACCCAAGGCCGAACGGCAAAATTTACCCGATCGGGGCTGGATTTTAGACTATCTGGCGGAGGTGCGATCGCGAGTGTTGGCCTATCTCGATCGCGCTCCGGTAGACCAACAAGTCCGGCTCTGGGTGTGGCTTTTGCAGCACGAAAGCCAGCATAACGAAACCGTGGCCTTTCTCCATCGTCTCGCCACCGGTTTACCCCCGCTTCCGGCGACCGCCTTACCCAGTCCCGACTTTGACAGCGTGATCATTCCCGCCGGAACGGTGGTGGTGGGGTGCGATCGCATCGAAACCCAGGATAATGAACGACCGGCCCAACGGGTTTGGGTGGATGGGTTTGAATGCGATCGCTTCCCCGTCACCCAGGGCCAATATCACGAGTTCATCGCCGCCGACGGCTACCAAAACCCCGACCATTGGAGCGCGGCCGGTTGGCAATGGCGCACCACCCACGCCATCACCCAACCCCTCCATTGGCAACCCGACCCCACCGGGCAGCACCACCCCGTCTGCGGCATCAGCTACTACGAAGCCGAAGCCTATGCCCATTTTGTCGGCAAACGTCTACCCACGGAATGGGAATGGGAAAAAGCCGCCGGGAGCAATGGCAGCGGCGAAACCCTCTGGCCCTATCCTTGGGGCGAAGATCCCCCCCAACCCCACCACAGCAATTTTGACACCCAGATCGGCCACACCACCGCCGTCAATGCCTACCCCCAAGGCCAAAGCAAAACGGGCTGCTGGGATTTATTGGGCAATGTCTGGGAATGGACGGCGACCCCTTTCGCGCCCTATCCAGGATTTGAGGCCTATCCCTATCGGGGCTATTCGGCGGCCTATTTTGATGGGCAACATCAGGTAATGCGCGGCGGCAGTTGGGCGACGCGACCCTGGGGGCTGCGCAATAGTTTTCGCAATTGGTATCAGCCTTGGGTGCGGGAAATTTTTGTGGGGGTGCGGTTGGTGCGATCGCTCTAACCCCCTCATTCTCTCGTTATCTCGTGACTTGGCTCCGCCTTCATTCCAACCCAGGCAGGATAAAATTTAACGGTATTGCGATCGCGTTCCCCACTATGCGTCATTGTCTGAATCCCGCCTGTCTCCACCCCTCTAATCCTGAAAGCCATCAATTTTGTGTCAAGTGTGGCCAAAAACTCCTTCTCCGTGAGCGGTACTGGGCTAAAAAAATTATCGGTCAGGGTGGGTTCGGGCGAACCTTTCTCGCGGTCGATGAAGATAAACCCTCGAAACCGTTTTGTGTCATTAAGCAGTTGTTACCCCAAGCGCAAGGAACGGCCAGCCTTGGCAAAGCAGCGGAATTATTCGCCCAAGAAGCAGAACAATTAGAACAATTGGGGCATCATCCGCAAATTCCCGAATTGTTGGCCTATTTTACGGACGAGGGCCAACAGTATTTAGTGCAAGAGTTCGTCAATGGTAAAACGCTAGATCAAGAATTAGCAGAAAATGGTGTCTTTTCTGAGCCACAAATTCGGGAATTACTGATTGATGTATTGGGGATTTTAGATTTTGTACATGGCAAAAATGTGATTCA
The DNA here is from genome assembly GCF_001890765.1 of Spirulina major PCC 6313. Taxonomy (NCBI): domain Bacteria; kingdom Bacillati; phylum Cyanobacteriota; class Cyanophyceae; order Spirulinales; family Spirulinaceae; genus Spirulina; species Spirulina major. Next base: position 4,552,863 of record NZ_KV878783.1, on the reverse strand, counting down.
CCGTGATGTTAAGCCAGATAATATCATTCGGAAATCATCGGATCAAAAATTAGTTTTAGTTGATTTTGGCGCAGCAAAAGTATTAAAGCAAGTTCAGCGCACAGTGACAGGAACAATCATTGGTGCACCGGAATATTGCGCCCCAGAGCAAGCAATGGGCAAGGCTAAGTTTATCAGTGATCTCTATAGTTTAGGGGTAACGTGTTTGCATTTACTGACGCAGATGAGTCCCTTTGATTTGTACGATTCTGATGAAATGGAATGGGCTTGGCGTGATTTTCTTAATGGAAATGCAGTCAGTGATGAACTGGGTCAAATTTTAGATCATTTAATCCAGCAAGCTCCAAAGAGGCGATCGCAATCTGCCCAAGCGGTACTGCAAGATTTACAACCATCTGCTGTTCGTTCACCACAAACGCCTCAAACGAGTTCATCTCTGCCTAAAACCCAAACTCGGCCTGCCTCACTTCGGGTTCCGAAACGCTATCAACGGTTGGCGGAGTTGCTCAAGGCGGGGGATTGGCGGAACGCGGATCAAGAAACAGTCAAGCAAATATTGGCAGTGGCGAACCGCACCGAGGAAGGCTGGCTTGATATTGACAATATTAAAAAGTTCCCTTGTGAGGATTTACGCGCCATTGATCAGCTTTGGGTGAATTACAGCCAAGGGCGTTTTGGGTTTAGCATCCAGAAGCGGATTTATCAAACGTTGGGCGGAACCAGGCAGTATGATGAACAGGTCTGGAAAGCGTTCGGGGATGCGGTGGGCTGGCGAAAGAGGCAATCTTGGTTGTCCTACAAAGACTTAACGTTCAACACCCAAGCACCGGAGGGACACCTCCCAGGGTTGTGTGTGGGAGGGGAGTGGTGGGTTTGGTGGAGAGGGTTTTGGGGAGGATCGAAAGAGATTGGTTCTTCTTTTGCGTCAAGACTTGCAGATTGTAATATCTAAGGGTTACAGGGATTTTTTGAGAATCATTGACCCGTCGATAAGCTCAGCCCTCGATTGTCTTTGAGCCGAAAGTATCTTTTAGATGTCCTAAACCTTGTGACTGCAATAATTCCAAGGTTTTGCGCTTGGTTCATTGTGGGTCAGAGGCTCAGTCGCGAGGATCGCAACGAGATCGGCTAGGCTAGAGCGAGAATGTGGGGAACCGACGATGACCGCACCGCTTACCATTGGCATGATCAGCAGTTACGGGGGCTTGACCCAACGGGATTGGCTCTGGTCCCAAACCCCCCACCCCTGCGGCCGGTGGGGCAAGATCCAAATCCTCGCCCCGGCTCAGAATCCGGATTATCTGCTGCTTTATAATTTTCACGATTTTCCCACCGAACCCACCCCGATTCCCCTGGGGCAACGCTGGCGGCGCAGTGTTCGCGCCCAACGACAAGCCCAAGTAGAACGGAATGCCCAGGTGCGCGATCGCCTTGCTCAACTGCCCAAAGAGCGGATTATTTCCCTCGTCCGTGAACCGCCTTTCCCGGAAAAAGAGCGCGATCGCCGCACCGCCTACGCCCAAGCCCAGCACTATTGCGGCTATGTGTCCGGCCCCGATGATTGGGCCCCAACCCCAGAGCCGATGCCCGCCATTTGGTACTATAATCGCGGTTTTCGGGAACTGGACAGCCTCGGCCCACCGGAAAAAACTGAACGCTGCTGCTGGATTACCTCCGGGATCAACCGCACCCAATGCCACCGCGATCGCCTCGCCTTTCTCAAACTCCTGCGCGACACCGAAACCCCCTTTGATCTCTATGGGCGCGGTCTTCCGGCCTGGGCCCAAGGTCGCGGCGAATTGGTGAACAAAGCCAACGCCCTCGGCCCCTACTATTACAATCTCGCCATTGAAAACTACGCCGATAATGATTGGTATGTGAGTGAAAAGCTGTGGGATGCGCTGCTGGGCTGGTGTTTGCCGATTTATCATGGTGGCTCGGCGGCCGATCGCCTCCTGCCCCCAGGGAGTTTTTTGCGCTTGCCCAGTTTAGATGCGGCGGGGGCGGCCTATCTTCGGGAGGTTACGTCTACTCTTGATGCCTGGCACGAGGCTCAGGAGGCGATCGCTGAAGCTCGCCAAATCATTCTCCATCAACTTAATCTCGTCCATTGGCTCTCAGAATTTGTCAACGCCTAGATCGCTGACGCGATCGCCCCCTGTTTGTAAATCCTCGTAATAATTATCCGGATTGACAGGGCAATTGAGCATAGGGTATGACAGTACCTTTGTGAACAAACGTGGTGGCGATGAACTGGAAACAAATTATGATCCGTTGGCGTTGGATCAGTCTCGCGATTCTAAGCTGTGGGGTGATTCTGGGCTGTAGTGGCCCCCAAACCTTGGTGATGGGAACCTCGGCGGACTATCCCCCCTATGAGTTTAAGGATCAAGGGGGTGAAATTGTCGGTTTTGATGTGGATATTGCCACAGCGATCGCTGAAGAGTTGAACTACGACCTAGAAATTCGTGATATGGATTTTGATACCCTGATTGATGCCCTCGAAGCGGAAGAGGTGGATTTTGTGATGGCGGGGATGAGTCCGACGGCGGAACGTCTAGAGCGGGTGGACTTTACCCAGCGTTATTACGAAAATGAAAGTGTGATTGTGGCGATGGGGAGCAATCCGATCGCAACGGTAGATGAGTTGCAGGGCAAGACCATCGGTGCTCAGGAAAAAACGATTCAAGCGGAAGCTGTGGCGGCGATGGAGGGAATCACCTTAGTGCCGATGGCGAAGGTGGGGGAATTGATCCAGGGCTTGAAGGCAAAAACCGTGGATGCGATCGTAGTGGAGCGCAATGTGGCGGAAAAATATACCGCCTCAAATCCGGATCTGGTTTTGGGGGATCGGGTTCCCACGGAGACGGCGGGGAGTGCGATCGCGTTCCCGAAAGGCTCTCCCTACACCGAGAAGTTTGATACAGTCCTTCAGGAAATGAAGGACAATGGTGAGATTAAAGCCCTCGTTCAAAAATGGTTTGATTAAGAAGGCTGTTGTATTCTTCTGAAAATATCGTTTGAAGTGGTTTACACGCTGGACTCTCCAGCCCCCTGAGAGTATTTCCCTCCGCATCCTGTTAGTCCTCCCCTTTGTGATTCAAATTATGGTGGCGGTGGGACTAACCGGATGGCTCTCTGTGCGCAATGGTCAGCGAGCGGTGAATGATGTGACGGGGCAATTGCGGAGCGAGGTGACGGCTCGGATTCAGCAACAACTTCAGGAGTATATTACCCGACCGGAAACGGTGAATCAACTCAACGCTAACACGGTGCAAGTGGGGTTTTGGGATGGCCAGGGGCAAAATTGGGACCCCTTACTCGCCACCTTTAAGCAACAAATGACCTTGTTTCCGGAGTTGAGTACGCTGCAATTTGGGAGTGTGGCGGGGGATTTAATCAGCGTCAAACGGTTGGCCGATGGCACGATTCAGGGCTGGGTACAACTCCAAAACCCGCCGTTCCTGCGTCAGTTGCAGTGGGATCAGGCGGGGGAGCTTCAGGCAGTGCCTCAGACCGAGGCGCGGCTGATCGATGTGCGCGAACAACTCTGGTTTCAGGAAGCGATCGCCGCCGATCGCCCCACCTGGGGCAACATCTACACCCGCATCGAAACCCAATCCCTCGCCCACCCCCTCAGTCAACCCATCGATGGCCCTGATGGTGAGCCGATCGGAGTGTTTAGTGCTGAATTACAACTCGCATCCCTGGGGAATTTTTTGAAAACCCTGGAGATTAGCGCATCGGGTCAGGCCTTCATCATGGAGCGATCGGGGCTGTTGGTGGCCAGTTCCACCCTCGATCAACCGTTTTTGATGACCTACGGGACAACCTTGCGGATTAAAGCGATCAATAGTAGCGATCGCCTCCTCTCCGAAACCGCCACCCACCTCCAAACACGCTATCCTGACCTCACCACCCTCGACCGCCCCCAACAACTCGAATTCTTCCTCGACAACGAACGGCAATTCATCCAAGTCACCCCCCTCGGTGATGATCAAGGTCTCGACTGGTTGATCATTGTCGTCGTCCCCGAAGCCGACTTCATGGAACGCATCCATGCAAACACGCGCACCACCCTGCAACTCTGCGCCCTAGCCCTGATCTGCTCCATTTTTCTCGGTCTGCTCACCTCCCGCTGGATCACCCGCCCGATCACCCGCTTGATCACCGCCAGTCAAGCGATCGCCGCTGGCAAACTCGATCAAACCGTCCGCCATGGTCGCATCACCGAAATTCAACTCCTGGCCCAGGCCTTCAACGCCATGTCCAGCCAACTCACCGAATCCTTCACCCTCCTTGAACAGCAAGTCCAACGCCGCACCGCCAAACTGGCCGAAGCCGAAGTCGAATTACGGGGCATCTTCGCCGCCATGACCGAACTCGTCTTCATCACCGATGCCGACGGACGCTACCTCAAAATTCCCTCCACCAACCCCGCCCTCCTGATCCAACCCGCCGAAACCATGATCGGCAAAACCAACCATGATCTCTTTCCCCCTGAACAAGCCGATGAGTTTTTAGGCTATATCCAAACCGCCCTCGCCAACACCGTCAGTATCACCACAGAATACAAAGTTTTCATGCCCCAAACCCAGTGCGAACTGTGGTTTGCTGCCACCATTTCCGCCATCACCGACACCACCGTGCTCTGGGTTGCCCGCGACATCACCCAACGTAAAACCCTCGAACAAGACCTCTATCGCTCCCAACAATTCCTCAACACCATCGTTAAAAATATTCCCCTCGCCATCTTTGTCAAAGATGCAAAAAATGACTTTCGTTATGTACTCTGGAATCCCGGTGCTGAAAAACTCTACGGGTTGAAAGCCACAGAAACATTAGGATTTAATAGTTATGATTTAGAAACCCCAGAAATTGCCGAACAATTTACCACAGAAGATCAAAAGATCATCGCCTCTGGAGAAACCATTATTCATGAACATGAGGTCATTCGTGATCACTATCGGGATATTCTTCGACAGCGTTTAATTAAACTGCCATTACGGGATAAACATGGTGATATTCGGTATATTCTCTGTATTGCCGAAGATATTACCGAGCGGGAAAAGGCCGCAGAAACCCTGCGCAAAAACGAAGCAGAATTTCGCCACCTCATTCAAAATGTAAGTTCGACGATTATCCGCTGGAAACCCGACGGGACGTTACTCTTTATTAATCGTCGTGGTTGTGAATTTTTTGGCTATTCTGAAGCGGAAATTATTGGCAAAAATATTATGGGAACGATTATCGCCCCCCAAGATCAAGCGGGTAATGATTTACGCGAGATGTTAGCCGAAATTGTGCGTAATCCCAATCAAAATCGAGTCCATGAGAATGAGAATATTCGCAGCGATGGGCAGCGATTATGGGTGACTTGGGCGAATCAACCAATTTATGATGAACAGGGTGAATTAGTGGAAATTCTTTCGGTGGCGACGGATACGACGGAGCGACGCTTAGCCGAAGAATCTTTGCGGGCTGAACAACATCGCTCGGAACAATTACTGCTCAATATTCTGCCCCATACGATCGCCCAACGGTTGAAACGATCAACGGGGTTGGTGGCGGAACAGTTTAGCGAAGTGACATTGTTGTTTGCGGATATTGTGGGGTTTACTCATTTATCCTCGACCCTTTCTGCGACGGAGTTGGTGGATTTATTAAACCGGATTTTTTCGTTATTTGATAAGTTGGCGGATTGGCATCATTTGGAGAAGATTAAGACGATTGGCGATGCCTATATGGTGGTGGGGGGCTTGCCGATTTTCTTTGAAGATCATGCCAGTGCGATCGCAGACTTTGCCCTCAATATTCAAGAAGCGATTAGTAGTTTCACTTATCCTGACGGTGAACCGATTAACCTGCGGATTGGGATTCATACCGGGCCGGTGGTGGCAGGGGTAATCGGGATTCGCAAGTTTAGCTATGATCTTTGGGGCGATACGGTGAATATTGCCTCGCGGATGGAATCCCAAGGGATGCCAGGACGGATTCAACTCACCGCGACCACCTACGCAAAAATCGCCGATCAGTTCGACTGTGAAGAACGCGGCACGATCGATGTGCGCGGGCGGGGCGACATGAAAACCTATTGGTTGTTGGGCCATAAAAATCCGGAGGATGGGGGTTAGGGGCTTCAGTTTTGATTCCAAATCTGGGTGAATACCGCTCAAACGTGAAGACTGAGCAGTGAGCTAGAAGCTCGCACGAGGATCAATGTCATGGTAGTGTGAGCCTCTGGCTCACTCACACAATGGGAAATTAAATTTCCACTGTCTGCGTTGGAGTCATGGCTTCAGATTGCGGCTCCATTGTCCATCACCATAGTCCATCACCATACATTACGAAATTTAAAGCGATCGCTGCTCCATCCCCCCGCGATCGCCCTACCAAACTCAAGGCTTCATCCATTTCGCCACAAAATCTCTTGAATCAGCCCGGATATCCTTTGCTAAAGTGAGGGGTTAAAATAACGTGACTCTCTTGCTCCCCTAGATTTCGCCATGGCTCTTATTGTTCAAAAATATGGTGGTACGTCCGTCGGGACAGTGGAACGCATCCAAGCCGTAGCCCAACGGATTCAGCGCACTGTCAACGCCGGTCATCAAGTGGTGGTGGTTGTCTCCGCCATGGGCAAAACCACCGATACCCTCCTGGGTTTAGCCAACGACATCACCCCCAACCCCAGTCGCCGCGAGCTGGATATGTTGCTCTCGACGGGGGAGCAAGTGACGATCGCCCTCCTCAGTATGGCGTTGCAGGCCTTGGGGCAAGAGGCGATTTCCCTCACCGGGGCACAGGTGGGCATTGTCACGGAATCCGACCATAGCCGCGCCCGCATTTTAGAAATTAAAACCGATCGCCTCCGCCGTCACCTCAACGAAGGCAAAGTGATCGTCGTGGCAGGGTTCCAAGGCATCACCCGCAGCACGGATTTAGAAATTACCACCCTGGGCCGGGGCGGTTCGGATACCTCGGCGGTGGCTCTCGCGGCATCCCTCCAGGCCAGCCAATGCGAAATTTATACCGATGTGCCGGGAATTCTCACCACTGACCCGCGCCTCGTGCCCACGGCGCGATTGATGCCGGAAATCACCAGCGATGAAATGCTGGAATTGGCGAGTTTGGGGGCGAAGGTGCTCCATCCGAGGGCGGTGGAAATTGCCCGCAACTATGGGATTCCCCTCGTGGTGCTGTCCAGTTGGACGGATGAGCCGGGGACGCGGGTGGTGTCGCCGCTGCCCCAGGCGCGATCGCTCCACAATCTTGAAATTACCAAAGCCGTTGATGCGGTGGAATTCGACACCGATCAGGCCAAAGTCGCCCTCTTGCGCGTCCCCGATCGCCCCGGCATTGCAGCGAAACTCTTCGGCGAAATCGCCCGCCAAAACGTCGATGTGGATTTAATCATCCAGTCGATCCACGAGGGCAACACCAACGATATCGCCTTTACCGTCGTGCAAGGCTTGCTCACCCCTGCCGAAGCCGTGGCCGATGCGATCGCCCCCGTCCTCCGCGACCATCACCCCAGCGATGCCGCCGAAGTCCTCGTTCAGCGCGACATTGCGAAAATTTCCATCGTTGGGGCGGGCATGATTGGCCGCCCTGGGATTGCCGCGACGATGTTCAAAACCCTCGCCGATGCTGGGGTGAATATTGACATGATCTCCACCTCGGAGGTGAAGGTGAGTTGTGTGATTGGGGCGCAGGATTGCGATCGCGCGATCGCCGCCCTCTGCGACAGCTTCGAGATCAGCACCTCCACCCTCCAACAAAGCCTCACCCATCCCGCCTCCGTCGCTGACCTCCCCCCTGTGCGCGGCGTTGCCCTCGATCGCTCCCAAGCCCAACTCGCCATCCGCCACATCCCCGACCACCCCGGCATGGCCGCCCACATCTTCAGCCTCCTCGCCGCCGAATCGATCAGCGTGGACATGATCATCCAATCCCAACGCTGCCGGATCATCAACAACACCCCCACCCGCGACATCGCCTGCACCGTCGCCGCCGCCGATGTGGAACGGGCCCGCGCCGTCCTGATGCCCATGGTCTCCACCTGGGACGCGGGGGAAGTAGCGATCGATACCGATGTGGCCAAAGTCAGCATCGTCGGTGCGGGCATGCAGGGCCATCCCGGCATCGCCGCCAAAATGTTCGCCGCCCTCGCCGCGCAACAGTTCAACATCAAAATGATCGCCACCTCAGAAATCAAAATCAGTTGCGTCGTCGCCGCCGCTGAAGGGGTCGCCGCCCTCAACGCGATCCACGAGGTCTTTGAACTGAGCAGCGATACCCGCATCGAAGTCCCCGCCTAACCACTTAAAGTTGCAATCTCGATAAAGCTTTTAAGTGATTATTTGTTACTTTTTTTAACGAGAGGAGTTTTTTTAAGGCACTATATGGAAAACGGTTCTACTCAAGTGCCCATCCTGTATTATGTCTACCGCTCGTCAAGTCATCGCTCTCTTGAAGAGTCATATACAAGGTGAAGAGCAGCAGTTTTTTACTGTTGCAATGCAGGTTGCTGCCCATGAGGCCCGTCAAGGACATGGAAAAGTTGCTGAGGAGATTCGGAATTTAGTCGATCAAGCGAAAGACCAAAGATCTCGGTTTGTCAACAAGCAAGGTGGGCCAGTCCCTCTAATCCAGCCGAAGGGCGATTTACTTAACCTGCTGTCTGCCCGATATTCGGATTTGCGTCTAGCGGACATGGTACTTTCTGAGAAATTGTATGAAAGGTTGATGAGGGTTGTAACTGAACAAGCAAACTCAACCCTCTTGAAAGAACATAATCTGAACCCTCGTCGTAAGCTGCTTTTGGTAGGGGCACCGGGAACAGGTAAATCGATGACAGCCGCAGCAATCGCTGGAGAACTGAAGCTCCCTCTCTTTACAGTGCTGTATGAGGGACTGTTCACAAGGTTCATGGGTGAAACAGCAACTCAACTAAAGCTGATCTTTGAGGCAATGTCGTCTACTCGCGGGGTTTATTTCTTCGATGAGTTTGATGCGCTTGGATCACAGCGTTCTAGCAAAAACGATGTTGGTGAGATTCGACGTGTTTTAAACTCTTTTTTGCAATTTTTGGAGAATGATGATAGCGATAGTTTAATTATTGCTGCAACCAATCATCCTGATCTTCTAGATAAGGCTTTATATAGACGCTTTGATGATGTAATTCAATACGATTTGCCTAGTCCTGAAGTTACAAAAAAATTGGTTCAATCGCGTCTTATAACCTTTCGGTTGGACTGGAAAATTTGGGATGACATTCTGGCATCCGCAGCAGGTTTAAGTCAGGCCGAAATTATTCGAGCGAGTATGGAAGTCGCAAAGAACGCAGTTCTAGAAAAGAGGAAAACGATTTTGGAAGAAGAGCTAATTGCATCAATTGTAGAGCGTAAATCGATGACTGACTGGTAAATCAACTTATTACTTGGATTTAAAAAATCGACCTTTCCCTTAGCTATGTCCGAATCGCCGCGTGACTTGTCTCATCTGAGGCTTCCTCATCATCCCTCTATTACAAGTAGACAAGCTTATACGTAAGTAGGCCAGGGTAGAAAAAGAGAGGTAGATTGAGAGATGTAAAGAGTGAGTATAAAGAACAGGTGTACTTATGGGAGCAAGGATGAGAGTATTTCTAAGCCCAGAGGAAGAAAGAACCCTGTGGGAGCTAAGGAAAGCAACCACAGTAATACAGAGAGTCAAAGACCGTGCAGAAGCTCTGAGACTCAGCCATCAAGGATGGTACGTCGAAAAGATAGCCCAACACTTGCACTGGAATGTAGGGACAGTGAGGAAAACGTTCAAACGTTGGCAGGAAAAGGGCTTAGGCGGACTCTGGGATGCACCAGGAAGAGGAAAAAAGAGCACCTGGACAGAAGCCGACATGGTGTACCTAGAAACCTGTTTGCGTGAAGAAAAGCGAACCTATAACAGCGTACAGTTAGCCAAGAAACTCAAACGATACAGAGGCATTAGCTTGAGCCCAGACCATCTGCGTCAGGTGCTCAAAAAAAGGGGGTGATATGGAAGCGGACACGTCAGAGTCACCGAGAGCGCCAAGACCCAGCAACGCGGGCGATTAAGCAAGCAGACTTAGAGATGCTCGAACTCTCTGCGGCAGCAGGGGAGATTGACTTGCTCTACGGCGACGAATCCGGCAGTTGTTTATGGAGTGCCGCCAGTTACAGCTATTACTTCCGAGGTGAGCAAAAACGACAGGAGCAGACTCGCAAGCGAGGCAAGAGGCTCAGCATCATCGGTTTGTGGCAGCCATTGGTCACCTTCATCTACTCTCTGGTTTTAGGCAGCTTTAAGAGCGATGACTTCATCGCCTTGATGAACCAGCAAGCCCAGAGTGCCGCTGACATCCTCTCGAAAACCGGACGGATAAGGGTCATTGTGCTGGACAACGGCTCCATTCATACCAGCAAGCTTGTTCAAGCCCAGATTGCTACTTGGCAAGCTCAGGGGCTTTATCTTTTCTTCCTGCCCCCCTACTGTTCAGAGATGAATCCTATTGAGTTGGAGTGGCAGCATCTCAAGCGAGATGAGTTGGTTGGTCAGATGTTTGAGTCAGAGAAGGAGTTGGCTTGTGAGGTCATTTTTGGACTTGATGCTCGGGCACAACAAAACGCTCACTCCACTGAATATGTCAATCTGCGACAACCTCAATATTCTGTTACATAGTTCACTCTTTCTTGCCTGAGCTACTTATTCCTGAATAAGCATTATTTTTTAAACTAGGTAGAATATTTAAACATGAGCCTTTGTGTAAATTGATTTTCCCGTTTTGTGTATTTTCTTTTGAGAGTGAAAATAAATCAATTGCATCCTTTTTGTAACTCATATCTTCTATTATTTCATTTAGTTTTTTTATGATACTTTCATCAAATGAATAAATCTTCCCTTTATCAAACTTACTTTTACCAGATCTGTGTTCCGATCTATAATCCCAGCGAAGATATTGACCATCTTTTCTTGTGTAGCTTATTGATTCAAGAATACATAAAAGTGCAAAAAATAATATTTCTTTTGTTTCAGGTTCTTCGCTTTCTAAATCATTGAGGTACCTTCTGATTTTTTGATGTGTAATCTGAGAATATGCACCGTCAGTTATGCGAAGTACCTCAAAATTTTTGGCTTTGCCTTGGTGATTCCAAGGCATTTCACGTAGCCATTTTTTTAATACAACGATGATTTTTTGCGTTTTATCACTTCTAGTGAGTATGTTTGCTGTTATAATCTTTTGTCCTACAGGTAAAAGTTCAATGCCTTCTGTGGAATAACCCATGGCTGAAACAGCAAATAAAGATGTACCTGCGCCAGCAAAAGGATCAAGTATTTTACCATTAGGCACGCTGTATTTACGAAAAAGATATTCTACTAAGTCTGCGGAAAAAGCCTCCTTGTATTTGTACCATCTGTAATATGCACGAACTTTATTACCTTGAAAGCTTACAAGTTTTCTAGTCAAAGCATTATCTGTGACAAAAGAATTTAAAAAGTGTTTTATTAAAGATTTATTTTGTTCACTTATCTCTTTTAGAAAGATTTCAGTTTTTGAAGCCTGAAAACTAATAAGATTTTTATTTTTTTGAAATTGCATATCAAATTATATTTTTTGTACAGTACTACTTTTTGCGCATAAATTACACTTTAATTGATTTATGCGTAAAGTATTAAGGGTTCTGATTATTTTGGGCTTAGCCCACTGTTTAATATTTGCGTTCTTTGGGTTCAAAGCGGTTGATTACCACGGGCATATAGGCGAGATCAACACCGGCGGCGGAGTGGTAGGCGAGGGTGTGGTTGAGGAAGGTTTGATCGTTACGGGTGGGGAAGTCTTCGCGGGAGTGAGCACCTCGGCTTTCGGTGCGGTGGAGGGCGGAGGTGAGGATCACTTCGCCGACAACCATCAGGTGCTGGAGTTCGATCGCTTCGATCAATTCCGTATTCCAGGCGAGGGTACGATCGCTCAATTGAATTCGCCCGTATTCTGCCTTTAACGCTTGGACTTTCTCTAAGCCCGCTTCCATGATCTCGGCGGTGCGGAATACGCCACAATGTTCGCTCATGCAGTCTTGGAACCGTTGGCGCAAATCCCCTAAACGGAGGTCACCGTCTTGTTCAAGGAGTTGGCGCATTCGGGTTTGGGCGCGATCGCAATAGGTCTGTGCGTCAAAGGTGGGGAGTTTGCGGGTTTGGACGTATGCCGCGATCGCCGCCCCTGTGCGTCGCCCATAGACCACACATTCTAAAAGGGAATTACTCCCTAAGCGATTCGCCCCATGCACCGACACACAGGCCGCTTCTCCCGCTGCAAAAAAGCCCTCGACGAGATGATCGGCACTGCGGCGCACCTGGCCCGATGTATTCACCGGAATGCCGCCCATGGAATAGTGAGCCGTGGGGCGCACGGGCATCGGTTGCTCTACCGCATCGATCCCTAGCAGGCGGTGGGCTTCTTCCCAACAGAAGGGAACACGGCTCATGATTTTCTCTTTCCCCATGTGGCGCAAATCCAGATGGACAAAGGGCCCGCCCGCGCTGCCGTCGGGATGAATGCCCCGCCCGGCGCGGATTTCGAGGGTGATCGCCCGTGAGGTGATGTCGCGGGGGGCGAGTTCCATTTGGTTGGGGGCATAGTTGGCCATGAAGCGATCGCCCTCACTATTGCGCAGATAGGCCCCTTCACCGCGCACCGCCTCGGAAATCAACACCCCCACGGGATACAAGCCCGTCGGGTGAAACTGGACAAACTCCATATCCTCCAAGGGCAGCCCCACCCGCGCACACATCGCCAAGCCGTCCCCCGTGGAGGCGTAGTCATTGGAGGTGGTGTTAAACACCCGGCCATAGCCCCCCGTGGCGAACATCACCGCCTTGGCCCGCACCGCTTCGAGATGGCTATTGAGAATGTTGTACATCACGATCCCCTTGGCTTCGTTGTCTTCAAGGATCAAGTCCATCACATACCATTCGTCGTACACCTTGACCTGTTGCGATCGCAAATTACTCACCAACTCATGCAAAATCGCGTGGCCCGTCTTATCCGCTGCATAACAGGTGCGTTGATGGGAATGGCCCCCAAAGGCCCGCTGGGCAATATGGCCATCGGGCAGGCGCGAAAACAGCACCCCCATATGTTCGAGGTCAATAATCACATCGGGGGCTTCACGGGTGAGCAGTTCCACCGCATCTTGATCAGCGAGATAGTCCGAACCCTTCACTGTGTCGAAGGCGTGGGCTTCCCAACTATCTTCGGGGTCAACATTTTTCAGGGTGGCGGCGATCCCCCCTTGGGCGGCGACGGAGTGGGAGCGGATCGGGTGAGTTTTCGCCACTAACCCCACATCCAGCTTGGGATCACGGCGTTTAATTTCCAAGGCGGCGCGACATCCGGCAAGGCCACCGCCAACAATGATGACATCGTGTTCAAGCATGGTGTGATTCAGCAGGGTATGAGGGTTCACACTCTATCTTGATGGACGAATCTCGTGACCCGTTCAGAATTGCAGTAATTCTTTAGGAACGGCTTTCCTGCTATTGATGCGGCCCCTCTGCCCCGGCCCCTCGCTCGCAGGAGAGGGGAGCCGAACGCCCTCGCCCTGTGGGAGAGGGATTAAAGTGAGGTGAGGGATTGTCTCACTTAAGGAGATCGCGCCATGTCGAAGCTGTTGGTCACGCAATATCAACGTCAGTTAGCTGAGTTAAAGCGTTACGGGGGGTCGAGTAATGAGTCATCGATTCGGGGCGCGTTTCAGACCTTGTTGGGGGAATATTGTAAAACGCGGAATTTTCTTTTGATTCCGGAGTTGGAATATCGCAATTTGCGGATTCGGCCTGATGGGACGGTGAAGGATGCGTTGCGGTTGGATTGGGGGTATTGGGAAAGTAAGGATGAACAGGACGATCTCGATGAGGAGATCGCGAAAAAGTTCGCGAAGGGCTACCCCCAGGACAACATCATTTTTGAGGATTCCCAAACGGCGGTTTTAATCCAGGCGCGGCGGGAGCAGTTGCGGGTGTCGATGCAGGATGCGGCGGCGCTGGATCGGCTGTTGCAGGAGTTTATTAATTATGTGCGGCCGGAGGTGAAGGGGTTTCGGGAGGCGTTGGAGCAGTTTAAGACGGATGTGCCAACCATTGCGGAGGAGTTACGATCGCGCATTGCCCAAGCGTCGCAGGATAACCCGGCGTTTCAAACGAAGCGGGCGGGGTTTTTAACGCTTTGTCAGCAGTCGATTAATCCGGAGGTGTCGGCGGCGGATGTGACGGAGATGATGATTCAGCACATTTTATCTGAGGATATTTTTACGAATATTTTCAATGAGGCGCAGTTTCACCGTGAAAACAATATTGCGCGATCGCTCTCTGAGGTGATTGATACGTTTTTTTCGCGTTCGGTGCGGCGGGATACGCTGAAGAGTATCGAACCCTATTATGCGGTGATTAAGCGGGAATCGGTGAATATTCCCAATCATCACGAGAAACAAAAGTTTCTCAAGGTAATCTATGAAAATTTCTACAAGGCGTACAATCCGAAGGCGGCGGATCGGTTGGGGATTGTCTACACGCCGAATGAGATTGTGAAGTTCATGATCGAGAGTACGGATTTTTTGTTAGATCGACATTTTGGGATGTTGTTGGAGGATGAGGGGGTGAATATTCTCGATCCGGCGACGGGGACGGGGACGTTTATTACGGAGTTGATCGAGTATTTAAATCCCCATCGATTGCAGTATAAATATCTCCATGAGATTCATTGTAATGAGGTGGCGATTTTGCCTTATTACATTGCGAATCTCAATATTGAGTTTACCTATCAGCAAAAGATGGGGGAATATCAGGAGTTTAGTAATATTTGTCTGGTGGATACGTTGGATCATACGGCGTACCATTACAAGCAGATGGATTTGTTTGCGATGACGTTGGAGAATACCAAACGGATCAATCGCCAAAACGATCGCGAAATTTCAGTGATTATTGGCAATCCACCTTACAATGCTTGGCAAGCAAATTTTAATGAAGATAACGCAAATCGTCCTTACAAATCGATTGATCAGCGGATGAAAGCGACCTATGTAAAAGAGGGAAAGGCTCAAAATAAAATCTCACTCTATGATATGTATGTGCGGTTTTATCGCTGGGCATCGGATCGGCTGCAAAACGGTATTATCTGCTTTATTACAAACTCTTCTTTTTTAGATTCTCGTGCGTTTGATGGATTTCGGAAATGTGTCCAAGAAGAATTTTCCTATGCGTATTTTATCGATCTTGGTGGCAATGTTCGAGAAATATCAGGACGTGATGGGATTTTTATCGGGGAACAGCATACAATTTTCGGCATTAGTGCAATGACTGGAATCGTGATCGGATTTTTGATTAAAACGCCATCACAGGAGAAATGTAAGATTTCGTACTGTCATCCATTTGATGTTCATGAGTTGAGAGATAAAAAACTTGATTTTTTAAGATCCGTAAAAATACAAGATGTAAATTTTGACCATGTGCGGCCGGATAAAAAGAATAATTGGATTAATTTGACGGATAATGATTTTGATGAGTTGTTACCGTTGATTGATAAGGAAGTGAAGGCGGGGCGATCGGATCAGGCGGTTTTTCAGTTGTTTTCGCGAGGGGTTGAAACTGGACGAGATGAATGGGTTTTTGATTTATCTCAGAAAGCTCTAACAGAAAAAATAAGATTTTTTTGTGAATGTTACATGAAACAAATGCAAAAAAAAGAGAAGGATCTCGATTCTAAAATAAAATGGGACAGAGAACTAAAAAAAGATCTTGAAAATAAAATTCCCAAAAAAATTGAAAAGTCAAAAATCAGAAAGTCTGTTTATAGACCATATTCTAAAAAATTCATCTATTTTGATAAGAATCTCAATAGAATGCCAGGGCTGATAAACCAATTTTTTCCGAGTTCAGATATTTACAATTTATCTATTTTTTGCACTGATTCAGGCACACAATCGCCCTTTATGGTGACTTGCACTAACTGTATTCCCGATGTTCATTTAGTTGGCACAGCCGCGCAATGTCTCCCACTCTATCGCTACGACAAAGACGGAAACCGTCACGATAATATTACCGATTGGGGACTAGAACAAATCCAAACCCATTACACCGATACCACCCTTCAAAAAATCGATATCTTTCATTACACCTACGCCATCCTGCATCATCCCCACTACCGCCAAAAATACGAACAAAACCTCAAACGCGACTTTCCCCGCTTGCCCCTCTATGATGACTTTTGGCAGTGGGCAACCTGGGGCAAACAATTGATGGAATTGCACCTCAATTACGAAACCATCGACCCCTACCCCCTCCAACAGATCGACATCCCCCTCAAACCCGGCCAACTCAATAAACCCAAACTCAAACCCGACAAAACAAAAGGCGCGATCGCCCTCGATGCCGAAACCACAATCCAGGGCATTCCTGCGATCGCATGGGAGTATAAATTAGGGAATCGGAGCGCGATCGAATGGGTCTTAGACCAACATAAAGAAAAGAAACCCAAAGACCCCACCATCCGTGACCAATTCAACACCTACAAATTCGCCGACTACAAAGAAACCGTCATTAATTTAATCCGGCGCGTCTGTACCGTTTCCGTCCAAACCCAGGACATCATCAACCAAATGCCCAACAGATCGTAAATTGAACAGTCGGATATACTAGGATCATCTATCTTAGGTTGCCGGAAAATCTTAAACAGATGACAAACCGTGAGCAATTGATCCAAGAACTTGAACAAGCCCCCGATGATTTAGTGCAAGTGATGCTCGATTTTTTGCATCGGGTGAAAGCAACACGCCAAACCCACCCCCTCGCAAAATTTTCAGGTATTTTAAGCAATTCCGAAGCCGCAGAACTCCAACACACAATCAAAGCAGACTGTCGGCAGTTGTAGGGTGGGCATTGCCAGCCCTACGTCATCTTCATATTGCACAAATTAAAACGTGTCTTGGCAATGGTGCGTTACGGCGGAATGAACACTAATTGATGAGATTTGACATGAATCACCGCCTAACGCACCCTAACGGACTTTAGCGTAGCGTAGTCGGGGGAAGCTTACAGCTACACAAAGGAATGAGCTATAATCGACCTTACAGCCGAGAGATCCGTCCTTTTCAGGATCGTGAAAGCATGGTCTTTCCTTGGCTGTCTTTCTGTGGACGTTTTCAATGTACTTACTTTATGTCGATGAGTCGGGCTCAGTTCATGACCCTAATCAACATTTCTTTGTGTTAGCCGGATTTTGTACATTTGAAAGACAAGGTTACTGGATTGCACAAGAGTTAGATAAAATTGCAGCTCGCTTCGACCCGGCCGATCCTGCTTCGATGGAACTACATGGAAACCCGATGTTGAAGGGAAAGGGGCGATGGCGAGGGCATCCAAAAGAAGAGCGAGAGCGTGCGATGGAAGATGCGTTACAGGTGTTGACGGCTTCCCACCCTTCTAATCGAGCTTTTGCCAGCGTTGTTCTCAAGTCTTCGGTTTCTCCTCAAGATCCCGTAGAAGTTGCATTCGAGCAAATCGCAAGTCGCTTTGATCGATACTTAATCCGACTTCATAAAAAGGGTGATACTCAACGCGGCATCATAATTTTTGATAAATCAACTTATGAGACAACCATACAAACTCTAGCGACAGATTTTAGAACTGTTGGTTATACCTGGGGGGTTATTCGCAACTTTTCGGAAGTTCCTCTTTTTCTCGACTCAAAAGCATCTCGATTGATTCAACTTGCTGATTTAATCGCCTATGCCACATTCAAGAAGTACGAGCAAAATGATGAGCGTTACTTCTCAATTATCAAACCACGATTTGATGCAGAAGGTGGCATCGTACACGGTATTCACGTAAGAGATTTATAGTGTTAGCACAATGGTGCGTTACGGCGGAATGAACACTAATTGATGAGATTTGACATGAATCACCGCCTAACGCACCCTACCGGACGGTGAATTGAGGGGCGATCGCATCAATGGGAATCAAGAGCCGGGTATACTAGAGTGACCGATCTTGAGGGATTGAGCCTCGGCGCGATCGCAATGCGTCTTCGCATCAATCAGGGCTGAAACCCTGTTTTTTCGTTGTTCCTGTCCCCATAACGTTACTGACAGTGCGATCGCTCCCCCGTCATTGCGTTTTCCATCCCCCCACTCGCCAAAACCTATGAGTTCAGCCGCACACTTGATCCAACTCGCCGAAGACCAACTCACGGAATACAGCACCGAAGCCCGCAAAATCGAAAAATTGCGCCGCAAATTTGGCTTCGTCGTTCCCTATCCCCAACAGCAGGCCATCCGGGATCAAATCGCCGCCGAAATTCCCACCCATTTCCTCGCCCAAATCGTCGAAACGAATCGCCAAGTGTTAGCCCTGCCCTGTTGGGGAATTGGCGGTTTGGGATTATTATTTGGCATTTCAGCCCAGCAACCCCTAGATTTTCTCGCCACGGGGATCGGCTTTTTTCTGGCCATTAAAATCCAACGCTGGGGTTGGTCGTTACAGGCGAAACGCTTAGTGCTCAAAACCCTCGATGAAATCAAAGCGAGCGTCGAATCAATTCAAGCCGGAACCGCAGACTAGTGGACTGTCTAGCTTAAAAAGGTGAGTTGTTATCCAGAGAGATGAGGGTCGTCGAACCCCGGAGCACCAGACTTCGACTTCGCTCAGTCTTCAAGTTACTTGCCATCTGAGGCTAGACAGTCCATTAGAGGCACGTCGAGGATAAGAATTAGGTTGACTGTCGGGTGCTATTAGCGAAGCATAATGCACCATCCCATGGAGCGTTGAACATTTAAAACGATCCAAATACTAAGTATTGACACGGCACTAGGAGCGCGATCGCACCGGAAGGATTCAGACTCTCTTCATAATTGATGTGCCATCATTGGTAAACGGATGGTGACGGTTCGCTTTGATCTCAACCGTATCCAGCCCACCCTATCCAGTGCGTTCATCCCGATCCGGTGCATTATTTCCTGAGGATTCTGCTTTTTGTTTGCAGGACATTAAGGAAAAGCGATCCAGGGTAATTATTTTGCAAGATCAATCAAGATCAATTAAAACGTCATTTAATTCATTCCTATGTCTGAAAAAAATATTAATTCAATATCATCCATAGTTGCGATGAAAATTCCGTTACGATCAATTTTGATCGTGCCCTTTCTGTTGCAAATTACTGTGGCTGTGGGCTTAACCGGCTGGCTCTCACTCCGCAATGGCCAAAAAGCAGTGAACGATCTAGTTCAACAACTGCAACTTGAGGTTGAAAATCGCATTACTCAACACCTGAATAATTATTTAGAAAAACCTGTCGAGTTAAATACCTTTAATGCTGAATCGTTACGAATTAATGTCTTAAACACAACAGATATCAGCGGTTTAGAACGTCGCTTTTGGCAACAAATTCGGGTCTATACCGATGTGCAATATATTTATTTTGCCAGTGCCCAAGGGGGGTACATTGGGGCGGGGCGAGAATCAGAACCCGCAGCGGTGACGATTGAGGGCACGCCGAATTTTGTGCCGGGGGATTTTCAAAGTTGGCTGACGAATGATCAGGGGCAACGCACGGAGTTGTTGTATTCCGAACCCGATTATGATCCCCGCCGTCGGGATTGGTACAAGGATGCGATCGCTGCCGGAGCACCCAGTTGGAGTGATATCTATATTTTTATCGATAACCAGATTGGCATTTCCGCCACCCACCCGATTTTTGATGGGTCGGGAAATCCTCAGGGCGTGCTGGCGGTGGACTACCTCCTCACGGGCATAGGTCAGTTTCTCAAATCTGTGCCCGGTTCCCCCCATGGCACAACGTTTATCATGGAGCGATCGGGGCTATTGGTGGCATCATCCACCACCGAAAAGCCCTATATTCCAGGGGATGACCCCGATGGGGAGGTGGAGCGGCTTTCGGCCCGTCAAAGTCAATACCCCGCGATTCAGTCAACAGTGGCTGCATTCACCCAACAGGTTGCCGATTTTAGTGAACTAACCGAGCCGGTCCAATTTCGCTACACCCTAGAGGGTGAGCGGCAGTTTGTCCGGGTTATTCCGTTAGAGTTCCAGGGTTTAGATTGGCTGATTGTGGTGGTGATGCCAGAGTCGGATTTTATGGCGCAAATCAATGCCAATACGCGCACAACCATTGTGCTCTGTGGGGTGGCATTAGCGATCGCAACCTGGCTCGGTATTTACACCTCGCGTTGGATTAGTCAGCCCATTCTCAAGCTCAATCGCGCCGCCCAAAACATCGCCACGGGCAAAATATCGCAACAGTTAGACACGTCTAAGATTAATGAAATTGCCCAATTGTCTGACTCCTTTAACCGGATGGTGCAACAATTAGAGGAATCCTTTGCGGCCTTGGCAAAAACCAACGAACAACTCGAAACACGAGTGACCGAACGCACCGCTGAACTGCGCCAAGCATTGCATGATTTACAAAAGGCTCAAACTCGCATGGTTCAAGCCGAAAAAATGTCGAGTTTGGGGATATTAGTCGCTGGGTTAGCCCATGAGATCAATAATCCAATTAATTTTATTTATGGCAATTTAACCTATGCCAATGAGTATGTATCCATATTCATCAAAATTCTTGAAGTCTATCAGCGAGAATATCCCAACCCTTCGATCGCACTCCAAGAACAACTTGAAGAACTCGATGTAGACTACATCAAAGCAGATTTTGTGAAATTACTTGCCTCGATGAAAGTGGGAAGTGAGCGAATTCGAGAAATTGTCCAATCATTACGCACCTTTTCGCGATTGGATGAGGCGGATATTAAAGAAGTGGATCTTCATGCGGGGATTGATAGTACCTTGATGATTCTGCAACATCGCCTCAAGGCTAAAAGCGATCGCCCCGCGATTCAGTTGATAAAAGAGTATGGCGAATTACCCTTAGTGGAATGCTATTCGGGTCAGTTGAATCAGGTCTTTATGAATATTTTGGCCAATGCGATCGATGGTTTTGATGAAATGAGTCTGACTCGTTCTGTGGATGGGATCAAGGCGCACCCCGATCAGATTACGATTCGCACCAGGGTTTTAGAAACCCAGTGGGTAGAGGTGGCGATCGCAGACAACGGCCCAGGCATGGATGCAGCCGCCCAAAACCGTTTGTTTGATCCCTTTTTCACCACTAAAGCCATTGGCAAAGGCACGGGGCTAGGACTATCAATTAGTTATCAAATTGTGACGGAAAAACATCAGGGTAAACTCCTCTGCCACTCTACGTTAGGACAAGGCAGCACGTTCATCATCCAGATTCCCCTGCGCCAGTCATCCGCTATTACGAGCGTGATGCGTAAAGCCCCCTGAATTTTATTCGGGGGATATAAGCGAATAACCGAATTGATTCGGTGGTGATACAATAAAAGCGTTCGCTAGCGCGAAGTAAAATTCCGGGGTGAGCACCTTATGGGCAGGGCGTTGTCCATTGGGCTAGGCAAGATAAGACGGGCTACGCCTGCAATTGCTGTCTGAACCCAGAATCCCCCGTCATTTATGCGGGGGAGTACGTCAATTATTGATCAGGCTTTGGATGACAGCTTCTAAGCCCTGGACGACGCGGGCAAAGCGATCGTAGTTGAGTTTGTCGGGGGTGTCGTCGAGGGTGTGGTAGTGGGGATAGCGGAAGGGGGCGGTGTCGGTGACCATCAGGGCGGGATAGCCCTGTTGCCAGAATGACCAATGATCTGACCAGCCTGCGCCAGCGACGGCATTGGGCAGGATGGCCGCTTCCGAGGGAAATTGAGCCACGGTGCGGAATGCGCCCACCACCTGCCGCACGAGGGCAGCGGAGGCGAAGTTACCGACGAAACTAATGAAGTTGCCTTGGATGGGATAGATGCGATCGAGGAGGCCGAGGGGGTAGGTTTGGCTGCCGGGGGTGTCGTCGTAGTAGCCGAGGGTTTCGAGGCTGACCATGGCGACGATCTTTTCTTGGCGGGCTTTGCAGCGTTTGGCATAGACGAGGCTGCCCATGTCATCGGTCCAGAAAAAGGGGGGTTCTTCGTTGGCAAAGGCGATGAGGCGGAGGGTACGATCGCTCCCTTGATTGGCCAGGCGACGGGCGATCGCGAGCACCGCCGCCACCCCTGACCCGTTATCATTCGCCCCCGGCACACCCACCACGGAATCATAATGGGCCCCCACCACCACAATTTCATCGGGTTTCGTCTGGCCGGGAATTTCGAGAATCAGGTTTTGAAAGGTTTGATCTGCGACCTTGTATTCTTGCACTTCCACGGGATAGCCGGTTTGGGCGAGGGTGGTTTCGAGGTATTGCGCGACCCGGACTAATTCGGGATAGGCGACATAATTGTGCGGCCGAGATGCGATCGCCTCCACCTCCGTGCGCAACTCCACCGCCAACGCCTCCACCGCTGGGGTCAACGGTGGCAACTCGCCGCGATAACTCTGGCCCGGTATCCAAATCATCGCCCGATACCCTCCTAAACCCAATAGGATCAACAGTCCACCCAAAATCATCAAGCGCCGGATTGTGCCGCGATCGGCCCATTTGATCGGGACACGGAGCCGGTTGAATCGCAACGTGTTTAAGCCTGATGACTTTCGATCGCCCACCGCGCTAACTCCGTGCGATTATTCAAGCTGGTTTTATTCAGCATATTAGACACATGGCTTTCAATCGTGCGCTGACTGACGTTGAGATGCACCGAAATTTCTCGATTTGACATCCCTTGGGCCACCATTTGTACCACTTCGAGTTCCTTCGGAGTCAGATTCACATCATGGGGCACATGGATCGTCGGCGGCGCGTCCGTGCCTTTGTAATGTTGGCTCAACCGATCCGCTTGCTTGAGGGACGATTCCACTTGAGCCACCAATTCTTCCGGCTCGAAGGGCTTCACCATATACACATCCGCCCCTTGGCTTAATCCTTTCACCCGGTCTTGGCTCTGGCCCTTAGCAGACAGGAACAGGAACGGAATCCAGTTGGTTTTTGGATTACTCCGCACCTTTTCAACGAGGGTGTAGCCGTCCATTTCCGGCATCATAATGTCGCAAATGATCATGTCTGGATCGGCCGCTTCAAGAATCTCTAGGGCAATCCGACCATTCTCAGCGGTGATGACTTCATAGCCTCGAAATTCGAGATAGTCTTTCACCAAAAGAATCAGGTTTGGGTCATCATCAACCAGTAAAAGTTTTGTTTTAGCCAATCGTTTTGGTTCCTTCATGATTCTGACCCTCTGTCAATGTTGTGATTGTGTTGCGAAGATGATGTGAAATTAACCCTGAATGGTGATGAATGGATATCGGTTCATCTCTGCGTCAAACCATTAATCACTGAAATTCTGAAGAATACTCTTGAAGATCACTGGTCAATGGGGATTGAGAGCAGTGGACAAATTTTTGAGAACAGACAAGGGGCTTAAGCCCCTTGTTTCAGAGTTTCTGAATATCCTAACTGCCTTGGCTAGTGCGCTATATCTATCACCTTTCTTCATTATCGCGTAGACCTGTTAATTGTTGATGAGGCAATTATACCGGGATCATACGGAGGGTGAGGGCGGTGGATCGGGGAGGGGATGTTGAGCGATCGCATACTCTGCCACCACTTCCCCCTTGAGCACATGGCGTTGAATAATCTCCTCAATCACCTCCGGCATGGCGTTGCGATACCACACCCCATCGGGATAGACGAGTAAAATCGGCCCCTGGGTACAGACTCGTAAGCAGTCGGCTTTGGTGCGGAAAATGCAGTCCGGGCGAAGTTCGGTGGGGCGATCGAGGCCAAGCTCCTGAAGCCGCTTTTTTAAATAATTCCAGGCGGTGAGGCTATCCTCTTTGGGGCAACATTTCGGCTTTGTTGGGTCAGTACAGAGGAATAGATGGCGCTGAATCTGCGGAATGCCAAGGGATTCGATAATGGGGGTGAGGTCGGCGGCTTGAGGCGAGTTCATGGTAATCGACAAGGAGTGAACAGCAGGAACGCTTAACGCGCTGGGTTAAGCGTTCCTGGGGGACATTAGGCTTCAAGATGGGCGAGGGTTTGCTGGAGACGGGTGCGATCGCGCCCCTGCTGATGGAGCAACACCCAAGATTGCATCAAGTCCGGGCCTTGCAATGCCCCGGTTAACGCCGCCCGCATCGACTTCATCACCAACCCTTTTTTGACGTTGGCCGTTTTGGTCACGGTGTTCACTAAGGCCTTGGCACGGTCGAGGCTGAACTCTTCCTCACTGTTGAGGGCATCAAGAACGGCGGTGATGATTTCTTTCACGCCCGCTTGTTGAAGGTGGGCGGTGGCTTTTTCATCAAAACTGAGGCTGTCCCCAAAGAGGAGTTGCGCTTCAGCGACGGCATCGGGTAAGCGGGTCAAGCTGGGAGCCACGAGGGCGGTGAGTTGTTCGAGCCAGTCCCGATCTTGGGGGTCAATGGCGTAGCCCGCCTGTTGCCAGTGGGGGATGAGCAGATCCGTGAGTTCAGGGATGGGCATACTGTGGAGGTATTGGCTGTTGATCCAATCGAGTTTGTCCCAGTCGAATTTGGCCCCGGCCTTGTTGACGCGATCGAGGTCAAATTGGGCGGCAGCTTCGTCTAGGGTAAACAGTTCCTGGGTTGAATCCGGGGGAGTCCAGCCGAGGAGACACATATAGTTAGCGATCGCCGCTGCCGTAAAACCCAAATCCCGAAAATCATCAATGGACGTAACCCCGTCCCGTTTCGAGAGCTTGCGCCCTTCGGTGTTGAGAATCAGCGGCGTATGGGCAAACGTCGGCACTGTCCCGCTGAGGGCTTCGTAAAGCAAGATTTGCTTGGCGGTGTTGGCGATGTGGTCTTCACCGCGAATCACATTGCTGATCTGCATCTCCAGATCATCCACCACCACCGCCAAGTTATAGAGGGGTTGCCCAAAGGGTTCATCCCCCGCCGGAGTCCGGGCAATCACCATATCGCCGCCCAGGTCGCGCCCCTGCCACACCATTTTGCCCCGCACCTGATCCTCCCAAATGATTTGGCGATCGTCGTCAATTTTGAAGCGGATCACCGGCTTGCGCCCAGCGGCGACAAATTCAGCTTCTTGGTCGGGGGTGAGGGTGCGGTGGCGGTTGTCGTAGCGGGGGGCTTGGCTTTGGGCTTTTTGGCGATCGCGCAACGCATTCAACTCCTCCGGCGTGCAATAGCAACGATAGGCGAGGCCCTTGTCCAGCAGGGTTTGCACCGCTTGGCGATAGTGATCGAGGCGATCGGATTGGTGGATCGGGCCTTCGTCCCACTGCAACCCCAGCCATTGCAAACCGCTGAGAATATTTTCGGTGTATTCAGGGCGCGATCGCTCCGTATCCGTATCTTCAATCCGGAGAATAAACGTCCCCCCCTGGCGACGGGCATACAGCCAGTTAAACACAGCCGTTCGAGCCGTTCCGATGTGGAGATTCCCGGTCGGGCTTGGTGCAATTCGTACTCGTACAGTCACAGATTTCGTCCTCAGCCATCCAAATTCCACCCTCTACCGTAACAAAAAAGGGCTTTGTCATTGCAGAAAACTTGTGTTATGCTAGTTTCTCGTTGACGAAAGTTGACTGCAACCAAAAGCGGATGTGGTGGAATTGGTAGACACGCACGCTTGAGGGGCGTGTGGCTTGCCCGTGCGAGTTCGAGTCTCGCCATCCGCATAAACAGTAAACCCTTTAAGGTCAATAGTTCTAGCGATTTGCTAGGGCTATTTTTTTTGCCATCTACCAAAAATCTACTAAGCCCATTATACCCATTGGTAATCTGGTAGACGCTACCAGTGGTACAGGGAATAAGCACCGATGATGAATCAGAGGCATTCTCTCAGGCAGTGGGAGAGCGTATCACAGACACTCACACCGTTAACGGTCGCTACGGTACTCATTCCCTACGTCCATTCCGTGCCTACGCTTACCCCATCGACTGTGTTCGCTAGTCTGTGACCCATTCTTCTTTGTTGCCAGAGGGAATGTCTCTCTGTGGGACAGCTAACGCGGTTACAGGACAATCATCTGGTAACGACCACAACAGCGATCGCAAAAAAAACACCCCCAATCTTTGAGGGTGTACACCTATTTCTGAATTCCTTAAATGCAGAAGTGTTGAATGCCAGAAGAAAAACAAAAAAAGAAGCTCTCAATTTAGTAAAATGAGAGCTTGTAAATCCAATAAAAAAGTTAGAACCATTTTATCTAATTTCCCTGCAATCGTCAAAAAACATCTCGGAAAACTGCCGCAAGATGATTATCCAGTCCTCAATACGCAAACTTTTGTATCAACATGGTTATCCTTTGCCATGGATCAGAGCGTAACTAGTATGAGAGACCTATTCAAAAGGTTGAACAACCGAGGAATAGGGATGGATATATCTACGTTTTCCAAAGCGAGTAAGTTGAGAGAAAAAAGATATTCATCGACTTGTATGAAGACCTGAAGAAGGAGCAAAAAAAGCAGAAAGGGAGCAACCTAAAACGGTTGACAATGTTTCCCCTAGACTCAACGATTGTCGCCTTAACCAGTAAGCTACTCTGGGAGGAAGGATGGCATCAAGTCAAGCTCTTCAGTGGCATAGATTTGTTCATAGGAATACCAGAAGGGGTATTGATCCACTTGCCTCATGAGTCACGAAAACGCTATAGTATCGTTTCCTCATACCAATTCCAGAAATCCCCGCTAACGGTAAACTCTGTTAACGCTTGACTAATTTTCCAACATTTATCTACAGCGTTAATAATGCCAGCGTCATCAAATTGTTCACCGCTAGACTTAACCGTGATTTTGTCTGTATCAGGGTTAATGAATTGAATCATCAAAAATTTAGATTTTTGCAGTTTCAAACGTACCCCCTTGGGACAATCCTTAGCCTTACGCTTGTAGAGTTCAAGTGTATCAGCATACCCCTTGTATTCATTAGATTTACTAATGGGGGTATCGTCGTTAGATTTACCGTTTTTCGTTGCATTAGTGTCTACCATTTATCTACCAGATTGATTAATTGGTAGATTCCGGTAGATGGTTAGGGTGACATGTTCTCAAGCGTTTCGGACGATATGAACGGCATTAGCCTAGTTCAAGTCTCGCGTTCCGCATCATCAAAACCCCCCGATCATGATTGATCGGGGGGTTTTGACTGTGAACAGAGGTTGACCGGACGGCCAAGTCTGAGGCATCAATTTGCAGTTAAATCTTGCAGTTAAATCAGGGTCAAGTTGGGATAGTTGGCCAAAATGTCGTCCGTGGACAGGGTATCGCCGTCGGCTTGGGGTGTCCAAAGAATTTCGACGGCCAAAAGGCGATCGCCTCCCACACTGCCAAGCTGCTGCACGACCGTTTTGAGGCTGTCCCCATCGGTCACTTTAGGTAAATCCAGCTTGCCCACGGCTCCCACAATAATCGTCGCAACTAGATATTCTCCCACTTCGCCTTGCTCCACTAAGGCCTCCTGTGGGGTCTTGACTTGGAGTTCCAATTGTTGGAGGGCACTGTCTACATTGGACAGGGTTTCAGCGGTGAACTTGCTGCGTTCGGTGAGGGCCAATTGGTTAAAGGTGGACTCGGCCGCTTCGAGGGCGGTGTATTGCGACTCTGCGGCCCCGTAGACCCACAGTTCCGGATGGCGGAGAATCGCTAAGCTGGTGGCTTGGAGGACATTGGCGCGGCCGTTGGCCGTGCCGGTGTCGGCGTTCTGGGCTAATTGTTCGAGTTCCGTTTTGAGGCCTTGGGCGGAGCCGAGGAGGCCCACTTGGACTTTGGCCACGGAGACTTTTGAGGGAGTGCGATCGCCCTCCGCACCACCAAAGCCACTATTGCGGAACGCATTGACAATGAAATTCACCAACGCCAAACCGATCACAATCGTGAACAGCCCACCAAAGCCGCCCCCAAACCCGAAAAACGGAATCAGAAACGGAAAACCAAACCCGCCACCCATGCCTCGCGGTGCGTAGCCGCCCCCCGCCGGACTCATCGGTGCAGAACGACTCGGCAGCGAACGACTGGGCATCCGAAACGAGCCACCGCCCATCCGTCCCCCACTCCGAGCCGCCAACGCATCGGACGCAGGGCCAAAGCTGAGTAAGACAATTAAGCCAATGACGACAATGGATTTTAAAAAGCGTATTCGCCGAGTTGCCTGATATACAGTCTTAAACATTCAATCTCCTTAACTACAACGGTTCCCAAAGAACCCATCGGGACGAAGTACCCATAATCTATGCATGGGTGGCTCCGTTCTCCTAACCATTTTAAAAAAGTTTCGGGTGAACCTGTTGGATTCTCTGACTTCAGAGCCGAAAGCACCGGATATTTCCAGGATTTTCCCTAACGGCGGCGGCTCCGACCTCGACGGCGAAAGACCCTCGGAATCGCGAAAAATTGGCGGCGGCGGTTAGGGTTTTGGCGGCGGCGGGCTTCGGCTTCGATGCGCAATCGTTGGGCTTCTTCAATGCCGGGGGCATGGGTGTTACGACGATTGGGCACGAGGGGAGACAGGGAGCTAAACCCCCAGGTACTTTCTTCGCTGGTGTCTTCGGACAGGGTGGGCGGGCTGGTGTCGTGCCACCAGGTGATGATCCAAATCCCTGCACCACCTGCGATCGCCCCCACCACAATATTCAACAGCAACGGATAGCCCAACGTCGTCAACGAGATCCCAAAAAACAACCACAGCAGCAAACCTGCGGCCACCTTTTGGGTCAAAAGCGTATTCTGATCTGACATGACGGCACCCCTTAAACGTGACATCCTTTCCCGCCGCCGCTTCCCACGGGAGACAAAAGACGCTCTCACCCATAACCAACCCTAGCCCCAGGTCGCCTCAATGGGATTATCACACCCACGCCAAAAACAACACAGCGCAACATCAATTTGGCCCTATTTTCCCATCATCTTCACAGGATTTTCACAACTTTGCCCCTATTGTGACCTTTATTACATTGAATCGTGACGAGTGTTACATCCAGTTCCTGACGTAAGCCATCCAATCTAGTCATTAGGGAGATGAGGAAGAAGGATTTAATGATTTCCGCAACGACTAGCCCCCCCTATTGCCGGTTTCCTTTCCAGCCATCTCATTGTCCTGTGCTCTCTGACCATGCCCTCACCCCTGCCTGTGACATTTTAGTGATTGAGCCTGAACCGGATATCCGCGCCATTATCCAAACCAGCCTAGAACTGACAACGACATGGCAGGTCTATTTAACCCATTCCTATGATGAAGGGCTTGCTCTGATTCCCATCTTGATGCCCAAAGTCATCCTCTTGAATCTGCCCTTTACCCTGTCCCTTGAACATAAGCTCCTCAAATGCTTTCAGCAGTTAACGACCCAACACAACATCGTTTTAGCCGTCATGTTGGATCGCGTTCGGGCCAGTGACTGCCAGGCCCTAGGGGAAATGGGGATTTATGGCATTATTCCCAAACCCTTTGACTGTCAGCAAGTGACCCAATTACTGCTCGATTGGCTCCCCTAGGGCAAAGCTAGAGGGGCCAATCGATTTCCCCCGTCACGATCGAGTGTCTACAGTAATACAGTTGCCTAGACCTGCAAGGAATTTGACCAAGCTTGGTACAATTCTATCCTTGGGGCTATTGAGCGTTAAACCATGGGAACTCGCAAAATTCTAATTATTGATGATGAAGCAGATATTCGAGCAGTCGCTCAACTGAGCTTAGAAATTAATCAAGACTGGGAAGTGATTACTGCACCATCGGGAACCGAAGGGTTTCAGTTGGCCTGTGATCAGATGCCGGATGCGATTTTGCTGGATGTGATGATGCCCGATCTTGATGGCCCTGCCACCTGGGAGCTATTACAGGCTGATTCAAAGACTCAGGAAATTCCGGTGATTTTTCTGACGGCGAAGGTGCAGGCGGCTGAACAGCGCCGCTATGCAGAATTGGGGGTGAAGGCGGTGCTCACGAAGCCGTTTGATCCGGTGTTGTTGGGGGATTTGATTGTGGAGGCGTTGAATTGGTAGCGATCGCACCTGTCACCCGATTCCCAACGCACGGATTTCGCACAAAGTGATATTAAGCCAACACACTGTTTCCGAGGTTCCGTGGTAATCCTAATATTGTGATGTCTTCGGACAACTCATCCCCATTAACCTCAATTGACTGGATAAGGAGCAACCCATGAAGTTTGGCATTGATATGGGACATAATGCCCCGCCCGACGTTGGTGCATCGTCACGCTATGGCAGTGAAGACCGTCTCACCAAGGAAGTGGGTACACAAGTAATCAATAAACTGCGCGCCGTTGGCCATGAAGCGGTCAACTGTACGCCCAGCAGTGCAACCAGTGTGATGGATTCACTCCGCAAGCGGGTCAATACCGCCAATGCCAACAATGTTGACGTGTATGTTTCGATTCACTTCAATGCCTTTAATGGTTCCGCCAATGGGACAGAAGTGTATGCGATTAGCAGTTCGGGCCGTCGAATTGCCCAGCCGGTGCTTGATAATATCGTGCGGCTTGGTTTTACGAATCGGCGGGTTAAAGATGGGGCCCATCTGTATGTGCTGCGGTCTACCAATATGCCAGCCATTTTGATTGAATGCTGCTTCATTGATTCTGAAAAGGATATGAAGCTGTACAACACCGAGGCAATGGTGAATGCGATCGTCCAAGGCCTCGCCGGAAAACTGCCCAATGAAGCCAGCACCGGCGGCAGCACCGGCGGTAGCACCGGCGGCAGCACCGGCGGCAGCACCGGCGGCAGTACCAGCACCAGAGGCAGCGATGCCCAAGTGCTTAAACTGCAAAAAGCCCTCAATCAACTGCAAATCACCGACGCGAACAATCAAGCTCTGGTTGAGGATGGACTCACGGGCCCCGCCACCGAATCGGCGACCCAACGCTTTCACCAGTTGGTGGGAATTAATGCAGCGGGCCGGCCGGTGGTGTTGACCTGGAAAGCCTTAGATGAAATTCAGTCCCAGCCGATTTTACGCCCCAACCATGCCGATGGGGTGGCGGTGCGCTATTTAGAATATCGTTTGGGGGCAGCGATCGATGGTATTTATGACGATCGCCTCGCGGAAATGGTGAAAACCTTCCAACGCCAAAAGTCGATCACCGTTGATGGCATTGTGGGGCCGCAAACCTGGGGCTTGCTCATGGGCCAACCCGTCCCGACGCTGGCGTTAAAAATTATTCGCGACACGGTGTTAAAGCAAGACACCGTCGATAGCAGCCAGATCACCGATGCCAATCTTAAATACGAGATCAAAGAAGGGGAACAACTGCCCCTCCACAGTTGGGATGAAGAAGGCAACCATGTCAAAGCGGCGCTGTTAAATGTGACCTTCAATGGGTTTAATACCTGGTATGCCTTTAACGACCACATCGAAATTTGGCAAGATGGGCAGCCGCTGGAAATGGAGCCGGAGGACGAAGCCCCCCAAACCAACGATCGCGGCGATGGGTTCAATCTCCCCGGCTACACGAGTACGTTTTTCCTCAGTGATCCGATTTTGCCCAATGGCAATTTCACCTGGCGGGAGGCGCTGCACAATGGTGAACGGATTCCCAAACATAAGTCCCATGTGGATAACATCCTGGCGTTGGCGCAACGGTTGGAGGATGTGCGGGCCCGTTTAGGGGGTTTTCCGATGACGGTGACGAGTTGGTATCGGCCGGAGCCGTGGAATAGCCGAGCGGGTGGGGCGAGATATTCGCGCCATAAAACCGGTGAGGCGGTGGATCTGCTGCGTTCTGGGATGTCGGGGCGGCAAATAGCATCACGCTTGGGTAATTGGCCCGGTGGTATGGGCATCTATCGCAGCTATCCGAATTTGATCCATTTGGATATTCGTCCCTATCGGGCCCGTTGGGGTGGTGCGTAGGCGCTGAGGGATGTTAGAACCCTTTGCGGAGTTAGTGGGCCAGGGGGCGGCGGTGGAACTGTTGGAGCGGGCGATCGCTTGCGATCGCATCGCCCCCGCCTACCTCTTTGCGGGCCCCGCCGGGGTTGGCCGTCGCCGTGCCGCCCAAGGCTTCGCCACCCTGCTCCTGAGCCACCACCGTCCCCCGGAACGTGCCCTGGCCATTGAGCGCAAAGTCCGAGAGCAAAATCACCCCGATTTCCTCTGGGTCTCCCCCACCTATCAACACCAAGGCAAACTCCTCTCCCCCGCCGAAGCCGCCGCCGCCGGGGTCAAACGGAAAACCCCGCCCCAAATTCGCATCGAGCAAATCCGGGAGATCACCCACTTCCTCGCCCGCCCACCCTTAGAAGCCTCGCGATCGGTGGTGGTGATTGAAGCGGCCCACACCATGGCCGAAGGCCCCGCCAATGCCCTACTTAAAACCCTCGAAGAACCGGGCCAAGCCACGTTAATCCTGATCGCCCCCAGTCCGGAAAATCTCCTCGCCACGCTGGTGTCACGGTGTCAGCGGATTCCCTTTTATCGCCTGTCGCGGGCGGATTTAACCGAGGTGCTCCGTCGTCAGGAACAGGCAGATATTGATGACCTGATCGCCGATGAGGCGTTGTTAGCGATCGCCCAAGGCAGCCCCGGAGCCGCCCTCCTCGCCTGGGAACAACGGCAAACCCTCGCCCCGGAACTCCTCAACCTGATCCGTCATCCCCCCACCACTGTCACCAATGCCCTCCTGCGGGCCAAAACCCTCGCCAGCGATCTAGAGCCTGAAACTCAACTGTGGTTCCTCGACTATTGGCAGCAAGAACATTGGCAGCAACACCACGACCCGGAACCCCTCGCCGCCTTTGAAGCCACCCGCCGCGCCCTTCTCGGCTACGGACAGCCCCGCCTCGCTTGGGAATGCCTGATGATTGCCCTGCTGTCCCCTGGGGAAACCCCTGGTTAAGTTTGAGCGAAGAGAGTCCGGTTATTGAGCGTGGCGGTGTCCGTCAAGTGCAGCGGAATCGTGATGTGAAATTCCGTTCCTTCACCGGGAATCGATGACCATTGGAATGTGCCCTGATGGTAGTCCACGATGATTTGATGGCTAATGGAGAGGCCTAATCCTGTGCCTTTGCCGATGGGTTTAGTGGTGAAAAAGGGAGTGATGATCTGGTTTTGAATCGATTCGGGAATTCCTGTACCATTGTCGCGAATGATGATTTCAGCGCGATCGCCCTTCCCAATCATGACTGCGATCGTAATCTGCGGCTGCCAATCCGATGGTTTATGATCCGCCGCCTGTTCTAACGCATCGATCGCATTACTCAACAGGTTCATAAACACCTGATTGAGCTTACCCGTGAAACACTTAATTTGCATCGGTTTCGGGGGATAATGCCGCTGAATTTGAATCTGTTTACGATTGCCCTGGGCTTTCAAGCGATGGCCCAGAATCATCAGGGTACTCTCAATCCCATCCCGGAGGGGAACGGATTCGAGAATCAACTCATCCGATCGCGCAAAATTCCGCAGCCCCAACACAATTTCCTTGAGGCGACCACTGCCAATCTGCATCGATTGCAACAGTTTAGCGAAATCCTCTTGGACAAACTCCAAATCATCAAAGGTTTCTTGGATTTGTGCCGTGAATTGGGGCGCGTGGGTTTGATAAAACTGCAAGGCGAGGCAAAGATCCCCTAAATACTCTTTGGCATAGTTAAGATTGCCATGGATGAAGTTGAGGGGGTTGTTAATTTCATGGGCAATGCCAGCCATTAAATGGCCCAGGCTAGACATTTTTTCGGCGTGGAGGAGTTGGGTTTGGGCCGATTGCAGTTGATCGAGGGCCTCTTGGAGGGCTTTGGCTTTGGCTTTGGTGTGGAAGTGGGCGGTTTGCACCTCGCTAAAGAGCCGCTGCTGTTGCTGATCGAGGTCTTGAATTTGCGCCTCGGCTTCCTGTTGATATTGGCTCACCGCTGCATCGAGAGCGGCCAAGAGGGGCCCGTCTGCTGCGGTTTGGATGCGGGTTAAATCGTCACAATCGGGGGTAAGGCTGGCGAGGGGGGCGATCGCTAACTGACGACCCGCCTGGATAAAGTCCCGCACTTGGTCATTCAACTGCCAGGGAGCTTGGAAGTAGATACATTGCATCGCCATCGACAGTTCACCCTGCAACTTCAAATCAGCATCGCCCCGCAGCAGGCCCTGATGAGCCGCCTCCATCTTGGCGATGATGTGGATCAACTCATCTCGGAATGCCGTGTCATGGCTATAGACATAGCGTGTGGCATAGAGGGCAGCCCGTTGGGAGAGCATCCGTTGACGACCGCTGATATTAATTACAGCGGCATGGATTTCACGAACACAGGCTTTTTGGTGCATATCAAGGTATTGGGTCAATGGAACTCAGCCGGATGCGAGACCAAGGCGATAAACAGCCGAATAAACATAGGTAGTGGAGTAAAGATCTGAAAGACAATTGATTCAGAAGCATGCACCCGGCCCCGAAGGCTGATATTTAGCGTTGCGTAGTGGTAGATTGAGAGGATTTTGACGTAGAAAGTCGTCAATGGCTGAATATATTCCCAGCTTAGCGGAATCACTATAGAATGATTCACTCTAGACAAATAATTTGTTCTACTTTGTTCTACTTTGTTTTTAAAACGCCATCAATGATTCCACGCTAGGGGCTGTATGTTTAGATACAAAAGATTTTTCATCATGCGGTTTCAACATCGTAGTCATCCATGAAGCCAAAACCTTCTCGTTCCCTTGCCGGGATTGCAGGGATCGTCGCGATCGCCACCCTGATTAGTAAAGTCTTCGGCCTGGTGCGTGAACAAGCGATCGCCGCCGCCTTTGGAGTTGGCCCCGTCGTCAACGCCTACGCCTACGCCTACGTGATCCCCGGCTTTCTCCTCATCCTTCTTGGCGGCATTAATGGCCCCTTCCACAGTGCCCTCGTCAGCGTCCTCGCCAAGCGCGACAAATCCGAAGCCGCCCCCATCGTCGAAACCGTCACCACCCTCGTCACCGCCATTCTGCTTCTCGTCACCGTCGGCCTGATCCTCGGTGCAGGCCCCTGCATCGATGTGCTGGCCCCCGGTCTCGATGACACCACCCGCGCCATGGCCGTCCTGCAACTGCGGATCATGGCCCCGCTGGCGATGTTGGCGGGCTTGATCGGCATCGGCTTTGGAACCCTCAACGCCGCCGATCAATATTGGCTCCCCAGTGTTAGCCCCCTGTTTTCGAGCGTGACGATTATCGGCGGGGTGGGGTTTTTGATTTGGCAATTGGGCGATCGCGTCAATGCCCCAGAATTTGCTCAACTGGGCGGCCTCGTCCTCGCTGGGGGAACCCTCGCAGGCGGCCTGCTGCAATGGCTCGCCCAACTGATCGCCCAATGGCAATCGAACCTCGGCACCCTCCGCCTCCGCTTCAATTGGCGCATTCCCGGTGTGAGCGACGTGATGAAAGTCATGGGCCCGGCGACCCTCTCATCGGGGATGTTGCACATCAACGTCTACACGGACTTGTATTTTGCCTCTGCGATCGCCGGAGCCGCCGCCGCGATGCGCTACGCCAACTTCATTGTCCTGACTCCGGTGGGGATTTTGTCGAACATGATCCTTGTGCCGATGTTGCCCGTATTCTCCCGCCTCACCGCCCCGGAACAGTGGGACGACCTCAAAATCCGCATCCGCCAAGGCCTGCTCCTCACCGCCTTAACCATGCTGCCCTTGACGGCTATTTTTATCGCCCAAGCCGGGCCCATCGTGCGGATCATTTACGAACGGTTTGCCTTTGATGCCCAAGCCTCGCGGTTGGTGGTTCCGGTGTTGATGGCCTATGGGGTGGGGATGTTTTTCTACTTGGGGCGGGATGTGTTGGTGCGGGTCTTTTATGCCCTGGGGGACGGAGAAACGCCGTTTCGGATCAGTGTGTTTAATATTCTGCTCAATGGGGTGTTGGATTATTTCTTGGTGAATGCGTTCCAAACGCCGGGGTTAGTGATGGCGACGATCGGGGTGAATATCGTTTCAATGGCGCTGTTTATTGGGATTTTACATCGACGGTTGCGGGGGTTGCCGTTGGTGGAATGGGGTCTCTTATTGTTGGGATTGATGGGCAGCGCGACGCTGGCGGGGTTCGGCAGTTGGGGGGTGAGTCGATTGTGCGATCGCTTCTTCGACACCCAAAACATCGCCGTAGTGGTTTTACAATTGAGCCTCGGAACCCTCGTCGCCCTCGTCATTTTCACCACCTCCGCCATGCAACTCCGCCTCCCCGAACTCAAAATGCTCCAAACCCGCCTCACCCAAAAATTCCGCCGCCGCTCGTAACAGTCATCCACGATGCATCACCCTTGAAACCCAGCTTAAGCTAAGGTGTTCGTAAAAAAGACGGTGCGATCGCGCCCCTGTTTTTTCGCGTGGTAGAGAGCGCAATCGGCGCGATTGATAAACTCCTGGAGATCATCTTTCGGCGTGGGAATGTCGTGGCTCACCCCAATGCTCACCGTCACCGTTTTACTGACCCCAGAGGCAGAATGAGCGATCGCTAACTGTCGGGTGTGCTGATGAATTTGGGTGGTGAGGGTCTCCACGTCTGAACGTGACCCATAGGGCAACACGATCGCAAATTCTTCCCCACCATAGCGAGCCGCTAAACCGATGTGATTCGGGACAAGGCGCGACAAAACCTGAGCAAATTGCTGGAGGCAATCGTCTCCAGCAGAGTGGCCATAGGTGTCGTTATATTGCTTGAAATAATCAAGATCACAGAGGATCACAGCAATCTGATGCTGTTGTTGTTGTGCCTGTTGCCAATGGATTTTTAAATAATCGTCCAATGAACGTCGATTGGCGACTTGAGTGAGGGAATCAACCTTCGCCAAATTTTCTAATAATTGATTTTGAATGCGTAATGTTTTGACCTGATTGGCCGTGTGAATTAAACTCCCTAATCCAGCCCCTAAAAAACCGATCAGCGGTGGCACCACCGGAATCCAAAATCCCCCGACAAATGCACCATAACTAAAACCAATTAGGAGAGTTAGCCAAGCACCAATGATGACAACTTCACCCCCTAAAAGCTGGACTTGTTGCTGAGGGGTACAGGTTGTTCGCATCGTACTTTTGCGAGTATAGGGCCCGATGAAATTCGCTCCCAGCCATGACCAGAGCATAATCCAAAGAATTTCCAGTGATTCCGGGCTGGTTTTTCTGAGGTGGCGGGTTCCCTGGGCAACATCTAAGAGTTGGGCAATAATCCGGGCATGAATTTCAACCCCAGCCATTAATTTTGGTGTACTTGTATTACCGAACTCACTAAAGGGAGTGGCAAACAGATCATTCATGCTTTCGGCGGTTGTGCCGATTAAAATAATGCGATCGCGCCCCCAATCATCCGGTAAATTTCCTGCTAATACCTCACGTAACGGGATCGTTTCAAAGGGATGAACGGGGTTTTGATAGTCAATTAAAAATTGAAATCCTTCCGCATTGGCACGAACATACCCCCCATCAAAGGCCTTGAATCGCTGAAATGTGGCCGCGCCGAGTTGCCAGCGATCGGGAGATAACTTTGTGAATTTGATATTTTTTTCGTCTTCTAAAAACCACAGGGCCAAATAGGCGGCAAAACCGGATATGGGTTGATTCTTGGCATCTTGTAAAAAGAGATAGGCCCGCCGGATACGATTGTCACCATCGAGTGAAAAATCACTGGCCTTGGCGCGACCATCGGCGGCTAAGATGGGCGGCGGGGCGATGGTGGGTTGACCAATTTTTTGGATGCCGACGATGTTGGGAATGTCGCGCAACGCGGTTTTGAGTTCGGGATGACCGGGGGGGACGGGTAAGTCGCGATAGAGGTCGAGGCCGATGACGCGGGGCTGTTGGGCCGCGAGGCGGCGCAGGGCGGTGGCGAGGGCGCGATCGGAAATGAGGGCTTGGCCGTTGGCTTGTAGATCAGCTTCGTCAATGGTGACGAGTTTGATGCGATCGTCGAGGTGGGAGCGAGTGGGGGTTATGGTTTGCAAAAAAGTATCGTAGGCTGCCCATTCTAAAGGTTGCAACAAGCCCACATAGCGCAGGCTGAGGACGAGTCCAGTGGCGAGAATGGTGGCAACACAAAAGCCAGGATACTGAGTGACTAGGCCACGAATTGTTTTCAAAATGAATCGTGAATTCGGTAGCGACTTAAGACTATTTGTCTGCAAGGAGAGGGTCTGTAGCTACGGTAGCATCCCATGCATAGTTATGAATGGCACTGTTGGGGGCGATCGCATGGGCGGCGAGAATTTGCTGCCACGGTTCCGGGTTGCTCTCCCGTTGGGCGTAAGCGGCTTCGAGGGTTTCGTGCCACAGGATGGGGGGGGCGATCGCATTCTCACGTAAAAGACGATGAATCTCCCCCGTCACGCGCACATCTTTTTCGTCATTAAACTCATCACAATAGACCTGAAGTTCCCAACTGTAGCCCTGTTCCGGGGTTTCGGAGGTGGTGAGTTGGACGGTATTCGGTAGGACAAAGCGCATGATCGTGCCGCCACTGAGGCTGCTGACGGGTTGGGCAAAAATGAGGGTATTGGTGGCGCGATCGCGCAGGGTTAACCGTCCAGGGCGATCGCTCCCCGCTGGGATGTAGATGTAGAGATTGACCCGTTCGGCTTGGGTGGCGATCGTGCCATTTTCAGGCATCAACGGGACAAACGCCGCCCTCGAAGACCCAGCATCAACCGCAGCACAGGCGAGGAGGGTTTCGCTCCGCGTGCCACCGCTGACAGTGCGGGAGGTGGTGGGCTGTCCTGTGCCGCCTTGGTTTTCGGGGGCGGATTCGGGTTTGGCGATCGCCGGAACCGCCGTACTCATCAGCAGAACAGAGATAATCCCCAGAACTCGTTGGGGATGCTGTTGAATCAAGGGACGTAGGAGTGAAAAAAACATGATTTCCAAGGGAGAGATTAAAACGTTTGATCTGGAATATAGCGGTTTTCATAAAATTGCGGTACAAAGATCCCCCTCAATCCCCCTTTTAAAGGGGGAAGTCGCGTTCTCATCTTTTCGCAATCCGCTATATTAATTGATTCCCCTTAATTGACTCTAACCAAGCGGAGGTTATGGCATTCTGAATGCAACAATTAGTAATATTTTTTCATACATTTTTTAGCATCACTCAAATTATAAACTCAACCCTTCAATCCCGCCATTAGTCCTAATGATCTGCCATTTTTACCACGGACTGCCGACCAAAAGAAAGCTACTCCAATAATAGGGATGGCTGAGGGCTGAAGATTGAAGATCAATTTGCATTTCTGGTGTTAATGTTGCCCGAATGTCCTGACGATTGAGCGGGTCAAAGTCGCCGCGAATCATGGCTAATTGTGCTTGACGCAGGGCCTCGGCCTTGGTGGTGATCTGCGGATTGTGTAGGTGTTCATAAAAGCCATGCATGAGTTGCAAGGTTCCCACATCAGAAATTTGCCACAAACTCGCTAACACAGATTTAACCCCGGCTTGTACGGCTAGTCCGGCAAATCCTAATTCTGCTTGGGAATCTCCCAACGCCGTTAAACAGGCACTCAACACCAATAATTCCACTTGGGGCGCGTCGTGCCAGTCCAATTCGCGCAAGCTTTTGAGGGTGATCCGCTCATCACCCCAGAGTTGAATATAGGCATTGGTGGCGGAGCCGCGTTGAAATTCGGCATGGGTGGCGAGATGGACAATTTCAAACTGTCGTTGATTGCTTTCGCGATAGAGATTATCCCAGGTAAACTCTGCATTGAGATACGTGACACTGGGTTTTATCGCTTGCACGATCGCAAGTTCAGCCGGAACAGCGGGTAAGGGTTCCAATGTTTTAAATTCTGAGGCCCCCATGCTTAAGACGCTGGCATCATGAAGCGGCTGATAATCACTATTCGTGAGGCTCAAGCTGGGAATTTGACCGATGCTGTACTTTTCAATTAAGAAGCGATCGCCATCATGCAACGCCGCCAACGGCAACGCTCGCAAGTCTTCGCCCATGGAGAAGACGAGATTATCCACATCGAGGGCATCAATGGTGGCTTCAATGGGGCGAATCAGCCAATCATAGAGTTGTTGCGCGGGGATTAGATAGTCGTCGGTTTTGTCTTGGATGGCGCGGCGGAACTGGGCGATGGTGCGGCGGAGGGTGGCGCGATCGCCTTCAGGAACCACGACGCGGCGCAGTTGATTATCAGGGGTGATGACGATTAATTCTAAAAAATCCGGCTGACTGATGGCATAGACCAGGGCGGGCACGGTTCCGGTTTGGGCGGTGATGCGCTGGAAGATTTCGCGAATGTTGGCAACGGAATTCGTGTCGTCATCCTCGTCGCTACTCGCGTCCTCTTCACTCACCGCTGACTCGTCATCCAAAGACTCGCCTTCCAAAGACTCGTTCCCCAGTAGGGCCTTAAAACTATCACTCATCAACTGATCCACTTGCCCTAGGTTTGGTTGGTTTACCCCTTTTTCCTCAATTTGCACGGCGAGTCCATTCACCCTGAGCCAAGCATCTACTACATTTTCAGTGATTGAAAGTAGGATGCTTTCACCTTCACCGACTTCTGAAGAATGTTGCTGATCGCCATAGGATACATTCGTGACTGTGGCTCCCATTTGACGAGCCATTGAATGCACAAAGTCGAAGATGTTCAGGGGGCGCACCGGGTTAGCTCCGGCAATGAACCCCCAAACGTCGGCGTTAACCGTAAAGTCGATGGGGTTCAGGGAACGCACAGGATCAGATCCGCTGATCACATTCAAAGCGTTGGTGTTAACCGGATCAAGCGGTGTATTAATCAGCCCAGGGGTGATCAGGATGCCCGGTTGACGATGTTCTAGGAGAAACCGTTGGGTGGTCGCGACGGTAAAGCCACTGCCAGCGGCGATCGCGTCGCTGGTGCCATTCACACGAGCATCGCCGACAATAAAGGGAATGATGCCCTGCCCCCCGTGGCGGATCGTGATAGTGCCGCCTTGGGTTGCGCCAGCGGTGGAAATACTCGCCGGAAAATCCACAAACGAACTTTCCACCGTGCCATCAATGCGAATGGTGTCGTCACTCTGGAGCGTGACTCGTCCCCCGGCTCCGGCTTGGGCTTCGGTGTTAATCGCGCCCGTGACAATCTCCCCTGCCGCCTGTAGCGTCACCTGTCCGCCATTGCCCAACAACGACCGGGTATAAATCGCGCCCACCGATCCATTACTGGTGGTGTTAATGCTGCCCTGCCGACTAATGAGCGTCACATCACCCCCATCCTCGCCAAACCTGGTGGTTGTTAAGCTGCTGGTGTTGATGTCTCCCTCGGCAATGAGGCTTAAATCCCCCTGCACCACTAACGAACTACTCAGATTAATTGCCCCCCGACTATTAATCTTGAACTCCTCGGCAGCGCCGCCCATATCGAGGTTGACATCCCCCACGGAATCCGTAATTGCAAAGGACGCATTACCATTCGAGATATAGATATCATCCACACCCTGCCTCGTCTGACCCGACCTCAACTGCAATGTCCCCCCCTCGTTATCCACAAATTCTGTCCGTGCGAGGGTGACCGCCATCGGTGCAGTTCCCCGAATCGTCATGCCACTGGCGTCAATGGAGCCGGAATTGCGAGCGATGAGGGAATCGTTAATGATGACTTGGGCGGGGTCATTGTTGCGATCGCGATGATCTATCCTCAAAGCTGAACCGGAGGCGAAGAGTGGGATATCCGCGATCGTGGTGCGTTCAATGATCACATCCCCTCGGCCAGACCTAACGGCCGAACGCAAACTACGACCCGTAAGATTCGCGATCGCGGAATCGGTAATGTGCAAACGGGCGATCTCGTCAACAGGTTTAGGGCGACCCTGGGGAGGGGGCATGGGCATACCAAACCAAGGAACATGATGAATACCAAGCGAATTCCCAGTGATTTGGGTGTCATGGATTTCCATGATGGCGGCATCGCTGAGAATCCCCGCGTTGCGGAGGGTAGCATGATTGACCGTTACCCGTGTGTCGTAACTAGGATTAAAGATGCTATCTGAAGCAGACGGAACCCTCACATCACGCTCAATCCCCCTAGACCCCATATCCGTAATCGTCACATGGTTAACCGTCAATTCACCCGTCGGGCTGCTGTGGTAAATTCCTGTCGCTGCGTTTTGCAACGTCAATTGTTCCACCGTGAAGTTTGGGGTCTCGGCATTGAAAATGTTGCTCACAACACCATCACCATCAATGGCTAATTGATCTTCACCTGGCCCCGTAATCACTAAATCTTCGGTAATCGTGTCGAGATCAGACTGGAGGGTAATCGTTTGGGGCG
The DNA here is from genome assembly GCF_001890765.1 of Spirulina major PCC 6313. Classification (NCBI taxonomy): domain Bacteria; kingdom Bacillati; phylum Cyanobacteriota; class Cyanophyceae; order Spirulinales; family Spirulinaceae; genus Spirulina; species Spirulina major. The sequence continues at coordinate 4,510,603 of NZ_KV878783.1, read as the reverse complement.
TGGCGAAGGTTCCGGTGGTATCAAACCGGATTTTGTCCGTTCCTGCATTGCCCTGTTGACCTGCGATCGCGCCCCCGGTATTCGCCGCTAAAATCGCCTCCCGCAGCGTCAATTCTCCATCATTGGCCACCGTATCCGCCGTATCGGTGACGGTTAATGCCGATAATGTGTGTTCCCAATTACTGAGGGTGGCGGTCGTGAAGGGATTCGCGGCCTCGATGGTTCCGGTTTGCGCTTCTAGAGTCCAATTGCCGTTTAAGGTGGCGTGTCCCGTCGCGTCTACCGAGGCTGCCACATCCGCCCCCGTTGCGATCGCCCCTTGATTGAGCCAGGTCATCCCCATGCCGCCCGACACTGTCCCACTGCCATAGAGCAAGAGATCACCATTATCTGTGAGAGCATCGCCCCAGGTGGCTAAATTTGCTCCATAATCGCTGAAATTCTCCGGTTTTAACCATTGATTGCCCAGCCACACAGTCCCCACATTCCCCTCCGCCACAATCGCCACCGACTCCAACTCACCCACGGAGGCAGCGATCGCACCCAAACCCTCACCCACCGCCGTCACGCCATTTTCATCCCCATTCACCAGTTGGGTCACGGTTCCCGCCGCGCCACCGAATAGCAGCGTTTCCGGACTGCTCACCCGGCCATCAATAAACACCGCTTGGCTAGGGTTTTCCCCAGTTTCACTCCAGCGAATCACCCGCGTTTCACCCTGCACATCATCCGGGCTGGCGGTAGTAACTCCCGTGGCTCCGTAGAGATCCACCCTGTCGCCTTGGATGCTGCCTTCATTAGTGACGGCTCCAGTTAATAATGCCGGAAGGGTGAGGGGGTTGAGGGGTTGCGAGGGGGCGATCGCGCTACTGGGCAGATCCAAACTTAACAACAACCCCGGCTGCGATAGATTCACCCAACTCGTCCCCGGAATCGCCGCCAATGTCACCACCGCAGCAGAAATGCGCCCTTCATTCAGCACAGTTCCCCCCGATAGATGCACCGCATTTTGACTGCTTAAAACACCCGTATTAATGATCGCGCTGGGATTCTCCTGCAAAAACAAAAATTGATTCGGCGCACCGATTAACGTCGTATAATCATTCTCCCCAAACGCATTAAACGCCCCCCCATTAAACCCAATCCGATCCGCCGTCGTCGCAAAGAAATCCCCGCCCACATTCAGCCGCGCCTCATTCCCAAACACAAACCCCGCCGGATTCATCAGGTATAAATTCGAGTTTGCCCCCGTCACTTGCAGCAACCCATTAATCATCGACGGATCACCCCCAGTGATCCGCCCAAAGATATTCATAATGCTCGGATTACTGAGGAAATTCGCAATTTCGCCACTGGTTAACCCCAGGGTTTGGAAGGAGTGGAACAGGTTGGCGCCGGCCTGTTGTCCCCCCTGAATGTGATAGGTTTGGCCGTTTTGAATGATGGTGGTGCCGGTGTTGTCTGGGTTGGCGATGATGGATTGCGCCTGGGTCGTGCTTTGTCCTGCCACAATCATTGCGGCGCTCATGATCCCGAACATGAACCATGGTGTAGATGGCGTTTTCATAGCGAGTGGATTGTTGAAACAGACCCTGATAGTTTTGGTGGCGATCGCGCCATTTAATCAAACCAGGAGGTGACCCTCTCCCAACTATTTTCCCTACACTGGGTAAGACGTTACGGTGAAACATTCGTAAATCGCCATTGCTCATCTAGTGAAGGTCTGAAGTTCAACGTGACGGTGCGTTACGCTTCGCTAACAGCACCCTACAAGTCTCCTAAAACTATTCCTTGACGCGGCACTAGAGCTTACATCCCTCAATCATAATCGACGTGAGTTTCGGGTAAGGCAATGTTTCCAACAGTTTCACGAAAAAATCATAGTTCTAGTGAACTGAGAAGCCAGGCTTTTCACTGATCCAGACTGCACGTTAATTGACCCCATTGCCCTTGTGTTAGGGGGAGCATCCCACTTTTACCACTGACTGCTTTATCTGCCCTCATCCCCCAGCCCCTTCTCCCAAAAAGGGCGAAGGGGAGCCGGATTCAAAGTCCCTCTCCCTGCTTGGGAGAGGGATTTAGGGTGAGGGCGGCAGCTTGAAGAGAGCCAAATTTTCAACGCTTAAAATACAAAACAGCCCAGATCTAAGGGAACAAAACCGCCTGATCTGGGCTGATTAAATTGTTTTTTGTTTACTCTATATTTTTTAAAATCGCAAGATCAGTTTAGGATCACTGACTCTCAGTTCTAGGTTGAACGGGAGTGATCTTGTCACTCGCCTGGGATATCGGCGATCTTAGAAGAGTCATCACCAATCACCCAACACAAACCACTCGTGTTCCCAAGGGGTGTAATCCAGTTCTTGTTCTTAATGGACGCTTGCTGTGATTGCACCCCTTTTTTTGGGTGCTGCTTAACGGCGGGGGAGGCAGCTTACCATGGCTTGGCGCACGTCGGGCGACCATTCGCGGGGGTTGGGGTTGGTGCGGATGGCGTTAATGTCGCTGAGGGGGACGGCGTTACGGACGAGGGCATTGAGGACACATTGACAGTAGGCGGGGAGTTGTTGCTCCGAGACACCGGGCGGATTAGCGCGGGATTGACACCCGTTTAAGAAGCCTTGTTTTTCCGTGTCTGACCAATCGGCGGCGGTGCGACCATTGGCGATCGCAGGGGTGTTGAGACCACCGAGGAGCAGGGTGAGACCTGCGGCGAGGGAGAGGGAGGCGAGGCGAAGGGAGTAAACCATGATTTTTAAACTGAACTGGGTTGGATGGAATGAAAAGACCAGGACTTACAGGGAGGGAAGCTGGGCCTTGGCGAAGGCGATCGCTTCTTGGGCTGTGGTCACTGTGCCCTCCAAGCGGGCAAGCTGAATTTGAGTCAGTAGGGTTCCGACTTGGGGGGATGGAGATAATGACAGATGTTTAATCAGATCCGTTCCCGAAACCAGCGGAGTCGGGTGCGCCACTTGGCTATTGGGGTCAAGATAGGCATTCACCAACGGGGCGATAATCCCCACGGCGCGGGTTTCCCGGAGAATATCCTGGGAGGAGGCGATCGCTACAGCCAAGACGACGGCGATCGGAAATACATCCCCCACGGACTGAAAGAGAAAATATTGCTCGGCCAAACTCATCTCTTGATCCGCCAAGCCCAGTAGGGGCGGGAGATGGCGGAGGGCGGTTTCGACGGCGCGGGTTTCGAGGCGAGAATATTTTAAGGCGGCTAAGGTGGGCGCGATCGCCTCAGGTGCGGGAGCCAGTAAACAGGCTAATTTTGCCAAGCTGAGGCGCGAGAGGGCCGTGGGGGTAACTGAGGCGGTTAATTCCGTCGAAAACTCATCCCAAATTTTCCCCAACAGCCACGCCACTTGCTCCACTTGCCGCAAATGAGCGATCGCCGCTGGGGTAATCATCGGCAGCCACAGGTGCAGCACACCATCATGATCCGCTGCCTCGATCCCGTCCGCACCGTGAGCTGTGGACAGGAGGATGTTTAACTCAGCCTGTACCCGTTCCCCGGCCACGGTGGTGAGTTGGGGGGCATATTTGCGGAGAGCGGCGCGGGTTTTGGGCTTGATCGTGAAGTTCAACTGGGCGGCCTGACGGTAGGCGCGAAGAATGCGCAGGGGATCGTCGCGCAGATTGGCCTTGGCCACCATGCGAATCACACCCGCTTCGAGGTCAGCAATGCCATCGAGGGGGTCGAAGAGTTCTTGGGCGTGGGGGTCGTAGGCGATCGCATTGATCCGAAAATCTCGCCGCTGTAAATCCGTTTCGAGGCTGTCCCCCACCATTTGGGCAATGTCCACGGTACCGTTGGGAAACACCACCCGCGCAATCTGTCGCTCGGCATCGAGCACCACAAACCCGGCTTCGTAGGCATCCGCCAGCGATCGCGCGGTGGCGATCGCGTCCCTCGGAACCACACAATCCACATCAAAATCCGGCCGTTGTCGCTGCAACAACGCATCCCGCACCGTACCGCCCACAAAATAAACCGGCGGCGGTAAATGCTCCAAACGAAAGGGCAATTGTCCCGGAGCCAGGGCAATCACAGAAAGATCGAGGGTGGTCATCAGCAATCCCTAGATGCAGGACTAATCCATTCCAGTGTACCGCCGTTATTGGGGCGAGTTTCGGAGGCAGATCGTCATTCTGTCTGGGACAATCGATCCATTGCCGTGCTCGTTAATTTTTGTAATTTACAATTAACAATTTTGAAGAGAAAATTACAATTCATGAAAAGCAGCCGGATAATAAGCAGAAAACGCCAGGATTTTTATGAATTTCCATGAACAAAATGAGGTCATGCCGCGTCGGGAGTGGATTATTCCGCCGTTATACCGATGACGATATTCTCTAAGTTCATGAAGTTTCTGCGGTTGATCGCAGGTCTAACGCCCATTACGGCGTGCTTACGTCCCATCGATCTGTTGCTCCTTTTTATTTAACCCCTTTTTTTGATCCCGCTTTTTTAAATCACATCCGTTAGTATTTGCCGTTTTTACCGATTTAAAGCTGAATGACACCTTTATCAAACTCATCCACAACATCCGTTTTGACATCACCCTCATCACCCAACCCCTTCCAGCGCATTGCAGCCAATATTCCAGGGGTGGTGTATCAATGTTTAAAGCAGCGAGACGGAACTGTGCGGTTTCCCTACGTGAGTCCTAGTTGTGAATCGGTATATGGGATCGCGCCCCATCGCATCGAAGCCGATCCCCAGGTGTTGATCAATGCGATTCACACCAGCGATCGCGCCAGTTTCATCGCCACCTTTAACGAATCCGAAGCGACCCTCGAACCGTGGCACTGGCAAGGACGGTTACGGCTGCCCAGTGGTCAGGTGCGCTGGGTCTATGGTTCGTCGCAGCCGGAATTATTGCCCAATGGAGATATTCTTTGGGACGGGGTGTTAATGAATATCACCCCCGTGAAGGAAGCGGAATTGCAGCTACTCCAGGAAAAGCGGGCGACGGAAGAAGCGTTGCTCTGTTATAAATACGCGGTGGAAAGTAGCAGCCATGCGATCGCCATTACCAACCTGCAAGGAGAGCCGAGCTATCAAAATGCGGCGTTTTGTCGGTTGTTTGACTGCTTGAGTGTGGCGGAGTTACGGGCCGCAGGGGGGCTAGGGGCCCTGTTTTCTGATCCGGCGGTGTATCAAGAGGTGTTGATCACATTAAAGCAGGGGCGATCGTGGATTGGGGAAGTGGAGCAGCGGTCCTGTCGGGGTCGGTTGCGACAATGTTTGCTGCGGGCGGATGTGATTCGCAATGATCACGGTGATGTGGTGGGCTTTTTGGGAATCACGACGGACATTACCCACCGCAAGAAAATCCAAGCCGAACGGCAACGCTTGGCGGTGTTGGTGGAAAATAGCTCGGAGTTGATCAGTGTCGCCCATAAAGAGGGGGATATTCTCTTTTTGAATGAGGCGGGGTTACGGTTGGTGGGGTTGCCAAATTTGGAGGAGGCGACGACGCTGCATCTGAGCGATTTCCTGTTTCCGGAGGATCTTCAATCCTATCAAACTGACGTGATGCAGACGGTGATGCAGTCGGGATCATGGGAAGGAGAGTTTCGGTTTCGGCATTTTCAGACGGGGCGAGCGATCGCTATGGATTTGATGGTGTTTATGATCGACAACCCGGAGACGGGGGAATCCTTGGGGTTGGCGATGATGGGGCGGGATATTCGCGATCGCCAACGTTCCGAAGCCAAACTCAAACGCCAAGCCCTCAACCTCCGTAAAATGCTCCGCAAGCTCCAAAATACCCAAACCCAACTGATCCAAACGGAAAAAATGTCCAGTTTGGGGCAACTGGTGGCGGGGGTTGCCCATGAAATCAATAACCCGATCAACTTCATCCATGGCAATCTGTCCTACCTCAGGGACTACACCACCGATCTCCTCAACCTGCTCCAAACCTACCAAACCCAATACCCCAACCCCACCCCCGCAATCCAAGCGGAACGCGATCGCTGCGAGATCGAATTTGTCCGCAGCGATCTGCCGAAACTGGTGGAGTCGATCACCATGGGCACGTCCCGCATTCAACAGCTTGTTCAATCTCTGAAAGTCTTCTCCCACATGGACGAAGCCGGGGTGAAGCCGGTGGATCTCCATCAAGGGTTAGATAGTACCTTGTTGATTCTCAGCAATCAATTCAAGGCCTTGGGCCACCGGCCGGAGGTGGTGATTACCAAAGAGTATGGCGAACTACCGCCGGTGTATTGCTATGGCGGCCAGATGAATCAGGTGTTTATGAATATTCTCAGTAATGCGGTGGATGCGTTGCAGGAGCGCGATCGCACCCAGTTCAACCCCGATGCCCCCAGTCAGATTACGATCCACACCGAACACACCGCCGCAGATTGGATTCGCGTTCGCATTACGGACAATGGCCCCGGCATTGACCCCACGATCCAAACCCGCTTGTTTGACCCCTTTTTCACCACCAAACCCGTGGGCAAAGGGACGGGTCTGGGCCTGTCGATTAGCTATCAAATCATCACCGAACGGCATCAGGGGCGACTATGCTGCCACTCCACACCAGGACAGGGATCGGAGTTTTTGATTGAGATTCCCCGCTGTCCTTAGTTGAGGATGGGCGATCGCAATCCGAGCACCCTATCGCAGACAGTGACCCCAAAAGGGTGATAGGTTAGCGTTGCCCCTTTTTTCGCCTGTTATGCCCGCTACGTTAGTTTGGACACGCCGCCATGTCCTCGGTTTAGCTGATTTTACTGCCTCAGAATACGATGCCATCCTCCAGACGGCGGCGAGCTTTCGTGCTGTTTTGGCCGGACGGACGAAAAAAGTCCCCGCCTTGCAGGGCCAGGTGGTGGCGAATTTATTTTTTGAACCCTCGACCCGCACCCGCAGCAGTTTTGAACTGGCGGCGAAACGGCTTTCGGCGGATATTCTCAATTTTGCGCCCGGTACGTCCTCCCTCACCAAAGGCGAAACGATCCTCGATACGGCGAAAACCTATCTGGCCATGGGGGCAAATATTATGGTGATTCGCCATCAGCAGGCCGGTGTGCCCCAGGCGATCGCCACCGAACTCGACCGCATCCAATCCGGGGTGCGGGTGCTCAATGCGGGCGATGGTCAACACGAACACCCGTCCCAAGGGTTGCTCGATCTGTTCACCCTCTGCACGACGCTGGACGAAGAAACGCCGCGATTAAAGTTACTCGCGGGGAAAAAGGTGGCGATCGTCGGGGATATTCTCCATTCGCGGGTGGCGCGATCGAATGTGTGGAGCTTGACCGCAGCGGGGGCGGAGGTGCATCTCGCTGGGCCGCCGACGTTGTTACCCCAAGGGTTTGCGCGGTTGGCTCCGGTGCAGGTGCATTGGGATCTAGAACCGGCGTTACGGGATGCGGATTTTGTGATGGCGCTCCGGTTGCAGCGGGAACGGATGGCGCAGCATCTGTTACCAACGGTGCGGGAATATCACCGTGTCTATGGGATTACGCGCGATCGCCTCCAACTCTGCCGCCCCACGGTGAAAGTGCTCCATCCGGGCCCGGTGAATCGGGGCGTGGAGTTGAGTTCGGAGGTGATGGATGATCCCGCCGTGAGTTTAGTGTCGCAGCAGGTGACCAGCGGGGTAGCGGTGCGGATGGCGATCCTCTATGCTTTGGGGGGGGATAATCAACCCGCCTAGCCTGTACCAAGGAGAGTCGTCCCCCCAGGGCTAAGTATCGAGGGTGCTAAGGGTCGCTGAGTTCTGAACTAGATTCACTGAGATCAATAAAATCATTGTGTTTTCTCTGCATTTTTCCCGCACGACTTGGGCATTGTTGCTGACGGCTTTGGTTTTGGGTGGCGTGGTGTATGTGGTTGAGGGGGTCATCCCTCAGCAACAACGGCGACAGGACGCGGCGCGATCGCGCCTTGTGCCGGCCTTAGAGGTCGCCCAAATTCGTCGCATTATTGTGACTACGCCGGATGAGCGCATCGTCCTACAGCAGTCCCGGACGCAAAATCTCTGGCGGATGACGGAGCCGGAACGGGCGATCGCCAACGCCGCCACGGTTTCGTTTTTAACCAACATCCTCACCGAGGGTCAGCGTCAACAGCAACTCGACGTTGCCCCAGAGGATTTAGGAGAATACGGCCTCGGTGAACCGATGGCTGCGATTACCGTCGATCGTCGCGGGGAAATCGTGCCGACGGTGCTGGTGTTGGGGCAGTTGAGTTTTGATGAACAGTCGATCTATGTCTATCGCCGCACGGATGATCCCTTTCAAGCCATGGACGACAGCACCGCAGCAACGGAACCACCGGCATCAATCACGGTATTCTTAGCGCCGATTGAGCTACGTTATGCGATCGCTCGCGACCTCTCAGAATGGATTGATCGCGATCGCACCGAAGATTTAGCCTCTTGACCCTCTGTATGGTGCTTGTACCGGGCTTTTTAGACCACAGCAAGCCCGATGTTTTTGAGATCACAACATCTTTCGTTACATTTTTTCACAAAATACATTAGAATTATTAATAACTCGTAATCAATTGCAATATATCTCTCACCCTTGGAACCATGGCAAAAAAAGGCGCTTTTTTCCTCGATCCCGATGACGCGAAAACCTTCGGCGACATCGAATATATGCGAACTCCCAACAAAGTCACCCACAAATTCCCCAAAAGCAAAGGCAACGGCGGCGGGTTTGAAATCAGTACAGAGATCAACTCCATGGAAAAGCGAGATGCCGATCAATCCCAGCCCACGGCATTCACTCCGGAAGTCTCTCCCTCAAGTTCTGCACCGTCAGAAACCCCGCGCCGGAAGGCTTCAGACAGCACCATGGATATGTTCCGCCAAATGGCGAAGTCCATCAAACGCTAAGGATCGAGCCGTTGTCGGGATCAATCTGAACTCTCCTTAATCTTAAATATTGATTCAAAAACGAGGGGCGATCGCTCCTCGTTTTTTCAGATCGTGTGGGGTTTGCGTGGGTGCGCAGGCAGTGCGGCGGTGGGCAGGAAGGGGCGATCGCATCCAAGATACACTAGGAAGATAGTTCCGCAACTGGGCATCCTTAGCCTGATCCAAACCCACCGCTCCGAGGCCAGCACCAGGATTGAAGATTCTGATCTATTCACCCCAATTTAGCCCCAGCGTTGGAGGGGTTGAAGCCGTTGCCGAGATGTTGGCAACAGAATGGACGGCCCTAGGGGACAGCGTCACCGTCCTTTGCCACACCCCCGATCCGGCGGCGCGATCGTACCCCTTCACCGTCGTCCGCCAACCAAGCGCGATCCAACTCTGGCGACTGGTGGGGGAAGCGGATTGGGTCGTCCATATTTGTGTCAGTTTAAAAGGGCTGGGGCCGATCCTGCTCCTGGGCAAACCCTGGGCGATTAGTCATCAAACCTGGTATCGTCGCCCCAATGGCCGCACCGCCTGGCAAGACCACCTGAAACGCTTCGCCACCCGCTTTGCTGCGGTGAACATTGCCGCTAGTCAGGCGATCGCCGCCCATCTTCCCAGCCCCGCCATCGTGATCGGCAACCCCTACGCCGACGATATTTTTCAAATTGATCCCACCGCGAGGCGCGATCGCGACCTGATTTTTGTCGGGCGGTTCGTCTCCGACAAAGGCGTAGACCTCCTCCTCGATGCCCTCGCAGATTTAGCCCCAGCGGGACTTTTCCCTCAGTTAACCCTCGTCGGCTCCGGCCCCGATCGCGCCGCCCTCGCAGCCCAAGGCGAGCGATTAGGATTAAGCGATCGCCTCACCTTCACCGGCCCCCTTCCCCCCGCCGCCGTCGCCGCCCACCTCAATCGCCATCGCATCCTTGTCGTTCCCTCCCGCTGGCCCGAACCCTTCGGCATCGTTGCCCTCGAAGGCCTCGCCTGTGGCTGCGTCGTGGTGGGGTCAGAAGATGGCGGATTAAAGGATGCGATCGGCCCTGGAGGTGTGACAGTTCCGAACGGCGATCGCGCCGCTCTAGCCACCGCCCTCACCACCCTCCTCACCCATCCCGACCCATGGACCCACTACCACCCCCACATCCCCCCCCACCTCCACGCCCACCAACGCCACACCGTAGCCCGCCGCTACCTCAAGGCGCTCCAGTCGATAAAATCGTGAAATCACGGTTAATTTGATTTGACATCCTGGTCTTTAATTGATGGGAACCCCACTATGCCGCATCTACCCCTTGGACTTGTTTTCTTCCCACCAGAAGTCAGTCAAACATTAGAATCCTACGGCTTGCTTTTCACCAGGGAGGACTTTTCATTGGGTACGTTGCTGATTGGCTTTATCGTCTTAACTATCATTATCTATGTCTCATTTCGAGATTGGCGACGAGCGGTGAAATCCGTCTTTTTCATCTTGATTTTTGATGGAGCACTGCGAAAATGGGTGTTACCTCAAGCCAGTGAAGCCCTTTACTTCCTCAAAGACTTTGTCCTTTTCGGGGCCTATCTCCGCTATTACTTCTATCCCAACCCCGACGAACCCCGCCATCCCCTCCAAAACAACTTCATTACAATCCTGATTCTTCTCGCCTCTGGTTGGTGTATTTTTCAAGCCTTCAATCCTCGCTTAGGATCAGTCATTGTCGGGTTATTTGGTGTTAAAGCCTATCTGTTCTACATCCCCATGCTGTGGATGCTGCCGACCTTATTTCGATCGGAAGAAGAACTGTATATTTTTCTGCGCAATCACCTTGCCGTTTTTATTCCCGTCGGTATCCTCGGCATTGTGCAATTTTTTAGCCCCATTGATAGCCCGATCAATCAATACATTCCAGGGCGAAATGAGCCGATCGCTACCTTTGGCTTTGGGGGATCTTTCAATGTCCGCATTACTGGCACATTCTCCTATCTCAATAGTTACCAAGGTTATCTTTCATCCTGTTTTGGTCTGATCATCCCGTTGCTCTCGGTTCCTAAATCACGTCGCTGGCAACTGATTTTATATTGCACCGTTTTCCTCCTCATGCTCAATAGTTTTATGACGGGTTCACGCACCCCTGTGATCACCGCGATTTTATTTTTAATCGGCTATTTTGGGATGCGGGCGATTAACAAACCAGAAAATCTGTTGATCTGGACGGGTCGCTTAATTCCCTTTGTATTAGTGGCGGGGCCGATTTTTTGGTTTGGCTTTCGGCAGGTGGTGGAATCTTTTTGGGCGCGGGTTGCCTCTAACTCAGATTTAGGGAGTCGGATTTTTCTGGGTTTTGTGGGGCCCTTTGATTTAGTGAGTTTGACGGGATTAGATGGCTATGGGGCGGGGGCCACCCATGTGGGGGGGCTGTCGTTGCGAGGGGCGTTAGGGTTGGCGGCGGGGAGTCCGCTGCCGGTGGAATTAGAACCGGAAATGGGACGGGTGGCGCTGGAGTTGGGCCCGATCGGTTTTATGTTTTGGTATGGGATGCGTGTGGCGATCATTGGTGCATTATTGCTGACTTTTTTTGCGTTAAAACGGCGATTTTTGCGGGATTTAGCCTTGGCTGGAACGTTGATTCACTTGATTTTATTTATCAGTCAAATGGTGTTTCATAATACGTTCTCGTTGTATTACTGGTTTTACACCGGGTTTATTTTTATGTTGCCGTGGTTGGAACGGGTGGAGAATTGGCGAGAGCAACAGTTATGGTACGAGCAGCAACAACACTATGCCGATTGGTCTGATTCATCCTACGGGTAATCCTTTTGCGCGACAGGCGGCCCAAGCCTTGGCGGAATTGGGGGAGTTGGGGGCGATCGCCACCAGCCTCGCCTACAATCCTGATCGCCCCTGGGCCAAATCGTTAAGCCACCGTGCCCCCGCCCTCGCCCAGGAACTCAGCCGCCGCACCTGGATCGCGCCGCCGGGTGTGCCGCTTTATCCCTACCCGACTCGCGAAATTCTTCGCCTCCTGCTCCTGCGCACGGGGCTGCCCCAACGCTGTGGTTACAATCCCCAACGGCTGACGGATTGGGTCTATCGGGGGGTGGATCGGGCGGTGGCGCGGCACCATCTGCACCGCTGGGCGGGGGTCTATGCCTATGAAGATGGGGCGGCGGCGATGTTTGCGATCGCCGCTTCCCTCGGTCTCACCTGCTTTTATGATCTGCCCATTGTCTACTATCGCCGCAGCCAACAGATTCAACAGGCCGAGGCGGACCGCTTCCCCGAACTTGCCCCCGCCCTGCTTTCTCTCCATGAACCCGCCGCTAAACTGGCCCGCAAGGATTTCGAGTTGCACCACGCCGATCGCATCATCGTCCCCTCTACCCAAGTGAAGCAATCCCTTGCCCCCACCGGGATTGACCCTGACCGGGTGAGCGTCGTTCCCTTTGGTGCGCCGGTGGATTATCTCTATCCATCCCCCCAGCGCGATCGCCCGGTTCGGATTCTCTTTGTTGGTCGGGTCGGCCCGCGCAAAGGGGTTCACCACCTCATCCAAGGGTGGCGATCGCTCCAACCCCTCGCGGCGGAACTGCACCTCGTCGGGATTAACGAATTCCCTCCCGGTTGGCTCGATCCGGAGCGCGATCGCTTCACCTACCACCCCTCCATCCCCCATCACCACCTGATCCACCACTACCACCGCGCCAGCGTTTTCGTCCTGCCTTCCTTGATCGAAGGTCTCGCCCTCGTCCTCCTCGAAGCCATGGCCTGCGGTTTGCCAATCATCACCACCCCCAATTCCGGCGCGGCGGACATCCTCACCGATGGCGTTGAAGGCTGGCTCATTCCGGCCGGTGATGCTGAGGCGATCGCATCTCGTCTGCAATGGTGCGTTGAGCATCCCGACGAATTAGCCGCCATGGGTCGCGCCGCCCGCCGTCGTGCTGAAATCTACACCTGGGAACGCTATCGCACCCGCTTAAAAACAGTGATTACCCACACCCTTACCCTGCCAAAAAGATCGTAAATCTCCCATTTATTCTGTCACAATGGGCCATGAAAAAGGGACACACAATTGTGTCCCTGATGATTGGTTTAAATGATGCCCTTATTTGCTATCTTTTGAGTCTGTTTCCAGTCGTCCACTGCCTCGCTCCTTCATTTCGTTTGCTGTGTCTTTGTATTGATCACGACGGCCACTGCCGCGATCGCTACACTGATCACCACACGTTTCTGAGGGTTCAAAAACCAGTTGAGCATTCTGAGTTTCAAGATCAGAGACTTGAGCGAAACTATTCAGTCCGGCAAAGGGAACTGAAACAATGGTCAAAAGTACGACTACAATGTACTTGTACATAATTAACATCCGTGTCAGGTATCTATTTCCTGATACGGAGTTTCTTGTGACCATCAGGAAAAATAAATTCCCCTAATTTGTTTCAAATTATCCGGATGCGGACAACCGACAGATGCGGCGGGTTCTCCGCACTCAGCAGCAGGATTTTGGCGGCTCACCACTGCATGGCCTCCCAACGAAAACAAGGGGCCTAAGCCCCTTGCCTGTGTTTATGAATCGGTCACCCTTACGCCCGTTAACGCGGCACAATCACGAAATTCACCAGTTTGCCCGGCACGATAATCACCTTCTTGATCTCGTTGCCTTGGAGATAGCTCTGCACCTTGTCCGAGGCGCGGGCATAGGCTTCGAGTTCGGCTTTGCTCGCTCCGGCGGGGACTTGGATCAGATCCCGTTTTTTGCCCATCACCTGCACCACTAAGGGAATTTCGTCCACGGTTAAGGCATCGGGATCGGCTTCGGGCCAGGGTTGTTGATGGATTGAGCCGGATTGCCCCAACTGGTGCCAGAGTTCTTCGGCGAGGTGGGGGGCGAAGGGGGCGAGCAACGGCAAGAGGGTGTGAATCCCTTCGCGGTAGACGGGGGACGCAGTACAGGTGGCATCGTTGAGGGCGTTGCTCAGTTTCATCAACTCCGAAACGGCGGTATTAAATTGATAATCGCCGTCGAGGTCTTCGGAAATGGCGGCGATCGCGCCATGAATCGCCCGCCGTAACTCCTTCTCTACCTTGGTTAATTCGCCGCTACTCGCCTGGGTCGTCGTCCCGGCAAACTCCTGCACCAACCGCCACACCCGATTTAAAAAGCGGAATTGCCCCTCCACATCCGCATCATCCCATTCCAAATCCTTTTCCGGCGGCGCTTTAAAAAGAATGAACATCCGCGCCGTATCCGCCCCATATTTGCCCAAAACGGCTTTGGGGTCTACGCCGTTGTATTTCGATTTGGACATTTTTTCGTAAAAGACTTCCAACGGGTCGCCCGTGGTGGGATCTTTGGGATCATCAGGGTTGACGAGATCTGAAGGGATGTATTTGCTCGTTTTGGGGTTTTTGTAGGTGAGACCCTGTACCATGCCTTGGGTGAGGAGGCGTTTAAAGGGTTCATCGACGGTGATCAGGTTGCGATCGCGCAACACCTTCGTAAAAAAGCGCGAATACAACAGGTGTAAAATCGCGTGTTCAATTCCCCCCACATATTGATCCACCGCCATCCAATCATTGGCCGCCGCCGCACTAAACGCCGTCTCCGCATTCAACGCATCGGTATAGCGCAGAAAATACCACGACGAATCAATAAAGGTGTCCATCGTATCCGTTTCCCGCTGGGCCGGTTCGCCGCAACTGGGACAAGGCACATTCACCCAATCGCCAATCTTCGCCAAGGGCGACGGCCCACGCCCCGAAAATTCCACCTGTCGGGGCAGTTCCACGGGCAACTGATCCGCCGGAACCGGAACCGTCCCACAACTGGGGCAATGGATCACCGGAATCGGACAACCCCAATACCGTTGCCGCGAAATCAACCAATCCCGCAGCCGGTATTGAATCCGCGCTTTGCCGTAGCCCTGGGCCTCGGCGAAGGCGATCGCCTTGCCCTTGCCCTCAACGGACGGTGTACCGTCGAACGCGCCAGAATTCACCATAATCCCCGGCTCGGTATAGGCCGCCGTCAAGGGTTCGTCTTTATCGCCCCCGTCGGGAATAATCACGGTTTTAATCGGTAACTCATTCTGGGTCGCAAAGATAAAGTCCCGCGTATCGTGGGCGGGAACCCCCATCACGGCCCCTGTACCGTACTCATACAGCACATAATCCGCGATCCAGATCGGCACTGCCTCCCCGGTGAAGGGATTGACCACCATTCCCCCGGTGGGGATGCCGCGTTTGGGGCGGTCTTCGGCGGTGCGGTCTTGTTCGCTGGTGGTGGCCATGGCGGCGATGAAGGCGGCCACGGCAGCGGTGCGATCGCTCGTCGTCACCTGCTGCACTAACGGATGTTCCGGAGCCAACACCACATAGGTCACACCATAGACCGTATCGGGGCGCGTCGTGAACACCGCCACTTTTTCCTCACTGCCCACGATGGGAAATTCTAAATAGGCCCCGACGGACTTGCCGATCCAGTTTTCTTGCATCAGTTTGACGCGATCGGGCCAACCATCAAGCTGGTTTAAATCCTGTAACAGGGCTTCGGCATAGTCGGTAATTTTTAAAAACCACTGCCGCAACAGTTTCCGCTCCACCTTCGCCCCAGACCGCCAAGAATTGCCATCCGCGTCCACCTGCTCATTGGCGAGCACCGTTTGATCGATGGGGTCCCAATTCACCGCCGCCTCTTTTTGATAGGCCAAACCACTATCAAAAAATTGCAAAAAGAGCCATTGCGTCCAACGGTAATAGTCCGGCGCACAGGTGGCCACCTCGCGCTCCCAATCAATCGAGAGCCCCAACTCTTTCAACTGCTCGCGCATCTGGGCGATGTTCTGTAATGTCCAATCCGCCGGGGGAATGCCGCGATCGATCGCCGCATTTTCCGCCGGTAAGCCAAAGGCATCCCACCCCATCGGATGCAGCACGCGATACCCTTGCATCCGCTTCAAGCGGGCGATCACATCGGTAATGACATAGTTGCGCACATGGCCCATGTGCAGATTCCCGGAGGGGTAGGGAAACATAGACAGGGCGTAAAATTTCGGCTTGCTGGGGTCGGTTGATGTCTGGTCTAACCCCTGTTCAGCCCAATACTGTTGCCATTTTGATTCGATCGCATCGGCTTGATAGCGGGATTCCACGGTTACTGCTCCTACGGGATGGTGTCCTAACACTGTACTGGACTCTTATTTTATGCGGTTTGTGGGGCGATCTTGGCGGCTGGGCTAGAAAGGGGCGCGATCGCTTGGGGCGTTTGGCGATCGTAGGGAGTGTGATGATCGCGGGTTTCGTGGAGAAAGTTTAAAAACACAACGAGACCGCCACCAATGATCAAAATAGCGAAGATCGGCAGCGGTTTTTGAGGTTTGGGGGGTGAAAAATCCTTTTTAAAGTCGCAATTGAGACATTTAAAAACTTTCTCACTCTCCCGAATCATGGTGTATTTTTCGCACTTCGGACAGGAGGCGTGACCGCTACAGGTTGCACTCGACATGATTAACCCACCCCAGAAATACAGTGGACGTTCTATCTAGTCTTTCCAGAGCTAAGGGGGGATTTTATGAATGGGTGTGCCAGTTTTTACAAAGATTAATACTGTCTTGACGGATAGCGAATGCTGGGGGGGCTAATTTTGCTGCTCGGATTGGGTAGGAGTCATGAGTTTAAGGGGGCGATCGCCTCAACGAGGGCGGGGTTTTGGGGCCAGTGTTGTGGAGCGCGACATGACGTTAACCCTAGATCTTCCCCCTAAATTGTAGGGGCGAAAGATTTTTCGCCCCCACGCGGGGCTTGCCTCCCATTCAAAGCCTCTCTTCAATTTTGTTTAGAAGGGTGGGTATAACTGGTCGGTTTCCCATTGTTGGGGGTTGTTTTGGATATATTCTCGAATCTGGTGTAATTCAGGCTCACTACGGATAATGCGTTCCCAATAATTGCGTTGCCAAATTTGGTAAATAGAGGTGTTTTGTCGCATCCATTTAGTGACACCAATTTTAAAACCTCGAACAATGGAACCAATGGTTTTTGATGTGCCTTGGGGTTGGGGCGAAGATTGGGGCGAAAAATTTTTCGCCCCTACGGTGGGGGGGTTAACAATCCAAATAATGCCGTGAATGTGGTTAGGCATAATGATGAACTGGTCAAGTTGAACATGGGGAAAATGGGTAGGGATTTGTTGCCAACATTGTTGGGTGATTTGCCCAGCGGAGTTGAGGTGCATGATGTTGTTGGTGATTCTTCCAAAAAAGCATTCTCGGTTGTGGGTGCAAAGGGTAAGAAAGTATGCCCCCATCTGGCTATAGTCATAGCCCCGCAGCCGGATAGATTGGCGATGATGGATCTGTGGGTTATAGGGCATCAGCAGCGGGGATTTAGTCGTGGATCGCTGAGGTTATGGGGGCGAAAAATTTTTCGCCCCTACGGTTATTTAATCAAATTTTCCATTATTTAATCAAATTTTCCATTTCCCTTGTTGCTTGGCTCTGCTAAGTCATACCCGCTTGGAGGTTTTGCCTCCTTCCCTGTTAACCAGCAGCACCAAGAAAGCATTATCTTAAATTCAGTGCTAATTGGGATCATTACCAATTCCAACCTATTTTTTCAATTAAAAATTGTAGGGGCGAAAAATTTTTCGCCCCACGCCAACCCCGCCCCCCACTGTTTTCACTCACCCCATCAATTCGTGCTTATTGATTAATCTTCGGTGTGGTGACATCGAATGTTTAAAAAATCACTCCTAATCCACCCCTTGGCCCTGCTTTCAGAAAATTCAACGCGATACCATGTATAACCAGCACGATCAACAACATACTCTAATTCTGGAGGACTGTCTGTAATTAAGTAAACAAAGTCATTAACTAAACCATAACCGAGGTTTCGTGTCTGTGTTCCTGGGCCTGAGCGTAAGGTAATACGAGCATTGCGATCTACGAGCATTGCGATCGCTTGCGGTTAAGTGAGCAAAACAATGTGTACGATATTGTGCTTGTGCTGTTGTTAGAGCTAAACCTGTTGTAATGAGTCCGAGTGCCAAACTAATGAGAAGTTTTTTCATTTTAATCTCCTAAGAATTTCTTGAGTATGTAAATATCCAAATCTAACGGGGTAAAAAATTGTGTGTAAATTGCCGCCACCGATCAACTTTGCCACCTACAATATTCAGAGTTGGAATATTTACAACGTTATCAGCACGATAATAGGTGATTTCGGTTCGTTCTGGATTGCCTAAACCATAGGCGGTGACAATATCTTGAGCTAAACGACAAGTGATCGGAAATCGTCCCATATCGATTGAGCCATTACCCGCCGAATAATCCCAAGAATACCCATTAAATTCATATCCATCGCGCCGAGCTTCTTGGCAAGAGTAGTAGGTGATTTCAAACATTTTAGCAATGTGAACATCATAGCGCCGTAAACCACCTCCCGCGTCAACCGTTGTATTTCTATCAGGAACCTCAAGTCGTCCTCCCATCAGACCATCTACTGCGGCAACATTAACGAGAATCCAGCCAAAAGGAACAGCAGGTCTTGCAATTGCGATCGCAAAAATATTCAAGCCTACAACCGTCGAAAATAAAGCCAAGGCGGATTTCAAAAATAACCGTTTTTTCATGATTCCTCGTGATTTTTAGATTAAAACTGACTTAAATACTAATCCCAGGCACACTCAACATAGTGACTATTTACCCATCCTTCAATTCCATTCACTCGTGGATTAGGGCCACGAACTACGCGAATGTAATACCACATATCTTGATGATCAATAAACCGAACTAAATTATCATTATCTAGCCCCGCAATTGCTTCTCCATTGGGACGGCGGCGAACGGCTAACTGTCCTCGTTCAATGTTGACAACCAAACAATGAACCACTGGATTAGCTTGGGCAATGGTTTGAATGGGTTCTGTTTGTGTTTGAGCTTGGCTGACGGTTCCGCTAGTGGTTAAACTTAGCACAGCGATCGCGCTTGTCGTAAAGCCTAGAATATTTTTGATTTGTCTTTTCATGGTAAAGAGTTTCTGAAATAGGTGAAAGCATATTTGAACAAAATATGACCTCAAGGTGAATAACACTCTAGGATAGCTTTGATTGCATCTACAACCTTGACGACGGCTGCTATTTCAAGGAACCCTTTTAAAGGAATTATAATTTGTGTCATTGAAGCTCCGACTCCTAAGCTGGCAATAATTTTAGCAAGAACACCAGGTAAAGCCATTTTTGCAAAAAGCCCTCCAGTACCCAGAGTAATTGCACCTGGTGCAGCAGTAGCAATTAAGGTAAAAAGACCAGCAAGCAAACTAACAATCAAGATCAACTCAGCAGTGCCAATGGGTTTGCAAGCTAATGCTGATTCAGCAGTTGATTGACTCAGCAAGAAGATTGAATTAATCCAGAAAAATAGATTCATGAGTTTTAGAAGTAAAGGGTTAACTTTACTGAGGCTTGATTGCTCCAGCTTCGATACATTTCTTATGAGGCTGGATGCGTGGGTTAGATGTTGAACGACATTGCCAGCGACCATTATCAGTTAGTAACCAATAATAGCCATGACTTGGTGATCCTACTGCTTTGGTTGCCAGTGCAGGCTGGGCAATTGTCCAGATGAGGCAACAAGCGATGACAGAGAGAATGATTCGTTTAATAGTTTGCATGATTGAGTCCTTATTTAACAAAAAATCAGCTTTTCGGTAATTATATTTTAATCACTCTGAGATAGCCGTGATGTTACCTGTTTTACACCCTGACTGACTTTTTTGTAATCACGGTAAACTTCATACCCTGTTTTAACAACCTTCACCGTTGTTTTGGGATGTTGAATGATCGCTTTCCCAATTTGTGGAGCATGAGTCACAGTTTCTTTAATGACTCTTTTCTCAATTGCGTGAGTTAAATTTTTCTGTATCGGGCGATGTTGTGCTGCTGTTGAACTATCCTGAGTTAGCCCAGGAATACTGATCAACAAAATATTCATGGACAGCAAAACAGATGTTAAGCAAGAAATGATTTTGTGATATTTCATGTTATTTATAACCTAATCAAGATAAATTGTCCTTGAGCGATCGCGCCAAATCTTTGGAGATGGGCAACCGATCAATTTCTCGAAGCAAAGCCGATCGCGCCTCGGTTTTAGAGCGATGTTGATAGATATTTAGCAAAAACTGCTCAATGCCCACCTTTGTCAGGGCATCGGTGATTAAACCCGTCACCCCCAAGAGGGCAATTCCTCCCAATATCCCCCCCGGCCCCAGAAAAGCCAACGCCGCCGTAATCGCCGCCGCCCCGGCTAAACCCGTCGTTGCCATCGTCACCACTAGGATGATCCCCGGCAACCCCAACGCCGCCACCTTCCGCACCACCTCATCCATACCGCTAACCTCCAAAACACTGGATATTAACCCGACCCTAAATCCTCTTCCCAAAAGCCCTATCCACCAGCTTGAGCCGCAAGGTTGCGACTGTCAAGTCTGAAAAGGTCGGAAAAAGTCAATCCATTTCTGGATGAACAGTAGCCCGGTGGGAGTGGGGTTAGGGGTGAAGAATTGGGGCAAGAATGTGCGTCAGTTCTGGGAGGTTAGGCCTCGCGATGCCAGGTTGTGCCGGTGGGTGTATCGACTAAAACGATGCCTTGGGCTTTGAGGTGGTCACGAATGCGATCGCTCTCGGCAAAATTCTTCGCGTTTCGGGCCGCCGTCCGTTGGGCGATCCAGCCGTCAATCTCCCCATCACTCAACCCAGACACCTCGGCCGGTTCGCCATCGTTCAAGGTCGCATCCAACCCCAACACCCCCGCCAACTCTACCAAGGTTCGCCACTGGGCTTCAAGATCCCCCGTGTTGCTGGGCATTTCGCCCTCGTGAACGAGGATATTTTTCACCCGCCGTAACTCCTTCGCCAATTCAAATAAAACCGCTAATCCGTTGGGCGTGTTGATGTCTTGATCCATCACGGAGCGGAAGCGGCGGGTGTAGTCGGTCTCGCGGCGATCGGGTTGATGCCAGCCCAAGCGATCGCCATACTCCAGGCCAAACCGTAGCCCATCCTTGAGGGTGTGCCAGGCATTTTCCGCCGATGCGATCGCCTCCTCCGTGAAATCCAACGGCTTGCGATACTGCGCTTGAAGAACGAACAACCGCAACACCATCGGGTCAGGGTAACGTTCGAGAAAATTTTGAATCGTGACGAAATTTTGCAGGGATTTCGACATCTTATCGCCGCCAATTTTCACCATGCCGTTATGCAGCCAATAGTGGGCCAGCGGTTGCGAGGTAGCTCCTTCGGATTGAGCGATTTCGTTTTCGTGGTGGGGGAAAATCAAATCACTGCCCCCGGTGTGAATGTCGATGGTATCGCTCAAAATTGACTTCACCATCGCCGAGCATTCAATATGCCAACCAGGCCGCCCTGCTCCCCAGGGAGACTCCCAGGAGGGTTCGCCCGGTTTCGCGGCTTTCCAGAGGGCAAAGTCAAAGGGGTGGCGCTTTTTTCCGGGTTCATCGGTGCTGACGCGGCCCCCGGCCCCGGCTTGCAGATCGGCTAACTTACGGCCGGAGAGTTTGCCGTAGCTGGGGAAATGCTCAACGCTGTAGTAGACATCGCCCCCGGCAGCGTAGGCGAGACCGCGATCGATGAGGGTGGCGATCAGGTCGCAGATTTGGGGGATATGTTCGGTGACGCGGGGATAGGCATCGGCGCGGAGAATATTGAGGCGATCCATGTCTTGGAAATATTCGGCAATGTAGCGATCGCTCACCGCCTCCATCGTCACCCCATCCTGCTCGGCCCGCTGCAAAATCTTGTCATCAATATCCGTGAAGTTTTGCACATATCGCACCTGATAGCCTCGCCATTGCAGATATCGCCGCAACACATCCCAAACAATGTACGATCGCCCATGGCCCAAATGACAGGCATCGTACACCGTCACCCCACAACAATAGAAGGTGACAACGCCCGGCTCCAGGGGAGTAAACAGGGTTTCGCTGCGAGTTTGGGTATTGTAGAGTGTTAAGGTCATGGCGGTAGGGTCAAGGCAAAAGTAAATCTTATCCTATGGAGCGATCGCCCTCTCAATCCCTGTGCATTCTGAAGCGCGATCGCACATCACCAGCGCCGCAATTGAGCACAACGAACGCTAAAAAACTACCCATGTAGAAAAAAAAATTGTATTTCGCTGAAAAGTTTGGCATACTTCCGGTGTCTTGAGTCGTTATGTTGCGCTGACTTTTTACGATTCATAATTTCTCAAGCGTAATGATATTTCCCCAAAACCTAAAGCATGCCATTTTTCCCCTCTTAACCCTAGGTTCTTTAGGTATTCCTCAAGTTGCGATCGCTCAAAGCATCACCCCCGCGCCCGATGGCACTGGCAGCATCATCCACTACAACGGCAACACCTACACCATCGGCGGCGGCACTCAAGCCGGAGCGAACTTATTTCACTCGTTCCAACAATTTGGCTTACAACCCAGCGAAATCGCTGATTTCCTCAGTAATCCCGCCATTCAAAATGTCGTGGGTCGCGTTGTCGGCGGTGACCCCAGCGTCATCGAGGGACTCATTCGGCTATCCGGCGGCAACTCTAATTTATTCCTGATGAATCCCGCCGGCTGGGTCTTCACCAACGGGGCGAGTCTTGATGTTCCCAGCAGTTTCGGAGTCACCACCGCCAACCGGATCGGGTTTGGTGATGCCTTCTTTAACGCTGTGGGGGGCAACGACTACGCCACATTAATCGGCAACCCCAGCAGCCTCATCTTTGACAGCGCTCAACCCGGCGCAATCATCAACACCGCCGACCTCAGCGTCAATAACGGTAGCCTTTGGATGGTGGGCGGTTCTGTGATCAACACCGGAGCGATCGCCGCCCCCAATGGAACCATTACCCTCGCTGCCGTCCCCGGCCAAAGCCAAGTCACCCTCAAGCACGAGGGCATGGTGTTGAGTTTCTTGTTTGATGCTTTGGCCGTCGATGAGGTTCAACCCAATACCCCCCTAGGCATCCGCGCCGCAGACCTGCCCAGCTATCTCAACGGCAGCCACAGCCTCGGCACGGCGAACGAAGTCGTCCGCACTGAAAACGGTGAACTGTGGCTGGTGGGGTCTCAGATGCAGGTTGTGGATGGGGAGGTAGCGATCTCAAACTGGGTCACGGCGGAAAATGTCAATCTGATTGCAGCGGGTCGGGTGCAAGTTGCTAACCCGGCTTTAGTCGAAGGCGACACAACGGTTGTGCGTCTACCCGAAGCGGGAGGAACCAACACGTTAAGTGTGATTGACTCCCTCGCCGATAACCCGGAAGCGTTGCTCTATGGTGGCGCAGCAGGCACGATCGCTAAAATCATCGACCGCGACGAAAACGGCATTGAAGTGATCACCGCAGAACTCGCAGACATCGCCGCAGACGGTGGCAAACTCGACGCGGTGAGCATCACAGCCGAGGGGAACGAGGGGAATTTCTGGTTAGGGAATGCCTGGATTACGGATGAGTCGGTTGAGGACTACAGCGCTCAACTTGTGGCGTGGCGTGAGGCGTTGACCGATAGCGCGGATTTACTGCTCTACAGTTGCTTCACGGCATTGGGGGCGACGGGTGACGCGCTGATGACTTCCTTGGCGAGTTTGACGGGGGCGGATGTAGCGGCTTCGACGAATGCGACGGGGAGCGCAAACTATGGCGGTGATTGGGTCTTAGAAAGCAGCACGGGAAACATTGAAGTCCTCACACCGTTTAGTGATCTTACCCTCAGTGTTTGGGATGGGAAGTTGGCAACCCGAACAGTGACGAGTTCCGCAGATGATAATACGGCGGGAACCCTGCGGGTTGAGATTGGAGCGGCAACGGCTGGGGACTTGATTCTGTTTGATTCGGCGCGGACTGTCACCTTGGCAGCAGGAGCAGGATTTCAAACATTACATGGGCACAAGCCGACCTGACGATTGATGGCAATGGGTCAACGGTTCAGGGTAACAATACGTTCCAAATTTTTGAGAGTACGGCAAACACAGGAACCACGACGATTCAAAATCTGACGATTTCAGGGGGGAGTGCTGGTGGTTCTGGTGGTGGTTTGCTTGCGAGAAACGACATCACATTAACGAACAGTACAGTGAGTGGCAATAGTGCTGGTGGTCCTGGTGGTGGTTTGCGTGCGAACAACATCACATTAACGAACAGCACAGTGAGTAGCAATAGTGCTGGTAATAGTGGTGGTGGTTTGTATGCGAACGGCAATATCACATTAACGAACAGTACAGTGAGTGGCAATAGTGCTGGTAATAATGGTCCTGGCGGTGGTTTGTGGGCGAACGGCAATATCACATTAACGAACAGTACAGTGAGTGGCAATAGTGCTGGTGGTGACGGTGGTGGTTTGTATGCGGACGGCGGCACTACCACATTAACGAACAGTACAGTGAGTGGCAATAGTTCTAATAATCGGGGTGGTGGTTTGTATGCGGGCAACATCACCTTAACGAACAGTATCGTTGCCAACAACACCGACAACGGCACCGCACCGGATTTAAAAGCGTTCGGAACGATAACTGCCACTAACAGCCTGATTGAAGACTCCACCGGAGCAACAATTACCGGCAGCAACAACATCATCGGTGTTGACCCCCAACTTGGCCCCCTCGCCAATAATGGCGGCCCCACCCAAACCCATGCCCTCTTGGCCGGTAGCCCGGCCATTGATGCCGGGAATAATGGCCTAGTCCCCGGCATTCGCAACAGCGGGGATCAGCGGGGCTTCATTCCGGGGATTTTTAATGGCACAGTGGATATCGGAGCCTATGAATTTGGGGCGGTTGATCCAAATCCTCCTGTTGCTGCTGTTGCTGCTGTTGCTGCTGCTACTACTGCTGCTGCTGCGAACAGTACCACTATTGATGCCGATCTCTTTGATTCTCAAGAAGAAACCGAGAATCTCACCGATGAGTTTTTGAAGTCTAATAGTTGTCAAACTATCCCAGAAATCGAACTCGAAAAAGACGACGAAGAAGACGGGGAACAAATCGAAGAAGACCTCAATGCGACTGATGGGATCGACCTTGATGAAGACTGTCTGCCGATGAATGATAACGATGGGGACGGTGCGCAGTTTCTGCCCTTCAGCAGTTTTTAAATCTTGTCGCTCAACGTCATTGATGATTTTCAAAGTTAGGCGACTGGGCGATGAGAATTGTCCAGTCAGGGTTTTGGGGCAGACATTCGGTGTCCTCAACCCTCCTTACTTTTGGGTTGAAATTTCCTCTGATCCAATGGAACGATCGGCGATCGGTGCAAGGGAAAGGCGATCGCTCATAACAAACGCAGCTCTTGGTCAAAGCGAATTTTAAAATGGTATATCCTGACATTGTATTTTGCGGCAAAGTTTGGCATACTCCCAGTGTCTTGAGTCATTATGTCGCGCTGACTCTGTTACTTATTAACAATTCCTAAAGCGTGATGATATTCTCCCAAAACCCTGATTGACGGACAAAAGATTCAGTCAGGGGAGTAAGAAAAAGAGCAAAACTGGAATTCAAGGCGATAAGAGCGTTGCCGATGCTGAGGACGAGAAGCCATAGCCGGTTCAGGGTCAGAATTAGAAAAGAAAGCAACAAGCCGAATCAAGCGCCAGCCCTCAAGGAGAGCAGTACGAATCCACTCAAGACCGATACGAAAATAGCTATTGCCGCGAAACCAATGGGGGTCAACCCAGCGACGCTTGCCCGATTGGACAACCTCAAGACCCTGAGCTGAGACATAGAGAGTCGCCAGAGCCAGAATGAAGCAGAGACGGGAAAGAACACAAACTGAGCGAAGTTGGGAAGATTGGAGGTGCCAACCCCCCAGACTGTTCATCGAGAAACGCCTCCTCGATATCAAACCGGAGACCATACTCAGCAAAAGTCTGGAGGTGGGTCGGTTCATCACTGACAACCGCCCAAAACTCGCCATTGACATTGTTGCGACCGAAAATGACATGAACCGGACCATACCATTCCACCTTTGTGAAGTTTGACGTTGTGCCAGCAGAGGGCTTCACCGGGTTTGAGATGAAACGCTTTTGGTTGGTCTCCAGCCCTTGGCAGAGTGCCAAAGCCAGGTATTGCTTTTGATGCGGATGCGATAATGCCAGCCGAAGGTGCGCACCAGCGTCATAGTCTCCGTCTGCACAAAGCCACGGTCAGCCAGCAGCACCACCTTCACCCCTTGCGGTAGGAGTCGAGCGACATCTTGGAGCAGTTCTCGGTAGGTGTTGGCGGCAACCGAGGCACTGGGATGAGCCAACACACGCCAGCCTAGGGGTAAAGCACGACCGCGATGCACCACAGCCACCCGAATCAGACAATACTCATCCCAAAATAGTGAGGTGTCTAAGCTCAGGTACATCACCTCATCCTGCCAATCGGCTAAGGCGGCTTTGATGATGGGTTTGTAGAGTCGATGAATATTGATGCGGCTATTGCCCAGCCAGCGTCGGACTCGCCGCTGTTTACTTTGGGCAAACAATCCTCGACAGGGCAGATACGGCAGCCATTTCGTGAGGTTGACTGCTCCGGTTTGGATGACGGCGATGACCATCCAGATGCAGGTAGTCAGGTGGCTCAGATGCGCCCAGGGGATGTCTTGACCCAACCAGGTTTTCAGGGCATTGTAAATTTGGGAGTTTTTTTCACAGTTCTCCAGAGTTTTGTTGTGGTAACTCAATTCTAGAGGACTGACTCCCATTTCTTAATTCTCTGTATTTCAGTCAGGGCAACCTCTTTAGCTATCCCTACCACTTCTTTTGTCAGTCAATCAGCCCAAAACCTGAAGCGTACCCTTCTTCCCCTCTTAACCCTAGGTTCTCTGGGCATTCCCCAAAATGCGATCGCCCAAAGCATTACCCCCGCGCCCGATGGAACTGGCAGCATCATCCAATACAACGGCAACACCTATACCATCGGCGGCGGAACCCAAGCCGGAGCGAACTTATTTCATTCCTTTCAACAATTCGGCTTACAACCGAGCGAAATCGCTGATTTCCTCAGTAACCCCGCCATTCAAAATGTCGTGGGTCGAGTTGTCGGCGGTGATCCGAGCATCATCGAGGGCTTAATCCGACTCTCTGGCGGCAACTCTAATTTATTCCTGATGAATCCTGCCGGATGGGTCTTCACCAACGGAGCCAGCCTCGACGTTCCCGGCAGTTTCGGAGTCACCACCGCCAACCGGATCGGGTTTGGTGATGCATTCTTTAACGCTGTGGGGGGCAACGACTACGCCACATTAATCGGCAACCCCAGCAGCCTCATCTTTGACTCTGCTCAACCCGGCGCAATCATCAACACCGCTGACCTCAGCGTCAATAGCGGTAGCCTTTGGATGGTGGGCGGCTCTGTGATCAACACCGGAGCGATCGCCGCCCCCAATGGAACCATTACTCTCGCTGCCGTCCCCGGCCAAAGCCAAGTCGCCCTCAAACACGAGGGCATGGTGTTGAGTTTCTTGTTTGATGCTCTGGCCGTCGATGAGGTTCAACCCAATACCCCCCTAGGCATCCGCGCCGCAGACCTGCCCAGCTATCTCAACGGCAGCCACAGCCTCGGCATGGCGAACGAAGTCGTCCGCACTGAAAACGGTGAACTGTGGCTGGTGGGGTCTCAGATGCAGGTTGTGGATGGGGAGGTAGCGATCGCAAACCGGGTCACGGCGGAAAATGTCAATCTGATCGCCGCCAATCAGGTTAAAGTCACCGACCCGGCCTTAGTCGAAGGCGACACAACGGTTGTACGTCTCCCGGAAGCAGGTGGAACCAACACGTTAAGCGTGATTGACTCCCGCGCCGATAATCCCTATGACTTGCTCTATGGTGGTGCAGCAGGAACGATCGCTAAAATCATCGACCGCGACGAAAACGGCATTGAGGTGATCACCGCAGAACTCGCAGACATCGCCGCCGAGGGTGGTCAAGTGGACGCGGTGAGCATCACAGCGGAGGGGAATGAGGGGAATTTCTGGTTAGGGAATACCTGGATTACGGATGAGACGGTTAATGATCAGGCGCAACAGTTGGCGATGTGGTCAGCCAGTCTTAGCGAAGGTGCAGATTTACTGCTGTACAGTTGCTTCACGGCGTTGGGAGCCACAGGCGAGGCGTTGGTCAGTTCTTTGGCGAATCTCACCGGGATGGATGTGGCGGCTTCGACGAATGCGACGGGGAGTGCGAACTATGGCGGTGATTGGACGTTAGAAGCCAGCACGGGAAGTATAGAAGCAGGCAATCCTTTTGAGGCAGAGACGCTTTCAGGATGGGATGGGAAATTAGCTACATTAACAGTATCCAATTTAAATAATACAGGGGCAGGGTCGTTGCGACAACGGATTCAAGTCGATGCAGCAGCAGGAGACATGATTACGTTTGGGGTGAGTGGGACAATTACCCTTGCAGGGACAGGATCAGGAACCAATGGAGAGATTCTTTGGGCAACGAATAATTTAACACTGGATGGAGGGAGCAAAATTGTTGTCGATGGGGGAGGAAATTCGCGGGTCTTCAATATCTCGGCAACCAATGCGACGATTGAGAATATAACCATTCAGAATGGGAGTGTTAATGCTGTTAACACTGGTGGTGGTTTGTTTGTGAGAAATAACATCACATTAACGAACAGTACAGTGAGTGGTAATAGTGCTGGTTATAGTGGTGGTTTGTTTGTGAGAAACGGCAACATCACCTTAACGAACAGTACAGTGAGTGGTAATAGTGCTGGTAGTGGTGGTGGTTTGGTTGCGCTATACGGCAACATCACATTAACGAACAGTACAGTGAGTGGTAATAGTGCTCGTAACGACGTTGGTGGTGGCTTGCTTGCGGCATACGGCAAGATCACCTTAACGAACAGTACAGTGAGTGGTAATAGTGCTGGTAACGTTGGTGGTGGTTTGTTTGCGAGACACAACAACATCACCTTAACGAACAGTACAGTGAGTGGTAATAGTGCTGGTAACGTTGGTGGTGGTTTGTTTGCGGAAAACGGCAACATCACCTTAACAAACAGTATTGTTGCCAACAACACCGACAACGGCACCGCACCAGATTTAAGAGCGGGAGGAACGATAACTGCCACTAACAGCCTGATTGAAGACTCTACCGGAGCAACCATTACCGGCAGCAACAACATCATCGGCGTTGACCCTAAACTCGGCCCTCTGGCCAATAACGGCGGCCCCACCCAAACCCACGCCCTCTTGGCCGGTAGCCCGGCCATTGACGCGGGGAATAATGGCTTAGTCCCCAGCATTCGCAATAGTGGGGATCAACGGGGCTTTATTCCGGGGATTTTTAACGGCAAGGTGGATATCGGAGCCTATGAATTTGGGGCGGTTGATCCCAATCCTCCTGTTGCTGCTGCTGCTGCTACTGCTTTTAATGCCGATCTCTTCGATTCTCAAGAAGAAACCGAGAATCTAACTGATGAATTCCTGCGAAGTAATAGTTGTCAAACTATCCCAGAAATCGAACTCGAAAAAGACGACGAAGAAGACGGGGAACAAATCGAAGAAGACCTCAATGCGACTGATGGAATCGACCTTGATGAAGACTGTCTGCCGATGAATGATAACGATGGGGACGGTGCGCAGTTTCTGCCCTTCAGCAGTTTTTAAATCTTGTCGCTCAACGTCATTGATGATTTTCAAAGTTAGGCGACTGGGCGATGAGAATTGTCCAGTCATCCTAGGGTTTATGGGCAGACATTGGGTGTCTCTAATTCGCCTGGCTTTTACGCTGAAATGGCCTCTGACCCAAGGCATTTCAACCCTAGCCGTTGCTGAATGATTTAGCGTTTGCTGTGGATAGAGTCACCCTAGATTCTTTCAATGTTCAATTCTTTTGATTTTTACCTGTGAGGAGTAAGCTAATCGGCATCCAAATCACATATAATAGTACAAAAACAATACCATATTGATATGCCGATTAAAAACTATATAACCACGGAAGAGAAAAAAATATTGCAGCATGAACTCAAGTATCAGGAGAATCCAGATATTCGAGAAAGAATCTTGATGCTCTTATTAAGAAATGATGGCAAAAAATATCAAGAGATTGCCGATTTTTTGGGTTGCTCATTAAGAAAAGTTGCCTACTGGTGTACTCATGGAGATCCGAATAATTTGAAAAGCCTGGTTGACGAAAGAATGAAAGGGAATTTCCATAAAGCTACACCTGAGTATATAGAATTATTGATAGAAATCATCGACAAAGAACCGAAAGAATTTGGGTATGAATATGGAAGGTGGACAGCAGAGAGATTAGCAAAGCATTTAGAGCAAGAGACTGGAATTGAATTGAGTTCTAGTCAGGTCAGAAGGATTCTAAAAAAAACAAATTTGTGTACATTTGGTCAAAATACAGCTTAGAAGATCAGCAAAATCCAGAGAAAAGAGCATTATTTAGAACAAAGTTGAATGAATATGTAAAAATAGCAAAAGAATCGCCAGAACGTCTCCAGATATGGTTTTGGGATGAAGCTGGCTTTGGATTGAAACCAATTAGGGGAAAAAACTGGACAAAGAAAGGAAAGCGAAAAAAGGTATCAGGAAAACGGAGAAAAGGGAGAATCAATGTGATGGGGGGTTTACGCTTGTCTGATAAGAAACGGTATGTAGACTTTCTAAAAAAAGGGACAGGAGAAAACTTTTATCATGTACTAAAACAGTTTTATGAACATCTAAAATATGAATGGGCTGGGGAAGATAAAATGCAGAAGACTTTGAAAAAGATGGCTGTAAAATTGTTCTTATTTTAGACAATGCAAGTATTCATAAAACAAAAGAGTTTTTAGAAAAAATAAAAAAAGAGATGCCGAATTTAATTATCGAGTTCTTACCAGAGTACAGTCCAGACTACAACTTGATAGAACTGGTGTGGCATTCAGCGAAAGAATTTATCGCGAACCGATTTTTTGATTCGATTCAAGAGTTAGAGATTTTGTTACATAAATTACTAAATGAAGGAGAACTAGTGATTAAGTGGCATCGGAATATCAAAAATAAAGGAAACTCAGTCAATGCAATTTAGATGCTGATCAGCTTACCACGTTACGATCATGACCCAAGCCAAGACCCTGTTAACCACGCTCATTCTTTGTAGTACGTTCACACCCACAGCCACATCGGCTCAAACTCTTTTCACCCGTACCGATCTGGCTCGCATGGATGCGGTTACAATCGAAGCCCCGTTGCTGCGGTTCAATACTGTGGCCCAAAGTGAAGCCAACCCGAACCGCGATCGCTTCTTACAATCTCCCGATGATCCATTACCCCAAACATTACCGGGAGATGAACTGATCATCACCCCAGACAGCAACAATGATCCGGGTGGATTGAGCGATACCACCCCTCTGACCATTGACAGCATTAATGTCACGGGCAGTACAGTCTTCACCGATGCCGACCTTGCCCCCATCCTTGACCCGGTTTTAGGCAATACGACCCTAGGGGCGCTCAATGCTGCCGTAGAGCAAATCACGCAACTCTACATCAAGCAAGGCTACCTCACCTCCAACGCCATCTTGCCCGCCCAACGCCTTGACCAAGGCATTGTCCAAATTGAAGTCCTCGAAGGCACATTAAACAACATCAGCGTTGATGGACTGAGCCGCTTAAACGAGTCCTACGTTACGTCCCGGCTGGGTTTGGGGATTGATACGCCCTTGAATGTGAATGATCTCGAAGAACAATTGCGCTTGTTGCAACTTGACCCCAACTTTGATGATTTTGATGTGTCGTTGCAAAGTGGGGATGAATTGGGAACCAGTCGTTTGCTGTTGGAGATGGATGAAACAAAACCGTTTTTTGGGACGGTGTTTGTGGATAACTATTCAGCGCGGAGTGTGGGATCAACTCGTGGCGGTTTGAATCTGGGCTATCGGAATTTGGCGGGGATGGGGGATGTGTTGAGCTTCGCTTATACCCAAACCTTTGCCAATGGTTTGGACATTTTTGATTTGGGCTATAGCCTGCCGCTCAATCCAATGAATGGCACGTTAGAAATCGGCGGCTCGCTGAATCGGAATGAAATTATTTCCTCACCGTTTGATGAATTAGGGATTCGGGGAGAATCGGAATCCTATCGCATCAGTTTCCGTCAGCCACTGGTGCGGACGGTCAGAGAAGAATTCGCCCTTTCCCTCGGTTTCACCTATAAGAATGGTCAAACGTTTTTGTTTAACAATCTTGGTCAGCCCTTTAGCGTCGGGGCGGAAGCGGATGGCACGACAAAAACTTCAGTGTTGCGGTTTGGTCAGGATTATACAAGACGTGATTTGAATGGGGCGTGGAGTTTGCGATCGCAATTCAGCCTCGGCACTGAACTCTTCGATGCGACCCAAAACAGCGGAGCAACCCCCGACGGTCAGTTTTTCGCCTGGCTCGGACAAATGGCACGGGTGCAACGGTTGAATGATACCCACACCCTAATCATCCAAGGCGATTTACAACTCTCAGGCGATAACCTCCTCGCCTCCGAGAGCTTCAGTCTGGGGGGTCAACAAACCCTGCGGGGCTATCGCCAAGGGGCGCGAAGTTCCGACGCGGGATGGCGCATCTCCATCGAAGATCGGATCACGGTGCTGCGCCATGCCAGCGATGGCGCATTGCTCCAAATCGCGCCCTTCTTCGACTATGGCGTGGTGTGGAATAATGCCGACCATCCTAGCCAAATTTCGGGGCAGCATGTGCTAGCCGGTGTCGGAACCGGGATCATCATCCAACCCCAAGATAATTTAACCCTGCGGCTCGATTTTGCGCTGCCGTTGGTCAACCTGGACGACCGCCAAACCGATCTCCAAGATGACGGCATCTACTTCAGCTTGGCCTATAGGTTTTAGGGGAATGAGGATCGGGATCGGGGTGCGATCGCTCCCGTAACACGCATGAGATCCAGCAAGACCGTATTCATAGAAATTAGGGCCTGTCATCAGTTAGAGAGAATAGAATAGGTGAACTGAAAAAAGCCTAAGAGATGAAAAGATACGCCCTCAGAGATGACCAATGGGAGAAAATCAAAGACCTGCTGCCCGGTCGGGAAGGTCATGTGGGTGGAACAGCAAAGGATAATCGCTTGTTTGTCGAAGCTGTTCTATATCGTTACAGAGCAGGAATACCGTGGCGAGACTTACCTGAGAGATTCGGAGATTTTCGAGTCGTCCATACAAGACATAGCCGCTGGTCGAAGAGTGGAGTGTGGGAGCGAATTTTCACGGTACTGTCCGAGGAGGCAGACAACGAATATGGCTCAATTGATTCGACGATTGTCAGAGCTCATCAACACAGTGCAGAAGCAAAAAAAACACCTTAGCCGATGCAGTAGAACCTGAAGACCAAGCGATTGGTCGCTCACGAGGAGGATTGAGTACCAAGATTCATGCAACCTGTGATGCGTTGGGAAATCCCACCGGATTCTTTCTGAGCGGTGGACAAGCCCACGACCTCGACGGTGCTGATGTCCTACTTGATGATTTTCAAGGCAAAGCTCTACTGGCGGATAAGGCCTATGATGCTGATGAGCGGGTGCGCCAACGACTGGTGCATCAGAAATGTGAAGCCGTGATTCCGTCCAAGTCGAATCGCAAACAACCTTATCCTTACGATAAGCATCTCTATCAATCACGACATCTGATTGAAAATTTCTTCGCTCGACTCAAGCAGTATCGTGCCATTGCCACTCGTTATGACAAAACAGCACGCAACTTTTTGGGGGCTATCTACCTGGCAGCCTTTGTTGTTTGGCTTAACTGATGACAGGCCCTAGTGGTCGGTCGGCGTAAGATTGCCTTGGAGTTTAAGGATCGCCATTTAACTCGTCCAATGTTAGATCAGATTGTTGAGGCCCAGATGCGGAGCAATCCAGATGCCACTGAACTCATTGTGCGTTATCGATCCGCAGCAAAAACAGTATATGCAGACATTGAATCCTATCCGATTAAAATCACCATTATTGAACGATAAACTATTGGAATTCAAATCATGAAATATAATCTCAGTTTGTAAGGATTCAGGTAGCAGGGATGAGGGAAGGCATGGAGACTTGCTCAGGAGAAGCCGTCGCCATCAAAGCTTGTTTCAAGAAACTCAACACCGAACGCCCTTGAGTCCGACAAGTCTGAATCACACTCAGTAACCTTGCCGTCTGGGCAAAACCTGCCATCGAACGCGAGCCACCACAAACCTTACGCTTGGTTACAGCCAACCGCAACGAGCGTTCCGCACGATTATTATCCGGGGGAATTTCTGGATGGGACAGGAAATACCACCACTGATTTGCCTTATCGCGTAGAGAGCGCAATAACAAGCCCGCCTCATGCCCAGCCAGGGGGAGCCAATGCTCCACAGCCGCCTTCACCTCATAGATAAAGCCCGCCGCCCATTGATGATAGGCAGCCCCATCCTCGGTTTCACGCCACTGACGATGCTGCTCAAAGGCTGTGTCAATCAAATCCAGGAATGCCTTCGCCAACTCTGGATTTTTTCCATGCCTGAGCTTGCAGACTTTCTTGAAGTGCCGCCTTAGATGAGCCAAGCACTTCTGCTGGGCTTTCACCTCATAACCGTTGTACACACTGAAGTCATCAGAGACGAGTACACCATCAAAGCTTCGACCTAATAGGGTCTCTAATTCCGCCCTTGAACGAGTATCAGCGGCGTGGAAGAGGCAAAAACCCACCCCACACACTACCCACATCCACTCTTTCACTCCCTTGACTAGCCATGGTGTTTCATCCACTTGGGCGTAGTCTTGGTGTTTTCACCCAGTTTCCCAGTTCCTCTACTGTCGGCTTAACGCTTTGGGATGCCCTTTCGTTGGTCGCTTGTAATGTCCCTACTCCCACGGTGATATTCCCCAGTTCCTCTAGGAATTCCTGCTGCTTTTCATAGCTCATGTGAGCGTAGTTCCCCAACCACACCAACAGGGATTGCAGCCCGACTCCTAAGCTTTGACCTCCCAGCACTTGCGGCGGTAACTCTCCCCATGTTTCCTGTCCGCATCGGCTACAACAGCAGCACTGCTGCTCATACTCCACTACTTCTATGGCGGGTTGGATTAACTCGGCTACTTCATGGCGGCGCGTTTTTCGGGGGACTAGGCTCAACTCTTGGCTCCCACAGTACCCACACACTTGTGCTCGCACCATTTCGTAGCGGTCTATTCTGCCAAACCCTTTGCGAGTTTTTCCCTGATGACCGGGTTGCCCACCGGGTTTACGTTTTCCTTGGCTTGGTGGCTCTTTTTCTGGGGGTTGGTGTTCTGAGCGTTTGTGGATGTCGCTTGATGGGGGTTTCGATGAACTCTCGCTATCGCTGTTGGCGTTGTTCTTGAGCCGCTCTATTTCCCAGACTAGTTGCTGAATAATCTCTTGTTGCCGCAACACCAGTTCCACCAGCACCTCTGATGATGCTTGTCTCAGTTGCTCTCGTTCGACGGCTGGGGGAATCTCGATGGGCTTCATTGTGCTAACTTAGCTGTTTTTTCTGATTTGTCAACCCCCCCCCACCTGAATCCTTACCTCAGTTTTTCAATCAATCTCCAGAAAGATGATCAAGAAAACGTGATTTATGATCCAGAGAGCTTACTAGAAAATCCCATTTCAATTTCTGTGCCGGATCTGATTACGAGCTTTGAAGAATTTATCCAATCGTTTAAGATGATGGGCTTAGTTGAACAGAACCCAGATAATGCGACGAATTATTTGCGGGGCTTATCGGGGGAAGTGTATATTTGTCAAGCGAAAGATTTAGATCAGACTGCCCTTGAAAAACTATGTGAAGATCTGGTGCGCTACCTTAAAAAATTCAATTTGAGTCTGTCATCAGAAAAACTACTAGATAATGATATTTCACCTCAGTTTTCTGGGTTGCAGGAGATCATTGCACTGCGTAATTATTTGACACAGTATGTCAAGAGTGCGAAGAAAATCTATAGAGACGGCTATGTCTATGTTATGCCGATGGGCTAAATTAATCCTTTTCCCCATCCCCTGTACCTCGACACATACTCTATACTGAATAGGCCGAAATACTAGGAGGCTTGTCCATGCTGGAGTTATACCAATTTGAACTCTCTCACTATTCTGAAAAAGTTCGGCTGATCTTAGATTACAAAGGCCTCGACTATCGCAAAATCGAGGTCACGCCGGGCATGGGTCAACTCGAACTCTTCCAAAAGTCCGGCCAGCGCCAAGTTCCCGTCTTGAAAGATGGCGATACCTACATTCCCGATTCCACGGAAATCGCCCTTTACCTTGAACGCAAGTATCCTGACAAGCCGATCATTCCCACAACTCCGAAGAAAAAAGGATTTTGCTTGGCTCTCGAAGAATGGGCGGATGAGTCCATGGGTACGAAAGGGCGCAAGGCCTTGATCGGGGCGTTGAATAAGAATCAAGCGTTTCGCACCTCGTTTTTGCCGCCGGATGTGCCGGATATTGTCAAAACCATGGTGGGGGCAATGCCGGGGAATGTTTTGGATGTGCTGGGGGCTGGTGTGGGGATGGGAGGCGATGCGATGAAGTCTGCCGAAGCGAGTTTGAAACAAGACCTCGAAGCCCTGTGCTTGATGTTGAGTGATTCGCCCTATTTGCTGGGGGATTTGCCGACGTTGGCGGATTTTGCGGTGGCGGGGTTGAGTGTGATTTTGAAATATCCAGAGGGGAATTATCTGGATATTCCGGCACAGTTAAAGGGAAATGGGATTCCGGGTCTGGCGGACAATCCGGCCTATGAACCGTTTTTTGCGTGGCGCGATCGCCTCTATGCCGATTTCCGCCAACCCCTGAGCGGTAGCGGTGCTGATTTCGCCACGGATACGCCCCACTCGATCAATATTGACTAAGTTTTACACCGATGAGGCAAGGGGCTTAAGCCCCTTGTTCAAGGCCGAGGGTGGGGAGTTGGGCGGTGATTTCGTCAAAATTGTTAACGGTGGCGTGGCGGGAACTTGCAGCGGTTCCAGGGCGCACTAATTGTAGGGTGTGCAAGCCTGCTGCTGCCGCTGCATCGAGTTCGGCTTCCACATCGGAGAGGAAGAGGATCGCGTCGGGTAAACATTGCACCGCAGCGGCGATCGCTTGATAGGACCCCGTTTCCCGTTTACCCCCCACGGCCAGGTCAAAATAATGACTAAAATAGGGCGTTAAATCCCCCCATTGGGAATAGCCAAACAATAATTTTTGCGCCCCGACAGAGCCGGATGAATAGATGCCCAGTTGAATATCTTGGCTGTGCCATTCCTTGAGGTTGGCGGGCACGTCGTCATAGATATGGCCTTGGAATGCGCCGCTGTGGAAGCCTTCGGCCCAGAGGATGCCTTGGAGGGTTTTGAGGGGGGCAATTTTGCGATCGCACTTCGCCCACCCATCCAACTGTTCAAGGGCGGCGCGATCGTCAATCTCTCGCCCTTCTTCGGTTTTAACGATCGCCTTCACCTCTGCTAAAACCGCAGCAATTTCCGGCTCTTGGGTGCGATTGACGAGGGTGGGCAGGTGCGATCGGAAGTAGGGAAACAACACATCAAAGACAAAACTAATCGATGTGGTTGTGCCTTCAATGTCGGTAATAATGCAACGAATCATGAAACTACAAAAATGACAACAACAGGACAATGCTTTTATCGGGAGCGATCGCGGGGAGGGGTTTTTGTTTTTGCATTCATGATCACTCGATGGTGTGAACGGGAGGAGTTTAGGGGGCGGAGGTTTGCCAGGCGGGGTGATTCAAGATCGCCTCGAAGGTGCGGACACCCCGGAGTTGGTTGGAAAGGGGGAGATGGCCTTGGGGGGCGGTGAGATTCCAGGTGAAGCTGTTGGGGTAGCGCGTCCAGTTGTTGTCCTGTCGCCAGCCGATGCGCTCCCAGAGTTTGGTGAAGTTTTTGCCGAGGCTGAGCCACAGTTTGCGCTGGACGGAAAAGCCGAATTTGCCCTCGGAATAGGTTTGCCAGAGGAGATCCAGGGTTTGGAAGTCGGGGATGGGGATTTTATCCACTTCTGAGAAGTAGAGCCATTTGCGCTGGACGGCGGCGGGGCCAACGAGTTCGCAGAGGAGTTGGATCGAGAGGCGATCGGCGGTGAGGTAGTCTTGGACGATCAGGGCATCTTGGAGGGTTTGATAGTCTACATCGCGCTCGGATTGGGGGGTGACGATGCCGTCGGGATAGGTGGCTTCGAGGAGGGTTGCGATCGCACCATTCTCCGCCTGGATCAAGCGTTGGTAGATCTTGCCCCGTGCCGGGGTGGGGGGGCTGTCTTCACTATCGAGGAGGTAGGTCTGTAGCGCGTTTAAACCCTCTTCACCCGTAGCCGTGAGGCGATCCACCGTGGCAAGTTGAGTTTTGAGCGTGCCAGTGGTGAAGGCTTGCTCTAGTTCGGCGGCGAGTTCGTCAGGATTGGGGGGTAAGGCGGTGCTGTTCTGGTCGCTCATGTAACGTTTTTTTGCTGTCCCGTTCTAGATTGTATCTTGCCCTGTCCCTCGGATGCGCTGAATAATCCCGGTGGTGGAGGTGGGAATTTCGACTTGGATCAGTGCAACGCGCCCCCCGTAGGCGATCACGTCGGGATATTCGGGGAGGGTGGCGGGGGTGTAGTCGCCGCCTTTGACGTAGATATCGGGTTGGAGGGCGTTGATCAAGGGGGTGGCGCGGAGTTCGGAAAAGAGGATGACAGCATCGACGGGTTTGAGTCCGGCGAGGAGTTCGGCGCGTTGCTGTTCGGGAATGATCGGGCGGGGAGGTTGGCCGGGTTGGGGGGGCTTGAGTTGGGCAACGGAGCGATCGCTATTCAGGCCGACCACAAGGCGTTTGCCGTGGGTTTTGGCGGCGGTGAGGTAGCGGAGATGGCCCACATGGAGGAGATCAAAACAGCCGTTGGTGAAGACCAACGGCCGCCAGTGATCGGGGTGGGTGGCGATCGCAGCTTGGAGCCGATCTAGCGTATAAAGTGATGACATTCCGGGCAGGACGGGCTTAGGATTCTGAGTTTGTCTGGGGGGCGCGATGCCCCTGTTCGTAAGCAAATCTTACCAGTTGGGCGCGGTTTTCC
Source organism: Spirulina major PCC 6313 (assembly GCF_001890765.1). Classification (NCBI taxonomy): domain Bacteria; kingdom Bacillati; phylum Cyanobacteriota; class Cyanophyceae; order Spirulinales; family Spirulinaceae; genus Spirulina; species Spirulina major. Next base: position 4,471,653 of record NZ_KV878783.1, on the reverse strand, counting down.
AGGTTGAGCTTGCTGAGGATGTTGCTCAGGTGGCTTTGGACGGTGCGGGGGGAGATGAAAAGGCGATCGCTGATTTGTTTATTGGTGAAGCCCTGGATCACTTCCCAAAAAACCCGCTCTTCAGCGGGGGTGAGGGGGAGAGGTTCCGGGGGCGTAGTGGTTTCAATGCCGAGGGAGGTGGAATGAATGCCCGCTGTGCCGCTCATTTGTTGCATCATCCGGACAATTTCACTGTGGATGCGGCGCGATCGCTCCAGTTGCGCCTCAATTTTCACCAGCAATTCTCGCAGCACAAAGGGCTTCGTCATGTAGTCATCCGCCCCCATCTCATGGCCGCGAATCCGATCTTCGAGTTCGTTTTTACCCGACAGGAAAATAAACGGAATCAACTGCCCCGACGGAATCGCCCGCACCTGCCGACAAAACTCTAAGCCATTCATGGCCGGCATCATCACATCGGAAATAATCAAGTCCGGCGGGGTTTTCTCCAGCAGCGCGATCGCCGCTTGAGGTTCGCTCACCCCCTCCACTTGATAGCCCACCTCCTCAAGATAGTCTTTGAGGTTGTTGCGGAGCGTGTGGTCATCATCAACCAAGAGAATTCGTTTCATAGGGGGCAAGTACTCAACTCTTTCAGGGGGAAGGATTCGGGCTTAGATGGATGGAACTAGAGACGTTCAGAGCACCACAGGCGCACCTAACGGCCAACAGACGTATTTTATCTGGCCAGAGTTTCATGATTCGGGCAGATTATGCAAGATGTGAACGAGTCTTATCTAGGATTGAGTCCGGTGGAATTCTTAAATTCAGCCTAAGGTTTTCAGTTGCGTAATCCTGGATTCAGCGTTTTAATGAGAGCTTCGGGACAATCAGCCCAGGCTCACCGAGCCGCAACCTGAATCCAAAGTTTTTAGGGTTATGTACGAAAAAATCACTCCCCCGACTGTTGGCACGCCCATCACATTTGAAAACGGCAACCCGATTGTGCCGAATGATCCGATTATCCCCTTTATTCGTGGCGATGGCACGGGGGTCGATATTTGGCCCGCCACGGAAAAAGTCATTGATGCAGCGGTGGCCCATGCCTATGGGGGCGATCGCAAAATCCACTGGTTCAAAGTCTACGCCGGCGATGAAGCCTGTGACCTCTACGGCACCTATCAATACCTGCCCGAAGATACCCTCACCGCCATCAAAGACTACGGGATCGCGATCAAAGGCCCCCTCACCACCCCCGTCGGCGGCGGGATTCGCTCCCTCAACGTCGCCCTGCGGCAGATCAACGACCTCTACGCCTGCGTCCGTCCCTGTCGCTACTACCCCGGCACACCGTCCCCCCACAAAACCCCCGAAAAACTCGACATCATCGTCTATCGGGAAAACACCGAAGATATTTATCTCGGCATTGAATGGCGCGAAGGCAGTGCGATCGCCCAAAAACTGATCGCCTACCTCAACGACGACCTGATCCCCGCCACCCCCGAACATGGCAAAAAACAAATTCCCCTCGATGCCGGGATTGGGATTAAACCGATCAGTAAAACCGGCACCCAGCGCCTCGTGCGCCGCGCCATCCTCCACGCCCTGCGTCTGCCCCCCGCCAAACAACAGGTGACCCTCGTCCACAAGGGCAACATCATGAAATACACCGAAGGGGCGTTTCGGGATTGGGGTTATGAATTGGCCACGACGGAGTTTCGCGACCAATGCGTCACGGAACGGGAATCCTGGATTTTGAGCAACAAAGAAGCGAATCCCGATATTTCCATCGAAGCCAACGCCCACCAGATCGACCCCGGTTATGATTCTCTTACCCCGGAAAAACAACAGGTCATCTGTGAAGAGGTGAAATCTGTCCTTGCAGCAATTTGGGACAGCCACGGCGATGGCCAGTGGAAAGAGAAGGTGATGGTGAACGATCGCATCGCTGACAGCATCTTCCAACAGATCCAAACCCGCCCCGATGAATATTCCATCCTCGCCACGATGAACCTCAACGGGGATTATCTATCCGATGCCGCCGCTGCGATCGTGGGCGGTCTTGGGATGGGCCCAGGGGCGAATATTGGCGACACCTGCGCCATCTTTGAAGCCACCCACGGCACCGCACCGAAACACGCCGGCTTGGATCGGATTAACCCCGGTTCGGTGATTCTCTCTGGGGTGATGATGCTGGAGTTCATGGGCTGGCAAGAGGCCGCAGACTTAATTAAGCAGGGCTTAGGGGATGCGATCGCCTCCCAAAAAGTCACCTACGACCTCGCCCGGATGCTGACCCCCCCCGTCGAACCCTTGAAATGCTCCGAATTCGCCCAAGCGATCATCGACGGTTTCTAACTGCCTAACAAATGGAGGGTGGGCGATCGCCCACCCTCCAAATTCTCTTCATAACTTGCAACTGTCTGCTGCATTTGAGTTATTAGTTTGCCGCTGTGTTTGAGTGCAAAGCATTCAATAGTTGCTCTGTCATATCGATCAGCTCAGATACAGACTCTTGCGTCAATTGAGCTGTTTTAAAGCCATGAGCAACTATATTCCGTAATGAACGGGCATTCATCAATAACTGATACTCAGGTCGAGAAATCACACCTTCAGTGACTAACTGTTTCACCAAATAAAGCGAATCCAGTCTTTGCAAACTCAGCCCCTCATATTCCGTCACAAGCCTTAAGGTTGCCTCAACAAGAGACCAAGCATAAAGGATCGCTGACTCTGGATGTTGTGTTGTCAGTTGCCTTGCTCTTGAGAGTCTTGTTGTTATTTCATCTTGCTGAAGAGAGTGTTCAGCTGCGGGAAAATAGACAGCATCCTCTGGATTAGTCATCACGAATTCAAATCGCCAACCGGAATGCTGCTCTACAGATTGGGCTAAAGTTCGCAGTTGTTGTCGAGAGGAAAAGTCCAGTGAACGTCGTGACTTCACCTCAATGACTACGGATTCATCTCCCCTGCGCGCTATCATATCAGGGCGATAATTCCCAAGAAAATCAGGTAAGTCTTCAGGATTTGGATGAAAAGAAACCTCATAACCCTGATTACGATATTCTTCTGCTAGTTTCAGTAATTGCTTTCTTTCTAAGATCTCACTTGAAGTTACCATCAGATCAATACCTCTTGGTCAGGAGCATCAGCGACAATAATGTGCAGAAATTCGTTGCCACGAGAAAAGCCTTCTGCTAAGGTTACGGTCATATTTTTTACTTTAAAGTTACCCGATAAGTTCCGCTTCCTGGCGAGAACATCAGTGACTTGATCATCGTCAATGTAGGCTAATCCAATTATGGCATCCTGGATCGGCTTGATGATATTGTCCACATCGATTGCACCAGTATCATAGAAGTAGGTTATTTGTAGCATCATTGAACGTGTAGCCACTTTTTGTCCTGGTGGCCAATATTTTTCTGCCTCCTGTCGTACCACTCCTTGCCACTCTCTAAGGCGCTCACGCCTACGAGTCTGTTGCGATACAGGTGGCCCATCCACTATGAACTCAAATCTCGTCAACGTACTGGTAATGGGTAGATATGAGTTATTTTATCGGCTTTTTAACTCAGACGAATGCTGCGATCGCCTCCCAAAAAGTCACCTACGACCTCGCCCGGATGCTGACCCCCCCCGTCGAACCCTTGAAATGCTCCGAATTCGCCCAAGCGATCATCGACGGTTTCTAACTGCCTCATTAACACAGGGTGGGCCGTTGCCCACCCGATTAGACGGCAACGTCAGAGCAAAAACGACCGTTATTGTTCCTGTAACGCCAGCCGAATGCCCAGACCACAATAGATACCCCCCACCGTTTTATTTTGCCAACGCATGACGACTGGATTCCGGCGCAGAAACGTCCCCACATGACCCGCACTGAAGGCGACCGTGGCGGTGCTAAACAGGCCCATCAACACAAAGAGCAAGCCGAGCGTGAGGAGTTGAACGGCAATAAAACCATTCTCCGGGTTCACGAATTGCGGTAAAAACGCCAAGAAAAACATCGCCGATTTTGGGTTCAAAACTTCCAAGAAAACCGCTTGCCGAAATGCTGTTTTGGCATCGAGCGTATTGGTTGTGATGGGTAATTTCGGGTCAATTTTTGTGCCGATGGCCTTGATTCCCAAATAGATCAAATAGGCTGCCCCTAAATATTTGACGACGCTGAAAATCAAGGCAGAGGTGAGGATCACCGCCGAGACTCCGACCACAGCCAAGACAGTATGCAGAACATCCCCCACTGCAATGCCCAATCCAGTGGCGAGGCCCACTCGGACTCCGGAACTGGTGGAACGGGCTAAGGTCAATAATACCGCTGGCCCCGGAATAAAAACAAAACCCAGCAGGATCACTAAATATGTGAATAATGTTGCTTGATCGATCATAAAATTCTCCAATTTCTGCTCATTTGTTGGTTGGGTCTGATCAAACCGGATGCTGGTTTGCGATCGCTGAACGCGAGGGTCACCCAGGGAAATATCTCTAGCCTATCGATGTTTCGCGGTATGACCTTGTGAATTGTGCGGTATGCGCGATCGCGCTGAGTACAGGACAAAAAACCAGATTTAGGTTGAAACCCGGCTCATGTCGTCGGTTGGGTTGAGTCATCGCGAACCCCAACACATTCGATCACAATCTATTTTCTGTAGTGCGGGCATCTTGCCCGCTGGGATTTAGATAAAATTGCCCGCTGGGATTTTAGATAAAATTGCCCGCTGGGATTTAGATAAAATTGCCCGCTGGAATTTAGATAAAATTGCCCGCTGGAATTTTAGATAAAACAGGGAGCAGGATGCTCCCACTCCCTTCAAACTTCAGATTTTGTCACACATTTCAACGTTTGTCTTGTACTAAGAGTGAAGACACCGAGAATCGTCTGGACGAACGGGACGACCATCCAAAGCCTCATCTTGTCTGAGGGCTTTCTGTTCAGATTCCACACAGGACAGCCGATGATAAAAATGCCCCCTAGCGTGCCGGAGCAGCTAGGGGGACGGCGATCGCATCGTATGACGGAGAGAGTAAGACCCTGGCAGTGGGGGTGATTGTGCTTAGGAGGCTGCGGGGTTGGGGTCGGGGGTGGGGTCGAGGGGTGGAGATTGTTGGAAGGCGATGCGGAGGAAGGGCGGGGCGAGGAAGGTGGTGAGGATCACCATGATGATGATCGCGGCTTCGAGGGGTTTATCTAACACGCCACTGGCTGAACCGATGCCCGCGAAGACGAGACCCACTTCACCCCGTGGGATCATGCCCACGCCGATCGCAAACCGATTAATCCCCGGTGTGCCGAAGACGACCCAGCCGGTGACTAGTTTGCCGACGATCGCGATCGCCAGCAAGAACACCGCAATCACCAATCCGGCGCGGTTTTCCGCCACAAAGGGATTCAGCACGCCCAGGTCAGCTTTTGCCCCCACAGAGACGAAGAAGATCGGGACGAGAATATCTGCGATCGGCATGATTTGACGATCTAACTCCTTGCGCAGATCCGTTTCATCCAACACCAAACCAGCGGCAAACGCCCCTAGAATCGCTTCGAGGTGAATCACATTGGCCAAAAACGCCATAATGAGCGCGAAGGTTAACGCCGGAATGACGAGATTTCCACGGGTTTGCAGGCTTTGCGCCACAGCCTCAAAGGAGCGGTTAAAGAATTTACCCAAGAAAATCGCGCCTAAGAGGAACACGGTGGCGCTGACGATCAACCAAGCCACATTAACGAGGTCTACTTCACCGGTTTTCGCGAGACTGGCGACAACGGCCAAGACGATAATACCCAGCACATCGTCAATCACCGCTGCACCGACGATCATTTGACCTTCGGTGGACTTGAGGCGGCCGATTTCGGAGAGGACTTTAGAGGTGATGCCGATGCTGGTGGCGGTGAGGGCGGCCCCGGCAAAAATGGCGGGAATGGCGGTGACATGGAAGAAGAACATCAAGCCCAAGGTTCCCCCGGCGAAGGGCGCAACCACGCCGACGATCGCAACGAGGGCGGCTTGATACCCGACTTTTTGTAATTCGCGGAGATCAGATTCTAGGCCAATTTCAAAGAGTAGGACAATGACTCCCAATTCTGCTAAGACAGAAACTACTTCACCTTGACTCTGAAACACACCTGCGGCGGCCTCCGGAGTCAGACCGGCAACGGTTTCAAGGACGGTGATCAAGAGGGAATCACTGGCGGTGGCTCCACCTTCGGGGAAGATCAGGAGATGGAGAAAAGAGACACCGACCACGACCCCGCCGACGAGTTCACCTAAAACGGGGGGGAGGTTGACGAGTTTGGAGAGTTCGCCGCCAAGTTTACTGGCGAAGTAGATGACCACTAAACTGAGCAGGACACCCGCCAAGATTAGGGAGGAGTCTGCTTCAGCCGGTGCGGCTTCGAGGAGGAGGGCACTGGGCCAGGGAAGATGGGGAAGTAGCATCATAGGAGTTTCATGGAACGTTCAAACAGTCAGGGTATAAATCGAGTGTGAAAGAGATGGGGGCGATCGCCCTTATCTATCGATTAATGTCAATGTTTTAGAGAGTTGGATTGATTAAAGTCAATAGTAATGGAAAGGGATACATCGATCTACCCCCAAGCGTGCAACCAGGCACTGCGATCTTTAATCAAAACAATAAGTATTTCCTATCAATTGAGCAAGCGAACGAGGGGCGATCGCTAGATGATTTCTCGAATGCGGTAAATGGGGCGGCCTTGGGATTCGTGATAGGTACGCATCAGAAGTTCCCCCAGGAGACCGATGCTAAAGAACTGAACGCCAATGGAAATTAAAATCACGACGAGAATGAGCAGGGGGCGATCGCCAATCTGTTGTCCGAGGGCAAACTTTAACACCGTCAGATAAAGCCCCAAGGCAACCCCCAACAATGTCGAAACCAGTCCAGCCACGCCAAACACATGCATCGGCCGGGTCAAAAAGCGCTTCATAAAAAAGATCGTCATCAAGTCCAGCACGACCCGAAACGTTCGCCCCAAGCCGTACTTGCTCTGACCAAACTGCCGGGCCTGGTGGCGCACGGGCAATTCTGCGATCCGGGCCCCTTCAATAAAGGCCAAGGCCGGGAGGAAGCGGTGCAGTTCACCGTAGAGGTTCATATCCGCCACGAGTTCGGCGCGATAGGCCTTGAGGGAGCAGCCGTAATCATGGACGCGCACGCCGGTAATGCGGGCAATCAGCCAGTTAGCAATTTTGGACGGTAATAAACGGGTGAGGGCGGCATCTTGGCGGTTTTTGCGCCACCCGCTGACGAGGTCGTAGCCTTCTTCGAGTTTGGCGAGGAGGATGGGGATATCGGCGGGATCATTTTGGAGGTCGCCGTCAAGGGTGACGATGGTTAAGCCTTGGGCGTGTTTGAAACCGGCGGCCATGGCGGGGGTTTGGCCGTAGTTGCGGCGGAGGATAATGGCGCGAAGGTAGCGGCGTTCTTGGGCGAGTTTGCGGAGGAGTTCACCAGAGCCATCGGTGGAGCCGTCGTCAATGCAGAGGATTTCATAGCGGAGGCTGGTGGGCTGGAGGCTGGCGGCGATCGCATTCACCAACCGCTCCACACTTTCCACTTCGTTATAGATCGGCACAACAACGGAAACATCAGGGGCGAGGGGGGAAATGTCCATGGCAAGGGTTACAACGGCCGCTCTCTACTGTACACCGCATCGTTAGCTCAGGGATACTATAGGGGGGACGCTTAATCTGAGTGGATTAAATCCCTACGAAAGCATGAGGGCGAATATGTTTCACCCCACTATCCAGAATTTTCCGATGCAACGCTTTAGAGATGAGGAACAATCATGATTGCCGCTAAAGAGAATTTTCCCACGTTCACCCCGGAGGAATATTTCGCCTGGGAAGAACAACAACTCGAAAAGCATGAACTGATTGACGGTCGAGTGCATCTAAGGGGTCAAGTGGATGCGATGACCGGCGGCAGTAAAAACCATAGTTTACTCGCGGCTCGATTGATTACGTTATGTTCTGTTCATTTAGAAGGCAGTCGGTGCGATACTGCCACATCAGATCTACCCATTAACCTCTTAGAAAGCAATGATTACACCTATCCTGATGTCAGTGTCACCTGTGACGATCGCGATCAAACCACAACCCAATATATTCGCTATCCTTGCTTAATTGTTGAAGTGCTTTCACCCAGTACCGAAGCCTACGACCGAGGCGAAAAATTCCGCCGCTATCGTCAAAATCCGGCCCTCATCGATTATCTCTTAGTCAGTTCTACGAGCATTGTAGTTGACTTATATCACAAAAATGATGCCGGTGATTGGTTGATTCTGAATTACCAACCGGGGGATGTAATTGAACTGAAAAGTATTAACCTCAGCTTTCCCATTGAGTCACTTTATCGCGGTCTGAATCTCACCGAGACTCCACCTATGAGTCCATAGGTATTGATGATTTATGAAAAACAGCAATCCTCAATGATTGATGAGTAAGCAAAGGGGTTAGAGAACACTACTCTAAGCCGAAGTCTCATTACAGAAAACCTTTTCGTAAGGATTCAGGTAGCAGGGATGAGGGAAGGCATGGAGACTTGCTCAGGAGAAGCCGTCGCCATCAAAGCTTGTTTCAAGAAACTCAACACCGAACGCCCTTGAGTCCGACAAGTCTGAATCACACTCAGTAACCTTGCCGTCTGGGCAAAACCTGCCATCGAACGCGAGCCACCACAAACCTTACGCTTGGTTACAGCCAACCGCAACGAGCGTTCCGCACGATTATTATCCGGGGGAATTTCTGGATGGGACAGGAAATACCACCACTGATTTGCCTTATCGCGTAGAGAGCGCAATAACAAGCCCGCCTCATGCCCAGCCAGGGGGAGCCAATGCTCCACAGCCGCCTTCACCTCATAGATAAAGCCCGCCGCCCATTGATGATAGGCAGCCCCATCCTCGGTTTCACGCCACTGACGATGCTGCTCAAAGGCTGTGTCAATCAAATCCAGGAATGCCTTCGCCAACTCTGGATTTTTTCCATGCCTGAGCTTGCAGACTTTCTTGAAGTGCCGCCTTAGATGAGCCAAGCACTTCTGCTGGGCTTTCACCTCATAACCGTTGTACACACTGAAGTCATCAGAGACGAGTACACCATCAAAGCTTCGACCTAATAGGGTCTCTAATTCCGCCCTTGAACGAGTATCAGCGGCGTGGAAGAGGCAAAAAACCCACCCCACACACTACCCACATCCACTCTTTCACTCCCTTGACTAGCCATGGTGTTTCATCCACTTGGGCGTAGTCTTGGTGTTTCACCCAGTTTCCCAGTTCCTCTACTGTCGGCTTAACGCTTTGGGATGCCCTTTCGTTGGTCGCTTGTAATGTCCCTACTCCCACGGTGATATTCCCCAGTTCCTCTAGGAATTCCTGCTGCTTTTCATAGCTCATGTGAGCGTAGTTCCCCAACCACACCAACAGGGATTGCAGCCCGACTCCTAAGCTTTGACCTCCCAGCACTTGCGGCGGTAACTCTCCCCATGTTTCCTGTCCGCATCGGCTACAACAGCAGCACTGCTGCTCATACTCCACTACTTCTATGGCGGGTTGGATTAACTCGGCTACTTCATGGCGGCGCGTTTTTCGGGGGACTAGGCTCAACTCTTGGCTCCCACAGTACCCACACACTTGTGCTCGCACCATTTCGTAGCGGTCTATTCTGCCAAACCCTTTGCGAGTTTTTCCCTGATGACCGGGTTGCCCACCGGGTTTACGTTTTCCTTGGCTTGGTGGCTCTTTTTCTGGGGGTTGGTGTTCTGAGCGTTTGTGGATGTCGCTTGATGGGGGTTTCGATGAACTCTCGCTATCGCTGTTGGCGTTGTTCTTGAGCCGCTCTATTTCCCAGACTAGTTGCTGAATAATCTCTTGTTGCCGCAACACCAGTTCCACCAGCACCTCTGATGATGCTTGTCTCAGTTGCTCTCGTTCGACGGCTGGGGGAATCTCGATGGGCTTCATTGTGCTAACTTAGCTGTTTTTTCTGATTTGTCAACCCCCCCCCACCTGAATCCTTACACCTTTTCATCTTTCCTTCTTCCTTTTGTTATAACTCCCACTCCATAATCTCGTGCAGAAGCTGCATGGCTTCTTTATCAGTCACCTTTGGTAATCTGTTGGTAAAGTAATTTTCAGTTATTCCCAAAGATGCAGCCCTGACTGGCTCCATACCACCATCAAGATACTGGGGCCAATCTGTGGTAAAAAACCAATCTCGATCCTCAAAAATTATATCTGCCAAACAATCAACGGCAAACTCCCAATCTTTTACATTAGTTGATTTGTGCTTTTTCTGAACGAATATTTCCATGAAATCTGGTTCGTTTTCTTCCTCGTCTTCATCATATTCTTTGTTCTTTTTCTCATTTTCCATCAAGTCCGGCAAGATCAATTTTTCAAAGGCTTGCCAAGCAATTTTTCGATAATGGTAATGATATTCATGATCCTCCGTGTCATTATCTTGATCTGAATTGAGTTGCTCTGGAATTTCTTCCAAAATCATTTGATGAAGATAGGCAAATGGATAGAAGGCAGCCGCTTCTAGCAGGTGATCTAGTGGAGGTATCGGAATATCTGGCTTAAGTAAGGCTTTTAAGCAGAGGTTGATCAAATAAATTTGTTGATTGAAACTAGCCCGACAAAAAAAACCATTGCCTGTATCAGCAAAAAGCTGAAAATCTTTAGGGTCATCATATTGCCAGTTAGTGAATTCTAAAGTTGACAAGAAGGAATCTTGCAAAATTTCTAAATAGAATTGCGCTTCAAATCCTTCCAGAACTCGATCGCCTGTTTGCATATGCCAAACCATAGCTAATGCTCTTCTCTTAAGCTCGACTTTCTTATTATAGTCAGTGAAGTATTCCTTCATTTACTAGGTAATGAAGTTATGGCACGACAATCATCGCCCGGATTGATGTTCGGATGGCAGGAGCCAGGCTAACCCGGCTCCGACGGCTTCGGCGAGGGTGTTACTGAGGCGATAGAGGGCGATCGCAAAAAAATACTGACTCGACAACAAAGCCACCGCCACCGATTCAAACACCCCCAACCCCCCTGGCGCACCGGGCAACACCAACCCCAACACCCAAGCGATCGCAAAGGCACTCACCACGCGGGGTAATTCTCCCAACGCCACGGGCATCAACCCCGCCACGGTGCAATAGAAGCCCAGCGATCGCAACGCCACAAAAACCACCTCACCGCCAAAGGGCCGCCAGGGGTAGCGGTGGATCTGCATCGGGGCTTGGTCGCTGCGTTTCCAGCGGGCCAGCCAGCACAGGCCGAGGTTGAGCACCTGGGGATGAATCGCGATCAAAATGCCCAGGAGGGCGATGGGTTGCCAGAGGGTGATCCCTACGGGCCAGGTGAGGAGGGCGACGAGGAGGGCGGCGGCGGCCATCAGGAGGGGTTCGATCAGGGTGGAGAAGGTGGCGGCAGTGAGGGAAAGGCCTTGGGTTTGGGCGGCGTGGATGCGGCCGTAGAGATGCCAGACGTTGCCGGGGATATATTTGGCGATCGTGGTTTGGAGATAGGTGGCGATCGCCCAGCGGGGGGAAATCTGGGGTGCAAGCTCGGCGAGAATCCAGCCCCAGACCCAACCGGACCAACTATGGGCGAGCAGGGTCACAACAAATCCGGCAGCGATCCAGGGCCATTGGATTGCTGCCGTGGTTAGGGGGGTAATCTGTTGCCAATGGTGGCGGAGGGTGGATGCTAGGAAAAAGAGCGCACCGCCCACAATGAGCGATCGCACCATTTGTTGCATCCATCGTTTCATTACCCTAATGAGGCTTTATAGGCCGTCCAGCCGCCAAACTGCGACACATCCGGCAGGTTGTTGGCTTCGATCAGGTCTTGGGGGTAGAGCATCGCCGTCGCGTCGCTGCCATCTTCGAGGGTGACGGGCCCTGGATAGAGATTTGGCGGTTCGTTATCGAGGAGGTGCTGATATTGTGCCGGGGTCATGGCGTAGAGTTCCCCCGCGATCGCAATCCCATCAGTCTCGACTTCATACACACCCGGATGCTGATCATAAACTGAATGCAGTCGATAGTTGGGTTGGGTTTTCACCGCACCGAGAAATTCTGTTTCTGCGATCGTGCCGTGATCGGGTTGCCCCCGTAAAGCAGAACCGCAAATAAAAACCCGCGTGATTTCTGTGTCGCTCATAAAAATACTCTCACCTCGTCAAAAAACGGTAGATTCCGATACATTAAGCCCGTCACTCCTAACGTTATACAAGGGTTAGGTACGATTGAACAATTCCAGCCCACTGAAAAACGATGCTGCTATGACGGGAACTCCCCCCCTAACGAAACCATCACCGCCCTCAACTGCTTTGCATGCTGATGCTAAGGGAGTGCAACTGCGATCGGTAACCAAAAAGTATGGCTTGTTCACTGCTGTTGAAAATATCACCCTCGACATTCCGGCCGGATCATATTGTTGTCTCCTCGGCCCCAGTGGTTGCGGAAAAACCACCACCCTCCGAATGTTGGCGGGTCATGAAACGGTTACATCCGGTGATATTTTCATTGGCACTGAGCGAGTAACGGAACAACCGCCCGCCCAACGAAATACCGCCATGGTGTTTCAAAACTACGCGCTTTTTCCCCATAAAACGGTTTGGGATAATGTGGGATTTGGCCTGAAAATGCGGGGCGTACCGGAGCGCGATCGCACTCCCGTCATTGAAGAAATGCTCGCCCTCGTGGGCATGGAATCCTTCGCCCACCGCAAACCCACCCAACTCAGCGGTGGTCAACAGCAACGGATTGCCCTCGCCCGTGCCCTCGCCAACCGTCCCCAAGTGCTGCTCTTGGACGAACCCTTGAGCGCCCTTGACGAATCCCTCCGGATCAAAACCCGCAGCGAACTGCGCCGCCTCCAAAAAAAGTTTGGTATGACGTTTATTCAAGTCACCCATGCCCAGGATGAGGCCTTTTCCCTCTCGGATGTGATCGTGGTGATGGATCATGGGCGGGTGGATCAAGTGGGGAGCGGTATGGAAATTTATACCCAGCCCGCCTCTACCTTCGTGGCGCAGTTTGTCGGGGATAACAACATCTTTCGCGGCACGGTGCGGGAGTCGGAACCAGGGGAAACGGGGCGCGATCGCATTGGTCTCGATGTCCCCGACGTGGGGCCCATCCACTGTATCGGCCATGCCTCCCCCACGGGTCAAGCCGCTGCCTGTTGCATCCGCGCCGATCAACTCCAGATCAGCGACCCCAATAGCCCCGCTCCCCATCCGAACCACCTCACCGCCCGCATCGTTGCCGTGGAATTCACCGGCTACATTACCCGGATTTCCCTCCTGCAAGAAAACAACGGTCAAGAACTGCTGTACAAAGCCCAAACCGAGGCCTGGCTTGCCACGGACTATCAAGAAGGTCAAGTCGTGACCCTCAGTTGGGCCCCATCGGATTGTATTTTTCTGCCCCATTAGGCAGCGATCGCGCCCCCCGCTTTCTCCTCACCTCCTCCGTTGAGCATCACGCACACCAATACCCTTTATTTCATCAAACCATCATGTCCAACATTTCACGGCGTAAACTCATTCAAACCGGCCTCGCTGCCGGGGCCTTCCTCACCGCCAAAGGCTGCGGCGCAGCCCCCGAAGAAACCACCACCACTGACAACGGCCCCAAAAGCCCAGAATTCAACGCCAATAACAGCAAAGACGTGACCCTCCGCTTCATTGGCACAGGTGTTTCGCAAATCAACGAAATTCGCGAACAAGCCGAAAAAGACCTCGGTTTTAAACTGGAAATGCGGGCCCTGAGTACCGAAGAAAATAACCAAATTGCCATCACTCAACCGGGACAATACGATATTTTCGACGGGGAATATTTCAGCTTGCCTCTGGTCGTGCCTTCGGGAAATTTACAACCCATTGATATTAAACGCCTCAAATCCTTTGATCAGATTGTCTCGATCTTCACCACGGGCAATCTCTACGATGGCGCTCCCGTTAACACCTCCCAAGGCACGGCCCCCCGGAAGGTGATGTATCTCAAAGATGCCGAATCCAGCGAATTCGCCGATGAGCCGACGGATTGGGCGACGCTGATTCCGTTCCAATACAACGCGGATACCCTCGGTTGGCGGCCGGACTTGGTGGGCAAAGAGATTAACTCCTGGGCCCAGTTGTTCGATGATGACTTTGCCGGTAAAACCTCGATTCTTGATATTCCCTCGATTGGGATTATGGACGCGGCAATGGTGCTGGAAGCGTCGGGGCTGATGACCTTCGGCGACAAGGGCAACATGACTAAAGCAGAACTCGACCAGGTGACCGAAATCCTGATCGATCGCAAAAATGCGGGTCAGTTCCGGGCATTCTGGAAGACCTTTGATGAGTCGGTGAACTTGATGACATCGGGGGAAGTGGTGTTGCAGTCGATGTGGTCGCCAGCGGTGACGGCAGTGCGATCGCAGGGGATTGAATGCACCTATGGCCCCCTCAAGGAAGGCTATCGCGGTTGGGGCGGTGGCGTTGGCTTTTCCCGCAGTCTCTCCGGGATGGAACTCGATGCCGCCTATGCTTACCTCGAATGGATGCTCGATGGTTGGCTGGGTGCGTTCCTCAGTCGCCAAGGCTACTACAGCGCCGCCCCCGAAAAATCCAAGGCCTTCATGGAACCCTTTGAATGGGATTACTGGTATGAAGGGAAAGAAGCCGCCGAAGATATCGTTGATCCCTTCGGTAAGAAAATCGCTGACCAAGGAAGTGTACGCGATGGTGGTTCCTTTGATGAACGGATGGGTAACGTGGTTTGCTGGAACTCCGTGATGGATGAGCAAACTTACCTGATCCAAAAATGGAATGAGTTTATCGCGGCTTGATGTCTCTCCCTGTCTGGGTTCTCAGTTTCACACCCTGTGACCTGAGGTCCCGCGATCGCACCGCCCTGTAACCCCTCACCCTCTGGGTGAGGGGAGCTGATCCATTTTTCCAGTTCCCTCTCCCCTAGGGTGAGGGCTAGGGTGAGGGCTTGCCAGGATCTGGCTAATTTTGTCAGTCAACCAGGGATTCAGGGTGCGATCGCTAATATTTTCCTTCGTCCAGAACCCTAACAATTGCTAAAATAAACGAATACATTCATAAAATGAGGGTTTAGCCTGGTCTGTTTTGGGATAAGCTCACGCTGCTATTTAAAGTGGTTTGACATTTCCTCTCTTCAGACAAATCATGAAAAGCACGCCTCTTTTTCATTTAGGCTATCCAAAAACCGCATCAACTTGGCTGCAAAAAAATATTTTTAATGATCCAAAATTTGGCTTCTCCTCTCCTTGGGAAATGCCCAATGCAAAATCCATTGAACACTTTGTTTTAAGTAATCCATATGTGTTTGATCCTGAGCAAGTATATCGAGATTTTCAGGCGGGTATTGAGCAAGCCATTGCATCCGATACCGTGCCCGTCATTTCCCATGAAATCCTAGTCGGTGATCCATTACAAAAATGGGATTGGAGTTGTCAGGCTGCTAACCGTATTTATCAAGTGTTTCCCCAGTCTCGGATTTTAATTCTCATCCGAGAACAACGGGCTATGGTGTTATCGCTGTATCGTCAGCATATTAAAAAGGGCGAACGTATGACGTTAAAGCGTTTTCTCTCGTTGCCAGCGGCATGGCCAGGCTTTCGGCCCGGTTGTCAGCTTGAAATGCTGAACTACCATCATTTGATTGCTTATTATCAAGATCTTTTTGGACGCGATCGCATTCTTGTTTGGCCCTTTGAACAGTTCAAACAGGACTTAGCCACCTCCCTTCAAACCTTTCAAACCTTTGCCCATGCCAAGGGGGAGCGTGAGGTGAACAAAATCCAGAGGGGTAACGCCAGGAATGTGGGATATTTGGGCTGGACATTGGTGTTTCGGCGCTATTTAAACTTCTTTTGTGAAACGGGATTTTTTGGGCCCGGTGGCCCACCTAAAAGCTGGCAGTTTGCCTCAACCGTCACGAAAGGAGTTGACCGCATCATTCCCCATGCGTGGCATCAACCGAAAGAACGGCAAATGAAACAGTATATTGATGCTGTTTTGGGCGATCGCTACCAAGAAAGTAACCGCCACACGATGGCATTGACCGGCCTTGATCTAGCCGCCTTTGGTTATAACGTCGGCGCATGAGCAGCAGTATGTTGCAGAATCATAATAAATATTCCTTGCTCAGAGAATGTCAATTATACTGAACGTACAGTGTGGGGAGAGGAGATTATCAAAATGTGGGAACGCTTAATTCTTGCGATGACAATGACAGTATTACTTCATGTTTCGATGCAATCTCAACCTACTTCCGGCAATTCTTCACAGTCTTTCTTCTCCCACCAACAGCCCAATTCTGAAAACGAATTGCAATTCAGTCCATTGATTTCTAGGGTTCAACCGAAACAATCAGACCCTTGTTCGCCTTCGATGACTCCCTTGTAAGTCATGATCTCGCGTGCAGCAGAGCAGTGAGGATCTTCAGAACCGCTGAAACAAGACGCTGATGGGGGTTAAAAATTGAAGGGATTGGGGGTGAGAGCTATCACTTTTGTCAGTCAACCAGGGTGCTATGGGTTCGATGCGCTGGGGCTAGTCTTCGTCTTTACCGACTAACCCCTGCATCGCATTGACCAGGACAGAAAGTGCTTTGTCGTGGGCGTTGATCGTGTTTTCCATGTCGTCGAGTTGCAGTTTGATCACGTCAACGTCTTTGCGGGCGCTGTCGATGTCTTGGGCGAGGTCTTCCGGGACGTTGGTTTGGAGTTGCTCGATACGGGCTTCGAGGGTGCTGAGGGTTTCGGTTTCGAGTTGTTCGAGTTGGCGGCGATTGGTGGCGATCGCATCATCGTAGCGAGCCGCCGCAATTTGGGCATCTTTCAGATTGACGATCGCCCAACCGAGCGCCCCGCCTAAGACTGCGATCGCCCCCGCCGCCAACCCCGCCAACCAGAGAAACCGCCGCTTCAATTGCAAAATTTCCCGATTGTAATAGTCCGAATCCGACAACGCCACCAACTTCATTTCCCACAGATCCTGGGAGAGGTCTTCGACGGTTTTCGCCTCACCATCGGCAAGGCGCATCAACGCAGAGGCCCCCGGATGCTGCGTAGCGGGGGTTTCCTCTGGGGTACGATCATTGGGATGGGGCAGGGGGACGAGATGCGCCTTTTTTCGAGGTGTTGAGGCTTGGGGGGTAGGGACATCCGTCAAGCTGCTCTTGCGGCGCGGGGTGCGTTGGGTGGGTTGAATCGGAGGTGCGATCGTCTCATCCCGGCGGGCCCCATCTCCCACCACCCCCGACAACACCGCCATCAAATCCGACAGCGAAATATACTGTTCATCAGCAGAACCTTTGGCGGTACTTTGCCGCTGCCCTGGCTTCCGTGCTTGTGCCATACCCCACCTGCCCCGACTGAAGACGCTTAGTTAATGTTTGGGTTATCCGCTGCGGCGATTTCTTCTCGCAACTGTTGCCGACCGTTTTGCACTACCCGCAGCATATCGCTTAACTGCGTCTCTAACCGGGTGAGCACAGCGTCAGCGTAGTCATCCGCACCATCTTGGATGTCATCGCACTCATAGAGAACGTCTTGGCGCATTTGTTCGAGTTCTTGCATCGCCTGCATCCGCATTTGCTCAATTTCCGCCGCTGTTTGCTGCTTCAGTTCTTCGTATTCCTGTTGGATCTGTTGGCGAATTTGGGCGGCTTCGGCTTCGGCTTGGCGCACCAGGCCGCTGTCATTGAGGAGTTGGGCGGCTTGGTTTTGGGCCGTGGCGATAATTTCCTGGGCGTATTCTTCAGCTTGGAGAAGAATTTCTTCTTTTTGGCGAATGATCGCGATCGCCTGCTCAAACGCCGCCGGCAAATTAACCCGGATCACATCTAAATGATCCAGCAATTGTTCCTCGTCCACCACCGTTTTGCGGGTAAACGGCACGCGAGGATTATCTAAAATGAGTTCTTCGAGGCGGTTCAACTCCGTCTGCACATCGTAGCCCAGCGGATGCGACTCACCTAGGGGCATTTGAGGATTCACTTGATTGTTGTATTCAGCGTCACTGCGGGGGGAGTCTTGTTGAAGCATCGGTAGATATCTTGGGCAACGTTGACAGGAACAAGGTGATCGACAACACCACCAAACTGGGCAATCTCTTTAACCACGCTACTACTTAAAAAACTATACTCGGTTGACGTAGCTAAAAAAATGGTTTCCAACTCTTTACACAGCGTTGTGTTCGTGTGGGCCATTTGTAACTCTTTTTCAAAGTCAGAGAGAACCCGTAGCCCCCGTAAAATTGCGCCCGCCTTGCGTAACCTTGCATAGTCTACTGTTAACCCTGAGAAACTCTCAACCGTGACATTGGGTAGATGCTGGGTGCAGGCTTCGATCTGGACAAGTCGATGGGGTACAGGAAACAGCGGCGACTTTTGAGGATTACACAAGACAGCAACAATAATGCCCTCAAAGAGGCGACTCCCTCGCTCAATAATGTCAAGGTGTCCTAATGTGATGGGATCAAAGCTGCCGGGGTAGATGGCAATCACGGTTGTGCAATCATCGATCTGGAGGACAGGGGAATTTGGAATATGTGGCGATTATAGCCTGCTTCGCTGGTGACGACAGAGGATTCTGAAAAACAGGGGGCGGCCACCGATCGCTGTTTCGCGCCAAGTGGTTCTGAAGATGGGGCGGCGATCGCGAGAATGGGTGCAGCGAGACCCAGGGGATTGTGATAATTTGTTACAACAAATTATGAATCTTCAATCCCGCAGCGAACAGCCCCTATGCCTGACCTCAACCTTGCCCCTGAGACCCTCGAAACACCATTGCTCGGCGATCCGCTAGGGATGAGCAGCCCGATCGCACCCCGCCAGGGCTTTGCGAAACGTCACATTGGGATTACGCCAGAGACGGAAGCCCAGATGGTGAAGGCGTTGGGCTATCAGAGTGTGGATGAGTTGATTTATCATGCCGTGCCCCAGGGGATTCGGTTGCAGCGATCGCTCCATCTCCCCCCCGCAAAATCGGAACATGAGGCGCTGGCGAGCTTGAAAGCGATCGCCGCGAAAAACCAGGTCTATCGCTCCTTGATCGGCATGGGCTACCACGCCTGCATCACCCCCCCGGTGATTCAGCGCAACATCTTAGAAAACCCCGGCTGGTACACCGCCTACACCCCCTATCAAGCGGAAATTGCCCAAGGTCGCCTCGAAGCCCTGCTCAATTTCCAAACGATGATCATTGACCTCACGGGTCTCGACATTGCCAATGCCTCCCTCCTCGACGAAGGCACCGCCGCCGCCGAAGCCATGACCCTGAGCTACGGCATCAGCAAAAACAAATCGAACCGCTTCTTTATCTCCGAAGCCTGCCACCCCCAAACCATTGACGTGGTGATCACACGAGCGGAACCCTTGGGTATTGAGGTGATCATTGGCGATCATGGCGAGATGGACTTTACCGCAACTCCTGTATTTGGGGCGTTGCTGCAATATCCCACCACCGACGGCATTGTCTTGGACTATCGCCCCTGCATTGAACAGGTGCATGGGGTGGGCGGACTCGTCACCCTCGCCGCTGATCCCTTGGCCTTAGCCCTGTTAACGCCGCCCGGTGAATTGGGTGCTGATATTGCCGTCGGGAGTACCCAGCGGTTAGGGGTTCCCCTCGGTTTTGGTGGCCCCCACGCGGCCTATTTTGCGACGAAAGAGGCCTATAAACGGCAAGTGCCGGGGCGGATCGTTGGGGTGTCGCGGGATGCCCAGGGTCAACCGGCCTTGCGCTTGGCGTTGCAGACCCGTGAGCAGCATATTCGCCGGGACAAGGCGACGAGTAATATTTGTACGGCGCAGGTGTTGTTGGCGGTGATTGCGTCGATGTATGCGGTGTATCACGGGCCCGATGGCGTGAAGGCGATCGCCCAAACCATTCACGATCGCGCCGTCCTCCTGGCTGCTGGTCTTCGCCGTCTCAATTATTCCATCCCCGATTTGCCCATTTTCGATGCGGTCTGTGTAGGGGTGGGGGAAGCGAGTGCCCCTGTTCTGCTCAAGACAGCGGCTGAACAAGGCTTTAACCTGCGCTTGATGGAATCGGGCCACATCGTCATTGCCTGCGATGAATTGACCACCGAGGCCGAGATTGAAACCCTGTGGCGGATTTTTGCCAATCGTGACGATCTGCCCTTTAGCGTTGCGGATTTTGAGGTGACAGCCTTGGGGCATTATGCCGCTGACTTGACGCGGACGAGTGCCTTTTTACAAGACCCGATCTTCAACAGTCACCATTCCGAAACCGAACTGCTGCGCTATCTTCACCACCTCGAACAGAAGGATCTCTCCCTCACCACCTCGATGATTCCCCTCGGTTCCTGCACGATGAAACTGAATGCAGCGGCGGAGATGTTCCCGGTGACTTGGCCCGAATTTGGGCAAATTCACCCCTTTGCGCCGCGATCGCAAACCCAAGGCTATCAAATCCTCTTTGAACAACTGGAAACCTGGCTCGCGGAAATTACCGGATTTGCCGGGGTGTCGTTGCAGCCCAACGCCGGATCTCAGGGGGAATATGCCGGGTTACAGGTGATCCGGGCCTACCATCGCGATCGCGGCGATTTCCACCGCAATATCTGCCTGATTCCCGAATCCGCCCACGGCACGAACCCCGCCAGTGCCGTCATGTGTGGCATGAAAGTCATCTCGGTGCAATGCGACAAAAATGGCGATATTGACCGGGCGGATTTGACGAAAAAACTTGAAAAACACCGCGACAACCTCGCCGCCTTGATGGTCACCTATCCCTCCACCCACGGCGTGTTTGAGGCGGGCATTACCGAAATTTGTGCGGCGATCCATGCTGCCGGTGGGCAAGTCTATATGGACGGAGCAAATATGAACGCCCAAGTGGGCCTCTGTCGGCCCGGCGACTTTGGCGCGGATGTGTGCCATCTCAACCTCCATAAAACCTTCTGTATTCCCCACGGGGGCGGCGGCCCTGGGGTGGGGCCGATTGGCGTGGCGGCCCATTTATTGCCCTACCTGCCGGGTCATCCGATCGCAGAGTTAGGCCATGCAAAGGCCATTGGTGCGATCGCCGCCGCCCCCTGGGGCAGTGCCAGCATTTTGGTGATCTCCTGGATGTATATCGCGATGATGGGAGCCGACGGCCTCACCGATGCCACCAAAATCTCCATCCTCAGTGCCAACTACATCGCCCAGCAACTCGACGCGGCCTATCCCATCCTGTTCAAAGGAGAATCCGGCCTCGTTGCCCATGAATGTATCATCGACCTCCGCCCCTTGAAAAAGCACGGCATTGAAGTGGACGACATCGCCAAACGCCTGATGGACTATGGTTTCCACGCGCCAACCATGTCCTGGCCCGTGATTGGCACGATGATGATCGAACCCACGGAAAGCGAGTCGTTAAGTGAGTTGGATCGGTTCTGTACGGCAATGTTGTCGATTCGCGCCGAAGCTGAAGCCGTGATCCAAGGCAACGCCGACCCGCAAGACAACCCCCTCAAGCACGCGCCCCACACGGCCCCGGTGGTGATTTGCGGTGACTGGAACCATGCCTATAGCCGCGAGGTGGCGGCCTATCCTGCGCCCTGGCTCAAGTCCCATAAATTCTGGCCCACGGTGGGCCGGGTGGACAATGCCTACGGCGATCGCAACCTCGTTTGTTCCTGCGTCGGCATGGATGCCTACAGGGACGCATCGGACGAATAATCCTGAAAAGCAATCGTTTATACTGAATAATAGACACATTACGTGGTCACACCTCCTTGGGAAAGAGTGGCCACGTTTTGAGGTTGTCGCAATTCCTTGTCTGTTCTGAAGCAAAGCTGGTCTACCCATTACTGCATCGTCAATCTTGTTTTTGGGATCATCTACCCATGATGGTGGAACCAAATCTAGGAATAATCAAGGAAACTGGAGAGATAAAACACTAGCCACAGTTAGATTTTTGACTAGATTTAGCCGCTTAATTGCCCACAAAGCCGACTACAATTTTTGAGTTCTTCAAAAAAAGGGTCCAGATCAAACCTGTCTAAATCTTCAACGTCTAAATCTTCAAAACAATTGTTAATGCGATGTGTGGATGGGGTGTCCTGTCTTCCCAATATATCCAAACCTTAAGAAAATACGGATCAGATTATGTATACTGAGTTCTTCAATCCCGACCTAAAAAATCAGGATTCTGTCCAGATTGAAATATTACTGAATCGGATTAGTCGCCAAATTTTATGCTCCCTAGAGCTTGACAATATTTTGGCGGTGACTGCGACAGAAGTTCGGCAATTTTTAGATGTTGATCGGATCAAACTCTATCGCTTTTCTCCCAACGGTGACGGTCAAGTCATCGCTGAATCGATTGATCAAAATCGTCTCCCGTCTCTGCTGGGCTTAAACTTCCCCGCCGATGATATTCCAGAAGAGGCCCGTGTCCTGTTCAAAACGGCTCGGATGCGGTCTGTGGTGAATGTGGCAGAGGCGCAAATTGGCCAAGGCTTTCGCCAAGATCCTGAAACCGGGGCCGAGATTAATGAAGACATTCGCTTTCGTTCCCTTGACCCCTGTCATCAGGATTACCTGACGGCCATGGGGGTTCAGTCCTCTCTCGTCGTGCCCATTCCCCAGGGTGATGATCTGTGGGGTCTGCTGGTGGCGCATCACTCTGAACGCTGGGCGGCATCCCCCGCGCAAATGCAAGGGATTCAAATGGTGGTGGATCAACTGGCGGTGGCGATCGCTCAAGATCACCTCTTGCAACGGGCTAGCGTTCAAGCTCAACAGGAATCGATCCTCAACCAGGTGGCTCGCACTCTCCACAGCATCACAACGATTGATCTGAAAACCGCCCTCAACACCACTGTGCAAGCCTTGGACGGTTGCGGCGGTCGTCTATTCATCAATCGCACGATGCTTGAAGCCATCATTACCCATCGATCCGATGCCGAAATTATGGCCTGTCCCTTCGATCAGTTTGAACTGATTGCGGAAGGAACACAACCCGCCATTCCTTCGGGCCAACGCTTCACCGAAATCGAGCAATCCAGTGCCTGGTATAGCCTCTTTCAAACCTGTGATCAACCCAGTTGGGCGGTGGAAAATCTCTACACCGTGTCTCAATTTCGTAACCTGCAGCCGTCATTCCGGGCGACCTCGATTCGGGGCATGGTCGTGCTCCCACTCAAGCGCGATCGCTATTCCTTTGGCTATCTGACCATTTTTCGGCCTGAAATTGCCACCGAAACCCTATGGGCAGGGGAATTCAACCCGGATCAGCGTCAAATGCAACCCCGCCTCTCCTTTGACATCTGGAAAGAGTCCAAACAGGGCCAATCTCAACCCTGGATGGAGGGCGATCTTCAACTTGCACAACGCCTCGGCCAAGAATTCGCCGCCGCCATTCACCAACAGGAACTCTATCAACACGTTCGACGCTTTAACAGTGATCTTGAACAACAAGTACAAGAACGCACAGCCAGCTTACAGGCAACAGTGGCGAAGCTGCGAGACACTCATTTACAACTCAGTCAAGCCGAAAAAATGTCAGGTCTGGGGCAGTTAGTCACGGGGGTTTGTCACGAAATTACCAATCCTGTGAATTTCATTTCCGGTAATTTAAAACATGCGCGGCAATACTTTGAAGACTTGATCAATTTGGTCACGGTATATCAAACAATTGCAGGCGATCGTCCTGAAATTAAAGCTCAAGAAAATGCCGTGGATTTAAAATTTCTGTCTACGGATTTTCCCCGTTTAATTAGTTCTATGCAAACCGGGGCCGATCGCATTCATAAGGTCGTCCGTGCCTTAATCACCTTCGCAAATCATGACCAGTCCGAATTGAAAACGGTGGATATTCATGAGGGCATTGAGAGTATTTTGCTCATTTTGCATCATCGTACCAAGGCGAAAACCGATACACCGGGCATTGATGTGATTAAACACTACGGTGAATTGCCGCAGGTGCAGTGCTATGTTAGCCAACTGAATCAGGCAATGATGAACTTGATCAATAATGCGATTCAGGCGATCGAAATGCGCTGGTTAATGACCGAAACTCCGATCCAGGGACAATTGACGACTACCACTGAGGTGGTTCCTGTGGATGAGTTGGCGGGGCAATTGCCGCGAATTCGGATTCGGATTCAGGATAATGGCTGTGGGATGACGGATACGGTGCGATCGCACATTTTTGAGCCGTTTTTCACCACTAAAACCGTGAGTCAAGGTACGGGTTTGGGGCTGTCCATTTGTCAGCACATTGTGACGGAACGCCATGGGGGTAAACTGACTTGCACGTCAACGGTGGGCGAGGGCAGTGAGTTTTGCATTGAAATCCCGACTTAGGGCATTGGTGGGTTACGGCGGATTGTCAGATGCAGTGATAGCCTGTGTTTTAGCCGCCTAAGCCACTCTACAATAAAGCACTATTTTAGCTGTGCCATCCACGACTGTCTACTGTTGACTGTGACGGGTGAGAATGCTTGGATTGCTTGGATTGGGTGCGATGGGAGAGAATGGGGGGGTTGTTGCTGAGGGAGCAGGATGGTGGATTACGGGAGTTTTCATCAGTTTTTTGAGCATTGCGTGGGGGATTGGAGTACGGAGCGTACCTATCATTACCTGACGCGGCAGGAGGTGGAGCGATCGCACACGGATTTTCAGATTGCCCGCCTCACCCCAGAGCTGAAACAACAGGTGTTGACCGATAATGCCTACGAGTCGCCGCCGGATCTAGCCACACTCGAAGGGTTTAGTCTGTCTTTTCAAACGGTGTCGGAGCAGGGCGATCGCGTCTCCCAAACCCTGAATATTCTTTTTGTGCCCACCCAAACCGAGGGTATTTATCTGAGTGGGGATTATTTGCGCGATCGCGCCTACGAAGAATCCCGCCCGATCGTTTCTCACTTTCGCTTCGACACCAGCAGCCGCGAACTGTTGATGACCACCCAATACACCCACGTCGTCTCCGTTGATTCCATTATCCTGATTAACCCCACCCTGCGCATCCGCCGCATTTTCAACTACACCCGCCCCCCGGCAGGCGAACCCCTGACGGAAATGCGCCTCGTTGGGTTTGGCGTGGAACAGAAAACGGCATAATGGGAAACAGAATCGCCAGGATTTAGCCTTGGTTCACCCTTTATTGATGGAGTCAATTCAGCAAAAACTATGGATGCAATGGAATTTTTTCGGCAGAGTGCAGGACAGTGGCGATCGCAACGCACCACCCATCACCTGCCCTTTCGCCGCGCTGAAAACGGTGGGTCAATGATCACCGTCGAAACCCTCCCCGCCGATGATCCCCGCATCATCGAAATCTGTAAAATGCACAACGAAGACCCCGCCCAAAGCGTCGGCGGCTCCTTCGTCACCTGGAACGGAGCCATGGCCTGGGATAAAGAAGGCGAAGACCACAAAGGCGAAACCGTTTTCGCCCTCATCCCCGACCCCGACAACCCCCGCAACGGCAAACTCCTCCGCGAACGGGGCTACGCCGAAATCGTCCCCGTCGCCGGCCGCTTTGAAATGGACGACGATGATGCCCTCAACCTGATCACCGAATACGAAACCATGAGCGTCATCGAACGCTTTTGGTTCGCCACCCCTGACCTCCGCCTCCGCACCAGCACTGTGAAACGCTTTGGTGGCTTCAACACCGCCACCTTCTGCGCTGAAGCCCGCACCGCTGAACCTGTGCCGCCGCCGGAATCCAACACCGCGATCGCTCCCCTACCTGCCCTCTCCGGCTGGTAATCCCCACGCCTACCCCCCACCTGCTATGAAAGTTCTGCACATTGTCCCTTCCATTTCCCTGGTGTATGGGGGGCCGAGTCAGATGGTGCGGGGGCTATCGGCGGCCCTGAGTCGGCAGGGGGTTGAAGTGGAGATTCTGACCACCGATGCCAATGGCGATGTGGGTCAAGCGCCCCTTGATGTGCCCATCAATCAACCCGTAGCGGAAGATGGCTACACCGTGCGCTATTTTCGCTGCGCCCCTTTTCGCCGTTACAAATTTTCCTGGGATCTGCTGCAATGGCTGTACCACCACGCCCATCAGTATGATCTCGCCCATGTTCACGCTCTTTTTTCCCCGGTCAGCAGTGCCGCTGCGACGATTCTCCGCTGGCAAGGCTGCCCCTATATTTTGCGACCCTTGGGAACCCTCGACCCCCAAGATCTCCAAAAAAAACGCTGGCTCAAAGCTCTCTATGGCTATGGGATTGAGCGGCCCAATTTAGCCGGGGCGGCGGCGGTGCATTTCACCAGTACCACCGAGGCGAAAACCTCCCATCGCTACGGGGTGAAGACCCAAGATTGGGTGATTCCCTTGGGGGTGACGCTGCCGGACTTGCCGGAACGGGGGCGGGCGCGATCGCACTGGCACATCGCTCCGGATCTGCCCCTTCTGGTCTATATGTCCCGCCTTGATCGCAAAAAAGGGATTGAATTATTAGTCACCGCTCTGGCGCGACTCCAGGCCGAAGGTGTGCCGTTTCACTTCGTCCTCGCGGGTTCCAATAGCCAAGATCCCGGCTATGAACAGGAACTACGGCAGCGAATCGCAGCAGCGGGCATCCTGCCCCAGACCACGATCGCAGGCTTTGTCCAAGGCATTGAAAAAACAGCTTTACTCCAGGATGCGGATCTGTTTGTGTTGCCGTCCTACTATGAAAATTTTGGGATTGCGGTGGCGGAGGCGATGGCGGTGGGTACGTCCGTTGTGGTGTCCAATGGGGTAGACCTCTGGCCCGCCGTGGAGCGGGCCGAGGCGGGCTGGGTGACGCGCCCGGAGGTGGAGGCGCTCACGGATTCCCTGCGCACCGCCTTGAGCGATCGCACCGAACAGGCCCGCCGGGGTCGCAATGCCTTGCAATTAGTGCAGCAGGATTATAGTTGGGATGCGATCGCCACCCAAATGATCGCCGCCTATCGCACCATCATCCCCACCTCATCCTAGGTCGGGTTTTGATCGGAGTTCTCAAAAGTGGACGGTACTGGACTCGAACCAGTGACAGCCTGCTTGTAAGGCAGGAGCTCTACCAACTGAGCTAACCGTCCGATACGATGTATAACACTATCATAAAATTTACCAAGATCCAACATGCCCTCTGGCCGCACCCACGATCGCATCACCCTCTGGAGTTTGCCCGTTATCGTCGGCCTGTCGATGTTGGCGACCCGCAACGCGAAGATCACGCTGCTACTCGCTAGCGGGTATCTCTTTAGTGGTCTGATGTTCGGCCCCGATTTGGATATTCATTCGGTGCAGTTTAAGCGGTGGGGGCTGTTGCGGGGGATTTGGCTTCCCTACCAAAAGAAAATGCGCCATCGTTCCCGTTACTCCCACGGGTTTCTGATTGGCACTGCGATTCGGGTGGTGTATCTCTTGGTGATTGTGGGGGCTGGGGTGGGGGTGGGAGGTGCGATCGCTCATCTCCTCTTTGACCTGCCGTGGGATTGGGGGCAAGCCTGGCAGCAGAGCCAAGCCTTCGCCCAAACCCATGCCCTCGGCGGTGTGGCGCTGTTTATCGGCTTAGAGTTGGGGGCGATGAGCCACAGCCTCGCAGATTGGACGGGTTCCGCCTATAAACGATGGCAACGCCGCCAACGTCCGAAAAGCACCCCCAGCACCCCGCGATCGCGCAAAAGCACCTACAAACGCAGCAGCAAATCTAAACCGTGAGTATCCGTGCCGCAGGTTTGGAAAAGGTTGAAGCGATCGCCCAAGGCTTTCACCCGCTCTGTTTCCTTGGGGCTGGCCTGCCAAGGGTTGGTGCGCCGGTAGTTGTAATAGGCTTCCACACCATCAATGCCCCACTGGGCCACCATCGGGATCAATTCCTGAGCCGAACGACGATACCGTTCGGGGTGAGCCAATACCGCTAACCCCCCCGCTGCATGGATCGCCGCGATCACAAAGGCCGCTTCGGCGGCTGTGCCCCGTGGGGCCTCGCCCTGTAAATACGATTGAAGTGCCGGATGTTCAGGATTGAAGCCGTAGCCCAAAATATGAACATCAGTGTCATGGATGCGGGCAGTGATTTCAACCCCCGTCCACAGATGAAGCCGACAGTCTGGAACCTGGGCATCTAGCCACTGTTGAGCACGATAATATCCCTCAACGGTGTGATGATCCGTCAACGCCATGCCGTTCAGGCCAATGCGGAGGGCTTGGTCAATAATGCTTTCGGGAATCAGTTGCCCGTCGGAACTCTGGCTGTGCAGGTGGAAGTTGTAGTGATGGGGACAGCTTTCAGCGTCGAGAGTCTGCCACACTTGCTTCAGGGTCTGGGTGTCCTGTGCCGTGGTTGTCAATGTTAAGGCCTGTGTCATACAGAAGTCCATCCGCTACGAAAAATGCCACTCAGTCACCTGTGATGCAGTTTTGCAAAAAGGTTTAATTTTATTACATTCCTTATCACTTTAGCAAAATCTAATGTTGATTACAGACTGATGTGATTGGATTTCATGACAGGATTGATAATAGAGAGCAATTGTTCCCAATGTGGAAAACCTGTGGAAAACCCGATCGGGTTTTCCACAGGTTGGGGAAAAACTGAGTGGGAATGCTGAGGTTATGGCAGGGGAATCGCGACCTGTTCCAGGAGGGAGAGGGGGCCAAGGGTGGTTAAGGTGGCGCGTTGTTCGGGGGTGGCGACAAAGAGCGTGCCTGCAAACCCAAGGGAATTAACGGAAATGCCTTGATAACGATCGCGCGATCGCGGCACAATCACCATCCAAGCGCGGGTCATCAGAAAATTATAGGGGGCCGTCTGTTGTTGGCCCTGATAGTGAAGACCAGCGGTGCTCAGTAATTCGCCATAACAGCGATGAAGATCGGCCGGGGTCATGGTGCGCGTGAGGGAGGCGAAGGCGTGGCGAAAGCGGAAGGCGGGAATTGGATTCGGGGCGTGGGGGTCGGGCATGGCGGCGATCGCCGCCTCTAGGGGCAGGTCGTACCCCGGCGGCAAAAGCGGATAGGGCACGAGCTGAAGGTGTTTATGGCGTTGACTGGCCCCGGCATCGCGACCCCCGTTATAAAAGGCCAACCCCTCTATTTCCGAGAGGGCGTGAGCGATCGCCGCAAAATCCGCCACCGTCAACCAGGTTTCCTGCGCCTCAAAGGCCCGCGTCACAATCAAGCTATGGTGCTCCACCACATTGAATTTATTCAACAAGCAGAGGTGGGTCGGCGAGAGATCCGCCACAAAGAGCGCCTCCTCGTAGGGCAAAAACGGATTGAAATCGGGAGCACGCGATCGCAGCAACGTATCAAGAGCCGTCTTGCGCTGCAAATTATCCGACACATGGACCAAAAACGTCAGCCCCGCCGCCGTCAAAAACTCATGATGGGTACTGATGGGTTGTAACGCCCCACTTTTTAGGGCATTGGTGCTACAACTCACTAACGATTGCCAGAGGTTCAAGCCGCTCATTTCCCCGCTCCTGTCATTGCCATAAAAAATGCGATCGCCCTCTGGAGAAAGCGATCGCCCCTGCCCCATCACCATCGCCCCCCGAAGACCAAAACCCTTCCGGTTCCTAGGGCGACGATCCGGTGACGGCGCTTAAATCATCGCACTAGAGATCCTGCTCACTAAAATCACGCGCCAAATGATCAAACGGCGCATCGATAAAGCTCACATCCACAATCCCGGCTTCCGTGGCCAACTCTTTCACCACATCCTTCATGATTTGAATCCCCATCACCGTCGGGCCAATGGGCACACCCAACGAGTTATAGGTTTCTCGCAAGCCCTGCAACACCCGTTCATCAAGAACATTGGTATCATCTGCCACCAACGCATAGCTGGCATACCGCAAGTAATAATCCATATCCCGCAGGCAAGCAGAATACCGACGAGTGGTATAGGCATTACCGCCCGGACGTAATAATTCAGGCACGGTCTCAAACAATTGTGCCCCCGCCGCCTTCACGATCGCCGCCGCATTGGCCGTAATCATCGTCGCCACAGCAATCCGATCCGTCCCAGAGGCGAAATAGGACTGCAACCGATCCATCGCATCCCGATCAAAGTACCGGCCGCTGACATCATAGTTTCTGATTAAGCTGGTGACTGCATCTCTCATTTAAACTGCGCTCCCAATCACTAAATTTTTTTTGGTAAAGGTAGCCGATCACAGGCTCGGAATCTGGCACTAATCTAACGCCCCATCATCCCATAGGGAAGACCGCTCTGAGTCGTTGAATTTAAGAAGATCGCCAAATTGACTCACAATTGATACGTTTCGTAACATATTGCCCCCAACCTTTGCAAAATATTACAGACTGTCAACGTATATTGCGTTGGTGAATCAGTTACAGCCCATAGCCAAAGCTTTAGGATGACTTCGGGGAATCCCATGAAATTCCGTAATTTTTGATACAAAAGTCAATCGACGTGCTTTCTAGGATAACTCTCGATGATTTAATACCGGCTGAAACTCCTGAAGGAAGGATTATCCCTATGCCAGAGACCCCTCAAGACGTATTGCAGATGATCAAGGATGAAGACATCCAGATCATTGACCTCAAGTTCATTGACTTGCCCGGAACGTGGCAGCATTGCTCGTTCTATCAAAACCAAATCGACGAAGATTCCTTTGTCGATGGTGTGGCGTTCGATGGCTCCAGTATTCGCGGCTGGAAAGCGATTAACGAATCGGATATGTCCATGGTTCCCGACCCGAAAACCGCCTGGATTGATCCGTTCTACAAAGAAAAAACCTTGAGCATGATTTGCAGCATCAAGGAGCCGCGCACGGGAGAATGGTACTCCCGTGATCCCCGCAGCATCGCCATGAAAGCCGTTGACTACCTCAGTTCAACCGGGATCGGAGACACAGCATTTTTTGGCCCTGAAGCGGAATTTTTCCTCTTCGATGATGTGCGTTTCGACCAAAATGAACATGAAGGTTACTACCACGTTGATAGCGTCGAGGGTCGTTGGAACTCCGGCCGCATCGAAGCGGGAGGGAACTTAGGACATAAGCCCGGTTACAAACAAGGCTATTTCCCCGTTGGCCCGACGGATACTCAGCAGGATATCCGCACCGAAATGTTGCTGACGATGAAAGCCTGTGGGGTTCCCATCGAGAAGCATCACCATGAAGTGGCGACCGGTGGACAAAACGAATTGGGCATTCGGTTCAATACGCTGATCCAAGCAGCGGATGACCTGATGACCTATAAGTATGTGGTCAAAAATGTGGCGAAGAAATACGGCAAGACGGCGACGTTTATGCCGAAGCCGCTGTTTAATGACAATGGTTCTGGGATGCACACCCACCAGTCGATCTGGAAAAATGGTGAGCCGACCTTCTTTAGTGCCGATGGCTATGCCAACCTCAGCCAAACGGCGCTGTGGTACATCGGGGGGATTCTGAAGCACGCGCCTGCTTTGTTGGCATTTACGAACCCGTCGATCAACTCCTATAAGCGGTTGGTGCCTGGGTTTGAAGCGCCGGTGAACTTGGCTTATTCCCAGGGGAATCGTTCGGCTTCGGTGCGAATTCCTCTGTCTGGGCCGAGTCCGAAGGCGAAACGGTTAGAGTTCCGCTGTCCCGATGCGACGGCGAACCCCTATACGGCGTTTGCGGCGATGCTGCTGGCGGGGATTGATGGGATCAAGAATCAAATTGATCCGGGTTCTCCCTTGGATGTGGATATTTATGATCTCAGCCCTGAGGAGTTGAGCAAGATTCCGAGTACGCCGGGGTCGTTGGAAGAGGCGTTGGAATGCTTGAAGAATGATCATGAGTTTTTGACGGGCACGGGGGTCTTTACGCCGGAGTTCATCGAAAACTGGATCGCCTACAAGATCGATACGGAGATCAACCCGATGCGCTTGCGGCCCCATCCCTATGAGTTTGCGCTCTATTACGATGCGTAGAACGGGCGCAGCCTAGGGTTGTGGGATGAGCAGAGCGATCGCTTCACTGAAGCGATCGCTCTTCGTTTGTGAGGCCCCACCCCAGATCCCCGCTGGGGATCGCATCTGGATACAATAGGCAAGGGAAACGCCATGGATGATCAAAAGCTGTGTTTGTGAATGTTGAACAATGGGTGAAGCGTCTGAAGGGGCGCAACGGTCTAATCAGCTTGGTTTTGCTGGGATTGTTGACCCTGGGCTTGACTGTGTTTTATGGCCTCCAATTGCTGCGTCAACCGGACACCGAGGCGGGAGCGGGGGAAGAAGCAGCGATCGCCCCCCTCGAATCCATCACCGCCCTCGGTCGGATTGAACCCCTGGGGGAAGTGATTCAACTATCGCCCCCACCGGCCCTAGGGGGAGCCAAGGTTGAGCGGCTCTTGGTCGAAGAAGGTCAGACGGTGATCGCGAATCAAGTGGTGGCCCAGCTTGACAACTACGATCGCCTCCAAGCTGCCCTTGATAAAGCCCGGCAGGATGTCAAAGTGGCGGAATCCGAGCTAGCGCGGGTGGCAGCCGGGGCGCAGGTGGGGGAAATTCGGGCGGCCACAGCGCGGATCGAGCGTTTGCAGGCCCAGCGTCAGGGGGAGGAAGTGACGAATCAAGCCATCCTCGAACGCCGCCAAGCTGAAGTGAATCACGCCCGCACGGAATACAATCGCTATCAACAGCTATTTGATGATGGGGTGGTGTCAGCATCGGAGCGCGATCAGCGACAGTTGACCCTGACCACGATGGAAAAAGCCTTGCGGGAGGCAGAAGCCCAAGCCCAGGAAACCGATGCAACCCTGGAGCGACAAATTCAAGAGGCCCAAGCCGATCGCGATCGCATCGCCGAAATTCGCCCGGTGGATTTGAACCAAGCCCGCGCCCGTGTGGATCAAGCGCAAGCGGTCGTCCGGCAGGCGATTACGGATTTAGAATTGGGGGTGGTGCGATCGCCCATCATCGGTCAAGTGCTGCAAATTAATGTCTATCCGGGAGAAGCGATCGACAGTGGATCAGGAATCCTCGACATTGGCCGCACCGATCAAATGGTGGTCATCGCCGAAATCTACGAAAGCGACATCGCCAACATCGCCCTCGACCAAACCGCCCGCATCACCAGCGAAAACAACGCCTTCACCGATGAATTACAAGGTCGTGTCTCCCAAATCGGCCTCCAAGTCGGCAAAAAAGATGTCCTCGACACCGACCCCCAAGCCGACATCGATGTGCGCGTCGTCGAAGTCGAAATTCGCCTCGATCCCGCCGATAGCCGCACCGTCGCCGGACTCACCAACGCCAAAGTCCTTGTTGAAATTGATCAATCCGCGCCATGAAGATCCCCCTCGCTTGGCTCCAACTCACCCATGAGCGGATGCGGCTCCTGATTGCGATGGCGGGCATTGGTTTTGCCAATCTCCTGATGTTCATGCAGTTTGGGTTTCGAGATGCCCTCTTTGAAAGTGCGGTGGTGCTCCATCGCCGCATCCAAGGCGATGTTTTTCTCCTCAGCCCGGAAAGCACCGCCCTGATCGCCATGGATTCCTTTTCCAATCGTCGTTTGTACCAAAGTGCCGGGGTAGCCGGAGTGGAGGCGATTTACCCCCTGTACATTGATTTTGCCCTCTGGAAAAACCCTGAAACTAAGGCAACGCGGGGCATTATGGTGTTGGGCATCAACCCCATGGATGATTTTCTAGATTTACCGGGACTGGCCGACGCGAAACACCAGATCCAGCGGGAAGATGCGGTGCTGTTCGATCGCCTCTCTCGCCCGGAGTTTGGCCCGATTCCCGACCTCTTTGCCACCGCAGAAAGCGTCACGACCGAAGCCAATGAAAAACGTCTGACGGTGGTGGGCTTGTTTGATCTTGGGGCCTCCTTTGGGGCGGATGGCAATGTGATTGCGAGTGAAACGACCTTCCTCAATATTTTTACCAATCGGGACGCGGGCCAGATTGAAATTGGGGTGATTGAGTTAGCCGAGACGGCGAATCCGGAGGCGGTGATCCGTCGCTTAAAACAACACCTTCCGGAAGATGTGTTGGTGTTGTCCCGCGCAGAATTTATTGCCTTTGAGAAAGACTATTGGGAGACGGGGACAGCGATCGGGTTTATCTTCACCCTGGGGGCAGGGATGGGGTTTATTGTCGGGGTGGTGATTGTCTATCAAATTCTCTATTCTGATGTGGCGGATCATCTGCCGGAATATGCAACGCTGAAGGCGATGGGCTATGGCGATCGCTACCTGCTGACGGTGGTGTTTCAACAGGCGATCATCCTCGCGTTGATCGGCTATGCGCCGGGCCTGGGGATTTCCAGCCTGCTCTACGTCCTCACAGCCCAGGGAACCAGCTTACCGATGGCGATGACCGCTAGTAAGGCCCTCACCGTCTTGTTTTTGACCGTAGTGATGTGTATGGGGTCGGGCGCGATCGCCGTCCGCAAACTCAGCGCCGCCGACCCTGCCGATATTTTTTAACCCCCTTTCGCAACGTTATTCCCCCTAAAACGCTGATGTCTGCAATTGTTGCCATTCACGACCTCAACCACTACTACGGCAGCGGCGAACTCCGCAAACAAATCCTCTTTGACATCACCCTCACCCTCAACGCCGGGGAAGTGGTGTTACTCAAAGGCCCATCTGGGTCAGGGAAAACTACGCTCCTCACCCTAATGGGGGCGTTGCGATCGTGCCAAACCGGCAGCCTCCAGGTTTTGGGTCAAGAATTAGTCAACGCCCCCAAGGCGAAGCTCGTCAATATTCGGCGCAATATTGGCTATATTTTCCAAGGCCATAACCTGCTGCATTCCCTCACCGCCCGGCAAAATGTGCAAATGTCCGCCGAACTTCAACCGTTGCGATCAGCCGTGGCGAAACAACGCTCTGAACAAATGCTTACCGCTGTGGGCTTGGCAGACCACATCGACTATTACCCCGCCCAAATGTCCGGCGGCCAAAAACAACGGGTTGCGATCGCCCGCGCCCTCGTCAGCCACCCCAAAATGATCCTCGCCGACGAACCCACCGCCGCCCTCGACAGTAAATCCGGTCGCGCCGTCGTCGAACTGATTCAACAACTCTCCAAAGAACAGGGCTGCGCCAGTCTGATCGTCACCCACGACAACCGCATCCTTGATGTGGCCGATCGCCTCGTTCACCTCGAAGATGGCCGTCTGACAGAAATCCATCCCTCAGCGACCCTCGTTTCGAGCTAATGGCTAGCAGCGATCGCCCCCCATCACCAGGATTCTGCATTATGCAATGATGGAATCCAGATGCAGGATTAATGCGGTTTTGTTGATGACGATCGGCGACGAGCAGCAGAGGGGGGGCGGGGGGGCGTTTTGCCACCGGCTGCACGGGGACGAGCTTTCGCGCCGTTGGGGGGAGCGGGAGGTTTGCGATCGCGCGTTCTCCCTGGAGATTTTGGCTTCGGAGCCACCGCCATATCCATCCCGTCCTCTTCTTCCCCAGCCCCTCCCGCTCGACGATTAGGATTGGTGCGGAAACTCACGTTCACCCCTTCACCAGACTGTTCAAGCACCAGTAACGGCGTGGGTTTAGCCTTTTGATCCCAATCCATCAACACCACCCGCCCTTGAATCGTCGGCTGCCAAGTGTCGTGATCTTCGTTGGGGCTGAGAAACTTCTCAATACAGTCAATAATTTGGTTGATCGTTGTCGATGTGGACTGGGTGGGGAGTTTAGTGAGTTTAATTTGGGTACGAAATAGAACCCGCTTGGTGCGCTTGCCTCGGGTTTCAGTTTCGTAGGTGACATCAAACATTTCATCCACTTGCCGCCCCCCCGTAGCCGCCACCCCCACTTGATGGTTCGCGGTGCTCGGACGCAAGGCGACACTAATTAACTGCTTCACGCGAATCTTAATTTGGTTCACAATGGCATAGTGGAAAACCTCTTCATCCATCCGCAACCGCAAATAATCCAGGTTGAATTCCCGCGAGTGGATGAGGTCGGGGTTTGCCTCCATTTTCTGGATGGTCTTGAGGGCTAATTTCAGTCGCTTTTGTAAATCCTGTGATTTATACCGCTCAAACTTGAGGTCTTTTTGCAACTTGTCGTAAATTTTGAACTTCGTGTAAGCGGCTCCACCGGCTAAGGCTCCGCAGAGAACCAGCGTAATGGCGATCCACAGGATCGGTAAGCCACCCCCTTCCGCTGCGGGGGGAACAGGAGCGGCAGGGGCGGCGGGTGGTGGCGCTGCCTCTTGAGCAAGGACGGGTTGAATTGGGAGCAGTTGCGAAAACATAGTCTTTTCCACTTCAGCACAAGAATGGCAAGGATTTCGGAAACCGAGATTGTTGGAGGATGCACAGAATCAAGGACTAGATCGCTTCCAGTCTCAGGCTGTGATCATGAAGGTTGTGTTGCTTGCGCTACCCCCATTGCACGTCAATGGATTCCACAACACAGGTTTGAGTCCAAGTGTTCTTTGTTATTACAACTATAACAGCACCCTTTCCTCGTCCTTAGAATTAGGGGGGATTCTTCATTGTTCACCACGGGGAAGATCTTCCCCGTTCCGACGAGATGAGGCTCGCCCGTTGCCGACTGTTGCCGGTGGTGCAAAGAGAAACAGGGTTACGGTGGTGTAACCCTGTCGGTAAAGTAGACTATCTCCACAGTGGGGAGATTGACCTGTGATTTTGAACCTAGGCTGTGAGCGTCGCGGCCTTGACGGGATAGAGAGCTTCACGGGTTTCTACCATTGCCGCCACAAGGCTGTCAATGTCCTCGGTGGTGTGGAGAGCATTGGCGGTAATCCGGAGTCGAGGCTTGGCGATGAACCAAATGGGTGATACCCAAATGCCATGTTCCACCATCAAGTGTTGGGCAAAGGCTTTCGGGTCACAATCGCTGGGGAGGATGACAGGAACCACGTTGGTTTCGCCGATCGCATCGAATTCATGTTCGACGAGGCGCGATCGCAGATAGCGAGTATTGGCTTGGAGGCGTTGCACCAGTTCCGGATATTTGCGCACCTGACGAATACTTTCAAGGGCCGCAGCCGTCACCGGTGGCGGCAGGGAGATTGTGCCGATCGACGTGGGAGACACATCGAGAAGATCAATCAGTTCGCGGCTGTGGCTACTGATCGCCGCCCCCGCAGAGGCAGCAAATTTGGAAAACGTGGTCATGATCAACGGCACCATGCCCCGATCAATCACCGATTGAGGGGTGATCCCGAAATGCTCGTAAATGCCGCGACCGGTGGGACCGAGGGCTCCGCTGGCATGGGCTTCATCCATGACGATGACACTACCGGGGTAGTTTTCCATCACATCGATCATATCCGGCAGGGGGACGAGATCGCCATCCATGGAGAATACCGCATCGGACACCACGAGGATGCGATCGCCCGGCTTCGCATAGCGGCGCAACTTCCGCGCCAAGTCATTCATATCGCAATGGCGATAGGGCTTGACCCGCACATCCGGACTGTAGCTAAATACCTTCCCCGACCGATTATCCGCATTGACCACCGCCGACACAATGCAGCCGTGGTTGAGCACATCGGTGAGAATCAAGGTTTCGCGGGTATTTTGGAACCCCGGCACCGGCATTGCCAAATGACAGAACCCATCCATCAACGCCTGCATCGCCATCCATGCATTGAGGAACAGTTGGGTATGGGGCAGATCTTTAAACGCGGAAATTTCGTTTTCGAGTTGGCGATGGAGATCAATACGACCACTGAGCACCGAGCAGGAACTATTGGATGTGCCATACTGATAGATTGCATCAATGGAGGCTTGGCGTACAGCGTCAGACTGGACCAGACCCAGCACATCGTTGGTGCAGAACGTGAGCACCGTGCGGCGGATTCCGGTAGACCCTTCCTCCACTTCGATGATGTTGCCGTGCTTTTGGTGGCAGATAAACTTTTCGGGATAGAGGCTATGGCTCTGTAGCCCCTGCATATATTCTTTAACGACTTGCACCGTTCACTCCTTAGCTTTAGATCTAGGTGGGATGACTTGGATGATGGAAATCATGGGATGGAGGCGAGTTCAGAATCATCAACGTGCGGAGACTGCGACGTTGGGTGAGATGACTGAACACCATCCTGTTTGAGAATGACCCGCTGAAGGGCAATGAT
Source organism: Spirulina major PCC 6313 (assembly GCF_001890765.1). Lineage (NCBI taxonomy): Bacteria > Bacillati > Cyanobacteriota > Cyanophyceae > Spirulinales > Spirulinaceae > Spirulina > Spirulina major. The sequence goes on along the minus strand of NZ_KV878783.1, from coordinate 4,433,600 downwards.
CGCCGGATTCACTTCGACATAACGACGTTGGCGATCGCCTTCATAGGTTCGCTGCTCGCTCTCGATCATTTCGACATCTTGATCGAGAAATGGCTTTAATAAAAATCGCCAAATGACGCGAGACAGTAAAGGTCGAACCACGGTTACAAGGGTTTGAGGTAAGCGAATTTTCAAAAATAATAATGTGAATGACCGAGTTTCTGTCGGCGAAACGGGCAAACGCATTAAATACATCCGAGACACCCCCTCTAGTGTGTTCGAGTAGTGCGGATAACGATACCGAATCGAAATGATTCGAGTCGTCACGCGATCGCCGCGATCGCTCATGCCTAAAAATTGGCTGAGTCGCCCCTGATAAGATACTTGGTAATCGGCTTCTACGTCCGTATCCGTTTGATGCAAATGCAAAAGTTTGGGATCGAACCAACCTTGCAAATTCCGATGGAGAAACCCATGGAAGACATCCATCGTATTTTCATTACAGATGGAAAAATGGGCGTTGAATTTTCCCGGAATCGGGACCATTAGCCAATTAGGGTCATCATATTCCGGCACGGTGGGCAAGGGAACCTGTTCCGCCTCGCTCGGATCGCCGGGAAACACCCAAATGATGCTAAGTTGCTCTTGCACTGGATAACTACGGGCCTGGGCACAGGGAAGCTTTTGATCGGATGGAAAATAGGGGATATTGACGCACTGGCCCGCACCGTTAAATTCCCAGCCATGGTAGGGACAGAGGAGGCGATCGCCGCTCACCTCCCCCTTATGAAGGGCCACCCCTTTGTGGGGGCAAGCATCTTCTAACGCCTGTAGCTGACCTTGGGTATCACGAAAGACAGCGATCGCTTGCCCCCAAATCTTGACTGGCATGACTTCTCCTGCCTTGAGCCGCGTTGACCAGGCCACCGGATACCAATAATTTGGATTTATCCCCGCTTCCCTGACCTGATTTTGCACGGTCTGACCGGTTAACGTTGGAGCCAGTTCCATCCTATACTCCTAGTTAAAATTTGTAACAATCTTTGAGCTAGGATCATAGCAGACTTTAGTTGCAATGATTCACTCAGGGCGTGACAGGCTTCAGACTGTCCTCAGTCTCGCAATCCTCCTCGGTTACAACTCCTTTAATCAAGACTTGCAACCCCTCGTATCATCCGAACACAAAAATTCTATGGTTTTTATTCTCCTATTCATCGCGGCATTCGTCTTTTCAAGCTTTGTTGAATACTGGATTCACCGCCTCATGCACGCCAACGCCCGCATCGGTCAACGCCACCGCGACCACCACCGCCGCAACGAAGGCCAAGGAGTGCTGTGGGAATTTCTTGACTATGTTAAAGGCGCGTTCGCGGCCATGCTTCCCGTCTTTCTCGTCTCCGTCGAAGCGGGTCTCGGTTGGCTCCTGGGGGCGATCGCCTACGCCGCCTTTTCCGCCTACGCCCACCAGTTACAACACGAAAACCCCACCAAATGCTTCTGGATGAAAATGCCCGTCCACTACGTTCACCACAAACATAATATGTGGCACCACAATTTTGGCCTCGGCGTTGACTGGTGGGATCACATCTTCGGCACCTACAAAGTTGTGGAATGGCCCACAGACCAAGAAACCAACGAACCCGAACGGGGTTACCTTACCCTGCGTTGGTGGTAATTGCGGCCCACACCAGAGGAACGGATGCGATCGCGCTCCGTCTCCCTCTGAACATGCGAGTCATTCAAACACAGCTTGAAAATATTTCACCCAATCGCTTCAGGGGGTAGATAATAATCTCAACCAGTCAAGATGGTACAGAAAAGTCGTCATGCCAGCCAAAACGCCAAAAGTCACCTGCCCAAGCTGCTCCCACACCTTTGATTTGAGCGAAACCGTCCAAGACTTTTTAAGCCGAGAAAAAGTCGAATTACAGAAAAAACTGGACAAAGAAAACGAAAAGCAGCAGAAAAAGATAGAACAAGAGTATCAAGAAAAGCTCGATAAAAGTCAAGCTGAACAACGCCAAAAATCCCAAGAACTGACCCAAGCACAAGCCGCCCTCGAAGTGCAAAAACGGCAACTCCAAGCCGAAAAAGACGAACAGGCTTTCACCATTCAAAAACAAGTGAGCGAAATTCTTGAACAAGAACGGGTGAAGCAGCTTGCCAAACAAAAAAAGCTAGAACAAGAGTATCAGGAAAAGCTCGATAAAAGTCAAGCTGAACAACGCCAAAAATCTCAAGAACTGACCCAAGCACAAGCCGCCCTCGAAGTACAAAAACGGCAACTCCAAGCCGAAAAAGAAGAACAGGCTCTCACCATTCAAAAACAAGTGAGCGAAATTCTTGAACAAGAACGGGTGAAGCAGCTTGCAAACTGGAAAGAACAGGCGTACCTCGAAGTACAAGAAGACTATAAACAAAAATCTCTCAGCAAAGATCTCAAAATCGAAGAACTAACTGAACAACTCACTCGCACACAGAAATCCCTCGAAGACGCTCAGCAAAAATCTACCCAAGGTTCCACTGAACTCGAAGGTGAAGCCCTCGAAAACCTTGCTCTCAAGACGATTAAATCCACCTTTCCCACGGACAAAATCGACAAAACCACCAAGGGTGCTCACGGTGTTGATTTATATCAATCTGTGATGTACAACGGTCAAAATTGCGGTTTAATTGTCCACGAAATCAAAAACACGAAGAACTATCAAAAAGATTGGATTCCCAAGCTCAAAAAAGACATTGTTGAAAAAAAAGCGACCTGTGCTGTCCTCCTGACGAAAACGATGCCGGATGGAGTAGAGGCAGGGTTTAAATTTGAAGATAATATTTTGATTGTGGATTGGTTTTCGTACCGTTTGGCGGTGTCAATGTTGCGCAATCAGATGATCAAGATTCAAGAGAAAAGTCAATCCATTGAGATTGGTAACCGCTATGCTCTTGATCTTTGGACTTATGTTAATGGTGCCGATTTTGCGAACCAATTAGAACATGTGATCACGCGCCAAAAAAATGCCCAAAAGCAGTTTGATGCGATGCGGAAAAAGTTTGCCACGTTTGAACAAAGTTTCGCCAATGCCATCCAAGCCCAGGAAGACCTGATTGGCCGTTTGGGAGCGTTTACGATGGAAACGGAAATCTTGGAACTGCCGGAGGGTGAATAGTTTGGGGGGAGATGCGGCTGGGATGATCGCCGGGATGCGCCTCACGTTTGATCCTGATTTTAGGTGAGGTACTGTTCGAGGAGGGTGATGCAGTGGGCGATCGCACCCAAGGGCGCAATTTCATAGCCGTGGGTGTTTTCCGTCGCAAACCCTAGGCAAGCGCCCCGTGCCACATGGCCAAATTTCATCGCGATCGACGCATCACTGCCAAACCCGGCAATCACCGCCTGTTGAATCGGGATGTTAGCCCGTCGTGCCCGGTCGGCGAGGTCTTGGGTCAAGCCTTCGTCATAGATGCCGTAGCCGTCTTGGTTGAGCAGGATCGGGGCGGTGCTGTCGGCGATCGCATATTCCCGCGCCAAGGGGCAAATCTCCAAGGCAATCAACGCATCAAGCTGCTGCCGTTGGGAAAAATACAACGCCCCCACCGCCCCCACTTCCTCCTTCGCCGATGCCACGAGATAGGTGTCATGGCGGGGTGTTTTGTCTCGTAATCGCTGGGCCAGAGCCAAAAGAATCGCCACGGAAGCCTTATTATCGAGGGTGTAGCTGGCAATGTGATCCTGAAGACGGATCGGGTGTTTGCGATGCTTCCCCACCACGACGCGACTGCCTGGCCGCACCCCTGCCACAGCCAATTGATCCACCATAAGCTTCGTCTCGATCCAAGCCTGTTCCCACTGCACCGGGGCGTGATCCTGTTGCGCCTTTTGGGGGGATTCGTGGGATACATGGCGCGAGCCAAAAGAAAGAATGCCGCTAATCGTTTGGTGATCCCCCAAAATATCCATCACCCCTTCCCCATAAATCCAGGGAAACGAGCCGCCCAACTTCCGCACGGCTAGCCGACCGTTGGGTTGAATCGCCTTGACGATCGCACCAATTTCATCCTTATGGGCCGTAATCGCCACCGAACCCGGTTCTCGCCCCGCAAACTTGGCAATAATGTTGCCCGCTGAGTCTTGCCAATAGTCCACCCCCAAGGCCCGCAACCTGTTGAGAATGTACTGGTCTACCTCACCCTCTAAGCCGCTGGGGGAATGACAGAGCACTAATTCAGCAATCTGGTTAAATAAAGAATCAAAATCGATTAAATTGTCGCCCGCATCCACCATGAGTCAACACCCTACCTTGAACCGATTCCAGTTTACCGAAGACCTTGCCATCTGTCCGTTGCTGAATGGGATGTGGCAAGTGTCCGGGGGCCATGGCAAGATTAACCCCAAACAAGCTGTGGCCCAGATGTTTGACTATGTGGATGCGGGGTTGACGACCTGGGATTTGGCGGATCATTACGGGCCAGCGGAAGACTTAATCGGGGAATTTCGGCGGCAACTGATCGCGCAACGGGGGGCAGAGGCTTGGACTGGTGTACAGGCGTTGACGAAGTGGGTGCCTCGACCGGGGGAGATGTCCCGTGAGGTGGTGGAACGCAATGTCGATCGCGCCCTGGAACGGATGGATGTGGACTGTTTGGATTTGATGCAGTTTCACTGGTGGGACTATGGCGATCGCCGCTACTTCGATGCTTTGGGGCATCTTGCGGATCTACAAACAGCGGGGAAAATCAAACACCTGGCCCTGACGAATTTCGACACCGAACATTTACAAGCAGTTCTTGATGCGGGGATTGCGATCGCTTCCAATCAAGTGCAATTTTCCCTCATCGATCGCCGTCCTTTGGTGAAAATGGCCCCATTTTGCGCGGCGCGGGGGGTGAAGTTGTTGGCCTACGGAACCTTGGGCGGTGGTTTGTTGACGGAGCAATTTCTCAATGCAGGGGAGCCGAGCCGCTGGTCACTGAAAACCGCCAGTTTGGGCAAATATAAACAGATGGTGGATGTGGGGTATGGTTGGCAACTGTTTCAAGACCTGTTGCAAACCCTGGCAAAAATCGCAACGAAACATCAGGTCAGTATTGCCAATATTGCCGTGCGCTATGTGTTGGAGCAAGAGGCGGTAGCTGGGGCGATCGTGGGCGCACGGTTGAGTATTGCCGAACATATTGCGGAAAATCTGCGCGTCTTCACGTTTCAACTGGACGATGACGATGATCGGCAACTGGAGGCGGTATTGTCCCAAGGCGATGATCTGTTTGCCTTGATTGGTGATTGTGGGGATGAGTATCGGCGTTAGGATGCGATCGCACAAACACAAAATCGAGGGGTGAGCCTGTCGAACTCTGCCAATCTTGGACTTCGATCGGCTCAGTCTTCCGCCATGCAGCTAATATTAAAAAATGTGTCAGACTGTGAAAAACCTCCTGTCATGATCCATGTTGCAAACACTGAAACTCCAGTGGAAAGTATGGCTTGTTTTACCGTGGGCCGTTGCGATCGTCGGCTGTCAGTGGGAACGCAGTAGCCAAGCCCAACCCCAAGGCCCTGGTGAGGAACAGAATCAACTGCCCCTTGTGGATGTGGCGATCGCGGCTCCGAGTTCCACCCCATCCACCTTGGCCTATTCCGGAACCACTGCGCCGACTCAGACGGTGGTGGTGCGATCGCGCAGTGCCGGACAAATTCTTCGCCTCACCGCTGACGTGGGGGACACCGTTGCCCAAGGCGCACTCATTGCCCAACTTGACAACGCCGTCCAACGCCTCGACATCAGCGAAGCCCAATCCGAACTCGCCGCCCGTCAGTTTGAAGTGGAGCAAGCCAAAGCCGAACTCGCCGCCGTTCAAACTCAAGTGGAACAAGCTAAAGCCGCTTGGGAGCAGGCGAAAGTTGATGCCGAACGCTACAAATCCCTGGCAGCGGATCAGGTCGTTTCCCTCCAAACCGCCGAACTCGCCGACACCGAACGCCGCACCACCGAACAAGTCTACAAAGCCGCCACCGCCCAAGTCCAAGCCCAATCCCGCGCCGTGGATGCCGCCAACCGTCGCGTTAATGTCCAAGCCGCCCTGATTGCCCAAAGCCTCGAACGTTCCGACGATACGCGCCTCAATGCTCCAATTTCCGGGGTGGTGATGACTCGCGCCGTGGAAGCGGGGGACTTTATGCAGCCGGGGCAACCCATTTTAGAAATCGGCAACCTCAGCCAGATTCAGATCACGATCCAGGTGTCCGATCGCGACTTAGCCCAGTTCCGGGTTGGGCAAGGCGTGCAAGTGACGCTCGATGCGCTGCCGGGTCGCACGATTACCGGCCAGATCACCACCATTTCCCCGGTGACTGACCCCGCAGCGCGGCTTGTCCCCGTGGAAATTGCGATCGCTAATCCCGGCGGCGGCATCGGCAGCGGTCTCCTCGCCCGCGTCACCGTGAACACCCCCGATCGCGGGATCTTACGCATTCCTGAAACAGCGTTGAACTGGTCAGCGGCGGGGGATGAGGGAACAGTCTTTGTGCCGCGCACGGAGACGGCGGACACCGTTGTCGAAGCCCGCCCGGTACAGGTGGGGCAGCGCAACAATGGCGAGGTGGAAATTTTATCGGGACTCGAACCGGGGGAAGCCTTTGTCGTGAAGAGCGATCGCCCCTTGAGCGGCGGCGAAACCGTCCAGCGCAGTTTCCTCTCCCAGTGATCCCGACCGTTCAGATCCGGGCAAAACGCACCCTGAACCTAGGGCACCCTGAACCTAGCGCACCCTGAACCTAGCGCACCCTGAGCGGAGTCGTTGGCGAAGCCTCCCGTAGGGATTAGGGTAAGCGGCCGGGCTTCGACTCCGCTCAGCCCTCGACTCCGCTCAGCCCTCGACTCCGCTCAGCCCTCGGTAACTTTCAGCCCTCGACTGTATCAACTCATCTCTGCTCCCACTCCTCACCATGACGACCTCCCCACCCCCCAGCAGCCTGAGCATCCTTGCCATTCGCCGTCACATCGCCACGCTGATGTTGACGATCGCACTCCTCGTCCTCGGAGCCTTTGCCCTCGGCCAGTTGCCCGTGGACTTGCTCCCCTCCATTACCTATCCTCGGATTGGGGTGCGAGCCGATGCGCCGGGACTAGTGCCGGAAGTAGCAGTCAATGAAGTGACGCGCCCCCTCGAAGAAGCCCTCGCCGCCACCGAAGGCGTGACGCAAATTTTTTCCCAAACCCGCGAAGGGCGGATCAGTATTGATCTCTTTTTTCAACCCGGTGCGGATGTGGATCAGGCGTTAAACGATGCCACCGCTACCCTTAACCGTGCCCGCAGCACCCTACCGGACACGATCGAACAACCCCGCCTGTTTAAATTTGACCCGTCTCAACTGCCGGTATATGAATTGGCAATCACATCGCCCGCGTTGACAGCGGTGGATTTGCGGATTTTTGCCGATGAGGAATTGGCGCGGGAATTGATTCGCGTGCCGGGGGTGGCCAATGTGGATGTGACCGGGGGCGTGCAGGAAGAAATTCAGGTGAATTTAGATCTGAAACGCTTGCAGTCCTTTGGGTTGGATGTGGTGGATGTGCTCGATGCCTTGCGGGAACGCAATGTAGACACATCGGGGGGCTTGCTCCGGGGGGGCGATGCGGAATCCTTAACGCGGGTGGTGGGGCAGTTCCAAACGGCGGATGAGGTGCGGGATTTGGCGATTAATGTGGGCAGTGCCGACACGCCGCGCACCGTGACCCTCCGGGATGTGGCTGAGATTCGGGATGACATCGAAGAGCAGCGCATTTTTGTGACCCTGAACCGCAGCCCGGCGGTGAAGGTGAGCATTCAAAAGCAGCCCGAAGCGAACACCGTTGAGGTGATCGACGCGGTGAAGGCGAAGCTGGCGGATCTCCAAGCCTCGAACCTGATGCCAGCGGATCTAGAGATGACGGCGACGTTAGATGAGTCGAAATTCATTCGCAATTCGATTCAAAATGTGGCGATCGCAGGTCTATCGGGGTCAATTTTGGCCGCGATCGTCGTCCTCCTCTTCCTCGGCTCCTTCCGTCAAACCCTGATTATCGTGGCCGCGATTCCCCTGGCCACCCTCACCGCCTTGATCCTGATGCGGATGTTTAACCTGTCCTTGAACGTGTTCAGCTTGGGGGGGTTAGCGTTGGGGGTGGGGATTGTGGTGGATAACTCGATTGTGATGCTCGAAACCATCGCCAAGGGACTCACCGCCGATCGCGACACCCCACGTCCCCCCAATCGTCAGCGCCGCTCCCCCCGCTGGATTCGCCGCACCGTGGAAAGCAGCAGCCAATCCTTAGAATCGGCCCTGCTCGCTTCAACCTTGACCAACTTAGTGGCGGTGTTGCCGTTCCTGTTGATTGGCGGCTTTTTGTCGCTGATTTTTAGTGAATTGGTGCTGACGGTGAGTTTTGCCGTGGCTGCGTCGTTAATCATTGCGCTGACCGTCGTTCCGGCGTTTTCCTCTCGTTTGCTGGCGACGAATAGTAATAACTGGGTGCAGCAAACCGGCCCCATTCAGGGGTTTCAGCAGGGGGTCGAACGGTTTACCCGGAGTTATCAGGGGGTGTTGCGCTGGGTGTTGCGCCATCGGGTTTGGGTGATTTTAGGCGCGATCGCCATTTTCGGCGGTGGCAGTCTGTGGATGGCTCCGCAATTGCCCCAGGAAATCCTGCCCCGCATTAATACCGGCCAAGTCAGTCTCTCCGCCCAATTTCCCACCGGCACCACCATCGAAGCCAACCGCCAAGTCATGGCCGCCATTGACCAAATCCTCCTCGAACAACCCGAAACCGACTATGTATTCACCACCGCCGGGGGGTCACTCTTTGGCAATATCACCGTTAACGATGCCCTGCGCGGGTCGAGCACGATCACCCTCAAGCCCAATACCGCCGTGGGGGCCTATGTCGATCGCGTCAATGGCCTCATTAACCAGCAAATTCGCTTAATTGGCGCATCGATTCGGATGCGCCCGGATTCGGTGCGGGGCTTGATTCTCAGTAACTCCCCCACCCGCGATGATATTGATGTGGTGTTGCAGGGCTTAGATGCTCAATCCTTAGCCACGGCCGGCGAGCAAATTCTCGCCGCCCTCGATCAGCAAGCCATCCTCGCTCGCTACGAACCCGATGCCGTCCCACCCCGCCCCGAAGTCCAGATTCGCCCCGATTGGCAGCGGGCGACGGAATTGGGGTTAACGGCGGAGGAAATCGGCGAGACGATCCAAACGGCCCTCGATGGTTCAGTGCCGACCCAATTGCAGCGGGGCGATCGCCTTGTGGATATTCGCGTCCAACTGCAACCCGGCATCATTCAACAGGCGAACCAACTCAGCAGCCTTCCCCTCTTTACCGACAATGCCCAAGCCGTGCAACTGGGCGACCTGGCGGACATTGCAATCGGCCCCGCACCGGGAGAAATTCAACGGATTAATCAGCGGCAAATTCTGCTCATTGAAGGCAGTTTAACGGAGGGCACGAGTTTGAGCGCGGCTCTGGATGAATTGGAGGCGATCGCGAGTCAGGTTCAATTACCGGAGGGGGTGAGTCGCTTACCCAGTGCCGCTGCGGGGACAAATCAACAATTGCAAGCCTCGTTAAAACTGCTGGGCAGCCTGGCGGCGTTCTTGGTGTTTGTGGTGATGGCGGTGCAATATAATTCGCTCCTTGATCCCTTGGTGATTATGCTTACGGTGCCGCTGGCGTTGGCGGGGGGGATTTTGGGGCTTTTTGTCACTGAAACGGCCGTGGGGGCGACGGTGATCGTCGGGGCGGTGCTGTTGGTGGGGATTGTGGTGAATAACGCGATTATTATGGTGGAGTTGGCGAACCAAATCCGGGAGCGCGATCGCATCACCCACCGCGCCGCGATGCTGATCGCCGCCCCCCAACGCCTCCGCCCGATTTTAATGACCACCCTCACCACCGTCCTCGGCCTCTTTCCCCTCGCCCTGGGGATTGGTGAGGGGTCGGAATTTCTGCAACCCCTGGGGGTTGTCGTCTTTTCCGGACTATCCCTCGCCACGGTGTTAACGTTGCTGATTGTCCCCTGCTTTTACACGCTGCTCCATGAACTTCGCCATCCCCCGTCCCGCTTTCAACCAACAGGCATCCTAGATCGCCAGCCCCAACGTCACTCTTAGGATCGTTTGGCCTTGCACCGGGGCCGGAATAGGGGACAATTAAAAAGGCAATCTCGCCATGTATACATGGCTTTCTCGTTCCCGCTGACCTATGACGATCGCATCCCACCTTTCCGCTGCTATCCCCCTCGATCAGATCCGGTTTAATGACCAGGGCCTTGTGCCGGCGATCGCCCAAGACCACCTCGACGGCACGGTGTTGATGCTGGCCTGGATGAATCAAGCGTCATTGGCCAAAACCCTGGAAACGGGTGAGGCTTGGTATTGGAGCCGTTCCCGCCAAGAACTCTGGCACAAAGGCGCAACCTCTGGCCATCTCCAACGGGTGCAGTCAATGCGCTACGACTGCGACAGCGACGCGCTGCTCCTATCCATTGAACAGGTGGGAGATATCGCCTGTCATACCGGGGAACGGAGTTGTTTCCACCAAGTGGGTGGGGATAAACAAGCACCGGGGGCAAATATGGTGTCAGAACTCTATGACGTGATTTGCGATCGCCGTGACCACCCCAACCCCGACTCCTACACCTGCACACTCCTGGCCGGGGGCGATAACAAAATCCTCAAGAAAATCGGTGAAGAATCTGCCGAAGTGGTGATGGCCTGTAAAGATGATGACCCGGATGCGATCGCGGGGGAAGCCGCCGATCTGCTCTATCACACCCTCGTTGCCCTTGCGCACCACAATGTCCCCTTCCGCGCCGTCCTCGAAAAACTTGCCGAACGTCGCCGTTAACGCGATAATGGGGGGCCGGCCGTCTAGAGGTCACATTTCGATCTAAAAGGGTTTTGCCGTTTTAACGGTGTAGATGTCTGGTGAGTTTCCGACCTGATTAGGATAGTTTGCTTGCGTGAATGGCTTGTCTATAAAGCATTTGAACCCCAAAGCAGATCCTAACAGCGGCAAATTTCCACAACGTGCTCTGGCGTTGATCTGCCCTCAGTCGTTGAAGAATATCTGCCAAAAGGAGGTTGTGAGGTCTCAGCAAGGTGGAAGAAAATATAAAGAGTTGAAAGAGTTCTCGTCAATACCGAGTAGGCTGGTAGCTTATCAATTTACCCTGGATGAAACGAGCGTCAACAGAGGGACACACCGCCGCCCTACTGCCAAGCAAAATCAATGAATCAAGTAATTAAGGATATGGAAGCGATGCCGAAAAGTGTTGAGATCAGAAAAGGAACCGACGACTTGCCGTGTTTCGTCTCGGTTCCTTTTCTTGTTCGCTCCTCACACAATAATTAGAATAACGAATGGTTTTGAGTCTGTCAACTTAAGTGAGGAAATTGCTGGCTTGATGTCTTGATGTCTTGACTTAATTGCTGGCCCTCCCCATCCCTTAACCCCGGAAATCCTAGGGATGGCTTAAAGGTTGAAGTTCGGGGATCTCGCCATTCCCCCCCTCGCCAGAAATCGCCGTTATCCCCCACCATAGAAGTTACTGACCCAACCAAAGGAGTCTTGTGCCAACCATGCCAACAGCAAACCTCTCAACTGCACCCAAAGCGGTCTCCACGGATCTGGTGCGTACCTACCTCCAAGAAATTGGGCGTGTTCCTTTGCTCACCCACGAGCAAGAAATCCGTTACGGGAAGCAAGTTCAGCAGATGATGGAACTGCTTGCCCACCAAGAACAGTTGGTCGAAGAGTGCGATCGCGAGCCGAGCCTGGCTGAATGGGCAGACCGCGCCCAACTCAACGAGACGGAACTGCAAGATCAACTGAACCAAGGCAAACTAGCCAAGCGGGCGATGATCGAAGCTAACTTGCGCCTCGTGGTCTCGATCGCGAAGAAATACCAAAAGCGCAACATGGAGTTCCTCGATCTGCTCCAAGAAGGCGCGTTAGGGCTAGAACGCGGGGTCGAAAAATTTGATCCGACCCGTGGCTATAAATTTTCCACCTATGCCTATTGGTGGATTCGTCAGGCGATTACCCGCGCCATTGCTCAACAATCGCGCACCGTCCGTCTGCCGATCCACATCACCGAAAAACTCAACAAAATCAAGAAGACCCAGCGCGAACTGGCTCAAGAATTGGGTCGCCGCGCCACGCCGAAGGACATTGCGATCGCCCTTGAAATGGAACCCAGCCAAGTGCGGGACTACCTCACCGTGGCGCGTCATCCCCTGTCCTTGGATATGCGTGTCGGGGACAACCACGACACCGAACTGTCGGAACTCCTCGAAGATGAAGACGCTTCCCCCGATGACTACGCCACCCAAGAATCCCTCCGTCAAGACTTGCAAAGCTTGATCTCGGAACTCACGCCCCAACAGCGACGGGTGATCATCCTCCGCTACGGCTTAGAAGATGGTAATCCCTTGTCACTGGCTAAAATTGGTGAACAACTCAGCCTCAGCCGGGAGCGTGTTCGGCAACTCGAACAACAAGCCCTGAATCAATTACGCAAGCGTCGGGCACGGGTTCAAGAATATATCGCGAGTTAACCGATTCTGGTCTCTAACGTTGAACGTTTTTTTGATGTTCAAGACTTAACTTAATGTGTTGGTGAGAGGTTTGATAGTACTTTGGGAGAGTGAAAACTCTCCCTTTTTGCTGTCCCATTTTTGGGAATTTAGACCGTAAGTGTTAGGGTTTTGGCAGTGTCAGGTCTATCAATTGAGAGAGGGCAATGGGGAGCCAGATTGATTAGTGTAGGTGTAACAGTGGGCCCGTGGCGATCGCTTCCATTCCTCGCACCACAATTATCCTTCTGGGTTAATGATGGAATGAGAGCGATCGCCCCCACTACCGAATATCATTTTTGGGAGATCACCCTATGCCCCACCTCATTCTCGTGCGCCATGGTCAAAGTACCTGGAACGCCCAAAACCGCTTTAGTGGTTGGGTGGACGTGCCCCTTAATCATCACGGTCGTCAAGAAGCGATCGCCGCCGCCCGGAAAATTTCCCTCTATCCCGTGGATGTTGCCTTTACCAGTTTGCTGATGCGGGCGATGGAAACGATGGCCATTTGTCTCACCGAAGGGCCATCTAGAACTGACTCGAAAAGCCCCGTTTTTAAGCACGATCCCGCCGATCCTGACTGGCATAATTGGGATCAGTATGAAGGCCATCAAGACGAAGAAATTCCCATCTTTCAATCCCCCAACTTAGACGAACGCCACTACGGAGATCTACAAGGCTATAACAAAGCAACAATGGCGGACACCGTCGGTCATGATCTTGTGCAACAATGGCGACGTTCCTATCAAACTCGTCCGCCCGGTGGCGAAAGTTTAGCCGATACGGCTGCGCGCACGATTCCATTTTTTAATTACCGTATTTTACCCCTCCTCAAAGCAGGGGCGAATGTGTTGCTCGTGGCTCACGGTAACTCACTCCGCTCAATTGTTATGGAACTCGAATCCATTCCCGCCGAGGACGTGCCCCACCTCGAAATTGAAACCGGCGAACCCCTCATCTACGATCGCTTAGCCAACGGCCAACTGCGCCGCCAAACCGAACCCGTATTTCTCACCGCCCCTTAGCGAGAACAACCTGACAACTCCCCGCTAGACGGTCTTCACAGACATCACCACCCATACTGAATCTGAAAATAGATTCCCAGATCTTGGGCATTATCCCCCGCATCACTGAGGGGAATCAACGGTAATCCGTAATCAAACGTGAGGGTCAACCCCCGTTCTACCATCCACTCTAGGCCAACCCCTGCCCCCAGTAGCACCGTCGGCGAAAGGAGGGTATTGGGGTTATCGGGATGGTTCCACACCGCTCCGCTGTCCAGGAAGGGAATCAGTTGGACGACGGATTGGCCGGTGTGATCCCGTTCGAGGGTGATCCGGTTTTCCAGTGAAACGCGCAGGCCATTGTCCGCAGACCGGGCATTTTGACGATACCCCCGCAGGGATTGCCGTCCCCCGATCACAAATTGCTCGGAGGGGAGCAGGCTATCGGGGGTGAGTTGAACATCAAGCTGCCCCACAATGAGATGATCGGCACTGAGGGCTTCGATCCGTTGCACTTGACCCGACCAACTGAAAAAGCGGCTATCGGGAGTTGGGGCGGCGTTAATCGTGCCAGCGAGCCAGCCTGTGCCGATGTTGAATTGCGATCGCAGCGACCACACCCCCGTCAGATCCCGCCGCAGATAGTCCTGGCCGAAACGGATCACCGTCGTCCGGCTCACCCCATCCTCATCCGGGCCGACCCCAAAGGGCTGGGGACTGCCAAACAGGAAGGTTTGGCCGTTACGATGGGCGAGATCCAGCGAGAGGGCAAATTCTGCGGTGAGGGTCCGGTACAGGGGTTGCCGCCAACTGAGTTGATAGAGTTGGGACGCGCCGGTGATGTCAAACGCATCGAGGGGGACTTGGGTAATGCGGTTACGGTCGAAAACGGTGCGGAGGGAGAGCGTGCCGTTTTGGGGGTTGAGGGGAAGGGAATAGGCGAGATCGACGCTTTCGGAGCCGCCCGTAGTGGTGCGAGCGTAGCTGAGTTGAAGTTGATCGCCCCGGCCGGTGAGGTTGCGATCGCGCCCCACCCCCTGCAACCGTTCCGACCCCACACTCGCCGGTGAATCATTGCTGATCTGCACCTCACCCGCCACCGATTTCGCCTCTTCTATCGTGATCCGGAGTTGGGTTTGGGTCGGGGAAATCACTTCGAGTTGGGCTGTGAGGGATTTCAAGAGGGGATCACGCCGGAGCAGTTGGAGAGCGGTTTCAAGGCGATTGATCTGGAGGGGACGAGTGAGGCCGGGGGCGAGGCGATCGCGCAGATATCCCTGCCGCAGTCGCCGCGTCCCCTCAATCACCACCCCATCCACCCCCGCCTCAACCACCTGAATCGTCACCTCCCCACGCGGCGTAATCGCTTGGTTGCCCAGCACCGCGCTCGACGTAATATAGCCCGCCTCGTGATAGCGTTGAGTAATCCCCGCCGCCACCGCTTGGAGTGCATCTAGCGTCACCGTTTTCCCCTCCACCGTCGCCAACAAATCCGCCACATCGTCACGGCTCACCACCGTATTCCCCACCAACACCACCCGCTCCACCACAATCGGGATCGGTGCTTGGGCAAAGAGAGGCAGAGGAGTAGCAGCCAGGGCGATCATCATCACACTCCCCCCCCAAAATTGGCTGGGTATGGGTTTCTGCTTCACGATCAATCTCCCCAAGCGAAAAAAAAGATGTAGCCATGCTACATCCTTCGTTTAGTACCAAATCAAAGCAGG
This sequence comes from Spirulina major PCC 6313, assembly GCF_001890765.1. Classification (NCBI taxonomy): domain Bacteria; kingdom Bacillati; phylum Cyanobacteriota; class Cyanophyceae; order Spirulinales; family Spirulinaceae; genus Spirulina; species Spirulina major. The sequence goes on along the minus strand of NZ_KV878783.1, from coordinate 4,418,277 downwards.
TTGATTCAACAGACGTTTAGCCTTTCTTTCCTTCGCTTCCCCCCAAAACCTCTGCTTTCAGGGTGTTAAATTCCTGCACCAATTCGCTGCGTGTTTTCGACTGCAAGAGGTAGCGATAGACAAACCAACCAGTGTAGGCAATCCCCACCAATTCAAACACAGGGGCCAACAGCGGCACATCATTAATCGCTGACAACAACGCTAACGTTAATTTCACCGTAATAATCCCAGCCACAATCAAACCCACGGTGATCAAGGGTTGCTTGTAGTCCGAGAAGAATTTCCCCAGGTAATCCGGTAACTTCGCCAAAAAGTCGGACACGGGTTCTAACCATTCTTGCCATTCTTGACCGCTAGCAGGTGCAGTCGCAGGAGAAATAGCACCAGAGGATTCGGTGTTGATCTGGGCAGACTGTGGGGCTTGGGTTTCAGTTTCGGAAGATTGAATATTCGGTTCCATAGGTTTTTTCTCCTGATCGTCAAAAAAAATAAGGTGATTTTGATTGAGCGTGACACCTTCAACAGCAAACGGCGAACTCTTGCCCATCTTTATGACGCTCATCCAAACGTAGCTCAAGACTAGACTCGGAAATGCCTGAATGTTTAGGATTCACCCTTCAACAGAATACACAGAGAATGGCGTTACGCTGAACCTAATCGTAGATCCGCAGGGGAAGGCAAGCCACCGTGACCTTGGGATTTGATCAGTTGTTGCTCCTGTGTTTGACTGGGCTAACGCGCTGGCATCATCACGACAATGGGCAGGATGGATAGAAGGTGGGAAAGCCTAAGATTCGGACTAGATATCTCCAAAATACTAAGGTTTGCGCTAACGCTTAGGCAATGGTATCACAGACCTCGCGTGTTTGCCGCTGTTGAGTCCTTCAGGCATTTTGGATCGGAATCATGACAGTTTAGATGCTGTTTTTGGGGGGGAGCGGCGGGTAGATCACGCTGTCATGGGGAGGGGTTCTCCTGCGCTAAAATCCTGTCACTTCTCCACTTTGGTATTTCATCAAGCGGCCATAATCGCCCATGGCGTAACAGGTGGTGCGTAGACTGCTGAGGGCTTGTTGTTCGATGCGGCGATCGCTATTTTGCCGCGCCAAGATTAACCGTTCTTCATAATACAAAATTGCATTTTCGTAGTCTCCGAGGGCTTCGTAGGCAACCCCTAGGCTACTGAGGGCTTGTTCATGGGCGCGGAAGTCTTCTTGATCTTGGGCGAGTTGGAGCCGCTGATGACTGTAGGCGATCGCTTTTTCGTAATCTCCCACGGTATAGGCTGTATTCCCCAAATTGCGGAGCACTTGCAGCACAATGCGGTGCTCTTGTTTCGCGGTGGCCATTTGCAGGCGGCGCTCGTAGTAGGTGATCGCTTCGCCATATTGTCCCAGGGAATAGCAGGCATTGCCCAGGTTTTTGAGGATTTGGGCGATCGTTGTTTCATCGCCCAATGCTTCGGCAAAGGTTAAGGCTTGTTTTTGGCAGGTGATCGCGTTGCGGTGATTCCCTTGGGCCTTATGGGTCAAGCCTAAGTTGTTCAGCAGCGCCATCGCTCCGGCTCGATCTTTGAGGTTCAAGAACAGTTTTAAGCCCCGCTGCTGCACCTCCAAGGCGCGATCGTAGCGGTCTTGGTGGCGATAGGTATTGCCCAACAGGCTCAAAACCTGCGCCATTAAGCGCGGATCATCTAAATCGGATACCGCCTCTAGGCCTGCCTCGGCGGCCTGTTGGGCTGCGTCGTATTTCCCATCGCTGTAATAGGTCAGCCCAATATAATACAGGGCCTTCACTTGGTTCCGGACTTGCTTGCGCTGAATGAACAGATCAAGGGCCTGCTTCAGCACAAGGATGGCGGACTCTAGTTCCCCCCGATGCTGATGTTGAATGCCTCGATCCAGCAACTGCCCACCCACATCCGCCACCTTGCGATCGCGCAATACCGAATCACCGGTGACTCGTAATGTGGTCAGCGGCTCATCGCCATAATTGGACTGGTCCGCCAAGCCATCCCCCTAAACCGAGTTGCCAAAGTATCCTATCCTTTCCAGTGTATCGGCGATCGCAGTGACTTGGAACAGGCCACCGGAGTCTAGCCCGAACTTTGCAAAACATTACGAGGGGGATGCGGTTGCGCCGCTCGCCGCCCATTCCGAATCCGGATCGCCTCAGCCGTGCGGGCTAAGGACGAAATGCGCTGGGGTGCGGCTGATCCTGTGGGGGGTGTGACCGGCGTTGAATTCATGCAGTTTGAGAGATTATCCTGGGGGGACACCGCCTCCATCGCCGCGAGAATCTCAGCCGCCGTTTGATACCGATCTTGGGGCGTGGGGCGCAGCATTTGCGTCAAGATTTGATGAAAACTCCGGCTCACCTGTACCTTGTCCTGCCAAAACAATTCTCCGGTGCGGGGGTTGCTTTTGAAATCGAGGGGCGCTTTTCCCGTTAAAAGGTAGAGGCAGGTGACCCCCAATGCGTAAAGATCGCTCGAATAGACCGGACGCAGGGAAAACTGTTCCGGAGGCGCAAACCCCACCGTGCCGACAAAATGGGTGGTGACCCCGTTCTGAATGCTACTATCCGCAATGCCAGCGAGTTCCGCCTTCACCGCGCCAAAGTCAATCAGCACAATTTGCCGATCTTGGGAGAGGATGATGTTTTGGGGCTTGATGTCGCGGTGAATTACCCCTTGGCTGTGGACAAAGTGGAGCAGTTTTGCCACTTCGCGCAGAATGCGACGCACGATCGCTTCGGGCTGGACTCCTTGCCGCCGCACGAGGCGAGCGAGGGTCGCGCCTTTGATGTATTCCTGCACCAGATAAAACTCATCTTCAAGGACAAAGTAGTCCAAGAGCATCGGAATTTGGGAATGGCTGCCCAGGGTGGCGAGGATTTTAGCCTCGCGTTTGAAGCGGTGGCGGGCGGTATCTAGGGCGCGGAGTTCACTGACGCGGGGGCACAGTTGCTTAATCACACAAAAGGGTTTACCCGGCAGCATCATGTCACGGGCTAAAAAGGTCACACCAAATCCGCCCCGGCCGAGCATCCGCAGGACAAGGTAGCGATCGCGAAAACGCTCATCCGTGCCACACAGTTGCCCCAGGGTGGTGTTTTCAAACACATCGTTATGAAATTCAGACAAATTAGTCGGTTGAAACGGCATGGTGAATGTTGGTGAGTGAGGACGGACGTAGATGATTCTGACAACCTGTTTTGAGTAACCCTGAAGTCCTCAAAACTGCACCCTTAACTCATTATCTAACCTGTTATCCCGGATTATCTCTGTGAGGCATTAACTTCATCAAAAACTCCTTGTTTCCTCCCCCACCTCGCACCGCAGGTGGGGGGGAGGAAACAAGCGTCAGGCAGCGGGGTTAAATGCCCCACTGACTGACAATCTCTGCGGGCAACTGACCAAAATACCCGTGGCGCGATAGAGTGGCTCAACCTTGGCAGCACTAAACTGTCCAATACGCTTCCAAGTGAACTCAGAAACAGAAACTTGCCGAGTTGTATCCCCACTCACATAGCCCACCGAGACGCGACCTGCCATCTCAGCCCGCACTAGATCGCCCTTCCGGAATCCATGGCGGGTTACTGTGCCCCCATATTTGCGGCGTAGACCCTTCTGACGGGGAACCATGAGGTGCAGTTGCCTGCGACTGATGGGTGGCCGTTTAATCACCACAAATGGGGCAGATGTGAGCTTAACCTCTCCAAACCAAAGATAACCGTGACTGCGTTTCCGGTGGAAGGGACGATACTCGATGAAGTATCCACAGGCTAAAGCGATACCATCTACCGCATGGGTTTGGGGAATTTGTTCTGCTTTGTCCTGAGACTTCTTCAATCCCAGGGTAGAGCGAAGTTGAGCGGTGCCATTGCCATCCTGCTGCCACCCGTAGCGAGTGTAGACGGGGGCAATCTGCTCCATTTTCTCAATGGCGTAGGCTTGCCCCACCATGACCGGAGAGAAACCTTTCCCAGATTTTGCTCCCTTTCGACCTGAGGTTAAGTCCACGTCGGCGCGAACTTTCTCGTAGCCAATGGTGGCAATGGGGAACAGTTGGGACAACTCCTGAACAACTCGAAACTCTAGGTCTCGGTTGGCTCGGATACTGGGGGGCACTTTCTGCTGTTTACGGTTGTTAAATCGCTTTTGGCGATGATTTCGTAGCTGGAAGGGTAACTCTCGATTAATCCGCCGACTGCGGCGAGAACGCCGTAGCATTCTGCGATGATCCATCCGTTCACGCACCCTGGGGTAGGGGAGTTCTAGGTGGGACTGGAATAATGTCGCTTGAGCGGATTGAACGGCAATCCCTGAATAGAGTTTGCCGGGATCGACCCCGACCACGATGGGCTGGGTATTACGACCCGATGGCTCCGCTTTCAGGCGCACTGCCTTGATCCGTAGATTGGTTTTCACCCATTGGGCCTTGCCCTGCGCTACCCACCGTTGAGCGCGACTACTCTTGGTGGGCATGGCAGGAGTACCATCAGGGTTTTGGACTGGGATGCGTTGCATGGAAGATAATTCCAAAACTACAGGTCTCTTCAGCCAGTGAGTACGGTGTTTCTGGGCTGAACCCACTCCCTGAGATTCCAGGGCCTTACAAATAATCCGATTTAGAGAAGCAACCGGAAGTGTTGCCGTACTAACCTTGGTGGCCTATTCGCAGCTACGACCGGGTTATCTCCGGTCACTCCCCCACCTCGGCGGATGCCAGGTGGGGGTCATTGAACTGTGTGATTTCTCCCATCACCTCACAGTTTTAAGCCTACACCCGATAACCCTAGTGTTCCTGATTGAAATCGATCGGCTCATATCCTCGGCCCTGTGGATGGCAAGAATAGAGATAGCACTAGCTAGAGCGGCTAGGACATTCAGAAACTCTGGAACAAGGGGCTTAACCCCCTTGCCTGCCCTAATGCTCTTGTTGATTGCGATATCTGATACTGGGGGACAAGATCTAGATACTATTAGTATTGACCGAAAGCAACGTTAAATGACAAGTCTATGACTATGAATCTTAAACTCCGCACCGCCTTTGAGCACCATGCTGCCCTGAAGGTGATCAGTGGATTGCACAACTTTGAGAGTGCGTCGGTGGCGGCAACGGTGAAAGCGGCAACGGCAGGCGGGGCGACTTTTGTGGACATTGCCGCCGATCCGGACTTGGTGCGGTTGGCGCGACAATTAACCCCGTTGCCGATCTGTGTGTCGGCGGTGGAGCCGGAAAAATTCGTGACGGCGATCGCTGCCGGGGCCGATCTGATTGAGATTGGCAATTTTGACAGTTTCTATGCCCAAGGTCGTCGCTTTGAGGCCCCGGAAGTTCTCGCGTTGACGGAACAGACGCGGGCCCTGTTGCCCGATGTGACCCTGTCGGTGACGGTTCCCCATATTCTGGAACTGGATCAACAGGTTGAACTCGCGGAAGCCTTAGTGGCCGCTGGGGCTGACATCATCCAAACCGAAGGCGGCACCAGCAGCACCCCCCACCATGGGGGAACCCTGGGCCTAATCGAAAAAGCTGCCCCCACCTTAGCAGCGGCGACGATGATTAGTCGGGTGGTTTCTGTGCCAGTGCTCTGTGCGTCGGGCTTGTCCGATGTGACAGCGCCGATGGCGATCGCCACCGGCGCGGCTGGGGTTGGGGTGGGTTCAGCCATCAACCAACTCAATAACGAAGTGGCCATGGTGGCTGCGGTGCGCCGCTTTGTCGAAGCGATCGCCACCGTGGAACACCGTACCCCTGTACGCTAACGACCGAAAGCAAGCCGGCGCAGACCTCGACGCAGCAGGTCTGCGTCCGTGCTGGTCAGGTGAGTTGTGTGATCAATTCATCATCTAATTCAAAATTGGTCGTCACATTTTGCACATCATCCAGGGCTTCGAGCGCGTCGATTAATTTAAGCATCGCTTTACCGTGCTCCAGATCATCAAGGGTGATGCTGGTGCTCGGAATCCAGCGTAATTCGGCATCTTTAACCGTAAATGGATGATTCTGAAGGGTTTGACTGAGGTGATCGAGATTGGTCACCTCGGTAAACACTTCGGCGCTGAGATCCTCGGCATCGGTCAATAATTCGTAGGTTTCGCCGCCGCCGGCGATCGCCATCTCCAAAAGAGTTTCTTCGTGGATTTCACCCGCTAAACAGACCACGCCCTTTTGCTCAAACATCCAACTCACACAGCCCGTTTCGCCCAAATTGCCGCCGTTTTTACTGAAGGCAGCGCGGAGGTCGGCGGCGGTGCGGTTGCGGTTGTCGGTGAAGGCTTCGATCAAGACGGCAACCCCGCCGGGGCCATAGCCTTCGTAGCGGATCGCTTCGTAGTTGTCGCTGTCGTTGGCGTAGGTTCCGGCCCCTTTGGCGATCGCCCGATCAATATTGTCGTTGGGAATCCCGGCCGCCTTCGCCTTGTCAATTGCCGTGCGCAGTTGCACATTGCCGCTGGGGTCGGGCAAACCGTTTCGCGCCGCCACGATGATCGCCCGCGACAATTGCGTGAAGGTTTTGCCTTTTTTCGCGTCTACTCGTGCCTTTTGGCGTTTGATGTTGGCCCATTTACTATGTCCTGCCAAGGGTAATGCTCCTCTCCTAACCGATAGGCAATGGTTGGTTGTGGTGGGTTAGATTACCCTCTATTTTAAGACGCAGTGGGCGGGTTACCAGGCGGGATCAGTGGCGAGGAGACTTTCAACGGCAGCGGCGGCGAGGGGCTTAGCGAAGAGATAGCCTTGACCATAATCACAGTGCAACTCGCGGAGAATTTCAAGTTGCTCCGGGGTTTCGATGCCTTCCACCACCACATCGAGTTTCAGTTGATGCCCCAGATCGAGCATGGTTTTAATGATTTCGCGGTTTTCCGGTTCGAGGCTGAGGTTTTGGACGAAGGAACGGTCAATTTTGAGGGTGTTGATCGGGAGATGGCGCAGGCGACTGAGGGAAGAATAGCCGATTCCAAAGTCATCTAAGCTCAGTTGTACCCCTAATTGGCGCAGTTGTTCGAGGAGGGCGATCGCTCGATTGCCATTGCTCATTAAACTGCTTTCGGTGATTTCTAATTTCAAGCAAGACCCCTGTAAGCCCGTGGCGAGGAGAATTGAGCGAATTTGGGTCAGCACTTCCGGCCGTAGCAGTTGAATCGGGGAGAGGTTCACGGTCATGATCAGGGTTTGATATTCCGGGAAGAGCATTTGCCAGGTGCGCAGTTGATAGCAAGCTTTATAGAGTACCCACTGTCCGAGGAGGGTGATTAAGCCGGTTTCTTCGGCTAAGGGGATGAATTCCAGGGGGGAGAGTTGGCCGCGGGTGGGGTGATGCCAGCGGACGAGGGCTTCAAACCCGGCAATGTGACCGGTTTTCAGATCCACAATCGGCTGATAGTTGAGGTAAAAGCCTTGTTTTAAGAGGTCGCTATCTTGGCTGGAGATGCTGCTGTTTTGGAGGGATTGGCGCAAATCTGATTCCAATTGCCAGAGAGCGATCGCCCCTTGATGGAGTTGGACATTAAACAGGGCATAATTGCGCTTACTTTGAATCCGCGCCTGATACATTGCTGTTTCGGCATAGTGCAGCAGGGTATCCGCCTCCGGGCAGGATTCCCAGGAGAGGACAATCCCGATGCTGACGGTACAGTAGAGGGTTTCGGTGCTGAGGACATAGCCTTGGCGCAGGGCTTGATCCAGGTGGTGGGCGGTTTGCAGCGCTTGGGCCCGCCGGGTTTCGCTGGTGAGGAGGGGGGGGGCTGGCACGAGGAGCATCAATTCATCGGCTCCGACCCGCGCAAGTTGGGGGTGAGCGATGGGGGCCATGGCCTGCTGAATTCGGTGGACGACTTGGATCAGCAGTTCGTCACCGATGCGATCGCCGTGGTGGGTGTTGATGGAACTGAAGCGATCGATATCAAAAAAGAACAGGGCGAAGGTTTGGTGCGTCTGGATGAGAGGGGTCAGAGTGGCTAAAAATGAAGCGCGGTTCGGGAGGCCGGTGACCGTGTCGTGGCGGGTTTGGTGGGTGAGGCGTTGGGTGAGGCGGGTTTCCTTGTAGATACTGCTGAGGCCGGTGGTCAAGCCCACAATCAACAGGGGAGGAACGACGGGAACCAGCACCGCTACGGCTAAACTGCCAACCCCGACGAGGACGATCGCCCCACCGAGCATCACACCGCTGAGGAGTTGCCAGCGATGGGCGCGGGTGGCGATCGCCCCACTTAACCCCAGCCCCAGCACGGCATACACCCACCATTGCCGCCCCCACGGATGTTGAGCCAGCACCCGCAGGGTATTGCCCTGGAGCAAATTACTCAACATCGCCGCATGAACATAGATGCCATGGGTGGGCTGGGCAGTGTCATAGGGAGTCCGGATCGGATCGATGCCGGCGGCCGTTGTGCCCACGAGGACGATTTTGTCGCGAAAGACGGCCGGATCAACGTCCCCTTTGAGGATAGCGGCGAGGGAGTAGGTGGGGATCGTGTCCATTGGTGCGGCCCAGTTGATCCAGGTTAAATTCGGTAAGGGATTGGGTAAGGGGGGCAGATCCGGCCGGGTGCGGGCGATCGCATAGCTCAAACTAGGCCGGGATTGGCGCGTAATCGACCCCTTACGGGTCACGCCTTGATAGTCCGCAAATTTGGTAATGTAGCCGATCGAGGTGGCCGCTTCCAAGAGGGGCGAAGGGGGCTGCACAAAGGCTCCGGTACTGTCCCAGGAAGCCCCCAACACCACCGCCGGATCGCCCTGCATCGCAGCAGCAAACATCCCATCATCCGCCGTCGCCTGTTCAAACAACAGATCAAACCCCACAACTTCCGCCGGGGCTTGGGCCAGGATCTCTAAGAGTTCTCCGTAGGGACGACGAGACCAGTCGGCCGCTTCAAGGACATCCATTCCCGCTTCATCAATGCCCACCACCACAATGCGATCGTCCCACGCTTGCGTGCCCCGGAGCCGAAATAAGGTGATATAGGCCAACCCTTCAAAGGGTTCCACCCAGCCGAGCAATTGGAGGCCAGCCACTAGCAGCGTGGCGATCGTTCCACTGAGAAATGGCTGCCAGCGTTGCAAAGCCGTTGCTTGGTGTTGTTTCATCGGTTCAGTGGGACATTAATAAAGCAGGGAGAAGCATTAACATACTGCTCTTTTCGGATCAAAGGGAGAGCATTCCGCATCGTCTGAAGATTGCCGGGGCAGGATCAGTTCGGGGCGATCGCTACACCGCATCTCCTCCTACGGTCACATCTCGAATCCGGAGACTAGGGCCACCACACCCCACCGCTAAACCATTTTGCCCCCCTTTGCCACAGCCCCCCGATTCATCCCACAGAAAATCATCCCCAATGCCTTCAATAGCGGCTAAGGTCTTAAACACATTACCCGACAGCGTTACATCCCGAACCGGCTCGGCTCGCTGGCCATTGCGAATCATCCACGCTTCCCCAGCGGTGAAGGTGAACATTTCCCCATTGGTCATGCCCCCCAACCAATTGCAAGCATAAACCCCTAGTTTAATATCACTGCACAGATCCGCCACGGGCGTTTGGCCGCGCTCAATCCAGGTGTTGGTCATGCGCACGAGGGGAGAGTAGTGATAGTTTAAGCAGCGGGCATTGCCCGTGGGGGCTTCACCTAATTTACCGGCGGTTTCGCGGGAATGGAGGCGGCCCACGAGGCGGCCATCGCGGATCAGTTGGGTGGTGGTGGCGGGTGTGCCTTCGTCGTCGTAGGCGTAGCTGCCGCGATGTCCAGCGGGGGCGGCTCCGTCGAAGATTTGCAGGGTTGGGGGGCCAAAGCGTTTGCCAAACTGCATAACGTCTAATAAATCAGGATTTTCATAGGCCATATCGGCTTCGGAGAGGTGGCCAAAGGCTTCATGGACAAAGAGGCCGGTGAGGATGGGGTCGATGACGACGGTGTAGCGATCGCCCTTGACGGGGGGCAGGTGGAGGGCTTGGGTGGCGCGTTGGGCCGCAGCAGTGACGGCAGCATCGAGGCCGAGGAGGTCGTCATAGCCGCGCCGGGAGCCGGTGGTTTCGCGGCCGGTTTGCACCCGATCACCGTCGCGGGCCGTGGCGGCAAAGCGCATTTCGAGATCCGTCCAGGTTTGGTCGATCATCGTGCCGTCGGAGGTGACGAGGAGAATTTGTTGGGTGCTGTCGCTGTAGCGGACGGTGCTGTTGACAATATTCGGCGCGGCGGTTTGGAGGGCGGTGAGGTAGCGATCGCAGAGGTCTTTTTTCGTGGCGAGGCTGACCTGGCGCGGATCGCGACCCGTGAAAGGGAGGATCACGGAATCATGAATCCCGGCGATGGGGGCGAGGCAGGTGGATGCACGGTTGCCACTGCCCACCAGACGAGCGGCGGCGATCGCAAACTCCACTTGTTCCTCTAATTCCACTATGTGGTTAAAACTGGCAAAGCCCCACCCTCCCTGATAGCAAGCCCGCACCTGGCCCCCCAGGGAGACCCCTTCGCTCAGGGTATCAATGGGGGCCGAAGGCGATCGCAACACAATATCAGTTCCTTGGGAAGTTTCCAGGCGGATTGCTAAAAAATCAACACGGTGGCGATGCCGATAAATTAACTCATCGAGTCGATTTTGATGGTCACTCAGACTCGCCATGAACACCTCAAGAAAAAAAGATAGATACCCTACATGGTAATCTCTGCAAGCCCGTCAATTGTCCCGTAGCACCACATTCGCCGCAAGGAGGTTTCCACCCCACACCCAGGCCGCCGCCAGCCTAACCCTTTCCGTCATGACCCAGGAAGGTGGCTAGGAGAGACGCGATCGCCTCACTCACCGCCTGATTGCCCGCGCCATTGAGGTGAATATGGTCGTGATAGAAGCGATGGGGCGACGGGTCAGCGTTGAACTGGGACAAAAAATCCAGATAGGGAATGGTGTGATCCTGGGCGAATTGAGTGAGGCGATCGCGGGCCTGCTGTTCATAGTCGCGGGGCTGGGCCGGTTTGAGTTCCCGCTGTAAGGGGGTCATCGCCAAGACCATCCCGGCCCCCTGGGCTTGGGCCAGGTTGTGAATCTGGGCCAACGCCGCCAAATTTTTACCGACGCGATCGCCCCCCTCCTGCTGCACCGCCTTTAACCCCGGAATCGGCTTTTGCGTTGCGCCATAGCGTTGATAGAGTTCATGGAGGGCGCAGCGGGGATAGCGATCGGGGTAGTTGCGATCGCGCCCCACCGGTAACGCCGTCGGAGCCGTCGCAAACAGATCATCCGTATTCAGCAACACCAGGACAAGATCCGACCCAAACAGACCAAACCGCTCCACATAAGCCCACTCATGGCGCGGCCCCCAAGAATTCGCCGACGCATTCAACACCTCCACCTCCACCCCCCACACCGCCGCCAACCGTCGCCCCAACTGCTGCGAAATAATCTCAGCTTGATCCGTCCACCAGCCCCCATTCGCCACCGAATCCCCCAACAACAGCAACCGCCGTCCCGTGACCTCTGCCCGGATCGCCTCCCCCCGCATCGATTGGGCATTAATCACAATCCGGTTTCCCCTGCGCCGCGTCCGCTGATTCGGCCGGGGAAGATAACCAATCGTCGGATCACCCCGATACAGCACCGGCCGCCCGAACCCGAAAAACCACCGCAGCCCCAATTCCGCTGCGATCGCAACGATCACGAGTGCGATCGTCCCCCACACCCCCAGCATGAAACCCATGTTTTCCCCAAGCATTGATTAAGATTAAGATTAAAAAATAAAATCTGCATCCATGCTAAACCCATGCTTACCCTGAAGTTGAGATAAACCCACAACCCATAACGCACTATGTCTGATCTGAATCGCGGCATCATGAAATTCAAGAACGCTGACAAGCCTCTCGTCGTGGCCATCTCCGCCACCCTTGTCATCGGCAGCATCATCGCCCTCATCCTCTGGGCCCTAAACACCGCCTACCAGGTGTAATGCGTTTACACCCACGGATGCAGTGTCACAGTCTCGACCTACATCCACCCTCCCCCCTTGCTGTTCTTCGTTCTTCCTCAACCCCCCTTGTTATCCTCCTTCCCCGCTTTGATTGCCGTCGCAGAAGCCCAACCCCTCCTCGGTTCCGTGTGGCTCGATCTCACCGTCATCGTTTTGATGCTCACCCTCTCAGCCTTTTTCTCCGGCTCAGAAACCGCAATCACCGCCCTCGATGACCTCAAACTCCGCGGCCTAATCAAACACCAAGGCGACCCCAACGGTATGTTTCGCCTTGTCCTCACCAAACGGCCGCGCTTCATCACCACCCTCCTCCTCGGCAACAACCTCGTCAACATCTTCTCCACCGTCCTCACCAGCAACCTGTTTGTCCTCTGGCTAGGGAACGCTGGCCTCGGTATCGCCACTGCCGTCCTTACAATCTTGGTGCTAGTCTTTGGCGAAATCACCCCCAAATCCGTTGCCATTCTCAACTCCCTCGCCGTCTTTCAACTCGCTGTCCGCCCCATCTATTGGCTCTCCCGACTCTTCTCAGCCCTGGGGTTGATTTTTATTTTTGAATCCATCACCCAGCGCATCATCCGCCTCTTCCAGGGCAAAGCCTCAAAATCCTCCCAGGACAGCGAAAGCCTCACCGACCTGCAACTGATGATCGAAATCCTCAGCGGCAAAGGTAAGCTCGACTTCTACCGCCATGACCTGATTAGTCGCGCCCTAATGTTAGATCAAGTCATGGCGAAAGATGTGGTCAAGCCCCGCATTGAAATGCAGACCATTTCCCGCGAGGCCACCGTCGCCGAACTCGTCGATCTTTGTTTAAAAACCGGGTATTCTCGGATTCCGGTGCAGGAAGAATCCAAAGATCAGATTGTCGGGATTGTGCATTTAAAACAAGCTCTGCAACGCCTGCGTGGCCTCCCCAATGGCCAAATCCCCCAAGCCGATATCAAGCTCAGTGACATCATCGATCCACCGGTTTACGTGCCGGAAACCCAACGAATTGCTAGCCTCCTCAAAGAAATGCTGAAGCAACGCTGGCATCTGGTGATCGTGGTGGATGAGTATGGTGGCACGGTGGGCTTGATTACCCTGGAGGATATTTTGGAAGAGTTGGTAGGTGAAATCTATGATGAGAGCGACTTTCCCCGCCCTAAACCGCCCCTACTGCGATCCAATTTAGTCAATTAGCTTGCCTTTTGTGAATCACTCCGCTACGATTAATAATCGTGGAAATCAAAGGGGTCGATGCCCGAGTGGTTAATGGGGGCGGACTGTAAATCCGCTGGCTACGCCTACGTTGGTTCAAATCCAACTCGGCCCACCACCTTTTCCCGCCCGTGTGGCTCAGTGGTAGAGCACACCCTTGGTAAGGGTGAGGTCACGAGTTCAATCCTCGTCACGGGCTTTTATGTTGTGTAACCCAATGTGGGGTAAAGCTCAACGATTAGACTGCGGTTAAAGTGATGACTAGAGCACAATTCCGGGTTAATGATAGCATAGGCTAAATTAAACACCCCGAACGGGGGTTTTGGTTAACCCCTTTCGCTTTTTGTGATCATGAATACGCAAGCGTTTTTACTTTCGCTGTTGCTGATCGGTAGCGTGATGCCAACAGCTTTGGCTCAAACTCCCTCCGATCCTCCCCAAGCAGAAGCAGCGCAATCTACACCAGATTCTGCACCGGAGACATCTACTGCGGAAACGACCGCTGCGGTTAATCCGGCAGACCCAAATTGCCGCCAGACGAATCGCACCGTTGATATTTTTGCTAAGCCTTCTGTGGGGGCGGATAGCAGTACTCTGGGCATTTTGGAGCCAGAGGCGCGGGTGACGATCGCATCCGCAGGGGCGAATGGCTGGGTTCCCATTACAGCGCCCCTCGCGGGATTTGTGATTGCTCGTCATCTCAAACCCTGTACAGCGGTGAGCACATCACCCGCAGAACCGGCTCGGCCCGTGTTTACGCAACATCCGACCCTTGTGGATTTAACACCGGGCAGTTGTCGGCGGGCGGCGTTGGGGTTGGTGGTGCGTCCGCGGCCTGAGGTGGGTGCTGAACCGTTTGCGGGTCGTCTCTTAGAGGGGATGCGGGCGACGCTGACGGGCGAAAGCCAAATGGATGATGAGGCTCGGCTCTGGCTGAAGATTTCGGCTCCCTATGCGGGTTGGATTTCCGGTGGTCAAGAAGGGGGGACGAATCTAGAATTTTGCAGTCCTTAAGGCCGCTACGATTAACTGAACCATTACGAGTCTGAGGCGAACAGGAGCACGACGGCGTAGGTGGCGATGCCTTGTTCTTGGCCGACGGCATCGAGTGTTTCGTTGGTGGTGGCTTTGATGCTGATTTGGTCGCGATCGAGGTGGAGGACTTGGGCGAGGCGATCGCGCATTGTCCCCAGATGGGGTTTTAATTTGGGGCGTTCAGCGATCACCACGGCATCGAGGTTGCCGATCTGCCAGCCCCGTTGCTGAATTTCGTGGTGAACCTGGGCGAGGAGTTTGAGGCTGTCGGCTCCGGCCCATTGGGGGTCGGTGGGGGGGAAAAAATGGCCGATATCGCCCAGGGCTAAGGCTCCGAGCAGGGCATCCATGATCGCATGGGTCAGCACGTCGGCATCGCTATGGCCGACGAGTCCTAGGTGATGATCAAGCTTCACACCGCCGAGGATTAGATCGCGATCGCGCCCCAATTGGTGAATGTCGTAACCGTTGCCAATGCGAATCTTCATAGCCCTGATCCGGTGCTGTCTGCCTATGATAAACCTCTTTGATTATCCCTTAGATTGGGACAGAGCTATGCTATGACGGAGGGGTTGATCATCAGAAATTGCCATGGAAATCAACAGTTTTAGCCTCACGATTCAACCCGGCAAAGAAACGCCCAACGGCTATGTGGAACTGCCCCACAACACGCCCTACACCCTGCATCTGCGCAACGAACATCGCCAACGCTGCGATGCCAAGGTGATGATCGATGGTAAACCGGTGGGCACGTGGCGGATTCCGGCGGTGAGTTTGATCACGTTGGAACGGCCGGTGAATGATACCGGACGTTTTACGTTCTATGCGATCGCGACTCCCGAAGCTCAGCAGGCCGGGTTAGCCGCCCATGATCCGAATCTGGGCGTGGTGCAAGTGGTGTTTACCCCGGAACTGCCTGCACCCCCGCCGCCTGCATCCGCCCCCTTTAGTGCGGGGTATCTTGCCGGGTCAAGTCGTCGCGCGGGCGGTACGGGACTCTCTGGGCAAAGCGATCAGCAATTCGGCGTTGCGGCTCCAATTCAGCAGGATCTCAGTCAACAGACGACGATTAGCCTCCGGTTAATTGCAACCCCCCAAGCCCAGCCCCGACCGCTGCGCCCCCTGTCCAATCCGGTGCCGCCGCCGATCGCTTAAAGGGCGATGAACCCAACGATAAAAAAGCACCTCTGGGGGGAGGTGCTTGGGGGTGAATAATGGCTCAAGGCAGATTTGAACTGCCGACCTTGGGCTTATGAGTCCCCTGCTCTAACCAACTGAGCTACTGAGCCGTTTTGCGGTCACGGTTTGTAATCTTAGCACAGGATTTGCCGTCAGTGGCCGTTCAGGGGCTTTTTTTTTAAGATTGGGGCGGGGGGTGAGGTTAGCGGGGCACGGTGACGGTTTGGAGGAGGGAGGCGATCGCTTGCTCTAGGGTGATGCCGTTAAGAAGAGCATCGGGGGTGAGGATGAGACGATGGCGCAGCAGGGGCGGCGCGATCGCCTTCACATCATCGGGGGTCACATAGTCCCGCTCGGCGAGCCAGGCGGTAGCTTGACTCGCCCGCAACCACGCCACCGCCGCCCGTGGCGATGCCCCCAGGGCCACATCGGCCATCTGGCGCGATCGCGTCACCAACGCCAATAAATAATCCACCACCGCTTCCGTGACCTTCACCCGCGCCACCGCCGCCTGTGCCGCGAGGATCGTCTCCACCGTTAGCTCCGATGTCGCAGCGGTTACGGAAGCATCGTTCTGGAGATTAAGCAACATTTGCTTTTCAAATTCCGGCGCAGGATAGGACACCACCACTTTGAAGAGGAAGCGATCGAGTTGGGCTTCTGGGAGGGGATAAGTACCCTCAAATTCCAGGGGATTTTGCGTCGCAATCACCCAAAACAAGGGCGAGAGGGGCAGGGTCTCACCGTCGAGGGTAACTTGACGTTCCGCCATGGCTTCGAGGAGAGCGGCTTGGGTTTTGGGCGGGGTGCGATTAATTTCATCAGCGAGGAGAATTTCGGTAAAAACGGGCCCCGCTTTCAGGGTAAACGTCCGGCTATTGAGGTCAAAAATATGCGTGCCAATGAGATCAGCGGGCAAAACATCCGGGGTCAGTTGAGCGCGACGAAATTGGGCATGAATGGCCTGGGAAAGTTCTTTCACCAGCAGGGTTTTGGCGGTTCCGGGAACGCCTTCTAAAATCACATGACCTCCACAAAGGAGGGCAATCAGTAATTGTTCAATTGTGGCCTGTTGCCCGACGATGATGCGGGACAGGGTGGCTTTAAGCTGGTGGAAGCGATCGGGGGTGATGGCCATAGGGCTAACGACAGAAGGATAAAAGCAAGATCAAACCGGCTCTTGGTAAGGATGTTGACCGTTTTGGAGGTCTGAAGCCTCTGGGCTGTTGCGATACCAAACGTTCACGATGAACACAAAAAACAAAAATACCCTCAAATTCCGGGATTTTGTTTAATATTTTAAAGAGGTGATCGAGGATCACACTATGCTGAGGGATTAATGGCGTTGCCTGGTGAACTAATGACTTATTCGTTAAATCACTACTATCAAGTTTTGGGTTTGGAGCCGGGAGCTTCTCTGGAAGACATTAATCAAGCCTATAAAGATTTAGCCTTTATTTGGCATCCAGACCGCTTGCCTCAGGATAACCCCCGTTTGATCGAAAAAGCGGCGGCCCGCCTGAAAGAGATTAACCATGCGCGGGATATGTTGCGATCGCAAGCCCCCACCGCAGCCGTCCCGGTGTCGCAATCGAGTCCCCCCTCACGGCCACCGTCAACGCCGCGATCGCGCCCCCACAATCCCCCACGCCCCTCCAACCCCTACCGCACCCGCCACTCCTATCGCCGCCCCGATATGCACGATATGCAAGGGGCCGACCTCCGAGGGGCAAACCTGCGCGAACGGGATTTATCAGGACGGAACCTCAAAAACGCGAATTTGACGGGGGCAAACCTGCGCGATGGGTTTCTCCATGGCATTGATTTAGAAGGGGCGAACCTCCGTCAGGCGGATCTCTTTCGCGCCAATTTACTCCGGGCCAATCTCCGCAATGCCAACCTCGAAGGAGCCAACTTAGTCGGGGCGGATTTCAGTGGCGCTGACCTCAGTGGGGCGAATTTGAAAGGGGCCTTAGTGGGAGGAAGTGGCGATCGCTGGTTAGTGAAATTAACCGGAGCGATTCTCACCGGGGCAATCCTCCCGGATGGCCGCCAATGTGCGTGAAGGGGAAACAGGGTCAGCCATTACACCATCTGAACCGATTGCACCCAACTTTATCTACACTGAAGGCACGAGCCTGATGCAGATCCACTCAGCCCTGCAAACTTTCAGTCTCTTTGCGTATTCGTTTTAGTCGGCATTGGGGTTAAGAATTATGAGAATTAAACCGGGTTATTGGGTTGCCTGTGCGCTCTCGATCGCTGCCACTGCCTCATCGCCTGCCATTCCTGCGGTCTTCGCGTTTAACCCAGATGAGCAAACCCGCATCGATCTGTATGAAGCGGCAAGCCCAGCGGTGGTGACGTTGGATATTGGCCGAGGCGCAGGATCGGGCAGTATTATCGACCCGACGGGTTTAGTCTTAACCAATGATCATGTGATTCAAGGGGCGAATCGGGGCCGCGTTGTGGTGATCACCGCAGCAGGCGATCGCTACCCGGCCCAAGTGATTGCCGTCGATCGCACCAATGATCTCGCCCTCGTCCAAATTCTCAGCACCCGCCGCTTCCCCGCCATTCCCCTCGCCTCCCGGCAAGATGTCCGCGTCGGCCAGCAGGTCTATGCGATCGGCAGTCCCTTCGGATTATCCGGCACACTCACCACCGGCATTCTGAGCCGCATCGCCCCCAACGGTGACTTACAAACCGACGCGGCGATCAACCCCGGTAATTCTGGCGGGCCCTTACTCAACTCCAACGGCGAGTTAATCGGGGTCAATAAAGCCATCATCACCCCCAATCGCGGTAATGTGGGCATCGGCTTCGCCACCCATCTCCAAGCCGTGGAGCAACTCATCGCCCGCAGCCGTGACCAAATCGCCACCGCCCGCAATCTCGCCCAACAGCCAGCCCCTCCCCCGCCATCCCCTACAGCGAGCCAAATTCGCCTCGGTGTGGCCATGACCCCCGACTTGATTATTCAAGGGGTGGAGCGGGGATCGATCGCGGCGCAGTCGGGTTTACGTCCGGGCGATCGCATTCTCGCCATCAACCGCCGCCGCATCCGCTCCGTTGACGATATTCTGACGTTTCTCTCCTCCGGGCCCGATGCTGCTCTGTTTACCATTGCCCGCGATCGCCGCCTCGCCAACATTCCGATTCGCTTCTAATCCCACGCATCCCTGCGCGTTCCTATCATGATCTCCCCAGACAAAAGCAGCTCAACGAATTTGAGCTGCTTTCGATCTTGCTCCCAGCAAGGTTAAAACATGAGTGAGGGTTAAGAATGAACGAGGTCACAGGTTAACGGGCAAGCGGCGTAGACCGGTTGAGTCTGTTCCGTCGTATTCCCGTGGAGCCAATGGAGCCAACGCACTTCGTCAGGATGGACTCCTTTAGCAGTTAAGATCGCCGCCCCCAAGAAAATTCCCAGTACATGAAACCCTGTGACCGTTCCCACCACAACCAACACTGCACTCATCGGCAGCAAAGATTGTAGGACGATCGCAGCCAACGCCGTCACCGTTGCCACCAAAACCAGCATGGGAAAGCCAACCACCAACAAACAGACCGCCAGCGTAAAGCTCCACAGCAAGAAGCTTTTCGTGTGAGTCAAAGAATCGTGATGCCAAAGGGATTGATTATGTTGAATGCTTACCATGTTTTGTGACCTCTTGAAGTTCTCTAGGTAACAGTTAATTATTAACTTTTTAAAATCTTGCCTGTTAATAGGTAATTATAATGAAGCCACAGGAAATATGAGATTTTAGTAATCTAAGTTCACGGTGGAGCCAAATTTGTAATATTTGTTCATCAAAAAAAGCCTGGCTCAATCGCTCAAATCCTGATGAAACGGTGATTTTTGGTCTTTGTTGCGATCGCTCTTTTGTAACAGAAGATTACAAGCACACCCGCACGACGTTGCCTCAGCCCCCCAAAAATTGGGGTTATGTCACTCTTTGATCACACTCAATCTAGATCGAGCATGGTGCGATCGAGGCTTTAATCCCTAATCGAGTCACAGCGATCGGATGGGTCTCGCAGTATTCCCACAAAAACAGAGCCAAGACTTCAGTCTTGGCTCTGTTTTGTTAATTGAGTTGATGGTCTAACCTAACTCTGGTGAAGCCTAGCGGCTAGGGAGGAAGGCCATGGGGTTCGTGGCACCACTACCGGACGGGTGGATTTCAAAGTGCAGGTGAGGCCCGGTGCTGAAGCCGGTGCTACCCATCAGCGCCACCTGTTGACCTTGTTCAACGCGATCGCCTTTACGCACCAACAGCTTACTGTTGTGGGCGTAACGGGTCATGCTGCCATCGGGATGACGGATTTCCACCAAGTTACCGTAACCCCCAGAGTTCCAACCTGCCACAGTCACTTCTCCAGAAGCGGCTGCATGGATCGGAGTTCCCGTCGGAGCGGCAATGTCAATCCCACGATGCATCCGACCCCAGCGAGGGCCATAACCAGAAGTCAACACACCACGAGCGGGCCAAATATAGCCGTTAAACTCTTGCGGCCGGTCAGGCAGGTATTGATCACGCTCCTGTAAGGGCGGAATTTGCGGCTCAACACTCTGACCAGCGGGCAACTGTAGTAAGCGGTTGTAGCCACGCCCCGAAGTGGGTGCAGCCGCAACGAGATCCGGTTGTTGGCTGGTTTGAGGGGCGGCTTCCGGTTGAGGTGCGATCACTTCAGGGCGGCTGGGTTTGCGCAGTTGTTGTTGACGCTGCCATTCCGGAGATGCCGGTTGTGCTTGGGGTTCTAGCGGAGTAACGCTAGGAGCAGATGCCGCTTGGGTCGTGGTCGGGGTTTGACGCTCCCGTTGGGCGCGGTATTCTTCGCGCATTTGCATCACTTCCTCTTTGAGGCGGCTGATGCGGTCATCGGGGGTCGGGTCGTTGAGTTGGGTCGCGAGGGTCGTGGTGTTTTGGGTGACCAACTCAGGAGCCGCAGCCGGGGCGATAGGGGCTGAAGCAATGGGGGTTGAAGCGATCGCATCTGCTGTATCGGTGGGAGATGCTGCGCCCGGAATAATCAATTTTTGGGCGACTTGGAGGGTGCGAGGATCAGCAATGTTGTTACTCGCGAGAATATCATTCGGGGTGACATTGTACTGAGCCGCAATTTCCGCAACGGTTTCACCAGACCGAACTGCGTGAATGGTTTGGCCAGGGTCTGCGCTGGCAATGATTTGGGGTTCTGTCTCAGCAATGACAGCGGGAGTTTTCGGGTTGGAGTCTTTTTCGACGGCTTCGATCGCAGTCAGCTCGTAGTCATCTTCGGCGATGTCAGCGACGGCCACTTCCATCGGTTCAGCTACAGCGGCAACAACGGGGTTCGCAGCGGTATTAGCAGCGGGAATCACCAACGTCTGGCCGATGGATAACACGGTATCTTCGGGGAGATTGTTGGATGCTGCGATCGCATCAGCGGGAACGTTGTAGGACAGAGAGAGATCCCAGAGGGTATCGCCGTCCTGAATACGGTGTTGAATGAGTGACGTTGATTGCTCCAATGGAGACATATCAACTTGACCCGCATCAGAGCGATTAAATGCAGGTTCAGCCGCAATAGCCTCATCCCCTTGGCTGGCAATCAGCACACCAGCTGTTGCACCCATGGAGATTGCAGCAAGTCCTAGCATGGCACTAGCACGGCGAGCCGTATCACTAGAATTCACTTTCTTGGGGGTTTGTACTTTCTTTTCCAACATTTCTGGTGAGCGAATGGAACTGGGAGGAACAGATTGGACGTTTTGTGTGAGTGAGCGTTTCAAAAACGACCTCCTGGACAGTAAAGAATGACTCTTGGTGAAACAGTAAGCGATGCACTGCTTTAGAGAGAAACCTCACTGAGTGTGAGCGTGACAACAATCACAAACGTTGTGTGATGTGTGTGATGTGTTGACGTAGGTAAGGTTACTCTGCTTTTCCAAATTAGACAAGTCAAACCTTGAAAATATTGATTTGAAAATGCGCTAACTGTAGATACGTTCTTGAGTTGAGAGCATTGACCCGGACAGTCATTCAAACCAGTTGAAGTGTAATCTAAGCGAACTTTGCGACTACGACAAGGCCATCCTCTCTGGGGCGCGGCGGGGTTAGCACACAACTATTGCGGTGAACGAATCCCCTGACGAAAGACTGGAATCCTTTCCCCTCATAGCTTTTCGGTCCTATTTTTTCGGACTGGCATCAGGATTTTAGGCTGCTGACGGATCAAACCCCTTAGCTCAAGAGGTGATAGAAATTTCTTATCAAATTGTTAAAACTTGGTAGCTTACAGCACTAAAGTCAGCTATGAGTCTAGATTTCTTATCGTAATTATACGGAGACTTGCGAACACTAAGAAGGGGTCTATCGTTCCCCAATGACTGGAAAGGGTGAGGATGCACTCAATTGCCGGCCATCTATCGAGGACAGCGAGATTAATCCGAAGAAAACCATTCAGCATCAGGACTCTTCGGGGTTGAGGTTGGCGGCCAATCGTCCTCACCTGGCTCTGAAATCTGCAATGCGGAACCACTGAAAATGATGGGGTCTGGTGTAAGGGGAAACAGCACTTTATCGCGATGCAGTGATAAAAGAGGGCTATGGCAGGAGTCCCACCTGACGACGGGCTTCAAAGAGTCCGATCGCCACGCTCACCGACAGATTCAAGCTGCGCACCCCTGGTTCTGCCATAGGAATGTAGACAGTGGCGGGACAGGCGGCAAGGACGGCCTTGGGCAATCCTTGGGTTTCACAGCCAAAGAGGAGCCAGTCATCGGCTTGGAATTGGAAGTCAGTATGGCTACAGGTTCCGGAGACACTAAAGCCGATACAGCGGCCGCCGCGCTGGGCTTGTACATGATAAAACGATTCAATATCTGGATGGCAATGCAGTTTAACGTAGGGCCAATAGTCTAATCCGGCTCGCTTTAGGTAGCGATCGCTTAACTCAAACCCCAAGGGTTCAATCAAGTGTAGCTCTGTTTTTGTGGCGGCACAGGTGCGGGCAATATTGCCGGTGTTGGGGGGGATTTCGGGATGGACTAAAACAACATGAGGCATGGCTAGGATACTGTATCGCTGTGAATGGATGAAAGAATCGGCTCCGGGGCAATCGATTCGTTTTCCTGATAGCACCCGTGTACAGGGGATTGATTAGTTTTTGTGAAGTATTGTTGCATTAATGATTAATCCGGCTCAATGCCTGATCGCATCGGGATTACACAGCCATTTCGACGCAGAGTTTTTCCTGTAATTCCAGTTCAGCTTGGGCCATGGCGGCGATCGCGCCTTGCATAATCTGTTGGGGAGACTGTCCCTGCTCATACTGGGCTAACCAGCGCTGGGCCTCGTTTCCCTGGCTGAGAATCTTCCGCAAGGGGGAGAGGAAGCAGCTAAAACTCCGCTGCTTGGCGGTGGGCCACAGGGTCTCATAAATTTGGTCGATCCAGTCAGCAGCGGTGAGCGATCGCCCATCTTGCCAATGGCAGAGGGTGGCGGCGAGGCTATGTTTCGCAGCGGCCTGTTCATTGGCGACGGTGAGGGCGAGGAGTTCATCGGGGGTGAACTGGCTTTGGGTGAGGGGATCGAGACGCTCATCGGTGAGGAGTTGGGTCAGGCGGGCTTCAAGGAAGGCGACGATCGCGAGCAAGGCAATCGGGTTGCTGACGAGATCACAGATGCGCAATTCAAGACGATTGAGATTGTAGGGGCGGTGATCGCCATTGGGACGCACGGAAACCCAGAGGTGGCGGACATTCTGCATGGTGCCGAGGCGCAATTGCTCCTCTGTCCAGTGGACGAAGTCGGCATGGCTCGTAAACAGGGGCACATGGTCGGGGGTTTGGGGAAAAACGGCCCAGCGGGTGGAATGGAAGCCCGTCGGTTGGCCGTCGAGGAAAGGCGATGAGGCACTCAGGGCCAGATACAGCGGCGCTTCAAGGCGAATGAGGCGATAGGCACGCATCAGGAGGTCAGGGTCATCAATGCCGATATTGATATGGACGCTGGCGGTGACGACGGTGGTGTGATAGGTCTGCTCGATGTAGGCGTGGTAGGGGTTGTTAGGGTCGGAGCGAAAGAATTGGCGGGTGTCACCGAGGGAGAGGGTGCTACCGGGGTGGAGGGTATAGTCGCCGTGCTGGGGGAGGTAGTGGCGCAGTTGTTGGCGGGGACGGACGAGGGCGCAGAGAAGGCGATCATAACCACTAAACGGGGCTGTGGTGTATTCCACGTTGCGGCTATCGGGTTCGCGCACAAATCCGGATAGGTCATGGACAATATGATCGGACAGGCCGACGATGGTGCCGTCGGGATGTCCGGTGTAGAGTTCGATTTCACAGCCTTTGGAAAGCAGCACAGTTGATCCGTCCTTGGGTGAATAATGGCAATTGAGTTCATTCTCAATTGTAGGGGGTCAGATCCCCCCTCTTGGGTTTCCGGTGGATGGAGATGAGGGGCGATCGCACTCCCCCGGCCCGGATGCTTTTCATCAGGATCACCGTCTAAAATGAAGTGGCTTTGCTCACGAATCCCCCGTATGACGGGAGAGGGTAATTGGAACTTATTCGGTATAACGGGGCTCAACAGCCTTAATCTCAGTCCACCTTGCCTTGTTTGTTTATTCCATCAGACGTTGTGCGTGTGTTTTCTCTTGATTTCCGCCTCACTCTCGCCGCTTTCGGGCTCACGCTCTGGAGCAGTTTGGCTCCCCTCAGCGCGAAAGCCACCGAACGCCTCACCTTAAAAGTGGGCCCGTTTGACCAAACCATTGCCCTCGATGAACTGAAGCACTTTACCGACACCGGGGAACTGTCCCCCACACTGCAACGGTTTGCGCCCTTGCTGACACCGGAACTGCGATCGCTCCTCAACCAAACCTTCGCCATCGATCGCAACATCGCCGATCGCTTCCTCGCTGACCTCCTCAACACCCGCGATGGGCAAATCCTGCTCGAACAGTTGCAAGCAGCCATCCCCCACAGCACCACCGCCGATCTCCAAACCGCCCTCTACCTCACCCTCGACAACGCTGAACGGATTACCCCCCTCACCCTCCTTTCCCACTACCCCCAGGCGGAACTCGTGATTGACCTCCCCACCACTGCCCGCCTCGCCCTCCAACTCAAACGCGCCGCAATCCAAAGCCAATTTCTCACCCCGATCATGGCGCGAAAATTGGCTGCCCCACCCCTACGCGGCCAAAGCCCCCATCCTAGTTTTGACCCGACTCAACCGGGCCCCCATGCCGTGCGACAGCGATCGCTCGTCTTAAACGATGACACCCGCCAGCGACAAATTAAAGTCGATCTGTACTACAGCGCCCAGCCGCGTGGCCCGTTGATTGTCCTATCCCACGGTTTCGCAGCGGATCGGCGCTTTATGGCCTATTTAGCGAATCATCTCGCGTCCTATGGGTTTAGCGTTGCATCCTTGGAGCATCCGGGGAGCAATATTGATCTGCTCGCGGAAATTTCGCTCAATCGTAAACCGGCCGAGGTGCTCTCGGCTCAGGAATTGGTGAATCGGCCCTTGGATGTGCAGTTCCTGTTGGATGAGTTAGAAACCCTCAATGAAAACTGGCCTTATATAAAGGATAAGTTCAACACAACTGAGGTGGTGGTGGTGGGTCATTCGTCGGGGGGATATACTGCGATCGCCCTTGCCGGGGGTGAGCTTGATCTCCTCGCCTTACGGAAGTTTTGCCAAGAGAGCAGCCCCATTGGTCGTGCTCCGGCGGATTGGCTGCAATGTTCGGCTGCACCCCTGCCCGATCGCACCTTGAATTTCCGCGATCGCCGCGTGGTGCAGGTGGTGGCCCTCAATCCGGTGACGGGTCATCTTTTTGGGGAGGACGGCTTAAGTCGGGTGGATGTGCCGACGCTGATTCTGAGTAATAGCCGCGATGCCGTCGCCCCGCCGCTGGATCATCAACTCCAAGCCTTTGAACAATTAAAGGTGTCCAAATATTTCGTGACGATCTTGGGGGCAACCCACATGAGCATCACCGACGAGAGCAACAGCGGCAGTACGATGGCCCAAAGTACGCTGGTGCAGGAGGTGATGGGGGCGGAGGCGGAACCGGTGCGGAATTTGATGCGCGGCGTGATTTTAGCGTTTGTGGAACAACGCACGGAGAACGCGATGATCTACCGTCCGTTTCTGACTCCTTACTATGTCCAGTCCCAATCCACGCCCCAACTGACGATGCGACTCGCAACAGAATTACCGCCAGAATTATCCCGCTGGGTGCAGGTGCTGACCGTGCCGACCCTGGTGCCGGATGCGTCGCGATCGCTCCTCGCTGCCCTCAATGAACGCTGGATCGCCCTGCAACATCGCCTCAATCCACCCCAGTCCTGTCGGGGTCAGTTGGATCGGATTTTTACGGATTTATTGAGTCAAAAACCAGTGTAGGGGTCAGTCAGCCCAGACCAGGCGGACTCAGGCCCTGATCCCCGCTCAGAACTGCGATCGCTTTAACCCTTTTTTTGCAAAAACTTAAGGGTGGGGGGTGACACCCCTCACTAAACAATCTATAGTAATAACTGTAGATGCACCCTGATGATTGGGGGAGTCACCGAGGTGACTCTCTTTTTTTTTGTCTGCGGTGCGAAATCCGGCTCATGGGGTCAACCGAACCAGACAAAGGCGATCGCGATCGCGCCCATCCCTCCCATCGCCAGCCAACTGCGCCGATCAATCCCCCGCCAGCCCAGCGATTTACCCTGCCACTGTTGGCCGTACCCCCGGAGGAGCATCGCCACGTAAACCCGCGTCGCCCGGTCATAACTGCGGACGAGCAAACTGCCCGCCAATTGGGCCCAATGGCGCAGGCTGCGGATCGAAAGGCGATCGCCTTGAAAGCCCCGTAAGCGCATCGCCTGCTGCATTGTGCGGCGGGTGTTGTTGAACTCTTGGAGATAGCGATAGGTGAGCAACGCCATATCCACTAAGAGAGAGGGAATGCCCAGCGATCGCATCGCCCGCAACGTTTTCGTTAACGGTGTCGTTCCGAACAGCACCACACTCAACGTCACAATCGAGAAAAACCGCACCCCCACCCGCACCACCATCCAACAGCCCTCCGCCGTCAACCGCAACGCCCCCCACTGCCACAGCACCGTTTCCCCCCCCGCAAAGGGCACCAAAATCACCACCATCACCATAAACGCCCCCGGATAGCGCAGTTGGTTCAGACCAAAGGCCCAGGGCAACCGCGACAGGCCATAGAGACCCACCGTCACCAGCACCATCCACGGCAGCACCGTCAATTGCTGCACCGTCCCAAAGGCAAAAATCAATGCCAACAGACCCACCAACTTCGCTCGCGGCTCCCAGCGGTGGAGGGGAGACGTTAAATAGGCATAGCGATCAATTGTAAAGCTCACAAGCTAGGCAGGTCTGAGAAACTACAGTTTCTAGCTTGCCGCACGGAAGGAGCAGGCGGGCTAAATTTAACGGCGTGCTTGGATTTGAGATTCAGTGTGATGGGAGCTAGATCAGCGTGATGGGAGTTAGATCAGCGATCGCGCCCCCGCCGTATCCATCGACAAAATATGAATTTGCGGCTCAATCCCCAACCCCCGCCAAGTCGATTCCATACTCGTCGCCACCGCATTGGCCTCGTCTGCATGGGTCATCGCCAACACCGTCGGCCCTGCTCCACTAATCACCATGCCGTAGGCTCCCGCCGCCAACGCTGCCGCGTGAACCGCCTCGTAGCCCTTAATTAAGGTTTGGCGATAGGGTTGGTGAATTGAATCCTGCAAACCCACCCGCAGCCAGTCTTCGCAGCCCGTTTCCAACCCCCGCAACAGCAAGCCAAACCGGGCAATATTTGAAATCGCATCCTGACGGCTCACCTCCGACGGCAACACCGATCGCGCCACTTCCGTCGAGAGCGTAAAATTCGGAATCGCCACCACGGGAATGAGCGACGGATGCCAGGAAATACTGCCAATGTGCCAATCCTCGCCATCCTTCGCGGCCAGGTGACACCCGCCTAACAAAGCCGGTACAACATTGTCGGGATGGCCTTCAATTTGGGTTGCTAAATTAATCAGCGCGGTGGTGTCTAAGGGGTGTCCCGCCAAATCATTGGCACCCATCAGCCCGCCGACGATCGCGGTCGCCGAACTGCCCAAGCCCCGCGCCAACGGAATCCCCATCTTGATCTCCAGATGAATCGGCGGCGGCATTTGGCCAAGCTCCGCATAAAGATAGCAAAACGATTGATACACCAAATTATCAGTTCCCTGGCTTACCAACTCTTGCCCCTCTCCCCGAACATCAATCTGAAGCGCGTCAGCCGGAGTAAATTCAAAGCGATTGTAAAGCGTGAGAGCCGCACCAATGCAGTCAAACCCTGGGCCAAGATTGGCCGTTGTTGCCGGAACCGTTATTTTTACCACAACATCAATCCCTTAACCGTCAAGCATTTAAGCATAGTGGACAGGAGCGAAGCCTGTCTAGGGCGGGTGATGTTTTTCCCTGAGCAAATGAACCCCAGGGATGTAGCATAATTCGTGACTCATTTCACAACTTTTTCACATTTGTACATTACTGTTCAGATAGACAACACTCTACTAAACCGACAGGGCTAAAAAAGGGAATTAAAAAAACATCTCGTATAGGGTGAGCACTGCCCACCGGATAGGGGTTTCATGGATGACAAGATGATCACTAATTAAGACGTGTTGCAGCAGTGCGTTAATTTCTTCACGGCCTGTCACTGTGACATTTCAGGCAGATCACACCTCAGGGCCTCAATACTATTTTTCGGATTATCCTGTTCCTTCTTTAATTTTGGGAAGTTGCCATGGTTGCTTATTTCTCGCGTGATGAGCATATGCGTCAAGCTGATGAACTTCAGCATCTCCAGCGCCGTTTACATTTTGAAATCCAACGTCGCCAACAGGCCGAGGCACAACTTCTAACATCGCAGCAAACGATTGAAGACATTAGCACCCACTGGATTACGCCCTCGTTTTGGCAGAGTGTGTTTGATGCATCACCGCTGGGGTTGTTTGCGGTCGATGTGACACCAGAACAGGATTTTGTGATGGCGGCGGTGAATCCTGTGATTGAAACTTGGACGGGACGCAGTGCAGTGGAAATCTGTGGGCAGACACCGGAGGCAGCGTTTGGCCCGGAGATGGGGGCTGAGATTCGAGCCAATTATCAACGATGCCTAGATTGTGGAGCGGCGATCGCCTACGAAGAATTTGTGCCGTTTCAGAAGGAAGAGACTTGGTCTCAGACGACGCTCACTCCGTTGCGCAACCCCCAGGGGGAGATCTATCGCTTGGTGGGGAATGCGTTGGATATTACGGAGCGAAAGCAGGGGGATTTGGCGCGTCAGCGGTTGGTGGGGATTTTAGAGGCATCGCCGATCTGTGTGTTTATGACGGATGTACAGGGGTATTGTGTCTATACGAACGATCGCTGGCAAGCGATCGCCGGTCTCAGTGCTGATGAAGCGTTGGGGTTGGGCTGGGCGGGGGCGCTCCATCCGGAGGATCGCGATCGCGCCTTTCAACTTTGGCATGAAGCCGCCCAAAACCAGAGTGCATTCCGCACCGAATGCCGGTTTCAGCGTCCGGATGGGTCGGTGTCGTGGGTGATTAGCCAAGCGGTTCCCCTCCCGAATCAGGATGGCTATGTGGGCACAATTACGGATATTAGCGATCGCAAAGCCGCTGAGGAGCAACTGCAACAGCAAACCAATATTTTGCAATCGATCCTCGACAACATGAGCGAAGGGGTGGTGGTCAGTGATGCCGACGGCAAATTTTTGGTCTTCAATCCTGCCGCAGCGGCCATGTTTGGCAATGGCCCCACGGAGACGAATCACGAGGCATGGTCTGAACAATATGGCCTCTTTCATGGAGATCAAGTCACGCCCTTAGCCCCAGAGGAAATTCCCCTCGTTCGGAGCTTGCAAGGGGAAGCGGTGGATGAATTTGAAATTTTTGTCCGCCATGCTACGGCTCCGGAGGGCCTGTGGACGAGTGTGAATGGGCGGCCCTTGTTGGATGAAATCGGCAACGTCCAAGGGGGATTAGTGGTCTGTCGGGATATTAGCGATCGCAAAAAAGACGAAGCCTTACTCCATCAAAAAACAAAAACCCTCCGCGACACGATCAAAACCCTCAAACAGACCCAAAGCCAACTCGTACAAACGGAAAAAATGTCCAGCTTGGGTCAATTAGTAGCTGGAGTTGCCCATGAAATCAACAATCCGGTGAACTTCATCTACGGGAACCTAATTCATATTGATGAATACGTCCAGGACTTAACCACAGTGGTTACCACCTATCAGGAACATTACCCCAATCCTGCGCCTGATTTAGCGGAGTTAATCGAAGAGAAAGAGGTGAATTTTCTTCTCGAAGACTTGCCGAGCCTGATCGATTCGATGAAGGTGGGATCGCAGCGCATTCGTGAAATCGTCAATTCTTTGCGCAGTTTCTCGCGTTTGGATGAAGCCGACTATAAAGATGTGAATCTCCATGAGGGGATTGATAGCACCTTGATGATTTTGCAAAATCGTCTCAAGGCAACACCGAAGCATCCGGAAATTATCATCAAAAAACACTATGGTGATCTACCCTTGATCGAATGTTATTCAGGGCAATTGAATCAGGTGTTTATGAATATTTTGGTGAATGCCCTTGATGCGCTTGAAGAACGCAATCAAGCTCGAAGCTATCAAGACATCAAAGCAGATCCCAATCAGATCACGATCGCCACAAAACTTGTACAACAGGGAGATGAGCAACAGGTTGAAATCACATTTCAAGATAATGCCTTAGGGATTCCTAAAGAGATTCAATCCAAAATCTTTGATCCCTTTTTTACCACCAAAGCGATCGGCCAAGGCACGGGGTTAGGGATGTCGATTAGCTATCAAATCATCACGGAAAAACATCACGGATCGATTCGTTGTCAATCCAAACCCGGTGAAGGCACGACGTTTATCATCACCATTCCAGTCCAGCAGCATTCAGCGGCACAACCGTCTGCCGACCAGGCGAGTCGCCCCGCGTCTTAATGGGACTGCACCACGCGCCCGTCTTTCATCCAGATCGTGCGGTGGGCGTGTTGGGCGACATCGGCTTCGTGGGTGACGGTGATGATCGTGATGCCGCTGGCGTTGAGTTCGGCGAAAAGATCGAGGACTTCTTGGGTGGTGTGGGAGTCGAGGGCTCCGGTGGGTTCGTCGGCGAGGAGGATCACGGGTTCGTTGACGATCGCACGGGCGATCGCGACGCGCTGCTGTTGACCGCCGGAGAGTTGGTTGGGTTTGTTGGTGAGGCGATTGGCGAGGCCGACACGGGTGAGGGCGGCGACGGCGCGATCGCGCCGCTCCGTGACGGGAACACCCGCATAGATCATCGGTAGCATCACGTTTTCGACGGCGTTGGCGTGGGGCAGGAGGTGGAACTGTTGGAAGACAAAGCCAATTTTCCGGTTACGCACATCGGCCAAGTCTGCATCACCGAGGGTTGCCACGTTAATCCCGTCGAGTTCATAAATCCCGTCAGTGGGGCGATCGAGACAGCCGATCATGTTCATCAGGGTTGATTTACCAGACCCCGATGGCCCCATAATCGCGCAGTAGTCATGGACATTCACCACAAATTCCACCCCATCGAGGGCGCGAACTTCAGCGTTACCGCTGCCGTAAACTTTCGTAATGCCCGCCATCCGCACGGCTACAGGCGTTTTGGTGAGTTGAGGGGAAACGTCGGAGGGATGAATCAGTTTAGACATGAAAAGAACGATCGACAATGGGGATAGTTCGCCCGTTGGCTATTCTTTCCATTATGTCGTACTGTTTAAATCCTGACTGTGGCCACCCCCAAAATAGAGAGGGGAGCGATCGCGTCAGCCACTCTCGCGCCCAAGTCTGCCGGAGTTGTGGTCAGGTGATCCTGCTCAAACAACGCTACCGCCCGATCCGTTCCCTCGGCCAGGGTGGGTTTGGGCGCACCTTTATCGGGGTGGATCTCGATTTACCCAAATCCCCCCGCTGTGTGATTAAACAACTTTTTTTCCAAACCACGAGCGCGGCACTCCAGGCGAAAGCGATCGCCCTCTTTGAACAAGAAGCCCTGCAACTCAGTCAACTGGGCAGCCATCCCCAAATCCCCACCCTAGCTGCTTACTTCAAAGAACGCGATCAACTCTATCTCGTCCAAGAATGGGTCAATGGCCAACCCCTTAACCCGTCGGTGTGGTCGCAACATCCCAACCTGGAACCCCGGATTTGGCAACTGCTGCGGGATTTGCTCCCCGTGCTGCAATT
Organism: Spirulina major PCC 6313; assembly: GCF_001890765.1. Classification (NCBI taxonomy): domain Bacteria; kingdom Bacillati; phylum Cyanobacteriota; class Cyanophyceae; order Spirulinales; family Spirulinaceae; genus Spirulina; species Spirulina major. The sequence goes on along the minus strand of NZ_KV878783.1, from coordinate 4,386,581 downwards.
CATCCACGATCGCAACGTCATTCACCGCGACATCAAACCCGACAACATCCTACAACGGCGTTCCGATGGCAAATTTATCCTGATTGATTTTGGCATTGCCCGCACCCTGACCGAAACCGCAATGATGGGCGGCGCAACGGTGATCGGCACACCGGGCTTTATGGCTCCTGAACAGATGCGGGGGAAAGTGCTCCCGGCTAGTGACCTCTACAGTTTAGGGGTCACTTGTTTGAATTTAATCACCGGGCTGCATCCTGACACACTCTTTGATGTGGTCAATGACCGCTGGCAGTGGCGCGATCGCCTCCCTCCCGGTCAAACCCTCAGCCCCGCCCTGATCCGCATTCTCAACTCACTGATTGCCCCCTCTCTGCGGCAACGAGTCCAATCGGCCACGGCTCTCCTCCGCGATATCGGCGGCCCCACCGTACCCCCCATCCGCTCCGATGCCACCCCAAGCCCCGACCTCAACACCCCTACCATCTTCACTGGAACCCGCGCCGCCGAAGACCTCACCCCCACGACCCAAACCCCGCCCCCAGCCGACCCCCAACCCGTCCGCATCGACTATACCCACCTCAAAACGATGCTGCAAAAACGGCGCTGGGAACAAGCCGACGCTGAAACCTGGGCGATTCTCTGCCGTCTCCTCCGCAAACGCGATAACGCCTGTCTCTTCGTGCGGGAAATTGCAGCCCTGCCCTGTGCCGACCTCCAAGCGATTGATTTTCTGTGGGCAAAGTATAGCGATCGCCACTTTGGGTTCAAAATACAAAGTCAACTGTTTATCACCGCCAAGGCAGACTATCCCGCCTTTTGCCAACAGGTGGGCTGGCCCGTGCATCGGGTCACACGTCACACCTATCTCCAATTCACCCATCGCGCCCCCCAAGGTCATCTCCCCTCCCGACGCTGGGTCGGCGGCACGCAATGGTGGAAGCACGCCGAACAGTTAACCCAAAAACTCCAAGCCTGTGACCTTCTCTGAATCTCCGAAGCGGCATAGAAGCTAGGAATGGGGGGGGGAATTTTCGGGGAGATCGCTCGTCCTGAGCCGTGGAATACCACGACCGAAGAATCTCCTATTGCTGTGGCTGGGGTTAACGGTGTTTATCGTGGGGCGGGGGGTGGACTTGGGCAGTGCGATCGCGCCCACCCTGCGATCGGCGGTGCAATCCTCAGAATGAGGTAGGGGGCAAGTGGTCAAATTCACGCACAAAATAAAACTGATCCTCTTGCCAACGTTGGCCCCGCTTACGACCCAGAAAACCCGTAAACGGTGAAGCAAGTTCAACCAAAATATAATGAAGATCCAGCGGGTCTAATGTCTTACCATAACGCCCTAAATAAATTCCTTTTAACAGTTCAACGCTCGCTGGATGATGTTGCTGCACTAAATCAATAAGATTAATTCGAGTTTGAATTTCATCAATCATGCCATCAACATAAGTATTAATGCGAGCATTCACCGCTTCACTAAATGGCTCAGATTCCAAAATATCTTTCAGCTTAAATAAATTAATCGCCCCTGAGTAATGCTGCTTCAAATTCACTAAACGCTGAATTGTTTCCGGGCGAAGCACATTGATTTGATTGCCGCTTGCGGTTTCATTGGCTGCGCTGGTTAGCTCACCTGCTGCGATCACAAGTTTAATACAATCGTGGTAATGATCTTTGAGGATTTTATGCCCTAATTTGACGAGTTGGGCGGGTGTGCCATCGGGGACTTTTTCCGTTTTTGTTGCCTTACATTCCCCCACAATCGGATAGGGATAATCGGCATAAAAATCTAACCCACCTGCTCCCCCTGTTGCACCCGGATCAAGACTAGCTTTAGGATTAGTTTCGGAATTTTGAAATCCCAAAAATAATAAACCTTGCCGCACGAGACGCTCAAACGCATGACCCTCACTCGAATTTCCTACATCGGCAATCTGGGTTAAATCATAGGATGGTGCAGGTTTTGGAGTGGGTTCTAGGATGCTTTTCGGTACTGGAGGTTGTGGGGGTTCCTCTGGAATTTGTGTCTGAATGGGTTGGGGTTTTGGGGGTTGGGGAATGGGAGGAAGAGGGGGCGCGATCGCTGCCGATTCTACACTATTCGATTCAGAAAGTTCTAGACTTTTGATTATGATGATCGGTTGGCGATCTTTCAGGCGTTGTGCAGCATTATCAAACTGTTCTTCTGTTAAGACAGGCTGTGAATCATCAATGACAACAGCTTGATTCAATCCCATGAATTTTCCAACCTTATCCTGAGCTGTTGAAATTCGATCTACTGCAATCGGTTTCGGCAAGCGATACACCCTGAGATAGGCTAAAAAGAGATGGGGAAATTGCCCTCGATGCTTGGCTAACCCCTGATCTGTCCAAATTGTACTTTGGGCAAGGCGGTTCATTTCATCTACACGTTGAACCCGTTCACAGATCTCACACTTTGCCCAACTTTCAATGATGACTGTATTGGTATTTGTTTGGGTATTGATCGGGGCTTCGCCGTGGAAAACTGAATGATAAAATGATGATGAATCGTGATTTTCTAAAGGATATAGTAAAAAGCTCTTACCCTTCACATACATCTTAGGCAAGGCTGTGATTGCTGTTCCCTTGAGTAAGACTTTAAGTTCAAACGCTGAAATCGGAATACTCAAAGACAATGTATTCATCCTACTCCTCATCTAAGACGATTTGGATGCAGTTTTCCGGATAATCAAAATGGGTGATGATGCGGTGAACAAACTTAATAATCTGGTTAGAACTGAGATTAGTTTCAATATAAATGCCAGAACCAGAGATTTTTTCAGGATTTTTGAGATCATCTGAATGTTTGCTGAAGTAGGCATTTTTCTTGCCTTTGATTTGTAAAACTTTAGCAAAATCTTTATTGTGGTAGAGCTTCATTAGTGTACAGACTGTGACCAAGAATTCGCGCCAGGTTGTCACATCATATTCACTGTCATTGAAGGAAAATGCTTTAATCGTTTTGTGGGTATAGGTCTGCTTAAACCACGGTAAATCATCTGATGTACTGGGCTGTGGAGAATCTTGAGCCTCAGTATCCTGCGATGGGATATTAGGAGAATTGTCCGAATCTAGCTCAGCACTTAAGTCAATCTCTTGATCTTCAGTTTGGTTCTCTTCTGGAAAACCAGAGCCTTCAACTTTTTCACCTTGAAACGTAGTGAGTAATTCATTTAACTCAGTATCTAGGTCAACATCACCAGAATCATCCAAGTTATCAAATAAATTATCAACTTCGATACTAGATTCATCGATTCCCCCTGATGGAGAACTGAGTATTTCTAGCAAAAGAGAATTTGCGATCGCATACTCTTTTGTGAATGCTCTCATCTGTTCATCCGTTAATTGATACGATTCTTTTTGCTCATTAATGGTATAGAGTTTTAGCAAATCATGAATGTCTTCAAATTCTAAATCTGCCCATTCACCGCCTTGCTTGTTAATAAGCTTTCGGACAAGTCGATAAGAATCCCAATTACTTTTTATTTTTCGTGTTTTAGACCGAACAATACAACCACGAGTCAAATCAAATGTTTGATAATCGATAATCCGATTCATGCCTGCGCCCACTGAAAGTCCGTGAGTATGTTGCAGCACCATCACGCCAACTTTGATGGGCTGATTATTTTCAGTGCCAACAATTTTAAAATTAATCCAATCATTATTTTTGGATTTTGGAACAATATCTACTACATCTTGAATAATGACATTATTTAACTTTTCACCACTAGCAGTTTCCCCATTTAACACTTCACCCACTAAAGACATCAACCCAAATCGCAAAACATTAGAAATCAACTCACTATCATCAATACATTCTGTAAAATCATTTTCATTTTCACGACTCAGCGCAAGTGCAAAGCGATCTTGAGGGTTATCCGGTAAAAGTTCTTCTTCTACTTTGAAATTTTCCGCACACCAATGTAAGGCTTCTCGTACTGTTGGCTTATTAACCTTTGCATATCGTTCTAGTTGCTTCTCTTCAAAAGGATAGATCGGCGTGGGTGGTGTAAGTTTTTTCTTGGCATAGAAAATATCCAGATAGAGCTTGACCAGTTCAGTCATTGAAGCTGGGTCAAGAAACTTTAGCTCAATCGGTTTATTTTCCGTAAAGGTTGAGAGCCGCGCACTAATGCCACCATCAGACATCGAATCAAACAAATCGCGATGCGTATCTGGCATCATGACCGTTAGAATGACAACACCTTTACCCAGTTGTGATTGTTCTAGAGTGTCATAGAGAGACTTAATCAAAATTGTCACAACTTGAGACGATCTCAAGCCTGCATCACTATATTTTTCACCTGTATCAATTTCATCAAAGCAGATAATGATTGAACTATAATCACTAATTAAACTAAAAATCTGTTTGACGATATTTAGTGCTGAAGCTTCGCGATCTTGGTGATCAGTGATTGAGGTCGGCAATCCTAAATATTGAGCATGAGAATCTTCTAGTGCTTCTCCAGAAAGCCACTTTTCAGCATAACTAGATGCTTTTTTAGAGAGCGTCCAAAGTACTGCCCTTAAGATGTAGGGATCAATACTTTTCTGAGTATGAATTTTTTGAATTAGTAAATCTAATAAATTTTTGCCGCTCTTACGACTATTTTCATAAACTTTATCAAATTGATTAACAAGTTCTTTTGGAGTCTTGGGTTTCTTGACAGCCTGATTAACGATCGCAGTCGCCAACATTTGCCACTGAGTCACATCACTGCTATTAACTCGGCTTAAGCTGTCTACAACAGTTTGCTGAAAATAGAAATTAACTTGATTGAGATCAGTGAAGTTCAAAACATGAGTATAAATGAAAACAGTATTTTCTTGTTTTGCTAACTGACGACGTACTCGATTAATTAGATGTGTTTTGCCTTGACCTTGAGTTGCAGTTAATACCAGTGATGTAACTTTGTGCTTACGATTTTTTTTGACCTGCTCTAAGGCTTGCAAAACAGTATCTGATGCATGAGCATTGAATTTCACAACATCAGGATATTCTCGTCCCCAAATATTGTTTGATCGAAATACTCCAATATTTTTGAAAATATTCTGGCTTTTAATTGCGTTGTGAATACTTTCTAATGATGACGAGCTAATTTCATTATGATCGCTTTCGGTATCGTCCTGTGAGGTAGATGCTACCTCAGATTTTTGAGATGCGCGGTTAAGGCGTTTCTGCTGAACTAATGTCTCGTATTCAGCCTGGGGTAATTGGGCTTTAAGCACACGTAAAATAGTTTGTGATTGAACTCCAAACCGTTCAGCTAATGTTTGAGCATTTTCGTGAGGTAGTTTGTAACTTGATACAATCTCTTGTTTCTCAGACTCTGTTAATCGTTTAGGGCTCATAGTTCTTCGATACTAGAAAGATATGGCAAAGTGAGCTTACGTGATGCGTTTGACGTAATAGCGGAAATTGCCACTGGGTAAGGTGAGTGAATCTTTGCGTTTATCGGGGGTCATGTCGGGCATTTCCCCGGCCATGAGTTGGACGATGTCGTCTGCTTGCATTTCTGTAAGCCATTCATCAAATTGGGTGTGTTCAACGTTTTTACCCAACTCACGACGAATGCGATAGATCGGGACTAACTCTTTAAAATTATGTTTTTTATTGAGGGCTTCATAGACTTCTAGGGTGCTGCTTTGGAAGTCTTGATATGTGCTGATTTTACCCTTCGATACTGTAGATTTAGATTGCTGTGTTTTCGTTGAGGTCGATACTGGGGTAGAGCTAGAATGATGAGTCGGATTTTCGCGCAACCATCGAAGGAGTGAATTCGGAAACTTAGTGCCAATAATTGAGCCTGAAAATTTAAAAGCGGGGTCATTCAATCCCGTTTTTAGTAGATCGAGCCCTTGTTCAGTGAGCTTGATTGTTACTGAACGTTTCTCTGTGAAAACCTGAATAGCTCCCGCTTTATCCAACGTATCGATGAGGGCTTGATAGTCTTTGGATTTTTCTTTTGAACGGACAATTCGTTTGTTCAAGTCTGAACGCTTAACCGGCTGGATCAAACCATTGAGATCCCAAAGAGACAGCAGAAGACGAGTTTGGGCAGGGTTAGAAATTCCCGTTTGCCCTTGTGCTGATGTCGGCATAGGTATTTAGTTTCTATCGAGTTTAATAGGGTCGTGGAGAAATGAGGCTTCAGACGTTCTCGATTGACCTGCCTTGCATTGTAAGGCGGAATTCGCTATGTTACGAAATCGTTGCCACAGGACTACATAAATCTATAGAAAACGTCAACCCCTCATCTATCGTCCGGATGTCCTTGTCGTAACAGTAGGGATCATCCTCTACCGATCCCTTCGGCGGGGGGCGATCTACTCCCAACGCATCACAAAGATCATTAAAAAAGGGTTGAGCATTGGCCCGTTCATTGCCTTGAGACCCCGACCAAGTGTTTAAAAAGGCTTCAACGCGATCGCAAGCCTGCTGATCCATGACAGTATCCCAGCGTGATGAGGTGATGTTGTGTGTACTCTATCGAGAAAGTCCCGCCGCAAACGTTAAGTTTTCACAGCAATTACGGCCACCAGATGCGGCGATCGCGCTCATAAAAACGTAGCCGCGCCGGGCCGAGATAGAGGTTAAAGTCTTCCGCCATCATTACCGTCACGCCGTAGCTGTATTCGCCGCCCCAACGAGGGTTGTAATAGGGGTTGAGTTGGACGGTGATGGTGCTGTTGGGGGGGATGGGGTCGGCGAACGTGAGTTGGAGGGGTTCACTCGCACCGTTGCCACTGTAGGACGCGATCGCCACCTCCTCATCGTTGACCCAAACCCGCGTTTGATCCAAGCGGAGCTGGATCGCGTCGCCGCCCGTGCGTTGGTCGAGTTGGATCGCTTGGAGGGGGCGGGCATCGGGAGGCGTAGCGAGGGTGATGTAGTATTTTGCGAAGCGCGATCGCACGCGGTTATTGGTGGTGCGGGCTTCGAGGAGTTGGGGCGCACGCCGGGGGCGGCTTTCCTCTGTTTGGGCTTGCACCGGAGCCGGGAGGATGAGACTGGGACTGAGGGCGATCGCCCCCAATAGCAACAGAGCAGCAATTCGCATCATCTCACCTCTCAATCATTGCAATGGTTCTTTGATTGTGACTCATCCCCTAAGCATTTGTGCCCCGGTGGCATTGCTGATCTAAAAACGTGCAAATTTCCGTTTCGCAGCGTTCCGGCTCCGAGAGAAACGCCCAGTGATGGCCGGGGATGACGCGATGCTCCAAATGGGAGAGGTGACGGTGATAGGGGGCGAGTTGCCAGGCGGTGCGGTTGACTCCGGCGGTGGGTTGAATCAGGAGACTGGGGATAGGGAGCGATCGCGTCAATCCGGCCACCTTCATCACTTCTTGAAAAATACCGTTGCGGGCGGCCACGGTGAATTTACTGCCCCATTGTCCCTCGCCTTTTTCCTCCATTCCTGCCCGAAAGATGGATGCTTGAAAGGGTGTCCATTCGCGGTATTGCTTGAGGGTTTTGGCTTTGGCGATCGCCGCTTCTTCGGAGGGAAACGGCCCCAACAACTGCAAAAATGGCAAAGTGCGATAGAGAATCGGAAACGTTAATTCCATCCACCCCGGCAGCTTTTGAATTAAAAACGGGTCAACCAAGGTTAGACTTTTCACCTGTTCCGGGCATTGCGTCGCCCACACACAGGCCAGCTTCGCCCCCCAAGAATGCCCCACCACATGCACCGAGGTTTCTCCCAACGCCGCAATCAACGCCTGCAAATCCGCCACCATCGCCCCAAAACCATAGGCCGCCGGGTCTTCGGGCTTGCTACTCTCCCCATGGCCGCGCAAATCCGGCGCAATGCACCCATAGGCCGCCAACCGCTGCGCCACGCTCGCCCACACACCGCCATGATCCGCCAAGCCATGCAATAAGATGACGCGATCGCCCGTCCCGCCCCAGTCTAAATAGGATAGGTGCAATCCAGAGGGCAGATCGAGGCGGTGGCGTTGGGGAGAGTGAAGCGCAATCATAATCAAACCAAAACATGTTGATAAAACAGCACTGTCATCGGATAAGCGAGCAGTACCGCCGTTATCGTCAGGATAACCTGCACAGACCAGGGCAGATATCGCACTAAAACCACAGAGGGTAACAGGAGGGATTCAGCCCGGTAGCTACTCACCCCTGGCCCGGTGATCACCGGAAAAAGCCAGAATGCGAACATAAACAGGATCAGTAGTATGGTTTGGGGGTTGAGCAGGCGACGCTGACGGAAAAACGTGACGGCAATGGCAACCACAAAGCAGAGAACGACGAAGGTTTGGAGTGCCTGAACATCTTGAGTCCACACCCACGGTGGCTGGACGATCGGCACAATGCGAGCGTAAAAAATTCCGATGGGAATATGTATCCCGTGGCCATATTTCGCCTGGACCTTAAAAAAGGCCAGCCAGTCCCCCACAACAACATGATGCAGCACCAACACCAGCACAAAGCCCAGCATTGTCAACCCTGGCGTGATTAAGAGTTTAGGGACACGTTGCCGCCAAGGTTGACCCCGCCCGATCCAAACCAGCCAAGCGGTGGCGACGGCGGCGAGGACAAAACCCGTGGAGTATGTAAACGCCGCTGCTGCTCCGGCCAGTCCTGCCACGAGGAACCGCTGTTGCCGCAAATGGTGGAGCATGAGCACGATGCAGAATGTACAGATGGAGATGGGAAAGACGGCATGGTAGTAGATGCAACCCGGAAAGAAGCCCGCCAGAAGGAGGCAGAGGGCATTGCGTTTATTCCAGGTGGCATCGAGGAAATAGTGGTACAGAGCGATGAGGGTGGCCAGGTGAAAAACGGCAGACAACAACACGCCTGCGGTGATGGTGGGCAGGCCCGTGACGCTGAGCAGTCGCATCAGCCAGGGGTAGGCGGGGAGCCAGCCGGTGTTGCCGCACCAGTCTTCTGGGTCGTAGCCGGGGATGCGATCGCAGGAAAATAGTTCATAACCCTGATCCGCAATATGGAGATAATGGCCGGAGTCCCAGCGCGAGAATGTCACAGGATCAAGGGGATCGAGGTTGAGGGCAAGAGCGGCGATCGCAATCATCAGCCGCGCTAGGAGAAAGACCGCGAGGGGCGGGCCGAGTCTTTTCAGGAACGGGTTAAGGGGCATACTGCTCTTAATCAGTGCAGCGATTTAATATACCATCCAACGCTGCTGCGATCGTCCCGTTTGCACAAAGCCGCTGCGCTCTGGGGGGATATTGGATCGCTGCAATGATCACGGCAGATGAGGCCGCCATTCAAAGCGGCAGATCGCACGGGATAATGGAATCACTGTTTTTGGGAAAAAGGAAACCGTGGCTCTCAGTTTTCAATCGGTTATTGCAACATTAAATCAATTTTGGAGCGATCGCGGCTGTCTGATCGCACAACCCTACGATACGGAAAAAGGAGCGGGGACAATGAGCCACCATACCTTTTTGCGGGCGATCGGCCCGGAGCCGTGGTCGGTGGCCTATGTGGAACCTTGCCGCCGCCCCACCGATGGCCGCTATGGGGAGAACCCGAATCGGTATCAGCATTATTATCAATATCAAGTCTTGATCAAACCGTCCCCAGACAATATTCAAGAACTGTATTTAGAATCGCTGCAAGCCTTGGGGATTCAACCCGCCGACCATGATATTCGGTTTGTGGAAGATAACTGGGAATCGCCGACCTTGGGCGCGTGGGGTGTGGGTTGGGAAGTGTGGCTTGATGGTATGGAGATTACCCAATTCACCTATTTTCAACAGTGCGGCGGGATTGATTGCCGGCCCGTGTCGATTGAGATTACCTACGGGTTGGAACGGTTGGCGATGTATTTGCAGGATGTGGATGCGATCGCCAAAATTCAATGGAACGACACCCTATCCTACGGCGACATTCACCTCCAAGGGGAAGTGGAGCAATGCACCTATAATTTTGAAGCGTCGGATAGCGATCGCCTCTTTCAACTCTTCGGCCTCTATGAAGCAGAAGCCGCCCAACTGATCGAGCGCGGTCTTGTCTTACCCAGCCATGACTATGTGCTGAAATGTTCTCACACCTTCAACCTCCTCGATGCGCGGGGCGTGATTTCCGTTACCGAACGGACGCGCTACATCGGCCGCATCCGCAACCTGGCCCGCCAAGTTGCTCAGTTGTATTATCAACAGCGCGAAGCCTTGGGTTTTCCCTTGTTGGTCGCCGATCCTGTTCCCGCTTAGGGCTTAGGATGCGCGGGCAACGAGGGCGCGGCGGGTTTGGGCTTTGTGGTGATATTCCTGGAGTTTTTCTTGGGCGATCGCGCCGGCGGTGGTGTTCGTGGGGATTTCTTCGAGAATCGCGATCGCGGCCCGGAATTGTTTCGCGATCGCTAAATCATAGGCCTCCTGTAACTGCACCATCGCCCGCACACTTTGCTTGCGTTGATATTCATCCAGCTTCGGCTGGATACTTGCGCCCACCTGCGTTTCAGGGGAAATCTGATAGAGAAAACTTAAGGCACGGGTGAAATCTCGCTGCTGAGCCGAGCGATAGGCCTGGGCCAGCAGTCGCCGCGCTTCATCTTCCGCTCGTGGCCGTGCCACCTCCACGAGGGGGTGCATTTTTTGTTTCCAATAGTTAATCTCCGGCATTTGGGCGGCAATATTGAGCACCATTTGCCATTGGTGACTGTCAAGAGCCGTTTGGGCCGTATTGATTAAGCTCGACGCGGTGCGCCATTCCGTTTGCCAGGCTTGGAGCGCCGCTTGGGATTGCTGATAACGGACACTGTTGCGGGGGATCGATTCGGCCAGGGTTAAGGCTTCGGCCAGTTGGCCGCGCTGAATTGCTTCTTGGGCGGCGAGCCAGGCTTCTTCGCCGGGATCGGTGCTGAGGCTACTGGTGAGGGTGTAGTAGCCGAGGGCGATCGCAAACACGTTCAGCATCCCAATCACCAAGCCCATCCGCATCAATACCTGAGCGGTTGAACTAGGAGACTGCGATCGCCACAGGGGTAAATCCGCCACGATCGCCGCCGTGCGAGCCATCATCATCCCGGAATGCTCCACTTGCCACGGTTCATCCGGCATCAGTTCTGGGTCATCCAGGGCGACATCTTCAAACTGGGCGGCGGTTGCTGTCCATTCATCGCGATCCGCCTCAGAGGATGGAGTCTGGGCCGCCGCAGCGGTGTGATGGGGCATCGGGACAAGGGTATTCAGCCGCTGTTCACCCCAGTAATCCAGCAGGCTGTGGTTGACTTGCGATCGCAACGGTTCCAAATCCTTCAGCACCTCCATCGCCGTCGCGTAGCGATTTTCCGGATGGTAGCGAACCAGTTGCCGCAAAATCGCCACCAGTGGCTCCAAATAGGGCGGCGGCGGATTGTGATCCGTCCAAGCCTGCCACTGAATTTCATAGGTCTTCGGATGGGGCTGAAAATGGGTCACATCTAACCCCGTCAACCATTCCAGCGCAATAATCCCCACCGAGTACAGATCACTGCCCATCGTCGGCTGGCCCCGCAGTTGTTCGGCCGCGAGATAGCCCGACGGACTAGACGTGGCGGTGGGATAGGTGGGAAATGTAGCGATTTTCGAGGCCGGGCTAGGGTTTTTGGGCAGGAACTGAGACGCTCCAAAGTCAAGTAACATCACCTTGCCGTCATGACTACGGCGCATGATGTTGTTGGGTTTGATATCACCGTGCATCACATTTTGTTGATGAATGAAATGCAGCACCGGCAAAAGATCCCAGAGGAAATAGACCACCTGGGCGACTCGTTCGAGGGGGGAACTGTGGCGGGCGATCGCCAGTTCTTGGCTGAGGGACGTGCCGGCAATATAGTCTTGAACCAGGAAAAACCCCCGATTTTCCTCAAAGCAGTTGAGAAACTGGGGAATTTGTGGATGAACCCCCAGTCGTTTTAAATATTCAGCTTCGTTCAGGAAAATGCGCCGACTGGTTTTAACGAGGTGAGGATAGTTGAGGTCGGAAAAGTAGTACTTGATGGCGCAGTGCGATCGCGTTGGATCAAGGGTGTCTTGGGCGAGATATACCTGTCCAAAAGCACCTGAATTTAACACTTGGAGCACCTTGTAACGTTGGTGCAGAAGTTGTCCAAGGCTGGGATATTTAATATCAGTGGGGTTGACCAAGGCTCTGTGCAAAGAACAACAATTACCCCCCTTTTCAGGCATCCGGGAGAATGTCCGGATTGTTTCCCCTTGACCCCGCCGTCCGTTGTCTCCGCGTGAAAAAGTTGTAACAGTTCTTAAAATTTGCTTAAATAACTGGAGTGACGTTGATTCGCAACGTTTTCCCGTCACACCCCTGTGATACAACAATCATTGGGCCCACGTTCATCGACATCGCGTTTCTTTAGGAGAATAAACCCATGGAAGGATGCCTCCGCGTAGGACAAGCTGCCCCGGACTTTACGGCGACGGCAGTGTTTGACCAAGAGTTTAAAACCCTCAAATTGTCAGACTTCCGGGGTAAATATGTCGTTCTCTTCTTCTATCCCCTCGATTTCACCTTTGTTTGTCCGACGGAAGTAACGGCATTCAGCGATCGCACCGACGAATTTAAAACCCTCAACGCGGAACTCTTCGGCATCTCCGTGGATAGCGAATTTGCCCACCTCGCCTGGATTCAAACCGATCGCAAACACGGCGGTGTCGGCGACATCAACTACCCCCTGATCTCCGACATTAAAAAAGAAATCAGCACCGCCTACAACGTCCTCGACCCCGAAGCCGGGGTTGCCCTGCGGGGTTTGTTCATCATCGACAAAGACGGCATCATCCAGCACGCCACGATTAACAATCTCTCCTTTGGCCGCAGCGTTGACGAAACCCTCCGCACCCTGAAAGCCATCCAACATGTCCAAGCCCACCCCGAAGAAGTCTGCCCCGTGGGCTGGCAAGAAGGGGACAAAACCATGAGTCCCGACCCGAAAAAATCCAAAATCTACTTCTCGGCGGTTTAAGTTCTGTGCATTTTCCTGGGCTGTGCTGCCTAAATTCGGAGGACAGTCCGAGGCGATCGCACTGTGTTATTCGGATTTGGTGATCGTGAACGAATGGCGCAAGGGGTGGCGATTGTGGGCTTCAAGGAGGGCTAACACTTCGTACTCGCCCGGTGTGAAATCGCCTTGGAGAGTAAAGAGAAACCCATCGAGCGATCGCTGCAAATCCACTGTGTTTGTGTTGATTTCTTCCCAGGTGCCATCGGACGTTTGATAGAACCAGAGGAAGGTGAGTTGTTCACCCTCTTGGGCATCTTCTAGATCCGCATCTGCCTTGAGCGCCGTCACATCTGAGGTGAATTCCGACTGATCCACAGCACAGCCTGTGTATTGGCCAGTCGTTGGTGCATCAGTGGGCGGCGGCTCGGTTTCCACTTGTTCATCAATGCAAAGCTTGAAGGTTTTGATCTCGGTGGAGACTTCGGGCTTGGTGTGGTTGGCGATCGCCTCCACCCAGTCCGCCGACGGCCAAACATCAAAGGTTTTCGTCACCGGCTCAAAGCCCTCCCCATCCGACGTTAAGCGAAGTTCATAGGAACCCACCGGCAACGTTTCCGGGGCATAGGTTAAAGCCAACGCGCCCGCCTCATCGAGTGGGCTAGAAAACGTCTCACTCTTCACCTGCTCCGTCTGTTCCGGTCGGGGCGTGTAGTCCACCTCCAGGGTGATCGGCGGCGGCTCGGCGGCAAAATTTTCCGGCGTACCGACAATATAGATCGTCTCACTATCACGGGTGAACAGGTTGTAATCGCCATCGCAGGTGTCTTCCACCGGTTGCGTACAGAGCTGCACATCCGCCACCGTCACCGGCGGCACATCGGGAACCTGTGCGGCTTCTTCTAATTCACTCGCCCCAATCGCAAGCAAGGACGCAAACATTAACACTACGCTAAAAAACATATTTAACACCGGTATCCGCAAGGGGGGCAGGCGATCGCGCACATTCCGCAACCCCGGAAACACCATCAAGACCGCCAACAACCCCAGCAGCAACGGCACAATCCCTTGATCGGTCACCAAAAACACCAGCCCCACCAGACTGATTAAGATCGCCGGGATACTCAACAAAATTAGAAAGACCAGGGTAATCGTTCCCGTTTTTTTCGGTGGCTTGGGAGGGCGTGGCCCACTGTCACCGGCTTGATCGTCGTAAAACTCGTTAGGAAACATCCGCTTGGGTTGATCCGAATCTGAGGGATGAGGCATCGCATTCTTTAATACAAAAATCATCACTCGCCATCCTAACCCGATTGATTGAAGGCACAACCGGATAGAAGCGATCGCATCCATGCGGTTTAAGTGAGGGCAGGATCAACGAGGATCATCGGGTGGGGGCTGGTGGCGAGGAGGGTTTGAGCCACAGACCCGATCGCGCCGTGGGGATGGTTGCGTTTACCAAAAATCATTTCATCAACGCGGTAATGGTCGGCGGTGGTGAGGATTGTGGCGGCAATGTCGCCCGTTAGGGTTTTGAAGTCGTGGCGGATGTCGGCGAGGTGTTGGGCGGTGCGGGCTTCGAGGGCTTCGATCTGGGGTGGGGTATCGGTGGACGTGACCACATGGAGAACGACGACATGGCCATCGCAGCGGCGGGCGAGGTCGGCGGCTTTGGTGAGGACGGCATCGGCGTGGGGGGAGGTATCGACGGCAGCGAGGAGGGTGATGGGGCGATCGCGACTCGTTTTTGTGGGATCTACCCGGCCCTGTTGCAACAATTTCGGGGCAAAGGTGGGGATTGCCCAGGCTCCGAGGGGGGCGGTGATCAGGATCGACAGGGCAGCGAGGGCGAGAATGCGATCGCCCCCTGGCACGCCTGCCGCGAGGGGAATTGCCCCGATCGCCGCCTGTACCGTGGCTTTGGCAGAATTGCCCGGTAATAAAAAGAGCCGTTCGCGTCCTGTCCAATTACTGCCCCAAGTGGCCAACCCCCAACCGATTGCCCGCCCGATCAACGTACCGACGGCCAGAATCAGCAGCCCTGGCCCCAACATTGAGGTTAGGGTCTCGAAGGCGATCGCCGCCCCCAGCAACACAAACAAGATAATTTCTGCCACTCCCCACAGTCCATCAAACCCCTGCCGCAACCGTCGCGCCAAGGGTGCATCCAACTCCACCAAGCAAAACCCCAGCGTCATCACCGCCATATACCCCGAAAACAGCGGTAACGCCTCCGCCCCCAACACCAACCCCATCGCCCCCAACGCCGCCACAAGGAGATCCTGCACCGGGTTTTGAGTCCAACGCCAGCGGACGAGAATCAACCGAACGCCGTGGGCAGCCAGATAGCCCAAAAGCAAACCACCGCTGATCTGGGTGAGGAGTTGGAACGGGAGGAGTTGTAGGGGAGTGAGGGTGAGGGAGCCGAGGGTGAGACCGGCGGATGTGGTGTGGGTGAGGAGATTGAGGAGGAGGCTAAACACCAAGAGCAGCAGCACATCCGAGAGGGCGCTACCGGTGAGAATTGCGTCAGGAATGCCTTTGGCTACGCCCCAGCCCAACTGCTTGAGGCGTAACATTCCCGGCACGATCACGGCGGGGGATTCTGCGCCAAGGATGCAGCCGAGGAGGAGGGCGGTGGGAAAATCGAATTGCAACAAGACCATGGCGGCGATCGCAACGGCGATCGCTTCTCCTGTGGCGGGTAAAATCCCCAGCCGCAGTGCTACGGTTCCCTGTTGTTGGAGCTTGTCCTGATCTAGACCTAAGCCCGCTTTCATCAAAATCACCATTACGGCCAGCGATCGCCACTGATCCGCCGTCGCTAACACCGTTGGAGCCAAGCGATCCCACCCCTGCGGCCCCAGGAGAATCCCCGCCCCAATCATCCCCACCAAGGGCGGCAACTTCAGCGATCGCGCCCCCTGCCCCAGGAGAAATCCCACCCCCAAAATCCAGATTAAACTCCCTAACATCGCCCCTCCTGACGTACTGAAGTCATCAGTGTATCGCACCGCTTCCAGGGTTTTGGGGCAGGCGGGCCAAGGGGGTGGAAACTTGTCCGGATTGTTAACTGGGCAGGCCGGATGAAGATTTTAAGCGGTTCAGAGAAAAAGTTTGGAGGCGGCTATGTTACAACGGATCGGTTTGACGGGATTAATCGGGGGAGCGGTGATGCTGCTCAACAGTTGTGCGATCGCCCCCCGTGCCATGGAATCCTCCACCCCTGCCCCCCAGCCCGCCGTGGCGCAGACTGTCCCCGACCCTGACCTGACCCCGCCATCGACCAACACCACCACGATTCAAGTCTATTTCCCCGATCCCAACTGTGCAGCATTGGTTCCCAGCGTGGCAACCGTGCCGCCCGACCAAAGTTTAGACGGTGCGATCGCTGCCGTGATTGAACAATTCAACACAGCAGATTTTGCGATCGCCGGCTACCGAGTCAGCGTCAACCCCCAAACCCAAAGCGCGATCGTTGATCTCCGCCTCCCCCCCGACAGTCCCCGCCACCTCAGTTCCCTCTCACAATGCGAAAGTTTCGCCCTCTTCGGCAGCTTGCGCGAAACCCTCACCCAAAACCCCGAATGGCAAATCACCACCGTTGAATTCACCGAACAGGGGGATGCGATCGTTCTTTAAAACCCATTCGCTCAAGTCAGGCGATCGCACAAGGGGCTTAAGCCCCTCGCCTGCATGATTTCATCTGTAGCGTTATTTCTGAGACGTGATCCATTAGCCCTCACCCGAAATCCCTCTCCCAGAATGGGCGAGGGACTTTGAAGGAGTGGCATTCATCCTGAAGATCAACCACGAGTCGCGACGAGGGCACTGGTTGCCCATGGGATTAGCGAAACATACTACTCACGGAGCTATCTTCGTGGATGCGCCAAATGGTTTCCCCGATCAGGTTTGCCACGGACAAAATCCGCAACTGCTCAAAGTGTTTCGTCTCCGGGAGCGGGATCGAGTTGGTGACAATCACCTCCTCGAACACACCACTGGACAGGCGTTCAATCGCAGGGGGCGATAACACCGCATGAGTTGCACAGGCGTAGACCTGCCGTGCTCCCTGTTCCCGTAAGAAGCGAGCACCTTCTGCGATCGTGCCCCCTGTGTCGATCATGTCATCCACGAGCACCGCCGTCTTACCCCGCACATCCCCGATCACATTCATCACTTCCGCCACATTATGGGCTTGGCGACGTTTATCAATAATCGCTAACGGTGCATCGTTCAATTTTTTCGCAAAGGCCCGCGCCCGTGCAACGCCCCCCACATCGGGGGACACCACCACTAAATCCTCTAGTTGCTTACTGAGGAGATAGTTTAAAAGCACCGGAGATCCATAAACATGGTCAAAGGGAATATCAAAATAGCCCTGAATTTGGGCCGAATGCAGATCCATGGCAACGATCCGATTGGCCCCGGCCTGGGTCATCAGGTTCGCCACGAGTTTCGCGGTGATGGATTCGCGGCCGGCGGTTTTGCGATCGGCCCTGGCATACCCGTAGTAGGGAATGACCGCCGTGATTTGCCGGGCCGAAGCCCGCCGACAGGCATCAATAATGATGAGTAATTCCATCAGGTGATCGTTCACCGGACGACAAGTGGGCTGAATGATATAGACATCACAGCCACGAATTGATTCTTGGATTTGGATATACAGTTCACCATCCGCAAATTGCTTGCGAATCATGGGGCCTAAGTCCATGCCCAGATAGCGGGCGATTTCTTGGGCAAGGGGAATGTTCGCTGACCCGGAAAATAAGCGGAGGCGGTTATGTTCCGAAAGGGAAGTCAGGGTTGGCTGGAAGTAATTAAGTGTTGCTGTACGGCTCACGGCACCATGGATTGAACCTCATCTGATGGCGATTCTATCATTAGTGCTTTCGCCCTGGGTTGAAAATTAAGGAAAACACCACGATACCATTAGATAGTTTGTGATTAAATATACAGTTTAAGATACAATTTGACACTTTTTGTTGACGGTTGGAAAAAATGCTTACGAAAATAGTGCGGGAGTCTGAAAGCCCCGTCAATTGATTGCGGGGATGAAAGACGACACGAGCGACTTGAGTCGCCCTCCTTGAGCCAGTGGTGTTAGGCTGCTATCTTGGATTTCAAACGTCCAAGAACGATCACAAGGCTAAAAACCGACAGGCCTGGAAGCATTTAAGGGTAAGCAGGCAGCGTAATGAGTGGGCGGATTGCCGACTGCGTCATCCAATCTAACGATTTGGTCGCCTAGGAAGACTTGAATGTGAAAGGGTTAGTCTGCGATCGGCATCGGGCTGAGTCGATAGTGAAGCGGGTTTGTATGCTGCGCCTTGGACTAACTACCGTGGGGCACACGGGAAGTTATCCGCTTGGGGAGATTGGGCCGCTGGCTGAGTTGGAGCAATCCTGCTGAGTTAAGTCCGGTCGATGAACCAAGAATCCCCGTCGCTGAAGCGACGGGGAGTGTCAACTCCTGGGCTGGGACTCAATCCGCAGCTTAATTTCGCACATTGATGCAGCGGGGCGAGCGGTGATTGAGTCCGGGGCAGAGGGTGTTGAGGCCAAGGACGATCGCAGCCACCAGGGGAAAGAGGAGGCGATCGCGCCCTTTTGTTGCCAACCAACGGGTTAAGCCCAAGGCGGGTATTAAACAGGCCATCCCCCACCCAAATCACCACACTGGGGCAAGGATGGGATAGCAGTTGAGTCTTCACCGTTTGGGAAGGCTAATGATTATGAATATTCAAGATTGACATTAGTCAATCTTACTTGTTTTTTCATTCATAAAACACTATACTCTGAATCAAGCCATAGACTTTTGGCAATGTAATCGCCCGGAATCCCTGTAACAACAGAATTGTTCTGTTGGGATTTTGTTCGGTGATGTTCCGGTGCGATCGCGGAAGTCTAGCCCCAGCTTTACCCCACTAGGATGACCGATTTCTCGATGAATACCTTTAGTCAAAGCATTTGGTTGATTCCCTGCTATGCGCTAATCGGTGCGGTGTTGACCATACCCTGGTCGCCGGGACTGATCCGACGCACTGGCCCGCGTCCGGCGGGTTACATCAATTTATTGATGACCCTAGCCGCATTTACCCATAGTTTGTTTGCCCTGCGCGAGGTCTGGTCAACACCCGTCCAATTTTCGATCAATTGGCTCCACGCGGCAAACCTGGATATTGCCTTTGATGTGCAAGCGTCTGCGACGACGGTGGGTGCATTGGTGGTGATTTTAGGGTTGAACGCCTTGACGCAGGTGTACGCGATCGCCTACCTCGAAATGGATTGGGGCTGGGCCCGCTTCTATGCCCTCCTCGCTCTGTTTGAAGCGGGGATGACCTCTCTGTCCCTCACCAATTCACTCTTCTTCAGCTATGTGATGCTGGAAATTCTCACCCTGGGCACATACCTGCTGATTGGCTTCTGGTTCAATCAATCCCTGGTGGTGACTGGGGCGCGGGATGGCTTCCTCACCAAACGGGTGGGGGATTTGGTCTTGCTGATGGGGGTGGTCGCCCTCTATCCCTTGGCGGGAACCTGGAACTTTGATGAGTTAGCCGCCTGGGCCCAAACCAACCCCCTCGACCCCACCACAGCCACCTTGCTAGGGTTTGCCCTGCTCATTGGCCCGATCGGGAAATGTGCGCAAATTCCGCTGCAATTGTGGCTCGATGAAGCCATGGAAGGGCCGATGCCGGCGACGGTGCTGCGGAATGCGGTGGTGGTGTCGATGGGGGCTTGGGTCTTAATCAAGATGCAGCCGATTTTGAACCTGTCGCCCACGGTGGTGACGGCGGAAATTTTTGTGGGTGCTTTCACGGCGGTGACCTGTGCCGCGATCGCCCTCGCTCAGGTAGATATTAAACGGGTCTTTTCCTACGCCACGAGTTCTTACCTGGGGTTAGTGTTTGTTGCCGTGGGCACGGGTCAAGGGGACAAGGCGTTAATCTTGCTCTTGACCTATGCGATCGCCATGGCGTTGATCCTGATGAGTGTCGGCGGCATCATCCTCAACAATATTTCCCAAGACATTACCCAACTCGGTGGCCTTTGGTCACGCCGTCCCATTTCTGGCATCTGCTATGTGGTGGGTGCGCTTTCCCTTGTTGCTGTGCCACCGTTGGGCTGCTTCTGGGGCTTGGCTGAGATTGCCAACGGTGTGAATAACCCGGTTCTCCTCGCGGTGATGCTGGTGGTCAATGGCTTGACAGCGTGCAGTTTGGCGCGGGTCTTTGGTCAACTGTTCACCGGACCGGTGACAGATTGGACACGCCGCTCCCCCGAAGGCCTGTGGGCGTTGGTGCTGCCGATGATGGTGCTGCTGGGGGTTGCTCTCCACTTACCCCAATTGCTGATTGCGGTGGGCTTGTTGCCGAGCCTGAGCTTGATGACGACACCGGCTGCCCTCCTCCTGATGACCTCCACGGTTGTGGGCGGGGGCGTGGGCCTCTGGCTCTACGGCGGCGAGCGAGTGGCGAAACCGATTCGGCTCCCGGTTCCGGCGGTGCAGGATTTCTTTGCCTATGACCTCTATACCGCTCAACTGTACAAAGTAACGGTGATCGCCGCTGTGGGTCTGGCGGCCAAAGTGGTGGACTGGTGCGATCGCATCCTCGTCGATGGTGCGGTGAACTTGGTCGGTCTTTTCACCCTCGCCAGCGGTCAGGGGTTGAAATACAACACCACCGGTCAAGTGCAGTTCTATGCCCTCTCGATTCTCCTCGGCACGATTCTCTTTGGCGCGATCCTGGCGTTCCCCTTGATCCAAGCTCTGCAATAGTCCTCAACCCATTCACTGTCTTCATCCTTGCGAACCATGCTCACTCCCCTGTTAGTCATTCCCTTACTGGGTGCGATCGCGATCGCCGTCCTCAAACCCCAATTCAGCCGCTTCCTCGGCGGAGCCTTTAGCATCGCCTCCTTGATCTGGACGCTGTATCTCTTCAGTCAGTTTGACCTCAGCCTCGGCGGTCTCCAATTCAGCGAGTTTCACCGGTGGATTGACCCTGTAGGACTCAACTACAGTCTCGGTGTCGATGGTCTCTCGCTTCCTCTCCTGGCCCTCAATAGCCTTCTCACCCTGATCGCCCTCTACACCAACCGCAGCAACCTCGAACGCACCCGCCTCCATGACAGCCTCATCCTGCTGATCAATGCTGGGATTGCCGGGGCTTTGATGGCGCAAAACCTACTACTGTTCATCATTTTCTACGAACTCGAACTGATCCCCTTCTACCTCTTGATCAGCATTTGGGGCGGCGAAAAACGCGGCTACGCCGCCACAAAATTTTTGCTCTACACCGCCGTTTCGGGCCTCTTAGTGCTGGCGGGCTTTTTGGGTGCGACCTTCCTCAGTCAGTCCCCCAGCTTTGAATTTAGCGATCTGAAAGTGCAAAATCTGGATCTGATTCCGCAATTGATTTTGCTCACCACCCTTTTGATCGGCTTTGGGATTAAAATCCCCCTCGTTCCGCTCCATACCTGGATGCCAGATACCTACGTCGAAGCCTCTCCCGCCACCACAGTGCTGTTAGGGGGCATTTTCGCCAAGCTCGGAACCTACGGTTTGCTGCGCTTTGGTTTGCAGCTTTTCCCCACCGCTTGGCAAACCGTCGCCCCTGGGTTGGCGATTATCGGTACGGTCAGCGTGATTTACGGGGCAATCAGCGCGATCGCTCAACGGGATATTAAACGGATGGTGGCCTACAGTTCCATCGGGCACATGGGCTACATCCTCGTCGCCGCCGCTGCGGGGACAGAATTGAGTGTCTTAGGTGCGATCGCACAAATGGTCGCCCACGGTTTGATCCTCGCCCTTCTCTTCTTCCTCGTCGGGATTGTGGAAAAAACCACCGGAACCCGCGACCTCGGTGTCCTCAACGGCTTAATGAACCCGGTGCGCGGCCTGCCCCTCACCAGTTCCCTGTTGATTCTCGCCGGAATGGCCAGCGCGGGAATTCCTGGACTCGTCGGCTTTGCGGCAGAATTCATCGTCTTCCAAGGCAGTTTCGCCACCTTCCCGATTCCCACCCTCCTCTGTATCATCGCCTCCGGTCTGACAGCGGTCTATTTCGTCATCTTGATCAACCGCACCTGCTTCGGCAAGCTCGACAACGATCGCGCCTACTACACCCGCATCGGTTTCAGCCAGCAATGGCCCGCCCTTGTTCTCACGGCGATCATCCTTTACTTTGGTGTGCAACCCAACGCCCTCCTGCATTGGATTGAACCCACCACAAACAGCCTCGTGGTTGAATTACACCAGCCTGCGATCGCCCAAATCGCCACCACCAACCCCTAACCCACTCCCTACCCCCAAACCTCACCATGACCACCACCCTCGAAAACCCCACCGCCAAAATCCCCCCCTCCACCCACAAATACGCCGAAATCATCCATCGCCTCGAAGCGGGCGGCTCCATGCTCCCCGACACCGAAGAAAACCTAATGCAAATCATCGGCATCTACAAAGCCTACGCCGTCCCCATGGACTTCTACTGGCGTGACCTCCTGTACATTGCCGAGCGCGTTTTCCTCGACCCCCTGCCCTTCTTTAAATACTTCCTCCCCCAGGAATATCTCGATCTCCCCAACCACTACGCCGGAGACACCGCCGACTTCCGCGTCTGGCAAAAGGGTGAAGCCTCCGCCCACCCGGAACTCCTCGAATTCATGGATCGCGGTGAACTAAAGAAAAAACTCCCTAAACTCTTTCATCACCTCTGGCACGATCGCATCAACATGGAATTCGCCGAAGCCTGTATGCAAGCCATGCTCTGGCACCAAGGCATGGGCGGCCAGTTTTACGACTATCTCGAAAGTGAGGAATATATTGCGAACAGCGATCGCGCCATCAAAGCCTATTTCAAAGGTAACCCTCTGATGTTGGGCCTGTATAAACTCTTCCCGGAAATGTTCTACGAAAAAGTTCGCGAACTCTCCTACTACGCCAACTTAGGGCTATTTTGGGAAGTGATGGCTCCGGTATTTTTTGAAATGAGCGATCTCTACGATGAAGGCAAATTCAAAACCGTCCCCGACGCAATGGATTTTCTCGTCAATGGCATTTTTATCGCCGCCGGTCGGCCCATTTATCACCACGTTTACATTGGCGATGAATGTTACGAAATCATCCCCAAATCCAAAGGGTTCATGTGGCTCTATGAAGCAGCACTCCCCTATGTTGAAGCCGTCTTCTATCGCACCGCTCCCTTCCGAGGCACGAAGTCTTACAACGCCCAAGCCCACCAAGTCCCCGAAGAACAAAAAGACTTCCACTACGGCATTCTTTACGCTGATGTGTTCCCCGTCGGTACGGCTGGCATTCCGCCGACGTTGTTAATGCAAGATATGCTCCATTTTCTCCCCCCCTATTTATTGGACTATTACCAAAACTATTGCCGGGGTGAAGATGATATGTTGATTCAACTGGGGATTACATTTCAGCGATCGATGTATAACGTCACCTCGGCTGTGATCCAAGCCCTGCGCACGGCTCTCCTCTATCCCTTGGATGATCCCAACCCGGAGCACCTCCTGAAAAATCGTCAATTTTTCGAGGCCCAAATGGATCGCTTCCTCCGTCCGGAAGCCCGCCTCAGCGATATTCAATCCCAGGACTATCGCTAAGCATTGGGCGCATTGTATTCCCCGGTGATAGTCCATCAGTTCAAGCGTCAATAGTTGGTTGATTGTCTAGACTGACTATTTTTCCCAATCATTTATATTTCTGAAGACTGAAAATGCCAAACATCGTTGAAATTGCCGTTAGTAATGATGCGTTTAAAACCCTTGTCACCGCCGTTACGGTGGCAGGCCTCGGCGACGCTTTACAACAACCTGGGCCCTTAACGGTGTTTGCCCCCAATGATGACGCTTTTGCGAAATTACTGCCGGGCACAGTGGACACCTTGGTGCAAAATATTCCCCAACTGCAACGCATTTTAAAATATCACGTTGTTGCCGGTCGCTATACCACCGCCGAACTCAAGGAACTAGATACTGTCACCTCATTAGAAGGGTCGCCGATTCCGGTGCGGTGTGGTGAGGTTTTTGAAGTAAAAAATGCGACGGTACTCGCGCCGGATATTGAGGCGACGAACGGGATTATTCATGTTATTGATACCGTGGTTTTAATGGGCTAATTATGGCTCTTGCTTCCCCCGAACTGTTGTCCCTCTGCGGCATCCGTCGTAGTCCTTTTGGGTGAGTTTTTGCAGTGGCTTCTCCCTTCGCGTTCTCCCTGTGCCAGCGTTGTCCTGCTGATAAACTCTGCGACAACCGTGACGTTTAGCCCATATCGCCCCGGCCACTGATCGCGCAATCTGTGACTAAGGATCGATGGCTGTTCCCTCGCTTAATCCTATGATTTTGGTAAATGAACAAATAGTTATAGATTCATGCGAGGTCAAGATGGGACAACATAGATGGGGAAAACCCTTAAAAATGGTGGGTTGGTTTGGTAGTGCGATCGCGCTGGGCGCTTTGTGGGGAGGAGTTGCGATCGGGCAGCAGACCCCGGCACAATCAACCGGACGCATTGATGCCCAAACCCAGGCCGCAATGATCGCAGCCATTGAAGACGAATATCATGCCCACGCCTTTTATACGGCAGTGATCGAAAAATATGGAGCTGTGCGCCCCTTCACCAATATTGTGCAGGCCGAAGAACGCCATGCCGCACGGTTGCAGACGTTATTTGAACAGTATGGATTGCCTGTTCCGCCTGACACCTTTGCCGGAACCGTGGCAGCCCCCCAAAGCATAGCGGCGGCCTGTGCCATGGGCATCGAAGCAGAAATTCTTAATGTTCAGATGTATGACGAGTTTCTCACTTGGGTCAGCGAACCGGCATTACGGGATTTATTCAGCCAATTCCGGCGCGTGTCGAGTGAAAAGCACCAACGTGCTTTTGAGCGGTGTCAACAGCGCCTACAGTGATCCGGGAGGACAAGCACCTCATATAGCCATGATCTTGGTGGTTAGAACATTTTGGAAAGGCTGAACCCTTATTTTGGTGGGCATTGCAGTAGGTGGGCAATGCCCACCAAAATAAGGGTTCGGCGGGATAGCGGGTGCTGGATTCATTCCCGCCCCTAGGGGAACTCTGTGGAGTTCTTGCCCCTATTGTGAGAATTACGTTAAATTTAGTTAAGAAACCTTGGCACTTTTTGCCAATTCTCTATAAAAAATTTGCTCTTTAAACGCAATTTCTGCCGTAGCTAGGCGGCTATCCTAGCGTCATTGATCATCACTACGAGACTGCTACCTATGAAATTTTCTTGGAGAATCATCCTCCTGTGGACATTACCCGCCCTGTTAGTTGGCTTCTTTTTCTGGCAAGGCAGCATGACGGGGAACGCCAATGATATGGGCAATAACAGTGCAAGCACCCGGATGACCTACGGGCGTTTTCTGGAGTATGTGGATGCCCATCGGGTGCAAAGTGTTGACCTCTATGAAGGGGGACGGACGGCGATCGTTCAAGCCACCGATCCGCAACTGGATGGCCGCACCCAAACCCTGCGGGTAGACCTGCCGAGCAATGCGCCGGAACTCGTGGCGAAACTCCGCCAAGAAGGGGTCACCCTAGATTCTCATCCGGTGCGCAGTGAAGGCGCGGTGTGGGGATTCTTGGGGAACTTGATTTTCCCGCTGTTGTTGATTGGTTCGTTGTTCTTTCTGTTCCGTCGGTCGAGCAATATGCCCGGCGGCCCTGGCCAAGCGATGAATTTTGGGAAGTCTCGCGCTCGGTTCCAGATGGAAGCGAAAACCGGGGTGATGTTTGATGATGTGGCGGGGATTGACGAAGCCAAGGAAGAACTGCAAGAGGTGGTGACGTTCTTGAAACAGCCCGAACGCTTTACCGCTGTGGGGGCGCGGATTCCGAAAGGGGTGCTGCTCGTGGGGCCGCCGGGAACGGGTAAAACCCTCTTGGCAAAAGCGATCGCTGGCGAAGCCGCCGTACCCTTCTTCAGTATTTCCGGGTCGGAATTTGTGGAAATGTTTGTGGGGGTGGGTGCGTCTCGTGTGCGTGATCTGTTTAAGAAAGCGAAGGAAAATGCCCCCTGTTTGATCTTTATTGATGAGATCGACGCGGTGGGTCGTCAACGGGGCGCAGGCATCGGCGGCGGTAACGATGAACGGGAACAAACCTTAAACCAACTCCTGACGGAAATGGACGGGTTTGAAGGCAACACCGGCATTATTATCATTGCGGCAACGAACCGCCCCGACGTGCTCGATTCGGCGTTGATGCGTCCGGGTCGCTTTGACCGTCAGGTGATTGTGGATGCGCCGGACTTCAAAGGCCGTTTAAAAGTGTTGGAAGTTCACGCCCGCAATAAGAAGCTCTCGCCGGATGTGTCCTTAGAAGCGATCGCTCGCCGTACCCCTGGCTTTAGTGGTGCTGATTTGGCGAATCTCCTCAACGAATCCGCCATTCTCACCGCCCGCCGCCGCAAAGAGGCGATCACGATCCTCGAAATTGATGACGCGGTGGATCGTGTCGTTGCGGGGATGGAAGGCACGCCCTTGGTGGATAGCAAGAGCAAGCGCTTGATTGCCTATCACGAAGTGGGCCATGCGATCGTTGGTACGCTCGTCAAAGAACATGATCCAGTGCAAAAAGTGACCCTCGTTCCCCGTGGCCAAGCTCAAGGCTTAACCTGGTTTACCCCCAACGAAGAGCAGGGCTTAACCACCCGCTCTCAGTTGACCGCTCGGATCTGCGGGGCCTTGGGTGGCCGGGCTGCCGAAGAAGAAGTGTTCGGTCATGCGGAAGTGACCACCGGGGCCGGCGGTGATTTGCAAATGGTGACGAGCATGGCGCGGCAAATGGTGACCCGCTTCGGAATGAGTGATCTCGGCCCGCTGTCTCTCGAAGACCAAGCCGGTGAAGTGTTCCTCGGTAATGGCTTGATGAATCGCTCTGAATATTCAGAAAAAATCGCCACTCGCATTGATGCCCAGGTGCGCGAGATTGCCGAACAATGCCACCAACGCGCCCGCCAAATCGTCCGCGATAATCGTGTCGTGATCGATCGCTTAGTTGATCTGTTGATCGAAAAGGAAACGATCGACGGCGCAGAGTTCCGGCAGATCGTGGCGGAATATACGGAAGTTCCGGAAAAAGAACAGTTCGCGCCGCAACTGTAATCAGACTGCTTTGATGTAGTCCTCAGATCCACCTTTAATGATCCAACGCTGGGAGATGGTCGTTCATCTCTCAGCTTTTTTTGTGGCTCATGACCGGCGCAGCCAGGCACCAAATTCGGATTTGAGGTCTCGCTCCATCAGGCTTTGGACGGCATCGAGAGGGGTGATCTGGG
Source organism: Spirulina major PCC 6313 (assembly GCF_001890765.1). NCBI lineage: Bacteria > Bacillati > Cyanobacteriota > Cyanophyceae > Spirulinales > Spirulinaceae > Spirulina > Spirulina major. Next base: position 4,359,301 of record NZ_KV878783.1, on the reverse strand, counting down.
CTTGGAGGAGGTGATGCACAGCGGTGGCGATGGGGACAGCGATCGCATCTCGCTGGGCTAACGTCACCAAAACCGCAGCGGTATTCACCCCCTCCGCTGTGCCTTCGAGATGATCCAAAATTTCGGTTAAAGTCTTGCCCTGGCCGAGACCATAGCCTACTTGATAATTGCGCGACAGCGGGCTGCTACAGGTGGCGAGCAAATCCCCTAACCCGGATAGGCCAAAAAAGGTATCGGGTTGTGCGCCTAAGGTGACCCCCACCCGCACCATTTCCGGCAGGGCCCGCGTTAATAGGGCGGCCTTGGCATTGGTTCCCAACGCCAACCCATCACAAACCCCAGCCGCGATCGCCATCACATTTTTTAACGTGCCGCCCAACTCCGTCCCCAGCGGATCTTCGTTGAAATAGACCCGAAAGCGATCGCTGGCAAAATAATGCTGCACCGTTGCCGCCGCCTCTAGATCGTCACTGGCAACAGCCGTCGCAGCGGGTAAACCCTGTTGAATTTCCTTCGATAAATTGGGCCCGCAGAGGACAACAATGGGATGATCCCGAAACGCCGCGTGCCAAAGCTGGGCGGGGGTTTGCTGGGTCTCCGGATCAAGGCCTTTGGTGGCGGTGACGATGATTAAATCCGGCGGCAGGGGGATGGCTTGGAGGCGGGCGATCGTATCCCGCACCCCTTTCATCGACACCGTGATCAACAGCACATCACTCGTCTCGACCCACGGCCCTAGGGCTTGACCACTGCGCCGCGACCAGAGCCGCACCTCGTTCTGCCCCTCGGTGGCCAGGGTTGCCAATGCCGACCCCCACGCCCCTGCCCCTACAATTGTGATTCGCCCGTACTGCTCTGCCATTGTGCTCCTGCTCCGATACAATCAAAAACGCACTCTTTTTTTTCCGTTCAGCTTGTTGCTGCTCGTTTCGTCTTTGAACGCATGACCTATCGTAACCCGGTTCCCACCGTAGACATTATTATCGAACTCGTGGATCAGCGCGATCGCCCCATCATCCTGATCGAGCGGAATAATCCCCCCTACGGTTGGGCGATTCCCGGCGGCTTCATTGATTACGGCGAATCGGTGGAAACCGCCGCCCGGCGCGAAGCCCGCGAAGAAATTAGCCTTGATGTGACCCTGATTGAACAGTTTTACGTGTATTCCGATCCCCAGCGCGATCAACGCAAACATACGATCAGCACCGTTTTGATCGCCACCGCCACCGGCGAACCCCGTGCGGCTGATGATGCGAAAACCGTGGGAGTCTTTTACCCATGGGCAATGCCAGACCCGCTCTGCTTTGATCATGGTCAAATTTTGCAGGACTATTGGCACTATCGGCACTATGGTCGGCGGCCTCGGTGTAGTTAAGGGGTGAGAGCGTTGAGGCTGCGATCGCTCTGAATTTGCCGAGTTTATGCGTATATTCCACACTTAAGACGTGATTTGGATCACCAAACTCCATTTCATGGATCACATCCTGAGGGGAACGAAAATTGGATGATGAAGACATCCACTTAAACGCAGTATGGATCAGTGAAACGAGCACCATTAATTCGCCGCTTGGTGGAAAAAGCGTTACATATTCGCCGCCTAACACCTGAGATTGAAAACGAAATTAACGTTGAACTCACGCGCCTCGGCCACATTTCCGATGTGGACTATGAAGCCCTTGAACTCCTGATGGCCGAAATGGATGCGGGCCGTGTGCGCCTGACCCCTAGCCGTTAACGGGAATCTAGCCCCTCTGATCTGCGTGACCGTTCATCAGGCGATCGCGCCCCCACCGTTGCCCTGCAAACACGGCTCCAACCTCCACCCCAGTACAACGGGTGACCGCTATTCTTGAATTCTTGAACCGGTGCGATCGCAAGTCTCGCCCCGCTGCTCTTGACTCCATCACAGCTTTAACCCCGGTGACACCGTTCAGAGCGCCCAGCCCGCCAGCCTTGCGCCGATCTTCATGTTCCCGTCCGTTATTCTGAATTTGATCTAACAATCAATTAGAATCCTGAAACCCTTGTCTTATGAGCATTTCAGAGAAATTGGCTCCTAATTCAAAAAAAAGTTTTCGACAATTTGCATAAAACTTGTGATTCGGGCTGAAGAAATAAGTAAGGACAGCAATTCGATGTCAGATTGCAAAACACCCCAGGAGCGGCCTGTCTTCCACTGCTGAAAACCGCTGTTAAGGTTTCCCCTCTGCCCTGTCTCGGCAATTTTTCTCGCCCTGCTGTGATCAATCGCGACCCTGTCTCGGTCAGCCGGATGCAGCATTGTCTTCAAGGGCAACCGCGCCATGTCTGGGGCTGTTTGGGGTCTGTCGGCTCTAAAAAATGCCATTCATGCTTGAGTGTTGCGGTGCGGACTGTCTGTTGCGCTACGCACTACAAAAAATTTCTATTTCAGTTTGGGTAGTTAGTGTCATTAAAACTACGATCTCCTGAGGAGCGGTTTGTCGATCGCTCCTTCTTTTGGGCCAAAATTTAAACGGCGATCGCCCTTCGTACTGTGGGAGTGTCAATTTGACATTTAAGATAGACAACAGTACTCAACAGGGAGATCGGTTTTATGGCCCAGCAACCCATTATGATTCAGTCTATCTATACGGATGGAGGCTGTTCTGGCAATCCGGGGCCGGGAGGGTGGGGAGTGGTGGTATATTTTTCCGATGGCGCGATCGCGGAATTAGGCGGCAGTGACCCCCAAACCACCAACAATCGGATGGAACTACAGGGGGCGATCGCCGCCCTGCGCCTCTGGCAACGCAGTGGCCAACACAGCCCAGCCACCCTTTATACCGATAGTGAATATGTGCAAAAAGGGATTACCCAATGGGTGAACGGATGGCAAAAACGAGGCTGGACAACCGCCGCTGGGAAGCCGGTTCAAAACCAAGACCTCTGGCAAGAATTACTGTCATTAAAACAAGCCTCTCCACCCCTTGAATGGAAAACAGTTCCGGCCCATCGTGGCGTAGCAGGAAATGAGGCCGCTGATGCGATCGCAAGTGCCTTTGCCCAAGGAAAAAATCCTTCATTACGATGTGATATTCCAGCGGACTTCGTTACAATTTGGTCGGAAATCAGTGGAAATCCGGTAACAGGCTTATCAGACTCACTGGAGCCTTTAACGATACGTTACAACGATAAACAAACTAATCTTTTCGAGATGCAATCGACCATGAGTGACGTTAATTCCGGGACTCTCGATGATCAATACTTGCCCCGCGAGACACGGATGTTGCGACTAGATCATCTGATTGAAACATTAAGAATTGCCGAGGAGGTTGCAGAAAAAGGCTACCTAATCAGCAGTTCCGAACTGGCGGATTTGATGGATGTCAATGCAAGCGCAGTGACCAGTCGTGGCGATCATTGGTCATGGCGTAATTGGGTCATTTCACGGGTTCGTCGGGAAGGGAACCAAATTCTTTGGCAACTTGAACGTGTGGACTAAATGCAAGATTGGAGGTGGCGACGGAACGATCTTACGATTGCGATCGCGCCTCTGTCTTGCCCCTCGTTTTCTGCCTCAAGGGGGGCAGGGAATTGACTTCAACGGTGAACAATTCCCGTTTTTTCGGCTCAATGTCTTGAGGGATAACCTCCCATTCCCGCTCCAGCCGAGCGATCTGGAGAGGATGGGGTTATCCATCCCCATCGCGACCCTTCTGGACAAGAATAAGACCCTAGATTGGCGATCAATCTAGGGTCTTATGGTGAGGTTTTTTTGGCTTAATCCAATGCGGATGGCGAGACTCGAACTAGGCTTATGCCGTTCATATCGTCTGAAACGCTTGATAACACGTCACCCTAACCATCTACCTGAATCTACCAGTTAATCAATCTGGTAGATAAATGGTAGACACTAATTCAACGAAAAACGGTAAATCTAACGACGATACCCCCATTAGTAAATCTAATGAATACAAGGGGTATGCTGATACAATTGAACTCTACAAGCGTAAAGCTAAAGACTGTCCTAAGGGGGTGCGGCTGAAACTGCAAAAATCTAAATTCTTGATGATTCAGTTTGTTAACCCTGATACAGACAAAATCACGGTTAAATCTAGCGGTGAACAATTTGATGACGCTGGTATTATTAACGCTGTAGATAAATGCTGGAAAATTAGTCAAGCATTAACAGAGTTTACCGTTAGCGGGGATTTCTGGCATTCAACACTTCTGGGTATGTAGGTATTCCTGAAAAATCGTTTAACGCTTTGTTTAACGATTTCAGGGATAGGTACTCACCCTCACAGATTGGGGGTGATTTTTTTTTGGCGATCGCTGTTGTAGTCGTTGCCAGTGATTGTCCTGTAACCACGTTAGCTGTACCACGGAGAGACATTCCCTCTGGCAACAAAGAAGAATGGGTCACAGACTAGCGAGCACAGTCAAGGGGATAAACGTAGACACGGAACTCGTAGGGAGTGAGTACCGTAGTGACCCTTGACGGTGTGAGCGTCTGTGGTAAGCTCTCCCCACTGCCAGAGAAATGTACTCTGATTTATCATCGGTGCTTATCCCCTGTACCACTGGTAGCGTCTACCAGATTACCAATGGGTATAATGGGTTTAGTAGATTTTTGGTAGATGGCAAAAAAAATAGCCCTAGCAAATCGCTAGAACTATTGATTTATAAGGGTTTACTGTTTATGCGGAACGCGAGACTTGAACTCGCACAAGATTGCTCCCACTAGAACCTGAATCTAGCGCGTCTACCAATTCCGCCAGTTCCGCACGCATTGGAAACGCAGTTATCTAATGTACTGAATTTTTGAGATTTTGTCAAACCTGAGCCACGATGCTGCTGTCCGCCTTTACCCTGGGGGAAAATTCATGGGAATGCCGATTTACAGACTGTCACTCTAGTGCTCCATAATCCCAAGCCATGGGCTTACAGTGAAGGCGGTGTGAGGAATAGAATTAAACCAGTGGATATTTGGTCGCAACACGGTAAGACCAAAATCCACTGGTTTAAATAACACCACACGATTGAGTGACGCAGGAGCATCTTGCCCAGAAGTCAAGGTGCTCTTGATTTCTTTGGGACGATTCCTCTGGGGCGAAAGTTGCGCGATCGCGCCCTCTTCCGCACAATGGCGGAATAATTTCTCATTTCTGGAGAAACTCTCAACAAGAGAGCATTAGGGTTCCGGTGGGGTTTCGGGTTGGCGGCGTTGGGTGGCGAGTTTGAGCATGATGTCACCGTGAACGGCTTGGGAGAGGGGATAGGCGGCGGCGAGGATCATCCCCACCACGAGGCTGATCACTGGAATTGGTCCGATCAGGAGGCGAATCATCCAGAGGGCGGCGGCGGGTTGTTCGGGGTTGCTGAGGTTATCGGTGACGAAGCCGGAGGAATCGAGGAGGCGACTGATGAAGAAAATCGTGACGGCGATCGCTAACTTCTTCATCTGCACCATCAACCCGTAAAAAATGCCCTCCCGCCGTTGCCCTGTGCGCAGTTCATCAAAATCCACCGCATCGGGCAACATCGACCAAGGAATCAAATACGCCACTGATAACCCCATCCCGGCCAAGATGCCAAACCCATACATCAAGCCCGTTTGACCCGGTTGGAGCGTAAACAAACCCAACTGCGCCACAAAGGTTAAGGGGACACCCCACAGATAGATCGCCCGTTTACTGAGTCGCAAACTCAACCGCCGCCAAAAGATCATCATCAAAAACGCGGTTCCCTGCACGGTTAAGGCCATTTGGGTGAAGGCCTGCTCTGTTAATCCCATCCATTCCACAACGAAGTAGGGCAAAATCGCCGCTGTGACCTGCAAACCGAGCCAGGAACAGAGATAAATCCCAACGACGAAGAGAAAGGGACGGTTACTAACGGCCATGTGAATTTGTTGGCGGATCGGCAGTGGGGGCGGTTTGACGGGGCGATGGCGGAAGGCTTGCATGGCGGCGAAGCGATCGCGGGTTCCCCAAACGCAGATCACCATACTGAGGGAAGCGATCGCGCCACAAATTCCCCCCAACACCTGATACTTCAGCACCTCATCCTCGATCACCCCAAAAATGACCTGCGCCAAGATCAACGCCATAATGCTGCTGCCAATCGTAAACGAAGCCTTCACACTGACGAGGCGGGTGCGTTCTTGGTACTGGTGGGTTAATTCTGCCCCCAGGGTGGAATAGGGCACAATCACCACCGTAAACGCCGTGTAAAACAGCAACGCCATCGCCGTCGCGTAGAGCCAACGCCACTGCAAGGGAGCCGACGGCATCGCCCAGAGCAAAAATGCGAAACTCACCCCCAGGGGAATCGCCCCGCCGAGCATCCAAGGATACCGCCGCCCGAAGCGCGATCGTGTCTGGTCACTCAACCACCCCACCAAGGGATCAAGTACCGCATCCCACACCCGCGCAATAATTAAAACAGACCCCGCCTGAGCCGGCGGCAACCCCACCACATTCGTCAGAAAATAGAGCCAAAAAAAGACCAAAATACTCCCGGTGATCTCACTGCTCACCTCCCCCACGCCATAGCTAAGTTGGGTTTTCAAGGTGAGGGGAACCGCCGGTTCACGGGAGAGTTCCGCGTCAGAATCAAAGGTGGATTCGATACTCATAGCACCACACAAAAGGGGTTAACCGGTTCACAATGTCCCCACTATGCCACGATCGCTTTGCGCCTGATTTCCAGATTTCGGGGCAAGGCGGAAGTCCTCCACCGAGAACTGTTAAGATTAAAGCGAATTTCCGTATAGATATCTTTACTATTTCAAGCGCGTATGGCTGCCTCGATCGTTGTTGAAAAACAAAAACTGTCCAAACCGCCCCTCGATATGCATTATTTGGGCGAGCGGGTGCTCCGCCAACCGGCTAAACGGATTGCGAAGGTAGACGATGCCATTCGTCAATTAGCCCGTGAAATGCTCCAAACCATGTACAGTTCCGATGGGATTGGCTTGGCCGCGCCCCAAGTGGGGGTTCATAAACAATTGATTGTGATTGACTGTGACCCCAGCAATCCGGCAAATCTCCCCTTGGTTATGATTAATCCTAAGATCACCGCCGTCAGTCATGGGGTCTGTGATGCCGAAGAAGGCTGTTTAAGTATTCCGGGGGTCTACTTGCCCGTGACCCGCCCTCAAACCGTTGAGGTGTCGTTTAAAGATGAACAAGGCCGCCCCCAACGGATGAAAGCCAAAGGTCTCTTAGCCCGTGTGATTCAGCATGAAATGGATCACCTCAATGGGGTGCTGTTTGTGGATCGGGTGGAAAATGGCTTAGTGTTGGCCGAGGAACTGAAGAAAAATAATTTTTCAGTGAATGCGGTGCAAGCGGTGAAATAACCCGCGCCACCATTGGATTCAGCCTTGCTGTTCAATTGTTGATGTCAAAAAGGAGTCGGAAAAGCTGATGGGCATGACCGTTAAGAGCGGAATTTATTTAGCGTTGTGCTGCGTGAGTGCGATCGCAGCCGTGGGTTCAGTGTTTGAATTGGGCTATGGTAATCCCACCTACGGGACACCCGTCACGGCGGCGATTCTAGCGTTGAGTGTGCCGGTCACGATTGTGCTATTTTGGGCGGCCGTCCAAGACACCAAAGCCAATCAATAAATAAATAAATAAATAAATAAATAAATAAATCAATAACCAATAACCCCTGATTGTTGTTGGGATGATCCGATCGCTCATCATTATCGAGACAGGATCAGGATGAACACACCGAGTCATTATGTTTTGAATGTGGTGGCGTTGGGCTATGGCCTTGCGCCGGATGCGGTGACGGCGATTACCTGGGGTGCGATCGCGCCCGATCTCCCCATCTTCCTCTTTTACGCCGTCGCTAAACTCATCTATCGCCTGCCCGAAGCGCAGATTTGGTCAGAAACCTATTACGAATCCGTGGGCTGGCAAACCGCAATTACCCTAGGGCATTCGTTTCCCCTGGCGATACTGGGCCTCCTCCTCTGCCTCTGGGGTCAATGGCGCTGGGGATTCTTTTTCTTTGCGAGTATGATCGGCCATTCCCTGCTTGATATTCCCGTTCATCACGACGATGCCCACCGCCATTTTTTCCCCCTCAGCAATTACCGTTTCATCAGCCCCCTCTCCTATTGGGACCCCCGCCACCATGGCCGCATCGTAGCAGGGGTAGAATTGCTCCTCGTGTTGGGATTGTCGCCCCTTGCTTGGACAGTGCTGAAAACGGGATGGAGTCGGGGAATTTTGGTGGCGATTAATGGTCTGTATCTGATCGGTTACAGTCGGTTTTATCTGGCGGGCTTGCTCACCACACTCTTTAACAACACACCATGATGCTTCGTCTTTTAGCCACAACCGTGATCGGATTGAGTGGAGTCGCCCCCGCCACCCTGGCACAATCGTCCCCGCTCTGTTTACCCCCGGCGCTCAATCGGTTTCAAACCCACACCGCCCAAGCTGGCGACACCGTGAGCAGCCTCGCCCAACGCTATCGCCTCACGCCCCAAACCCTGCGCACCTTTAACCCCGATCTAGCGGGTAATGCGATCGCCCCCGGCCGCATTGTCAAAATTCCGCCCTTCAATGGCATCGCGGTTCAGGTTCCCGCCGGTGCAACCTGGCAAGATCTGGCCCAAGCCTACGGAGTCCGGGCGGATGTCCTGTTTGAACTCAACGGCTGCCAAGCCCCGGCGAGCCTTGCGTTTATCCCTGGTAATCCTCAGAACGACAATGATCCGAGCCGCCGCGATACCTACATTGGTTTGAGCCTTTATCCCCTCCCCCAACCCGCCACCATCGGCTTAGCCTACGGATGGTACGACGCAACACCCAACGCCACAGAGCAAACCTTTCACAGCGGCATGGATTTACTCGCAGAACCGGGAACCACGGTACTTGCTGCCTCGCCGGGGGTGGTGGTGTTTGTGGGTTCACAAAATGCCTATGGTACTTTAGTGATTTTGCAACATGGCACAGAACGGCAGACCCGCTACGCCCATCTGCAAGATACGTTGGTGGAGGTGGGGCAATGGGTGCAAGCCGGAGAAGCGATCGCCCGCGTCGGCACCAGCGGCCAGCCGGATATTCCCCCGCCCCATCTTCATTTTGAAGTGCGCCAAGCCTCCCCCATCGGCTGGGTTGCCCAAGACCCCGAAATCCACTTACCGCCCGATGCGATCGCGCCATAACCCCCTCAGTCCCCCAGCACCTTAGGGGCGATCGCAGCCCTGAAACCACAGAACGGTGGCCATAGCGCCACACGGTCTGCAATCATGCTATCTGTGTTAGCCAATGCTGCCAGCGTTGAATTGCCGTCCAATCACCATTCGCCTTGTCCCGGTCAAAGCTTAATGTAGCCCAAGACAACGCTTTTAGGATATCTGATACTGCAATTGACTGAAATCCCAAAAGAAGCGAGAAAGAGTTTGTTAGATAAGCTCCGCTATTTGCAAGCGTTCATGTGTGAGCAAATCAGTTATGTACATTGGTTTAGAAAGTTAATTCCACGATGTTGATTTTGGCTTTTCATAGGATTAGTGTGTCCAAATTCAACTAGAACAAACAAACCATTCAACACTTCTGCAATCCACCCCTTTTTTTAGCACAACCTGAAAAATGTGAGATAGATCTGCAAGAGAACATGAGATAAATGGGTCAACCAGATCAATTTCTCAGGATTTTTCAAAATATAATTGGAGTTAAATTCAAGCAAAAGGGCAAGTGTACTAATATCTTCGTTTAAGTCAAGATTTCGTGACAAAAGAGTATCGACTTGTCTCAATCCATGAGACACATTCTCAAGTTCCTCGTCCTACCTCGTCCTAGCTAGGACAAGAGCTTGGAGTAGGGAGCGCACCTCATGAGTATAGAAAAATCATGCAACACGCCTCAACGTCCATCGTCCTGCTGGGAGAGAAATTGAGAGTAAGGGCTGTACCTGATCAAAATGCAAACCGCTATAGTGGTATGCAAGTAGTGGAATCAGATAGAAAAAGCTTTGGTTTCGGTCATTTTTCACTACATTCTTAGCACTGCCGACATAAGAATCTGAGTTTGATTGCTCTTTAATAGATCCAGTCTAAACTCTTGCGAAAAAAAGTCTACTCACAAGAGAAAAATTAAATGCAGGAAAGAATCATGGAAAACACGAAAATTCTTTTGATTATTGAGCAGTGTAATCCTGAATGGTCTTCAGTTCCATTTCAAGGCTACTGCTTTTATGAACAGATTAGTCGTCACGTCAACACCACCCTAGTGACGCATGCAAGGAATAAAGATGCGCTAGAAAGACTACATCCAGATCGAGATATCGCTTATATTTCCGAAAGCAGCTTCATCAAGAAATACTATGCTTTTGTCGAACGCTTTAGTAAGATCAATGGCCGGGTGATTTGGCCGATCTATCATACGTTGACATATCCTATTTATCATGAATTCAACCACCTTGTTTACCACCATTTCAACAAATTGGTGATCAGAGGCCACTATAATATTGTCCATGTGATCACCCCGATGATGCCACGCTATCCTGCGAAAATCATTAAGGCATGTAAACGAACACCATTTGTGATTGGGCCAGTCAATGGAGGTGTTCCTTTTCCAGATGGTTTCAAAGATGTTGCAAAACGAGAATTTGCTAATTTTAATTTTCTCCGAGCAATCGGTCGATTTATCATTCCGGGTTATCGGGAAACTTATGAGAAGGCTCATCATATTCTTGTTGGATCTACTTATACGTTGAAGCTCATTAAAGATTTATTTAATATTGAAAATCACAAAGTCAAAATATTTTATGAGAATGGTATTAAAGAGTCTTTCTTGCATAATGATAAAAAAAGTGATCTTGAATCAAAGAATAGGACAGAAGTTCATCTTCTCTTTGTTGGTCGCCTTGTGCCCTATAAAGGGGCGGATATTTTGATTGATGCGCTTTACAAGTTAGAAGAATCTATTCAGCACAAGGTTTTCCTGACGATTGTTGGTGATGGTGGAGAACGAACTGCTTTAGAGCAACAAGTTAAGCGGCTAGAGCTTCAAGACAAAGTTAGTTTTACGGGATGGGTTCAACAACAAGAGACATTGAAGTATTACAGATCATCTGATGTTTTTTGTTTTCCATCTGTTCGTGAATTTGGTGGTGCGGTTGTGATAGAGGCGATGGCGAATGGGTTGCCTTGTATTGTTGTTGATCATGGTGGAATTGGTGAGTATGTCACTGAAAAAACTGGATTTAAAATCAATCCGATTTCGAGAAATTTTGTTGTCCAGGAATTAAAGAAATCCATTGAAATATTGGTGAGCGATCGCGCCTTACTCCATCACATGTCACTGCAAGCCGTCCAGAGAAGCAAAGAATTTACGTGGAGTTCTAAAGCTCAGAAAATCCTTGAGACTTACCAAGAACTCATGCAAGCGGCGGCATAGTGGGGGCGATGGTGCGTCACATCTAATCAAAAGGGTTCAGAGTGCATTCCATGTCGCCCTCTCCCTCAATCTTTCTCCGGGCTTGGGCTACTGTTGATACATCACCCAAGTTGCGAGTCTGGATCTGGTATGCGTGAGCCAGAGGCTGACAGTCCCATGCCTGAAACGCCCTAACAACCGATCGCATCTGTGAAGCAGAGAGATCGAGAACATCAAGCACTAACTTTGTGATGATTGATTCAGTTACAACTCGCAATCATTGTTAACATGATGTGAGGTTCTTGCTCAAAACTTGTGCTGGTTGCAGTTGAGATTGCATTGATGCAATGGCGGCCCGGTTGGGTGGCGATCGCATTGCAACCATCCGAACAAGACCCCCTTACTATTCCTGCTGTTTTTATGACGCTCTTAGACGCTAACCTCAATCATGACTGCTCCCCGTTTTTTTGCTCGTCTCCTGGTCGATGGCTACAACATGATCGGGGCTTGGCCCGATCTCAAACAACTGCAACAGCAAGAGGGTCTTGATGCGGCCCGCGATCGCCTGATTGAACAGTTGATTAACTACGCCGCCTTGCAGGATTTTCAAACCCAAGTGGTCTTTGATGCCTACGCTCGCCGCGAAAAAGCCTACACCGAAGCCTACACGCCCCATCTGTCCGTGCATTATACGGACTACGCCCAAACCGCTGATGCTTACATTGAAAAGTCCTGCGCCCACCATGCCCGCCAAGTCACCCGCAAACGGTTGATCGTCGCTACATCGGACTATGCCCAACAGCAGACGGCTAGTGGGTACGGGGCGGAATGTTTGTCGGCGCGGCAATTGGCGATCGCGGTGCAGCAGTCTAATCGTCGCCGGGTGCATCGCGATCGCAAACCCAAACAATCGTCCCGCCGTTTTCTGTTTAGCGGCCTTGACCCCCAAGCTCAACAGCGACTCAGCCAACTCCGCTTTGGCAAACTCTAGGGGATGATTCAGGGCTGGAGCCGCAGCAGATCAAAAAATTCTAAAAATATTCTTGACAGTCCCATAGGGGTTCGCTATAGTTAGAAACGTTCGAGTGAAACGCGCCCTTCAAAACTGCGCTCATCAAGCGAAAAAAGACAGGCCCCCATCGTCTAGAGGCCTAGGACACCTCCCTTTCACGGAGGCGACAGGGATTCGAATTCCCTTGGGGGTATCACAAAAAAGAGAAGTCAAACTTGGCTTCTCTTTTTTGATTGGTCAGGATGCGCATCATTCGTGAGAGCCATCCTGGCTTGAACAAATTAGGATCAAATCGGGCAAAATACAGCGATCGCCGAATCGCCATGGTGTAATGAACATGGCACTTCATTCGATTGAGAGAATTCCTCAGCTATGGCATTTCCCCGCGCAAGTGGTATTTTGCTTCATCCCACCTCACTACCTGGCCCCTATGGCATTGGCGATCTCGGCCAAGCTGCCTATGATTTCGTTGATTTCCTCGTGCGCAGCGGTCAAAAACTGTGGCAAATTTTGCCCTTGGGGCCGACGGGGTATGAACATTCGCCCTACACAATGAATTTCAGTGCCTTTGCGGGCAATCCCCTGATGATCAGTCTGGATCAACTGGCGGCGGAGGGGTTAATCACGGCAGCGATCGCCCCCTTGGATGATGTGAACCCGGAACAGGTGGATTTTGATCGCGTCATTGCCCATAAAACCCACTATCTCGAACAGGCCTACGGCAACTTTAGCCCCAGCCCAGAATTTGAGCAGTTTTGCCAAGCGCAGGCCGGGTGGTTAGAGGATTACGTCTTGTTCATTGCGATCCATGAACAGCAACCGGAACGGATGTGGCATCAGTGGGAACCGGGTTTAGCGCGGCGCGATCCGGCGGTATTGGCAGCAAAACGGGCCGAGTTAAGCCACCGCATCACCTACCATCAATTTGTCCAGTTTAAATTTTTCGCCCAATGGCAAGCCCTGCGCCGCTATGCCAATGATCGCAATATTCAGATCATCGGCGATGTTTCAATCTATGTCTGCGAACATAGTGCCGATGTGTGGGCGAATCGGGAGATTTTTAAACTCGACCCTGATACCCTTGCACCGGCCTACCGGGCGGGCGTGCCGCCGGACTATTTCAGCGCCACGGGGCAACTCTGGGGTAATCCGGTCTATGACTGGGAGACCCTCGAAGCGACGGACTTCGCCTGGTGGGTAGACCGGTTCCGGGCGACGTTGTTGTATGTGGACTTGGTGCGCGTTGACCATTTCCGAGGCTTTGAGGCCTATTGGCAAGTGCCGGGAGAGGAAACGATCGCCCTCAATGGCGAATGGATTCCCGCACCGGGGGAGGCCTTTTTTCAAACCTTGGGCCATCGCCTCGGCTCACTGCCGGTCATGGCGGAGGATCTGGGGGTGATTACGCCGCCAGTGGAGGCCTTGCGCGATCGCTTTGATTTTCCGGGCATGAAGATCCTGATGTTTGCCTTTGGGGACGACAGCCACAACCCCTATTTACCCCACAACTACAGCCAAAACTGTGTTGTCTATCCCGGCACTCACGACAACGACACAACCCTCGGCTGGTGGGCCACAACGGGAGACACCGAACGGCACAACGTGGCGCAGTATCTCGGTTACGAGACCCCCGCACAGATCACCGCGATGAATTGGGAGTTCATCACCCTTGCCCTCGCGTCAGTGGCCAATCAAGCGATCTTGCCGCTCCAGGATTTGCTGGATTTGGACGGTCGGGCGCGGATGAATGATCCGAGCGTGAATGCAGGAAATTGGCGGTGGCGTTACCAATCTTCAGCACAGTTAACCGAGGCCTTGAGCGATCGCCTCCTCACCCTGACCCAACGCTATAACCGCTAACCCCCGCGATCTCCTTAAAACTCTGTGGATATCACCATCACTCCCTTCACCGTCCATAAGCGCGTTGCGTTAACCATTAGTCGCGGCACGTCCACGCAAAACACCAACCTCTGGGTGCGCATTTACGCCGACGGCATTGAGGGGTGGGGCGAGGCCACGGCCTTTTCCGTCACCCGCCAGGAGGGCCTCACCGCCACCACCATGCAGACGGAACTAAGCCAGATCGCCCCGATCCTGCGGCAGTACCATCCCCTCCAACGTCAAGCGATCGCCGCTGAAATTGCCTCCCTGTCCTCAGCGACGCGGGCGGCATTGGATACAGCATTGCATGATTGGTTGGGGAAACGGGCGGGGCTGCCCCTCTGGCAA